>JBBTQQ010000013.1:0-31061 GCA_038065615.1 Patescibacteria group bacterium | reverse complement strand
AAACGCCTCACCAGATATTTAATGAGGGTGTTGCGCTAGAATGTTGAATGTAGCTAAAAAAAACACCCATATTTTATGGATGTTTTTAAAACAACTAAAGATTACATTTGCTCTACTGTTTTAATTCCCAACAAAGCTAAACCGTGCTGCAAAACATTTGCAACTGAAAGCAACAAAACTAAACGCTGTTGTTTTTGTTTTTCTGTTTCTGCTTGTAACACAGAAACTTGATCGTAAAAAGAGTTAAACTTCGAAGCTAACTCAAAAAGATAGCTACAAACTGCAGTTGGTCTAAAATCCCTCGCTGCTTTAACCACAGCTTCGTCATAGTGCATTAAATGTCTTGCCAGTGCTAATTCAGTTTTTTCTGATAGCCCAAGAGGTGCTTCCCTAACAACATCTCCAGCTTTAGAAAGAATGCTTTTAATACGCGCATAAGTATATTGCAAATATGGCCCTGTGTTCCCTTCTATGGCTACAGTTTCTTCTAAATCAAAATATATTTGAGTGTTTGGATCAAACTTTAAGTACCCGTACTTGATGGCACCAAATGCAACTGTTTCTAACAAAACATCGTCATCTGCAGAACCTTTAATCTTCAAGGAATTACGCATTGTTTCAGCAACACGCTCTTTAGTAATCTCTAAAAGCTCATCAGCTGAAACACTCTTGCCTTCACGAGAAGAGATCTTGTTCTTACCCAAGAAAACAAAACCATAGGGCAAATGCTGGAAGCTTTGCGCCCAAGGAAATTCCAAGAGCTCAAAAATTTTCTTTAATACTGCGAAATGATAGATCTGCTCAGCAGCAGTAACAACAATGGCTGCATCCGGATGGTATTTTTGATCACGCAAATACCAAAGATACATATCTTGAGTAATGTATATGGTTGTACCGTCTTTCCTTAAAAGATATTTTTTGTCCAAACCCTGCTCTGTAAGATCAACATAGACAGCGCCTGTCTCATCTTTGTGAAAGACTCCTTTTTTAACCCCTTCTAAAACCAAGTCTCTGCCTTTGTCATACATATCGCTTTCATGTTCAACAGAATCAAACTCTGAACCCTCGCGCTTGTATGTCTGCTTTACTCCCTGGTAATACCAATCATTCATTTTCTGCCAAAGCTCTCTAACCTGCTCATCTCCTGCTTCCCATTTCTGTAAGAGGTCTTGTGCTTCTTTTTCTAAAGAAGTTTGTTCTAACTCTGTTTTTTTCAAAGCTTCAAATTTTGCATTTTCTGAAGCAAACATTTGATAGTATTTGCCTATGAAATGATCTGGCTTTAAAACAGCGCTTTCCGGAGTTTCCCCATTACCATACTTTGAGTACATCAACATGCTCTTCATAATATGAATACCACGATCATTAATGACCTCGCAGGAAACAACACTATGTCCTGTTGCTCTAAGAAGATTAATACATGCCATGCCAAAAACATCGTTTCTGGTGTGTCCAATATGTAGTGGTTTGTTTGTATTTGGAGAAGAGTATTCAAAAACAACTTTTTTAGAAACTCCGAACTGATCAATCTTAACCTCTTCTGTTAAATTCAAAACATTCTCTGCAATAGCTTGTTTAGAGAGATATATATTCACAAAACCAGAAACAACTTTAACCTCTTCAATGATATTCTTCCCTGCTTTGTCTAATTCTTGCATTCCACGAGCTATGATATCAGCAACATCATTTGGCTGAAACTTTCCTTCTCTGGCAATGATCATTGCAACATTAGTGCTGTAATCTCCAAAATTCTCTCTTGGAATATCGAAATTAAAAGAAGGCAAAGCTGATATTTGCCCGTTATCAAACATGCTCCCTAAAACCTCTGAAAGAAGCTTTGATAAATACCTTTTCATATCTTAAATTATACCATAAACTACTAGTAAGGAAGTTATGAAAATACTAGTAAACAACCGAAAAGCAAGCTTTGATTATGCCATTTCAGATGAAATGGTCGCTGGTTTAGTATTATCCGGATCTGAAGTTAAAAGCCTAAAAGCAGGACAAGCCTCTTTAAAAGGAGCATATATTTCAATACGAACCAACCCTAAATCAGAAGCCTTTCTTGTTAAAGCACATGTAACCCCTTACAAATACGCTGGTAATGCTAAAAACGCAGATCCTGAAAAAGACAGAAAGTTGTTGTTAAACAAACACGAGATTAACTCTTTAATAGGGAAGGAAAAAGGAACAATAATAATTCCGCTTGAAATCTTTGTTGGTAGAAAAGGATTAGTTAAGATAAAGATTGGGATTGGAAAAGGCAAAAAGAAATATGATAAAAGGAGCAGTATAAAAAAGAGAGAGGTTGAAAGAAGGATTAAACGTCAAGAAGACTAACATGTTAAAAGAAACATCGGGTGTTGAAAATGGCGAATCTGGTCAATATGAATACTTGTCTGAAAGAAGTCCTGAATTTAACGAAGCGCTTCAAGGCATTGATCTTGATCTAATGCGCCGCTTACTCCAAGAGGAAGCAGAAAAATGTGGGAGAGAAAAAGGCGGCTCTTTAAACTTCCTAGACACAGCAAGAATAGGAGAAACAGAGACAAGAGCAAAAGATGATTCAATTCCAATTTCTTTCTATGACTCTTCAACCAATGAGATACAAGTAGACTTTACGGGAATGGAACAGCAAGCAGAAAGACAAAACCCCTTTTTAAGCAAGGATGGATTCAGAGCATACCTCGTTGCAGTCCTAACACACGAACAAATACATGCAACAACAGAACTTCAAACATTAGGATATGTTGGGTATCAACATTTTAACAGCTATCAAGTTTGGAACGAAGGTGTTACAGAAAAACTTGCCCGCGAATTAACAGAAAAATACTTTAAATCTTCAGCTAACTTTAAAAAGATAGACCAAGCAAAAAGCTACAACTACGAGAGCGCGGTTCTGCTAATTGATGCTGTAATCGCAAAAATATCCGCTCAAACAGGTTTTGATCAGGAAACTGTTTGGGGAGCAATCAAAAAAGGGATGTTTGAAAACACAAACCTAGAAACAAAAGAGCTTCAAGAACTATTTGACGGAACACTTCCCTTAGACTTCTTCAAAAAACTAAGAACAATGAGCACAGCCAATGAAGCAGAAATTCATGAATTAATTGAACATTTAAACCAAGGAACAATTCAAAAAATAGTTGAAAGGCTTGTTAAATTCCTGCATCTTGAAAAACCTAGTAGCTCTCAAAAAGCCGCTTAAAAACACCCAAATATTGCTTTCTGATCCCCTCTACCCTACCAATCTCTAAGACCTCATCATTGTAATCTGCGGCTGAAACAGTGTAGTTAAAACTTCCTGAAGCATATGCTTTGTCTGTAACCAACATCTTCAAATGCATCAAGCCTGTTTCTTTTTCCGGAATCTTTAAAACGATTCCGTATTTTTTTAACTTATTAACCCAAGGCTTTTCTTCCGGTATACCAATCTGTTTAAAATCAAGAACACCTAAAACCTCAAGCCCACGAAGTTTTGCTGCAATCAAAGCATTTACAATATTCTCCTTAGTCATCGTATACACTGCAAAATACACGAACTTTTCAGCAGCCTGTATTTCAGAAACCAAAGCCTCGTCAATCTTGTCATCTCTGGAATACAAAACCTTTGTTTGTGCATAACCATTCTCTAAAAGTCTTTCACGTAAAGAAAGATTCTGGGCAAACAAAAACCAGAAACCAAAACATAGAACAAAGATTATGATATAACGAAAAAATCTGGACATGAATCCAGATTAACACAACAACATTAAATATATATTAACTATTGCGTAATGACAGGCGGAATGGGTTTGCTCTTGAGTATTTCAAGAAAAGCCTTTTTTCCACGAGCATCTTTTAACATGCGAATAGTTTGTTCATCAACAGATTCAGCTAATGCATACTGTTGATCAACAAAACTGTTGTAAGCGATATAAAAGACGGCGCCACCAGCAAGAACAAAAAGAAGTGAAATAGTTATAGTAATACGACTTAAAAACATAACTGAATGATAATGGAAAAAAAGAATACATGCAAAAAACATATCCACAAAACACCAACGCCCGCCGATTCCTCGAAAGGAACCGAAACGGGCGTCTTGGGGTTAACGCGGAATCACAGGCAAAGAGTTTGCCGTGTTTCCTACTAGCCAAAGTCCGAAGATTCCAAGCAGGCACAGAACAATACGGAGCACCTGGAAGAGAAGCTTCGACAAAAAGGCTTTTGAAAACATATTCCTCCCTATGGTTTGCGACGGCCTACAGTATATAGCCGCCAACGGTTGTCTTCAGAACGTCTTGCGGTCCAGTGCCACGTTCCACTCCACCAGAAGAACAGACCGAAACTCTCGTGACTCTGAACAACTGCACTGTCGCTCGTGATGATCTTGATCTGCCTAAGCTGCGATTTGGAGCGCGTAAAACGCGGCTGGTTCTTGTTCCTGCAGGACCTTGAAAGATCAGCCCTAACAGAATCAAGCACAGTGCCAGCAAAGAACCACTGGAGCTTGGCACCTGCAGCCGAGTCACATGGATTCTTGGCAAGAACTGGCCGAATCTGCAAGACGTCCTGGACAACCCCCTCAATCTGATACCTTGCCGTAGCGGTATCAAAGTTAATGACAAGACCTGAATCCGTCTTGCAACGAGGACAGTCACTCTGCCTATTCCCTTGTCCCTGCAAGGTCAGAACAAACAGAGCGAAACTGATAAACTGCAACAAAATCCGCTGCATCTGGCCCTCCAAGGTTTGGGAATACATCAAATCACGGATTGAATCAAATTAACATAAAAAAGAAATCTGGTCAAAACAAAAACACCCCTAGATTTCTCTGGGGTGTTTTAACTTTTCTTGTTACTTTACTTCAATGCTTTGAGCAACTAAGTCATCTGAAACCAATACAACGACAAACTGCTTTGCTTTCAAGTCTGAAAGCGGAATTTCAACATTGTCTGACATAATCACTGTTGAAGCAGATGTATATATTGTTTGCTGTTCTCCTGAGTTATCATTCAAAGTAATTTCATTTCCATCAATGCTTGCGATTGTTCCAGAAACTCTGCTTACTGCAAAAGCACCAATCTTACCAAATGAGTACATCATGTTAGGACCAGAACCTACTGAGGTAGTAAATCCATTACTAAGCATCATTGAGTTATTACCAAAGGTTGCTCTAAATCCTGAACCATACATACCAACACCAATGCCGATCTTAAAAACCAACAAAATAATTAAAGCGATAAACAGAACCTTGGCAATGCGCCAAAATGGGTTACGGTGAAAAAAACCGTGATTACCACAGCAATACTTCCCGTCGCAGTAACAGGAATCGTTGTTTGTATTTTTTTCCATATTTTTCCTTTGCTTCATTATTTTTTCAATATATTGATATATTAGCAATTTTTAGAACAAAAAACAAATACCAACTACTTAATCCTGATACTCTTAATATTTACAAACTCTCTAATTCCATAACTTGAAAGCTCTCTACCATATCCAGAGCGTTTAATCCCTCCAAACGGCAACCTTGGGTCTGATTTAACAGGAGTATTAACAAAAACACTTCCAGCTTCAATAGTTCTTGTTGCCTTCTTTGCAAGAGCAATATCCTTTGTCCAAACAGATGCTCCTAAACCAAACTCTGTGTCATTTGCAAGACTCATAGCTTGTGCAAAACCGCGATCCTCTACTGAGTCATCAAAAGAAATGATAGCAAGAACTGGACCAAATGTTTCCTGATCATAGACTGGCATTCCTTTTTTAACATTAGTTAAAACTGTTGGAGCGTAAAAATATCCAATATCTCCAATTCTTTTTCCACCCACCTCTAACTTCGCCCCAATTAAAATGGAATCTTTAACCTGTTTTTCAATATCATTTAAAATCTGTTCTGTTGCTAAAGGTCCAACATCAACACTTCTATCACTTGGATCACCGATCTTTAACTTAGAAATCTCTGAAACAACCCCACTTGTAAACTGATCGACAATACTCTTTGCAACAATGAAACGTTTTGAAGAAATACAGCTTTGACCTGTATTGTTTTGAAGTCTCGCAGAAACAGCTTGTTTAACAGTATTTTCTAAATCAGCATCTGCAAACACAACAAAAGGATCACTACCTCCTAGTTCTAAAACCGCTTTTTTAATCTCTGACGCTGCAATGGAAGCAACACTTGCTCCTGCTTTTTCACTTCCTGTTAAAGTTACAGCTTTAACTCTTTTGTCTCGTATGATCTTTTCTGTTCGTTGAGAAGAAACAAGAAGGGTTTGAAAAACACCATCAGGAAAACCAACTGCTTTAAAAGATTCTTCAATCGCTAAAGCACACTGAGGAACATTAGAAGCATGCTTTAACAAAGCAACATTCCCCGCCATTAAAGCAGGTGCTGCAAAACGATATACTTGCCACAAAGGAAAATTCCATGGCATTACTGCTAAAACAATCCCAAGCGGATCAAAAGAAACATATGCTTCTGAATCATCTGTAACAACAACTTCATCTGAAAGCATTTTCTCAGCATTCTCAGCATAATACTCACAAACTAAACCACACTTTGCAGCACTTCCTTCTGAACTTGAAATTGTCTTACCCATTTCCAAAGTCTGCAAAGCACCTAACTTAGCTTGATTCTCAACTAAATATATACCTAACTTCATCATTAAATAAGCACGCTCTTTAAAAGAAGTTTTTCTCCAAACTTGAAAAGCACGCTCTACAAGGGCAAGTTTTTGTTCTAATTCTTGGTCTGATATCTCAGAAAACTCTTTTACAACCTTTCCAGTTGCTGGATTAAGTGTTTGTATAGACATAACTTTTTAATTAAAGATCACAAGTTTTTTCTTTTAACTCTTTGTTAAAAACTAAAACATTTTCAGTGTAGTCAATTGGACAATCAATGACATGAATACCTCCTTCTGCAAAAGCACTCACCAAAACAGGTTTTAATTCCCCTGCTTCTTTAATACGAACTCCTTTTGCACCAAAGCTTTCTGCAAACTTAACAAAGTCCGGATTATTAAAATCAAGCCCAAAATTAGTTAAACCATCAGCTTCTTGTTTCCATTTAATCATACCATAACCGCTGTCATTCAAAACTAAAACAACAAGATCAAGATTCAAACGTTTTGCGGTTTCAAGCTCAGAAGAAGACATCATAAATCCACCATCACCAACAACTGCCAAAACCTTTTTGTCTGGGTTTAACATTTTAGCCGCAATGGCTGATGGTAAACCAGCCCCCATTGTTGCAAGAGCATTGTCTAACAAAACGCTGTTTTGTTCTCTAGCAAAAAAACCTCTTGCAATCCAAAGCTTGTACATCCCGTTATCTAAACACAAAATCCCAAATTCAGACTCTCCTAAAACAGTTTGTAAATCAGAAACAATTCTTTGTGGTTTTAAAGGAAAAGAAGAGCTATCAGACTTTTCCGTTATCTGCTTTCTCATCTTTTCAGCAACCCTATTAAAATATTGTATGTCCCAAGAAGACTGCGGAGTAATAGCCTTGGTTAACTCCTTTAACCCCAGCGCTATATCCCCAACCACCTGATGCGATGGAACATACACATCATCTAAAATCTCTTCTTTAGAAGCAGCATAAAAATTCATATGAATGACCTCTCTCTTGCTTGGAATCATAATTACAGGAGGTTTTTCAACAGTATCATGACCAATACATAAAATTAAATCAGAACGTTCCAAAGCACAGTGAACATAGTCATTAGCGCTTAAAGCTGTTGTTCCTAGATAGCTTGGAGACATTTCATCTAAAACCCCTTTCCCCATTTGAGTTGTTACAAAAGGAATCTTTGTTTTTTCAATGAAAGAAGAAAGTTCTCTATGAATACGTTTTCTGTTAGCACCAGCAGCAATCAAAACAACAGGATGTTTTGCATTCTGAATTAACTCTGAAGCCTTAAAAATGCTTTCTTTACTTGGAGCTTCTCTGTAGGGTTTAACATTCGCGTTAACGTTAACATCACCAACAACTTCTTCAGAAGCAATGTCTTCAGGTAATTCTAAATGCACAGCCCCAGGTCTCTCTGTCTCCGCAACCTCAAAAGCTTTTCTAACAAGCTCCGCAGAAGAAGAAGGATCATCAATTCTTGCGGTCATCTTAGTCAGAGGTTTCATCATTGAAATGACATCAATGATTTGAAAACGTCCTTGCTTGCTTTTTCGAACTGGTTTTTGACCTGTAATAACCAGAAGAGGCATACCACCAAGCTGAGCATACGCAACGCCTGTTACAAGATTAGTTGCCCCAGGACCAAGAGTTGATAACGCAACACCTGCTTTTCCTGTTAATCTACCAAATGTAGCTGCCATAAAAACAGCAGCTTGTTCATGTCTCGTAATGACAAGAGTAATAGATGAAGTCCTTAAGGCTTCCAAGAAAACAAGATTCTCTTCTCCTGGAATACCAAAAACATATTTCACGCCCTGTGCTTCAAGGCATTTTACTAACACCTCTGCTGTAGTCATAAAGATATATTACATTAAAAAAGGGAAACAAAAAAAGGATGCCCACCAAACATCCCAATTAGCCCCTCTTTCGCCCCGTCCCAGAAACTGGGACGGGAACCGCTTTCCTCCGTTTCCGTGTTACCTTGTTACCACTTCTTGAAGAGCAATCCTTGCCCGATGTATCCTCATCTTCAAGGCGCCAACAGTCGTGTCAAGCATCCCAGCCACTTCACCATATGGGCGCCCTTCAATATGAACCAAAAAAAAGCTCATATGAAGACTAGTGGGCAAACTACCCAAGCGAGCCATCACCCGATCCACCTCCTCCTTCTGGATCAACTGCTCCAAAGGATCCAGAGACGGATGTGCAGGACACCACTCCTCGAACTCAAAGCCGGGTGGGAACGTTTCGCAGTACTTGTACGCTCCCTTCTTGTATTGATCCTTGATGAGGTTACGCAAGATCCTGTACACCCAACCCTCAAAGGCTCCACGACCGTTGAAGGTTGACAGGTTGCGCAAAACCTTCAACCAGCAAACCTCAACAATTTCCTCCGCAACATCGGGGTCTCCTTTCAAGAGCACAAGCGCATCCTCATACATCCTCTGACGGTGCCTGCTATAGAGCTCATTGAATGCAAGCTCATCACCAGCAAGGAATCGCCTCACCAACTCCGCGTCGCTTGGTTCTTCAAATCTAGCGCTGGAGCTTTGCAAACGAACAGAACGCTTTGCCATTGCGCCTCCGCGCTTAGGACCAGAGAACCTGCTAACACTTAAATTATTCCACTACAAACAAATTAGGTCAAACAAAAAAACAACCCTTTTAAAAGGGTTGTTTTAGATATAAAGAGCTTAAGCGCGCTTTACGTTGACTGCGTTCTTTCCTTTTTCTGAATCTTCAATATCAAAAGTGACTTTGTCACCTTCTTGAAGCTCTTCAAAGGTAACTCCAACTAAGGAGTTTCTGTGAAAGAACAGGTCTTTGTCTTGACCGTCTGGGGTAATGAAACCAAAACCCTTGTCAGTCTTTTTCTTAACTATACCGTTCATGAGATTGTTTTTTAAAAATAAGTGTGCAAATTCCAATATATTTGTGAAGCTCGACGATTTTTCTAAATATGAGTTGCAAGCTAGTATGACACAGAACGAGAAAAATAGATAGGGGGGGGGTGCTTAACCTTGTAAAAAGCTATTTTTTCAAAAGTAGAAAAGTTTTAATATCTTCAAAACGCAATAACGTTATATTTCTACCAACTGCTTTTGTAATCCCAAAAGATTGCCCTGTTGGAAAACAAACATAATGCAACGATTTGTTGAACTTTAAAACTTCTTCTACGGCCGGTACCAAATCCGTATCTGAACTTATTAAATACGCGATATCATACTTGTTCTCTCTAGCCAGCCTAATCATTTCAACTGCTATCCTTACATCGACGCCCTTTTCATGAAAACTCTTATCCGGATGTTGTATAATCTGACCAAGGATAATTTTGACATTTAGCTTCTGTAGCTTTGCAAAAAACCTTTGTTGATCAGCATACATCTTCTCTGTCTTATCGTCCCCCTGTCTTTTCAAAGCACCTAAATAATATCTCACCTCAACAAGTTCATCATCTTTTACTAGCCTTTTAGAAAAAGCAGCATAATCAAAATCAGAAAGACGATATCTCTTCTCGTTTCCACAAAGCTCTTTCAGCTTGTTATAAAAATTATTCCCGTCAATAAAAACTATTGCTCTCATAAAAATAGTATAAATAAAAACTGCCGTCCCGTAAATGAGAAGACAGTGAGATTAACTAAATATAGTATACGCCCTAAGAAAAAAACTGTCAAACAACAACAAGGAGGGTGTTTTTTATTGCACGGGAACTGTTCCTTCATTAACACGGTTGTTTGTATCATCTTTTCGATGTGATGATTTTTCCGCTCTATTCTTTAACTCTTTTATGACCCGTTTAGAATCATTCTGAGAACCATCATGTTTGTTTTCAAAAGACTGTTTTTGCTCTTCAGGCTCTTTGGCATCTTCTGTCCCTTCAGAGAGTTGGTCTAAAACCTTAGTATGTTCTTCCAAAGACAATCCTAACTGATCATCTAAATCAACAGCAGCACCATGACTGACGTTTTCTCGAACCTTAGTAATGTTCTTAGTAACTTCTTCAGAATGCTTAGTTAAACTCTTAGTTATGGATTCTTTTTTCTGAGCATCAAGTTTTCCCTGTGCTGACAAAGCCTCTGCTTCTTCTAATCTCTTAATTGTAAGATCAGATTCAACCTTTGCTTTTTTAACAGGCGTATTAGCAAACGATGCTTTTATCTTTTCATTAAACTGAATTTTAACCGGATACAAGAAATCTCCGGGCAAAGATTTTTCTGCTGCTTGTGATATTCCTGCGGAAGAAACAACCAAAACCACTAAACAAACAACTGCAATTGCGTATCTGTTAGCAAAGATTCTTAAAAAGCCAAAGTTAAAAGAAGAAAACGCTTTAGGTTTTAATTCTTCCCTAAAAGCATCCTCAGCTATCGCAGTTTTGATGTTTCTAAACATCTCTGCTTTCTCTTCACTGCTTAAGCTTACAGATCTTAGAATGGCTATTAATTTTTCAAATCTTTCGTTATTCATTTAATTCTTCTATGTTTAAATTCTTTTTTATCATCTGAATACCTCTGTGAATCTGTACTGAAACGGTATTTTCAGAAACACTGATCATATCCGCTATCTCAATAACAGAAAGGTCTTCAATATACCGCATCATTAAGACCTGCCGATATTTTTCAGGTAAACTGTATACTTCCCTTAAAACTACCTGTAAGTCCATAAAATCCGGTGCTTGTCTACTCTCTTTAACGAAATCCACGCCTTTTTCTTGCAAGTCATCTAAGGAAACTTCCTTATGCTTCCTGTAGTAATCAATAATTAGGTTGGTTGCAACCTTATACAGAAAAGCCTTCATATTGTATACTTCTTTGCCTTTTTCTAAAGCCTGCCATGTTTTAACAAAGGTTTCTTGAGTTAAATCCTTAGCTACTTCCCTACTAGATACACGGAAAAAACAATGCCTGAAAATACTGTCAGCAAATTCATTATACGTTTTTTCAAAATCTAGTTCATTCATTGACACCCATTATACACTAAAAAACATGCTGTAAGAAACCGCTTCCCACCCCGTTATACATATGCAAAAGGTCGAGAAGCCTTAAAAATCAAATCTCTTAATACATAAATCAAGAAAGGGACAAAACTATGAAAAACTTAAGAAAATACGCCGCTATAGGAGCTGTGGCATTAACAACCATTTTGCCATTCGCAGCTTCAGCACATAACAAAGATGACAACAAAAAAGAAGATCGTCAGTCTGAAATTAGAACACAGTTCAATGAGCACTTTGAAAACGACGAACATCGAGCATTTACAGGAAAAGTAACTGCTGTCAACACAACCGGTTTTACTTTAACTGACGCAAATGGAACTGTTTATACAGTTACCACAGCAAACGCTCAAATGAGACACCCATTTGAAAGAAGCATTGTTCTTGCTGATCTCAAAGTAAATGACAAGGTAGTTGTTAAAGGAACTTTAACAGGAACAACTATTGTTGCAAAAACAGTACTAGACATGCCAGCTAATACCCACCGGGCAAAAACTAAAGGCTTAATCACAGCAGTCAGTGGAAACACCATAACAGTGCAGAATACTCACGATGGAATTGTCAGTAATGTAACAATAAAAACTGATGCTAACACACAGTTCAAGAAAGACGGACAAACAGCAACTTTAGCAGATGCTAAGGTTGGAACAAGAATTAGCGTAAAAGGTCTTTGGGATGAAACACTAAACATCTTGAATGCAATAAGGGTAAACATTAAAACAATAATGAATAAATAACTGAACACACAGCTGATATGCCAGCTGATAATAAAAGCCACCCACAAGGGTGGCTTTTAAATTAAACACCCGCTTTATTATTGAAAAAACTCTTCTTTTTGTGTATACTCGCTAGAAGGCATTTTTCGACCTTCACAACGCCTTCAACACCCTCAAGGAGGGGTTATGAAAATCATCAAACTAGCTGATGGCCTCTTTGAGGTCACTGCCTCAAGGATCGTGGACGCTGATCACATCCATGATAACCTGTCCTTTCTTCATAAGGCAGGCATGCTAACGTTCGGCGACCTGACCACCAGGATCCTGCACGACGAGTTCACCAGGCTGGGATACTCAGTCCATCTCACTGACCTCTGCTTTGAAGACGATCTGTCGATCGGGCTGCAAATGCCCGAAACATGGTACCTCAACTGCGGGCTATATGCCCCCAGCATCTCAATGTACTTCAACTTCTTAAACCTCAAAGAGATGGCGAAGGAAGGAGTGCTGTACACGAGGAACGCTCATGTCTGTCACGACTTCGGACACATCTCTGCGATCGAGGTCTACATCCAAGAGGAGCTTCTACCGTCGCTAGATGTAGCCGGCAAACGTTACTTTGGGACTCCGCGCACGCTCACTGAATGTATGCGGGTTCTCGAAGGCTGGGACATGGAACGACTTCCCCGCCTCGGTCGCTACATCACCTACGCCAACTTCATCCGACTGTGGTGCAGCATGAACTTCCCAAACTACAGATCAGGCGAATGGGGACTCGGCAAGGAAGCATCACGAAAGGTTCTCAGGGAGAGCGGAACAACTAACGTCCGCGAGGGCATCAAGTTCTTCTGGCAGAACTACCTTGAAGCACGATCCGAGAAGGTTAGTCTCGAAGATCTCGAGATTGACATCCTTGATCCCGGCTTCCAGGAGTTTCGCCAACCACGCTACGTCCTCGTTGGAGAAGACATCTTTGCCGATGAATGGCTCGACACTGGTCACGAGATGGTCTTCAGAAGTTTCAGCGAATCAAAGATCATCCGCTACCCACGGCTCGTCACCCCCAACGGGAAACAGCTCAAGACAGCGAAGTTGATCCAGAAACGCTTTCCATCGTCAACGGTGATCATGTTCAAGAACCCGATAACAATGCCATCGTTCACGATGACAAAGTACGACGAGGTCAAGGAAGGCGTCAGCAGAGAAGTTGCGGTTGTTGCAAGTAGCCTACGTCACATCCACACGATGTTGGAGGGGCGCAATGACAAACAACGACTTCGCTAAAAGCGCGGCGCTCCGATTCCTCAACAGAGGTCTTACGGTTGGAGCATTTAACCTGTGCGACATAGAGGTTAAATCAGCCGTAAGCCTCTGCGCGAGTGGATCCCTGCAAGAATTGCAGGTCCAGAGAACCACCGCTTACAAGGAGGATGTATTTCTCCTGCGCTTCCCAAGCACAATACACGGGCTGGTGCTGCGAGTTTTCCCTGTCCAAGCAACTGACTGCATCGCCAGGGCAGTCAGAGAGAGCACTCTACTACACCAAGCGTCTCGGGTTGGTCAATGCCTGATTCCACGCCATCTGGCAGAGTTCGTCTTTGAAAACCAGATGATCTTTGTCACCGAAATGCTTCCAGGCAAGGCAGTAACTGAAATTTGCATCAGCAAAAATGAAGTTGAAAAAATAGCCGATGCAATCAGGCAGAACCAAGACGTTCTCTCGCAAACTCCACTCGGCAAGGACATGATCGCCGAAGCGAGCGTAACAACGTCGTACTACAAGACAAAGGTCGTGAAATTCCTAAAAAGCTACTTCAACATTGACATCGGCTTTGAAGAACTCACGTTCCTTGAACCCCTGGAAGAACTCAGGAGAAACTCTGCTGTAATCGTCAGTGATCGAAGCCCAGCTAACTTCGTGATAGACGGAGAGAGGCTCGGCGCTTACGACTTTGAAGTCGCATTCGCTGGAGTTGCTTTTGAGGACTGGTCGTGGTTCATCGATGACCCACGGTTGAACACCTCACTAAGTTGGCAGGAGCTTCTGCATCTTTTCTGCGAAGACTTCACGAAAGTGAATCGCGGAAGCGAAGCAAAGACATCCCAGACCTTCTTCATCTCTTCAGTCTTTGTTTGCATCAAGCAGTGCTGCTTGATGCTTGCAAAGGGCGAAGCGGAGATGAGCAACCACTACCTGGCGTGTGCGACCAGATCAGCTGAACAATCAACGCAAAAGGAGGCAATTGAATTGGTTCGGAAACTGCGGGAAAAAGCTCCGCATGAAATCCGAAACGAATAACCCGAAACCCGTCTGTAGCAAGACGGGTTTCGTTGTTTTTAGAATGAACTTTTTAGATAAACTACTGAATATTAAAACCACAGCTGGGTGGTTTTTTGGTGGAGACTGTCAGAACGGATGGCAAACGATAATCACAACTGTATTTCGTACCAATTTATTTTAATTTAACTATATAATCAGCGATGTACTTAATCATTTCATCAAACTTCTTCTGATCGGTATAACTATGATCAGCGCCACTTACTGCAATCAACTCACCATCTTTTAAATGCCTCAATAACTTTTGGCTTTGTGAAAACGGAACAATTTGATCTTCGTTTCCATGGACTATCAATGTAGGTACTTGTATTTTTTCAGCAGCATCGTAAGCATCGTACTTTAAATAGTCTTCCATGAATGAATAGTTTAAAATCAAACCACGGTTAAGGTCACCAAAAGTATAAGCCCTTACCCCTTTTTCTTTCCACTCTTTAATCCCCGTTTCTCCTAGAATTTTTAAATCTACTTCGAAATAATCTGATACTGGTGATTTTAAAACCAGAGCATACAAATCTTTGCTTTTGGACGCAGCCATAATGCTAGACAATCCACCGAAACTACTTCCCGCTAAAACTATTCTTTTAAAGTTTAACCTTTTTACATAATCAATCGCACACAAAATATCATCTGTTGTCTCTGTCAGATTAGATTCTTCAAACTTGCCGTCGCTTTCTCCATTTCCATAAAAATCAAAACGAAAAACTGAAATATTGTTTTCTAGCAAAATAGGTTCAAGCGTCTGCCATGTTTTATTGTTCTTTCCGCTTGAATGACCATGACAAAGAATAGCTATCATGTCCCTGTCATCACCAACAACAGACAACAAACCACATAACTTATCACCTTTTGAATTCTTAAAAAATAGCTTTTCCATAATTGAATGATAACAAAAAATCGCCTTAAAGGCGATTTTGTATACATCATATCTGGTGGAGATCGTGCAAAATTCACTAAACCAAATAGAAAACTGGATTATGCGGAGCTACGGGCTTATTAAATCTTACCCTACGAACAATGTTTAATGGCAAAAGAACTCTAATATAACGCACATAATAGTATTTAAACACTACCTTAAACGTTCTGATTGGTAAAGCCCATTGCTCTTAAAAAGACTTCCGGTCTTCTTTCAAACGCCACTTTTAAGATTTTACAGACATCTGGTATCTTATACAAATCATTTTCGTTCACTCTTTCGGACTCCCTTGAAAGAACCGTTAAACTTTTAGCTTCCGCGTAAGCAATTACATAAGTATCCGTAACGGATTTTCCCGTAGCGTCATCGATCATTTTATACTGATTGTTAATCTCAATGGCGCGGTCTCTATCGTCATCACTGATTGGAAGGATCAACCCGTCTTTTCTCTGCTGAGTACACCACTTCTTTAAATCACCTTTCCCAACAATCTCTGCCGCAACCACGTCTAACAGAATCCAATCACCTTTTTTGAGGTACTCGGCAAGTTTTGACCAGAATAATGTATTCAGGCTGATTGGAATCCACAGAGAAAAGCCTATTAAAATATTGGTGTCTAATACAAACACCTGTTTTGTGGGTTTGGCAGTGTTCATATCATTTCAACTGAAAAACGAAGTAAGTTTGAAGCTTCTACATAGCCTATTCTATTTTCAAAATACGCATCTGCAACGACGCGATTAAACAGGCCTCCGTTAGAGTCCTTCATCAAATTGTAATAATTACCACCTTCTCTTTCCTTATCCTTAGCAGCTTTGCGTTTTATATTTTCTGCGGTTTCCGCAAGAATAGTTTCCTCAATCTGACGCTGTTGTTGTGTTCTGATTTTACCTAAGTCAGCAAGGCGATAAAAAACACATATTTCACTGACTTTATAAAGGTCAGAAAGCGCGCTTATGTCGCTTTTATCGTAAAATTCTTTTTGGAATTCCCCCACTGGCAATAAAAGCTCTGCGGCAACTTGATTACAAAATACTTCTTCTGAATTAAGAGTGTTATTGGTCGTCCTGAAATCTAAGCTATTAGAGATAGAGTCGCTTTTCCTAAATAGGTGCGACAATTCATGGACGAAAGAAAATATCTGCGCAGATACAGCGTCTTTTCTATTCAAAACAATAAACGGGCAATAATCATTAGAAATGAAAAGCCCCCTCATATCGTTAACTTCGAGCTTGTGGTAAGCAACCGTTTTTCCTACGAAGACGCCATTCTTTTCGGTTTTTTCAATCAAATAATTAAGGACTTCCTTATGCGCATAGCTACCTTCGGTTTCTTTAATATCCTGAATATTTATCTCTAATTTTTGCGCGATAAACTTAGCCAGTTCTGCTGGGTTTTGGATACTCCTACCACTACCTTGCAAATGGTTCTTAGGACGATTTTGATTTTTAAGTTTTTGCTCCAACCACTTCTGCCGCCCTATTACAAGATTTATCAGTTTTTTTACTTTTTCATCATCGTTCTTGTGCTTGCCAACTCTATAATCTGGAATGCTTTTATCTTTTTTGATTTCTTCCTTTGAAAATAAAATCAGATCAGGAATGTTGTACGCTTTAGCAAGCTTAGCGATTTGCGACCACGTTGGAAGAGATTTTCCTTGCTCCCATTCAGACACCAAATCTTGTTTAGAACTAGAGATTTTTTTTGACGCAGACAAACTACTTAAGCCCATGTTTTCACGGGCGATTCGCAAATTATTCCGATTTATAAACTTAACTTGGCTCATAGGTTTGATTTGCGCTAAAATTCTTCAAAACGCCCAACAATGTGGGCTAGTTGCTTTATATTATACTTTTAATGTTTTTGTTTCAACTGCCATTTTTAGGCACTGATATTACACCTAAATTATGCCATTTTTTGTGAAATTTTACAATTCTACCTCCTCTAGCCTCGGCCAAAGCTAGATTGCTCAAAGGGGCTTATTTTTTGTCCGTTAAAGTTAACTTACCACCTCTTCCAACCAGCTTTCGATCTTCGAGAGATTTCAAAATCCGTTTAGCAAACTGTTTTGCGGTTTCTTGCTACCGAGGTTTCATTAGCAGCAATATTTTTTTGTTTACTATGTTTAGTGATTCGGCATTTCCATCCAGTTTTTTCATTCCTTGTTCTTTCGACCAAAATTATTTACACGAGCTAGGAAATCTCTGGCCGGAAGAGTATATTTCCCGTAGAACCTTTTTGCTTCTTTGCTCCGCACCTTATGTTGATTCTCTTTAGAAAAATACGCGTATCCAATCCAAGAAGCTATCGGGCAAATGAGAAATAGTATAGGCAAAATAAAATACTCCGTGCGAGAACTTCAAACCGCTAAACACGAAGTATTTGAATATTTGGAAAAGCCTTTAACTATGTGGGAACAGGGCGACTATAACAAACAGCGTTTGCTTCTTGGAATGTACTTTGAGAAAAAAATCGCTTACAATCCCGAAGTTGGTTTTCAAACCAGTGATTTACCGCTTATGTTAGCCATAGCTGGCGGTCAAAACGCTTCAAAAAATAATCTGGTGGAGATGGCGGGAGTTAAACCCGCGTCCAGAAAAGATTACTTTGACAATTATTCACAAGCTTAGCGCGCTTTAATTCCCTGAAGCAACAAACGCGCGAACTAACTACAGGGTCGATTTAGAAGTTTTCTTTCAGATGCCTAAACCAAACATCTGAATATATTCCGCAAATGAAGTGCGTGATCTTTTGTCGCGAAAAGACAAGAGGCGCACGTTCTTACCTAAAGATTAAGCAAGAACAAGTGAAGGAAGCGCAAAAGCGTTCTTCACCTTAGCAATAAAATTGCCAATTATGATTGTGCTCAAGAATGTTACGAGGTTTTGAGCATACTCGGCTTGCATATTTTCAAAGGTCACTCCCCTGTCAAAATCCGGCATCCCCATGAGAAGTTGCTCTTTATAAAGAGCAAACAGTAGTATTACATAAATATTGTTTTTTTTCAATCTTCATGTCATCCATTTGATATTGTAATTAATTGCTATCTTAAGGAGTTTTTATGCTGTGGATATACCCTCTTCCCAAAAAATACTAATGGTTATATACTACTTATAGATAAAGTCTCTTATGTGCGAAAGTCGGCTCCATGCCGTGCGCTGGTTTACCAGCCTAGCTATAAGGGGCTTATTTTATTTACATCAAACACGTTTGAGCGACCATAAAAGTTTTTAGGGTATTTATCGAAATCATAAATATCTACTAAGAATTTAACTTTACTTTCTATGAATTTATAGTAGCGCATTTCCCCTTTTACAAAGGCTCTTTGTACAGCCCAATTAACATAATCTACTACAGACAAGCATGGCTCCCCAATTGGGCTTTGCGGTAGAATTTCTATTTGAGAATTTACCGCTACTTTATGCTGTTGTTCAAAAGTATTTTTTGCTGTTTGAATCGCATCTTGTAATGGAGCTTGCCTTTCTCTATTTCCTCTTACAGCAAAATAAATACTAAGGGATGTTTTTAACCTTGTGGTAAAAATTACTCCCATCAATAATAACTAAATTTTTCGTTAATTTATTGGGTATCAAAAAAGCCTCTAGATCCTATTACAGAGCTAGAGGGGGGTTAGCAATTTATTACACCATGGGATTATGCATGAAAGAAAATACCAAATGTTTTGTTAATAAGCATGGCAATATACATCTTAACAAAGCCCCAGATTCCACCATGCTTGTATCCATAAACCAAAGCCTCCCTGTAAAGCAGACCCATGATGATTATAACTAATATGATGAATAGAAATGCGGATAACATAGTATTAGTATAGCACCTTTGACTTTTGGTGTTAAAATAGATATAATCTATTTGATCTAAAATTAAATTAGGATCAAAAGGGCTACTTAAATAGTTTGTTAAAAACAAGGACAAACAACCAAATACGTGTCCCAGAAGTTCGGGTTATCGATGAAGACGGGCAACAGCTCGGAGTCATGAAAACCTCTGATGCTTTAGCGCTGGCACAAGAGCGAGAACTTGATTTAGTGGAAGTGTCTCCCCAAGCACAACCACCTGTAGTTAAGCTAATTAACTTCGACAAGTACCGCTATCACCAGAAAAAGCTTGAGCAGCAACAGAAAAAGAAGATCAAAAAGATCGACGTTAAAGGAGTCCGCCTTTCCCTGCGCATTTCAGAACATGACATGAGCATCAAGGCAAAAAAAGCTTCTGAGTTTCTGGAAGAAGGACATAAGGTTAAAGTAGATCTCCTAATGCGTGGAAGAGAACAAGCACACCCTGAAATGGGTTTTGAAGTAGTAAAAAAGTTCCTAACCTTTGTTCCAAACTACGCAACTGAAGTCCCGGCTAAACGCCAAGGACCATTCGTCTCAATACTAATAACTAAGAAACTAGCATAACATGCCTAAAATGAAGACCCACAAAGGAGCCTCAAAGCGTTTCAAGAAAACAGGCTCAGGAAAAATTGTTTACCGCAAAGCAGGACAAGATCATTTCAATGCCCGCGATACCGGAAAGACAACAAAGAACAAGAGACGCGACATGACTTTAAACAAGTCAAACCCAGGAATCGCAATTTTAATTACACATAAATAACATGACAAGAATAAAACGCGGAGTAGCCGCATCTAAAAGAAGAAAGAACGTACTCAAAAGAACTAAGGGTTTTGAAAACAGAAGAAGCACAAACTTCGTAGCTGCAAAAGAAGCTCTGTTACATGCTGACAAGTACTCTTACAGAGATCGTCGCAACAAAAAACGTGATATGCGCGCACTCTGGTTAATTAGATTAAACGCTGCTTTAAGAGACAATGGAATCACATACAGCAGGTTTGCTGGAGCTCTAAAGAAAGCAAAGATCACTATTAACAGAAAAATGTTGTCAGAATTGGCAATAGCAGCACCAGAAGTATTCACAAGCTTAGTCAAACAGGTTAAATAACAAGGACATTAAAAACACCCGCCAATTGGCGGGTGTTTTGTTTGTACTCCCTTGCTCTTACTTAGTAACTGGAGCTGGTGTTTGTGTTCCTGGAGGTGTTGTTGCTGGTGTTTGCGCTGCTGGAGTTTGAGTTCCTGCATTTGCATTAGCACCATTCTTCTTGTATTCCTCAATTGCTTGAGCAACACGTCCATCTGCTTTCAATTCTTCAAAGAACAAGATTTGATCTCTGTTGATTTGCATAATATCATCAGGACCATGTAACTCGTTACCTAACTTAACCAAAGAAAGCTGTGGTTGCTGTGCCTGGTTCTGTGTTTGAGGAGCTGGTTGACCTGATTGTAACTGTTCTTGCTGGTTAACCTGGAGATAGTAGATGTCTTTCAATGTTACATACTTATCTCTCATATCAGATACTTTACCAAAGTATACCTGACCGTTAGTCAAGAACACTGCTTGATAACCTGAAAGCTTTGTCTGGGATTTTTGACCCATACCAATCTTGTCTCTAAACAAGAAACCTAAAACTGCTAAGACTACTACGACTACAATTACCAATACAACCCATGGGGCTTTAGAGCCACCTTGTGCTGGCATTGGTTGTGCCGAACCCATTTGAGGTTGGCCGTTTATCATTTGATTCATATATTTATATATCTTCTTAATTAATTAGTTTCTTAAATCTCCAAATCATTTCTAACAACGCAAGACTTCAAAAAGATTGTTTTCAATACTAAATACAGAGTATTGTGCCCTTTGATCCGAAGACTCAAAAAGGTTCGAGATTCCAAAACCAGCACTTGCCGCCTGGTACAACTCATAGCTAGCTCTATTTTGAACAACAGTAAAAATTTGATGCTCATCATTTGGACTAATCAAACCAAACTGCTGAATCTTAGGAGTTTCTTTAAAGACAAAGATATGTTCAACAGACGAGTTTGTCAGATTATTAACAGCAAGTGTTTCTTGGTCTGAAAACGAACCAACATTTAACGAAAGAGTAAAACAATTTAAATCCCCGCTTAAACTAAAAGTATTTTGTAATTTTGGTATATATACTGCTCGTCCTTCTGATGATATATCGCAGCTGTCCAGAGCTGTTGCTTTAGCAACAAAACGCTTTTCAACAAAAGCACCACTGCTATCTATTGCAGTGACGTACTGGACCTTCTGTATGTCAGAAGAGGCCATCAAACTTACTGCTCCAGATGTATTTGTGGTGTAGGAAAAAGCTTCAACTCTAAGACCATAACTAAGTATGGCCAAAAGCGCAAAAATGGTATGAAAAACCGTGAATAATTTGAACTTTTGTATGGATTTCATCAGGCTCTCTTAACACAAATATTATACCATTTTTAAGACACTTTTGCTAAAAGAAACAAGCACTCCCCTGTGGATAAATTAAAGGTATAAATTGTTGAAAAAAACAGTAAATATTTAATCTAGATTTAATATTGATCTGTTATGATGTTTTTTCTGGGGCGGTGACTCTTGGTAGGTCAATGTAATTTCACCAGTTACATTTTGGGGGTTCGATTCCCCTCCGCGCAAGTAAAAACTTGACTATACATATAACTTTGTTAGAATACTAGCACTGGTGAGATTACATTGGGGAGCCACCCTTAATATCAAAAAAGAAGCCGCAGAAATGCGGTTTTCTTTTAATTTTAAGTTAAGAAATATTTAACATTGATTTGTTAAACTTTGTAATAACAATTAAAACTAAGCAAAAATGTTTTCTGATTACATAACAACTTTCAAAAATTGGTGCAAATTGAAAATTACTCTTCGGAACACGCCAAGTAGGATAGTTTTCAAGCAAGGAGATATTTGGTGGTGTAGTTTAGGGATGAATTTGGGTGAAGAGATCTTTGGCAAGGGCAAAAAACTTACTCGTCCTGTTTTAATCTTTAGAAAATTCACCTCAAATTCCTTTCTAGGCTTACCATTAACCACCCAGAAAAAACAAGGCAGCTGGTATGTAGAAATAGAACTTGGAGGGACCAAAAGATGGGCCATGCTCAACCAAGCTCGTATATTAGACAAAAAGCGCCTAACTAGCCGAGTTGGGGCGCTTGATGACGGGCAGTTCAATAAAGTTAAGAAATACTTCTTAGAATTCTATTCTTCCTAAAAAATCGTCACCCCGCCTTTTTAGGGGCGGGGCTCAGTGGGAAATCCCAAATTGTGTATATACAATAACAAAGGATTAGAAGTTTGTCAAAAGAACAACTAATCATTTATGGCATTGTTGTGCTTGTATCCCCTGTCGCAACAGTTCCTGATGTAACAGTTGTTGTTGGACTATCACTTACTGTTGGTACCGCAGTCGGTGTTGGCTCTGTTACAGTTATGCTTTGATTAGTTGTTGTATCTGCTGGCACCACAGTAGTTGCTGTTTGATCTGTAGTTGTACTAGATGGCTCAACGGCTGTTGTTCCTTGATCTGTTGTTGTTGTATCAGATGTACTACTTGATGTTGTTGCTGGTGCTGTTGTTGCAGTTGTTTCAGAACTTGTTTGAGAAGCACTAGATGAAGCGCTTTCAGCTCGGGCATCACTTCTAGTACCACTTACATATGTATTGTTAATCATCAACAACACTCTAACTTTTCCAGATCCAGAAACCAAACTATCAAGAGCAATACCAATTACAGGCATACCAGATTCATTTGGTTTAAGCTTTCTAGCATGACCAGAAACATCAGAGATCGTCAGCTTATCACCTGGCAAGATTGAGCTTTGTGTTAAGCCCTCCCCTGCTTCTACATTAATCATTCCAAATGTTCCTGAAGTAACAACGTTCATGAACTCACCCCTTGGAATTATAGTTGTGCTTGAAGCTTGGGAAACAGGAGCTCCAGGGATATCAAAGTCTGACATGTTCCTATCAGCGACACCAACCACGATTGTTGCGTTTATAACTTGGGAGTCACCGCTTGGAGATGTTACTTCTGCAACTCCATTTGTTTCAGCACTTAAGTTTGTATCAGCCTTGGAAACACTCAATATTGGGTTGTTTCCAACTATGGTTTCACTTTCAACTCCTCTTAATACAACCACATCTCCTTGCTGTATTTCTGCATCCCCAGTGTTCTTAGCAAGTATTGCGGTTGAACCAAGAACCTGACCTAATGCAATTAAGTCTTTTTTAACAATCAAGCTTGCGCCTAATACAACTCCACCTTTCGCCCTTATTATGAACTGATCAACTCCGTTGTTTCTAACAGCAAAGATGTTTTTGCCGCTATCCAAAGCAATGCTTGTGTTTATACTAACAGCACCGTTTGCAGCAATCATGAAACGATTTACTTTTCCGGATTGTACTTGCAAAATATCTGCGTTAACAGGGGTTGTAGTTTGATTACCAGCAGCGGAGTTTACCGAGGTGCTTACTGCCTGCCTTATAACAAAAGTTAGAGATGAGTTAGATGAAGCAATAGAACCAGAAACATCAGTAGATCCTTGAGTTGCAGCTCCATCACCAGATGTGATCTGTTGCGCCGTTAAAGCAACGATTTCATCAGTGCCCATGACAAAGGTGTTGTTAATTTGTTCAAATGCTGTTCTAAGAGAGACAAGCACCTTTCCAGTATGAATTGTTAAGCCATTAACAACTTGGGAATCACTTGAAACAACGAAGTCATTTAATGCTTGCCCTACAACTCTTCCTGAAACTGTTGCGCGCATCGCAAATCCAGGAATTGAAGATGATGCGGTTAAGAAATCTCCCCTTGAAATGTTTCCGTTTTCATCAGATATATTAACCAACTCTGTTCCCATGTATGCCACTTCCTTTATGCCACCAACAGTTGTTGGGATTTCACCGTCTCTTGGCATACCAAGAACAAATCCACCCTTTTGTACAATAACACCAAAGATTGAAGGATCATACGGTTTTGTTGCTTTTGAAAGGCTTGTTCCAACTATTGAAACAATATCACCAGCAGAAGCATCGTCTGAGATCATAAATTCTTGAGTGTATGCAGAAGCGCTCATTGTAATGAACTGTCCACCGATTGATATGGAACCTGCAAGGAAGATGTTTCCTTCTGTTGTTACTCTTAACTGCGTAGTAGAAACTCCACCAACATTTGCAACTATTCTAAAGATATCTGCAGCAAATCCTTCGGCAAAATCAGCGGTTGATTGAATTGTTAAGCCAACGACCGGGTCTGTGCTGTCATCTGAAATGTGAACTCTTGTTTCAGGAGCGCTTGTGCCAAAACCAATGTTTCCGCTTGTTACAACCAAACCATAGTGCTTAATACCAACAGCTCCCATGTCATTAAAGATTGGGTTGATGAGGACAGCGGTTAAGGATGTTGCTGTTTCAGTTGTTCCATCAGCCAATGTCTTTACTGCGTTTAATCCAGAAGCTATTTCAAAGGCAGCAGTTGGTGCTTCTGTTCCAAAACCAACGTTTCCATTTTCATCAAAGACAAATTGTGCTGGGGCTGTGTAATATTCAGGACGGATTAAAACACGAATTGTATTAATCATTGTTTTTGGGTTTGGAATAACAGGGTTTCCGTCTGCATCCAATGGCGCATCTTTTGCTGCAATGGCAATTGCTTGCTCTAAGTTATATCCTTCCATAGCAATACCAACAACATATCCGGAAGAAGTTGTTTTCTTGCCAACTCCAGCAACTGAAGAAACTGTGATGTAATCACCAGGCTTAATATCACCACCATCTAAGTTTACTTTTACAGACAACTGTCCAATAAGACCGACGAGGGTGTTGTATGACGCATAATGCGAATCGCAGTTATCATCATCAACTTTACAAACCGGGCCGTTTCCAATGAAACCAGCATTGTTTGAAACAACACCAACTATCGGAGCAACAGAACTGACTGCTTTCTTAACTGTTTTTCCAGCATTCACATCAAATGCAACAATGTCTGAATCTTGAGGCTTGCTTTCAGTACCTGAATCCATGAACCATTCTGCTAAGTCAGCAGCAGTTGTTGTATATGCAACAGCACCTGCGCCACCTTGAATCTTTCCAGCAACAGTTCCATCTGCAGTTGCGAATCCGATGAAGTAGTTTCCTGTTGAACGGCTAGCATTTGCAACACCCAAGCTAATTAACAAGCCATCGGCAGTATTGCTTGTATCAGTGTTGTTTATTCTAGCAACGTATGTTGCAGATTGAGAATCCTGGACAATGAGTTTGTAGCTTGAAGAGGCGCTTGTTCCAAATGCTGCGTTTCCGTTGTTAGCAATGTTTAATGATTTACTTAATGTTGTATCAGTTGTAAAGGTGCCGATTATGCTCTGAGATGTACTACCAGTAATACGTGCATATATATTCATAAATGTTGTTGGGGTCAGTGCAGCATTTGACATATACGGGTTTCCAACATTTGCTTCAATGGCGACTTTAGCACCAAAGCTTAAAACAGTGCTCGAAGAAATGCTGCCTGTAACTGAATATCCGTAGTTTGATGGCCCTGTATATGAAATGACAAAGTTAGTAGCGTCTAACATTGAGACAGCTGTGTATGTTACGGCTTCTGCTGCGAAATAGTATTTTGTTCCAAATGTGATTGTGTTTCCTGTATATGTCGCAGCTATGGCTGCACCATTGTTAGAGTTGCCTGCGTCCTGGAAAGAAACAATGAATCCTGTTGTGGATATGGCATCCATAGAGATCCAAGTTGTATTTAGTGCGTTGAATGTAACCGCAGTTCCGAAAGTAATTGTTGTTCCTGCTGTAACATCTCCAATGATTGACTTACCTGCAGAAGGCGCTCCTGAACTGAAACCAACAACAAACTTTGTTGCAGAAAGGGCTTTAACAACATTGTTGGTAGCTGCTGTAGCGCTTGCTGTGTAGTTGGCTGCAACACCGTATGAAGAGATTGTTGTTCCTGATACAACACCGACTCTTGTTTGTCCTCTGTTGTTTACACTGTCATTGTAAGCCACAACAAAGTGTGTTGCGTCAAGACCAGCAACAGAAATGAAGAAGCTAGTTGCAGCGCTTCCGGGGCTGACTGAAGCACCACAAGTTAAGGCAGAACCAGCAATTGAACAAACTTGGACACCAATGGTACCAACATTGCTTTGAACCCAAGCAACAACAATGTGCGTGCTGTCTAACATTGAAATACTCACAGAACCTTGGGTAACAGTACCTACTGTATTAGAGGTTAGAGTTACTGGGCCACCCCACGAAACAGTACTACCAACATATGTACCAATCTGAACAAAGGTTGTGGAAGCAGCTGCCCCATCATCATAGACCCAGACTGAAGCAACGTGGTTTGAGTCTAGTTTAACAAGGGATGTGGCTACGGTGACAAGATTATACATTTGGGTTTGGGTGCCAAAAGTTGAAGTGTATGTTGAAGCGCTTTGAGGAACTGTTCCGATTATGCTCTGAGATGTACTACCAGTAATACGTGCATATATATTCATAAATGTTGTTGGGGTCAGTGCAGCATTTGACATATACGGGTTTCCAACATTTGCTTCAATGGCGACTTTAGCACCAAAGCTTAAAACAGTGCTCGAAGAAATGCTGCCTGTAACTGAATATCCGTAGTTTGATGGCCCTGTATATGAAATGACAAAGTTAGTAGCGTCTAACATTGAGACAGCTGTGTATGTTACGGCTTCTGCTGCGAAATAGTATTTTGTTCCAAATGTGATTGTGTTTCCTGTATATGTCGCAGCTATGGCTGCACCATTGTTAGAGTTGCCTGCGTCCTGGAAAGAAACAATGAATCCTGTTGTGGATATGGCATCCATAGAGATCCAAGTTGTATTTAGTGCGTTGAATGTAACCGCAGTTCCGAAAGTAATTGTTGTTCCTGCTGTAACATCTCCAATGATTGACTTACCTGCAGAAGGCGCTCCTGAACTGAAACCAACAACAAACTTTGTTGCAGAAAGGGCTTTAACAACATTGTTGGTAGCTGCTGTAGCGCTTGCTGTGTAGTTGGCTGCAACACCGTATGAAGAGATTGTTGTTCCTGATACAACACCGACTCTTGTTTGTCCTCTGTTGTTTACACTGTCATTGTAAGCCACAACAAAGTGTGTTGCGTCAAGACCAGCAACAGAAATGAAGAAGCTAGTTGCAGCGCTTCCGGGGCTGACTGAAGCACCACAAGTTAAGGCAGAACCAGCAATTGAACAAACTTGGACACCAATGGTACCAACATTGCTTTGAACCCAAGCAACAACAATGTGCGTGCTGTCTAACATTGAAATACTCACAGAACCTTGGGTAACAGTACCTACTGTATTAGAGGTTAGAGTTACTGGGCCACCCCACGAAACAGTACTACCAACATATGTACCAATCTGAACAAAGGTTGTGGAAGCAGCTGCCCCATCATCATAGACCCAGACTGAAGCAACGTGGTTTGAGTCTAGTTTAACAAGGGATGTGGCTACGGTGACAAGATTATACATTTGGGTTTGGGTGCCGAAGGAAATCGCATTACCTGGTCCGTTTACAGCAAAAAGTGCGCTGCTAGTTATAGTGGTCTGAGAAATTCGCGCGTTTCCTAAAACATCTAAAGCTTGAGTTGGAGCTAAACCAACACCTAACCAACCCGCTGAGCTTACTGTTGTCAAAGCAGTTCCTGTAGAATTCTGGATCTCAAAAAGGTTTGCACTCTGACTTGGAGCTGCCTGGACTATAAGAGGTTTGTCATTCGCATCAACCGCAGAAATAAATTCACCGCCGTTTGAAACTAATCCTCTATTTGCTGCAACTGTTGAAGCAGTTGTTCTAGCATAAACTTCAGGTACTGTATCTTGAACTAACTGCGCGCCCCAAGCAATGATTGTTCCGGTTGCTCCGTTTCCTGGTAATATGACGGCTTTAATGTTAGAAGGAGTTCCTGTAAAGTTTTGAGTTACTGAAAATCTCTGCCATGTTGTTGTTGCAGTATATGTGGTTGCCGTTCCTGTTGTTGGAGTTGCACCTGTTGAATCAATTCTTAAACCAGTTGTTACAGTTCCAGAAGTTGTTTTTGCCCAGAATGAGAAGGTGTAGTTGCCGTTTGTTGTTGTGGTATATGTTTGAATCAAACTGCTTGCACCAGTTCCGGTTAATGTATCACCAGTCGTTGTACCATCTGGTGCTGCTGTTGAATTTGCAGTAACTGTAATACCGGTTGCAGCCCATGCTCCGTTATCAAGTTGTTCTGAATATGTTAATAGGTTTTGGAATCTTCCCAAACCACCAAAGCTATTGTTTAAGTTACCGCTTAACTCCTGATCACCTGCTGCTGTAACTCTTAATGTATTTGCTCCAGTTGAATCCTGAATCTGTAATGAATCAGCTGTTGCAGAAGCAATTTGCTTTATCTTTGCACCAACATTTCCAACAGCAGTTTGGTTTACATCTAACTGAGCTGTCGGCGTGCTATCTGTTCCGATACTTACCTTTCTTCCTGACAATATCATGGTGTTTTGAACACCGTTATTATCACCAATGACCTGACGGAAATAGATGTCAGCACTTTCTGTGGTACTTGTATGCGATGTGTTCTTAACACCAATCTGAGCCGCGCTATACAAAGCAGCTCCTGAATTATTAGTCTGGAAAGACATCATCATCCCGTTATTTGCTGTAGTATCTAAGTTTCTAACAGATAACTGTGGGAAACCGCTAAATGGAGATGTACTGGTGTTATCGTATCTTGTGATTAAAGCATAATCAGCTGCAGTTTGAGTAACGTCTAGTTTAGCTGCAGGTGTTACTGTGCCAATACCAACATTCCCGTTCATGAATAGGCCGGCATATGTTGCTCCTGCTAATTGTGCATATCTGTTTCCACCACCATCTGTGTTATAGAATTCACCAGCCCATCCTGTTCCGCCTGCTGTTGTGGAATATATTCCAGAGCCAGTCGAAGCAACAACTTTTAATCTATTAGTACTTGGGTCTGATATTCCGATACCTACGTTACCAGTACTTGTAATCCTAACTCTTTCGCTACCCCCAGCTTGAAAAATAGTGGCGTTAGTAGTTGTAAGAGTTCCATTTGTTCCATCTGCTTCAAGTTGAATAACTCCAGCTCCTGTCCCAAGTCTTGATACTCTTATAATTCCTCCAGTGGATGCGTCTACGTGCAGTGGAGTGGCAGGTGCCGTAGTACCAATTCCAACGTTACCACCAGTTAATACAGTCAACCTTTCACTACCAGTCGAGCCATCTTCAACAATAGAAAGTCGCGTAGTGCTTGCCGGATTAACAATGCCCCATTGTTTCGTCGAGACTTGGTAAAAATCAATGTAGGGAGCGACTCCGGCAGCTTGTTGCATTCGGATCTGTCCGCCCGTAACGTTTAATTTAAACCCAGCGGGGTCTGCTGTTCCAATGCCAACATTACCTGCACTATCAATTCTCATTCGTTCGGTCGGAACGCTATCTGTTGTGACACCACGAGTACCGAATATTAAGTCTCCAAGTGTATAACCCGCAGTAGATTTTTCTTGATACCCAATATATGCAGGTTGATAAACGGCGCTAGAAGGACCGTAGCCAAACCCTACAAGGCGATAGGAGTTAATGCCATATTCATCTGCGCCCAAGGCAAGATGGGTATTCCCCTTATTAAGAGTGGTGGGCGCAGTTCCAGCGGCACCTATTTGTATTTGTAGTTTTGCACTTGGAACTGTTGTACCTATACCGACGTTACCAGTATTATCAAATGTAACAAAATTTCCACCTCCCGATCCTTTTATATAAAGTTTCGGAGTTCCTGTATATGCGTTCATTATAATATCCGATGAACCATCAGAATTACCTCTTGTCTGAAGTATGCCACCAGATGCCACCGCATAACTTGCGCTTATTGTTCCAATAGCTTCTAACTTAGTCAACGGTCCCGTCGTCCCGATGCCGACGTTGCCGTTTGTTAAAATTCTTACAGCTTCTGCTCCAATACCTGTACTAAAAGCAATAGCCCCCGTAGCACGAGAGGTTGCAATCGACAATAACCCGCTATTAAAACTTGACGATATTGAAGCATAAACATCTGTAGATGCAGAACCAAATCTAATACTTTGAACATTAGCATCTGGACCAGAAATAGTCATCCCAGCATTCCCATTATCTTCTATAATAAACTGATTGGCTCCGGCACTAGGTTGAAATATAGAACCATCTGCAGCCATTACATGTAATTTCCCTTTTGGATTCGTTGTCCCAATCCCCACATTGCCGTTGCCCTTCACAGCAAATCTGTCTCCACCAACTAAGGAATATACTACACCGGAATTCGCTGCAGTAATTGCTGCTGTAGTCATGGAAGTATCGGAAGCAATAGCAGAGATGGCAACAGTTTGTAAGCCAATGGTAATCGTGTCTCCTACTTTAAATGTATTTGTAAATTGTGTGCCGACACCGGTAACCGTTGTGCCTCCTGCGAGGTTTGAAACTGTGCCTGTGCCTGCTGTGGTTTGCGCTACTTGGAAGTTTGAGGTTGGAGATGTGGTGCCGATGCCGACGTTGCCGGTATTGCTCACAGTAACCCTATCAGAACCTGCGGTTT
>JBBTQQ010000012.1:0-8816 GCA_038065615.1 Patescibacteria group bacterium | reverse complement strand
TGCCTCCCTAGGAAACCCCGGGAGAAGCGAAGCGTATCCCGGGGAGGAGGTCATTAATTACTGTACAAACTTGTCTATACCAACAGCTTTGAATTTTGCTTCTATAATTTTCCAATCAAGGTTTTTAAAGAAAGCATCAATGTATGTTGCTCTAGCAGTGCCATAGTCTGCCCAGTAAGCATGTTCATACGTATCTAGAGCAACAAGAGCGCTTGCATCCCAAACAGGGAAAGTGTTTTGTGCATCTCCAAGATAGTTAAAGAGTTTGTTTGTATTCCAATCAAAAGCAAGCCAAGCCCAGCCTCTTGCTGCAAGTCCTGTTTGCTTTAAGTCTTCTTTCCAAGCATCAAACGAACCAAAGTCTCTTTGGATCATTTGAAGAAAAGCACCAGTTGGTTCTCCGCCGTTTCCGCCAAGATGACCGAAATATATTTCATGGTTTTTAACTCCACCAACAGCAAAAGAATATTCTAATTTTAATTCCCTTAAATCAGAGTAAACTTGATTCGCTGTTGATTTGTCTACAGTCTTTAGTTTTTCCTCTATCTCGTTAGCTTTCTTAACATATCCTTCATAGAGCTTGTAATGGTCCTCCATCGTTTTTTGGGAGATGCCATCCAATTGCTTGATGCTATTAAACTTTTTTGCTTCGTACATAGTTATCCTTTCTTTTTGTATTGTAATCTTAAGCTTTAAGGTAGGCTTGGTCAATTGATCCTTTGACAAAAAGCTCTTTTTGCGGTAAAGTGGGTTTAATGAATATTTAATCTGATTGTGTAGCATATTTACAGTCTTTTAGTGATAAACAGTATGTATTTTCAATCAATTCTTACTTTTTCCAAACTTAACTTACATAAAGAATTGTTCTAGTTTCCTTTAGTTTTCAAACTGAAAATTTCAGCATACCCACTCATTATCACCAAAAAGGCTTTACTACACTTCATTAGTAAAGGCTTTTATTATGCAATTAATATACGCTCTACTTGCGCTGGTTGTAGGTTTGGGAGTTGGATACTTAATCCGAAAAGCGCAAGTTACAAAGAAAATCGAGCATGCTGAAGCTCGCGCCCAAAGCTTGCTTGAAGAAGCAAAGACAAAAGAAAAAGAAATTTTGTTAGATGCTAAAGCACAGGCTTTAGAGATAATAGATGCGGCAAAAAAACAAGAAGCTGAGTTTCGTCAGCAGATCATTCGTTTTGAACAGAGAATTGAAAAGAAAGAAGCTGATTTAGAAACCAAGTCTAATAACTTGGATAGTCAGCGTGCGGATTTGGAGAAGAAAAAAGAAGAAACAGCAAAATTACAGGAAGAGATGCGTGAGTTTAAGCAAAAACAGATTCTTAAGCTCGAAGAAATTTCTGCAATGAGCAGAGAAGATGCTAAGCAACTCATATTAGAAACAACTGAAAAAGCAATCAAAGAAGAAATGGTTGCTCTTCAAAGAAAAATTGTTGCTAATGCTAGAGAAGAAGCAGACAAAAAAGCAAAAGAGATTGTTGCTCATGCAATTGAGCGCTGTGCTTCTGAGGTTACTGCAGAAACAACAACAACAATTGTTCAGATTCCAAACGAAGAGATGAAGGGTAGAATCATAGGTAAAGAAGGAAGAAACATCAGAACCTTCGAGCAAATGATGGGTGTTGAAATATTGATTGATGATTCTCCCGACACAGTCGTCATTTCAGGATTTAACTCAATCAGAAGACAAATTGCAAAGTTAACCTTAGAGAAGCTTTTGCAGGATGGTAGAATTCATCCAGCTAGAATTGAAGAAGCATATGAAAAATCCAAGCAAGAAGTTGGTGAAATTATTAAACTGGCTGGTGAAGAGGCAGTCTATGAGTTAGGCATTACTTCATTCCCTCCTAAACTCATCCAGTTAATTGGTCGTTTACGCTTTAGAACATCATACGGTCAGAACATCTTAAGGCACTCCATTGAGATGGCCAAGTTGTCTGCTTTGATGGCTGAAGAATTGGGTGCTGATGTGATGGTTTCAAAGCAAGGTGCTCTTTTACATGATATTGGTAAAGCATTAGACCAAGATATGGAAGGAACACACGTTGAGATTGGTAAGAAAATTGCTGAGAAGTTTAACCTCAACGAGAAGATCATAAACGCGATCACATCGCACCACGGTGATACTGAATATACAGGTATTGAATCAGCAATCATTGATGCTGCAGACAACATTTCAGGAGCAAGACCAGGCGCTCGTAAAGACACTTACGAAAACTATGTTAAACGTTTGGAGGATCTTGAAAACATTGCTAATTCTTTTGAAGGTGTTGAAAAGACTTATGCCATTCAAGCAGGAAGAGAAATCCGTGTCTTTGTTAAACCAGAAAAGATTGATGATTATGCAGCCCATCGTATGGCTCGTGAAATTGCAAATCGCTTTGAAAACGAATTGAAGTACCCAGGAGAAATAAAAGTTAACGTAATACGCGAAACTCGCGTTGTAGAATATGCCCGTTAAGAAAATACTATTTTTTGGTGATGCAGTTGGAAAACCAGGCCGCAAAGCATTGCGCCTGGTTTTGCCAGAGTTAAGAGAGAAATATTCTCCCGACTTTATTATTGCAAACGTAGAGAATCTCGCACACGGGAAAGGTGTTACAACTCAAACAATGGCCGAGATTTCAGGTCTTGGTATTGATGCATACACTTCTGGAAACCATATCTTCAAAAAAAATGATTCAGCAGGAGTGTTTAAAGAATATCCAAATTTAATACGACCAAACAATTACCAGGGAGAATATCCAGGAGTTGGTTTTGTTCGTATTGAGAAAGATGGTCAAGGATATCTAGTCATCAACCTTAATGGAACTGTATTCTTTGAAACTCAGTTTGCAACAGGAATTTCAAATCCATTCTTTGATTTTGATAACATCATTGCTCAGCACAAACAACCGGGTGATATTGTTGTGGTTGATTTTCATGCAGAAGCAACCAGCGAAAAGAAAGCCTTTGGTTTCTATACAGACGGTAGAGCAACGGCTGTTTTGGGAACACATACGCATACATCAACCGCTGATTTAAGGATTTTACCAAAAGGAACAGCCCATGTTTCTGATGTAGGAATGATTGGTGCTGTTAATTCAGTCCTTGGAGCACCAATTCAAAACTCACTTAGTATATTCTTAGGCGGTAAGTTTGTTTATGATGTTGAAGAATCTAATCCAATAATGGTAAACGCTGTGTACATTGAGGCAGAGGATGGACTTGCCACAAAGGTTGAGAAGATATATAAAGAAGTTGAGGTTTAAAACAAAACAAATGAATATAAAAACACAACTTAGGTTTTTGGATCCAAAAGAAATATTAGCAACATCAGGAATACAAAAAGGAGAAACAGTCGCAGACTTTGGATGTGGCAATGGTTTTTATCCAGTTGCAGCAGCGTTAATGGTTGGAAATGAAGGTCAGGTCTATGCAATTGATGTAAAAGCAGAAGCTTTAGAAGCAACTGTTTCAGCTGCTAAGCACGAGGGTTTAAGTAATATATACACAGTTAGACACGACCTTGAATTACCAGGTGTTAAGATAAATGACAATTCCTGCGATGTGGTTATTCTTTCTGGCATACTCCATCTTTCTAAACTTCAAAGAAATGTTTTGAAAGAAACATACAGGGTTTTAAAAACTGGTGGAAGAATAATTGCCATAGAGTGGAAGAAGGAAAAACTTCCTTTTGGTCCAAATATAAATGACCGAGTTTCAGAACAACAGATGAATGACATGTTAACTAAGTCTGGTTTTCGTCTTCAGGGAGAAATTCCTGCTGACACATTTCATTACGCATTAATATATATTAAATAACGGAACAATGATTTCAAATATTTTTACAAAGACATGGATGTTTGAAACTGCACAGTTCATCGGCATCTCAAGAACAGACAAGTTCTTTTTCATCCTCTCAAGTGTTTTGTTAATAGTTTCAATATTGATGGCTTTCTGGATGAGAACAAAGAAAGACAGTATCAAAAAGAATATGCAGAAACGTTGGAGAGCTTTGTTTGGAACAATCGGAGTATTAGGATTAATCTGGTCTTTTTTACGTTATGAATACATAGTAGGAATCTCCAGTCACATCATTGTAATTATTCTTTATTTCATTGCTCTAGTCTGGGCATTAGTAATTCTGAAATACTATATCGGCAAGTACAAACAACAACTTGCTGAATATGAAAAGCAACAGCAACTAAAGAAATATATGTAGTTAAAAACACGAACGCCCCCTGGGTCAAACCGGGGGGCGTTTCGTTTCAGCGTTGTTGCTAGCTAGTGTGGCTTCGGGTCACGTGCTGTGACCACGAAGGAGCTGGTGCAGGCCTTCGGGATGAAGACCATCGAGGACTCATTGTGCTCAATCAGAGCAATGACGAGTGCCTCGATTCCTAGGCCGGTTGTTTTCGCGATCGCCGGGATCAGGACGCGCACTGCAGCGGTGTTGGAAGAGTTTAGTAGCTCCACCAGCGGGGTGCCGAAATCTGCACCCAGGGTCTCGTTCGTGACCCTGAACTGGATCCCAACGAACGCGCGGAGCGTTTCTGGATCCACGATCTCGACGGTTTCGTAGTCGCCGAAGTGGGTCCTCCGGAACCGCATGGCCAGCCTAGTCGGAAGCACATGGATCTGCGCGACCGTGAGATCCGGTGGCAGAGGATCAGGGGCACTTCCCAACGTTGGTGTAATTCGTACCGCACGTTCAACTTCGCTGTTCATCGTACCTCTCCTTCTAGTTGTCGTTGGGGGTTCGGAAGATCAACAGGTGCTTAAGGTTCTTGACATCAGGTTCTTTCAAAGAAGCATCATAATATATTTTACTCAATTTGTAAAGGATGTGGGTAGTTGACTAAAGCTTTTTAAAGGTTTAGACTGTTGTTAGATGTATAGTTGATTTTAACTGAAGTTTAAACTTCAGTTTTTTAATAACTAGGAGTCTACAATTAAATAGATAACTGTGGGCAACCACAAAGGGTTTAAAAAATATGAATGAAGCGTTTGAACAGGCCTTAGAACAGATCGAAGATGAAAAAGGAATATCAAGAGAAGAAATTCTTTTAATGATAGAAGCGTCTTTAGCCGCGGCTTTTAGAAAAGACTATGGTGAAAAAGATCAGAATATTGTTGTTGAATTTAATTCAGAACATTTATCAACAAAAGTTTTCGATGTAAAAATAGTTGTTGAAGAAGTTCTTGATCCTCAGAAAGAGATTAACCTGGAGGATGCAAAAGAAATTTCTACGAAATATAAACTGGGAGATGAGATAAAGACGGAGATTACTCCGAAAGAAGGAACAAGCTATGGAAGAATCGCAGCTCAAACCGCCAAGCAGGTTATTATCCAGAAACTTCGTGAAGCAGAACGCAATGTTATGTTTTCAGATTTTAAAGCAAAAGAAAGAACTTTACAGAATGGTACAGTTCAACGTGTTGAAGGTGATACTGTTTTAGTTGACCTAGGAAAAGCAACTGGTGTTCTTTTCCCTTCAGAACAGATTAGAGGAGAAAAATACATTCCTAGCCAACGTTTAAAGGTTTTGGTTTTGCATGTTGAATCAGCAGCAAAGGGTCCTAAGATTACTCTTTCAAGAAGCCATCCAGACATGGTTAGAAAGCTTTTTGAGTTGGAGGTTCCTGAAATTTACAATGGAACAGTTGAAGTTAAATCAATTGCTAGAGAAGCAGGTTCAAGAACAAAGATCGCTGTTTCTTCAACTCAGGATGGCATTGATCCAATCGGTGCATGCGTTGGTCAGCGTGGTACTAGAGTACAAACCGTTATGGCAGAAATTAGTGGTGAGAAAATCGACATTATTGAATGGGATGAAGATCCAGTTAAGTTCATTGCAAATGCATTATCACCTGCAAAGATCTTAAACGTTCAATTAGACATAGAAGAAAAGAGTGCTAAGGTTGGTGTTTTAGAAGACCAGCTTTCCTTAGCAATTGGTAAAGCCGGACAGAACGTTCGTTTAGCCGCTCGTTTAACAGGCTGGAAAATAGATATAAATGGTGAGAAAATAACTCCAGAGGGAGAAGTTGAAGCAGGAGAAAGCGAAGTCGTTGCTGAAGAAGAGCATATCGCAGCATCTCCTGAAGAAACTTCCTCTGAACAAGGAGAATAACATGCCTTTAATTCCAATGGTTATAGACAAGGCGCCGATGGGTGAGCGCGCCTATGACATATATTCAAGATTGCTAAAAGACCGTATAATATTCTTAGGTGAGCCAATTGATGATCATGTAGCAAACACCATCATTGCTCAACTGTTATTCTTAGAAGCAGAGAATCCAAAAGAAGATATTAAGATATATATTAATTCTCCTGGTGGTTCTGTTACTTCAGCACTTGCTCTTTATGATACAATTCAGTATATGAAGTGTGATGTTGCAACAATCTGTATTGGACAAGCAGCATCAGCAGCAGCTGTGTTACTTGCTTCAGGAACAAAAGGAAAGCGATATTCTTTACCAAACGCTAGGGTCTTGATTCATCAGGTTATGGGTGGAGCAGAAGGGCAACAGAAAGATGTTGAGATTCAGGCAAAGGAAATGCTTCGTATTAAGAATCAGTTAAATCAAATTTTAAGCAACCACACAGGACAAAGCATTAAAAAGATAGAGCAAGACACAGACCGCGATTATTTCATGACAGCAGAAGAAGCAAAGAAATATGGTCTAGTTGATAAAATTATAAACAAGCAGGTATTATCTAAATAGTCATTAAGACATAAAACTGTGGTTAAAAAAACATCGGTTTCATCTGAGTCATCAGATCAAGAAACCAAAACAAAATCAAAAAAAAGAGTGGTAAGAAAAAAGAAAACAGAAACTGAAGATCAACCTGATTTTTCTGTTTTTCCAAACAATGGTGGACCAGTACAAATGGATTCTGTAATTGATCCAGTTGCTGCAGAAAGTATTCACAACAGGTACCATTCTTTAGAACCAGTTGATGAAGAGCAGAGAGACGAAGAAAAGCGCGACATAATGCGAGATATCAAGCCTCGTGATTACAAGCATGATGCTACTTTTTTAGTTCCTGAAAAATTTGGTTTTGAGTTAAAGCCACGACACAGTTTTCCAAAACAGGGAGGACTTGGTGGAAAGTTAGTTTGGATCATTTCCGGTTTAATAGTAGTTTTGATTATTGTTTTTGTTTCTTTAAGCATCTATTCAAACAAGGTTGCAAACAACAACAGCGAAAATGTAGCAATTCCATCAGAACAAGCAGAACGGAATCAAAACACTGGAACATACAGACTTGCAATATCTAATGTTCCTGAAGAGTTTAAGTCTCCGCTAACAAGTTTGGTTCAAAACAAGTTTAAAGATCAGTTAGTTTTTGCAGATAATTCAAGTACGCTTCCTGCTGTAACTAAAGATACCTTGTTCATTAAACAAGCTGGTCAGCAATTAGCAACAGATCTGTTAGTCTTCCTTGCGTCAAATGGAATTAAAGCAGAGATGCAACAAGCCGATGATTTACAGGCTGAAGCAGTTTTGTATCTTTCAAGCACAGTTTCAAATCCTGACTTAAGTGGTTTAACAGCAGCTGCTTACAATGCAACAGGAGTAAGTGGTTTAGCTAAAAAGAATTGTGATGTTCTGATTAAATACAAAGTAACTAGTTGTAACGCACTAAACGCAACTGCAAATCAGACTGGTTCAACTGTTACATACAAGACTGAAAAAGCTTTGTTTGTGTTAAAGAGAACGCCAGAATATGCAACCGCAAAGTTTGGTCTGGCAGGGGCAGATCAGGTAGAAGATATACGGTTAATGATTGGGAAATAGGTTAAGCTTAAAAGACATTCATAAAACCCCCACTAAATGGGGGTTTTGTTGTGTAAAACCTATGGATAATACGAGGTTTTTAGAGAGTTGACAGGGTTCCTAAAATCCTTTAGAATACCGATACGTTTGAAGCTTTTAATATATACATAGGAGTAAGCGGCAGAATAATTATTCGGCAACTTAGGGAGGGTTGTAAAGACACCAAACTATCTTTGCGTGTTTTTTATTCGCTCCGAGGGCTTCAAAAGCACTTTTAAAAAAGAATATGCAAGCAAATGAATAGTGATAGAAATGTTACGTCTACATGCTTCAGTAAAATGAAGCGTGTACACTAGATTTCCCAATCTAGTAAATATCCAATGAATTTTATTCGCATAAAGCGAACAAATAGTTTGATAGTTTTCTAACAACGGTGTAAAAAACTATCGCCAGAAAAAGTTCTTAAGTCCCTGCAACTGCCCCCTCATTGGGGTGACCGTATACTTAACAATTACTTCTACCTTTTTACTTTTAGTAAAAAGTTTTTTGAAGAGTTTGATCCTGGCTCAGGATGAACGCTGGCGGCGTGCCTAAGACATGCAAGTCGAGTGGGTTTAGACCCACGGCGAACGGGTGAGTAATACATAGGTACTTTCTTCAAGTTAAGAATATCCCACCGAAAGGTGGTGCAATACTTAATGTGATCGTAAGATTAAAGCCGCAAGGCGCTTGAAGTGAGGCCTGTGCCCCATCAGCTAGTTGGTAAGGTAATGGCTTACCAAGGCTACGACGGGTAGCGGGTCCGAGAGGATGATCCGCCACACTGGGACTGCGACACGGCCCAGACTCCTACGGGAGGCAGCAGTTTGGAATTTTGGTCAATGGGGGAAACCCTGAACCAGCGACGCCGCGTGGACGAAGAAGGCCTTCGGGTTGTAAAGTCCTTTTAGCAGGGAAAAATTTTGATTGTACCTGCAGAATAAGAGGTTGCTAACTCTGTGCCAGCAGCAGCGGTAATACAGAGACCTCAA
>JBBTQQ010000011.1:0-38740 GCA_038065615.1 Patescibacteria group bacterium | reverse complement strand
TCGCAAACCGTTCCTGTCGGCTCTTCCGTCCGGGGTTTCCTGGTATACAAAAAGCACCGCTTGCTGCGGTGCTTTTGTTATCTCACACAATCAGGTGCGCTAGAAAACCAAGTGACAAGTCCGCCAGCACTCCGATATTTACAGTATACACCGTCTCCTTCAAAGTATATGCCGAGTCCAAAGTTTCTTCCCTCTGCGTCTGTAACATATCTATACGGATGATTTTGTGCAGCTAGTGCAGGATCTGTTGGTACTTGACTAACATATCCTGGAACCAAAGGAGCAGGGTTTGCATTTGCCATTGCTGTGCTCAAATCGTATTCAGTCCCTGCTGTTCCGTATTGAGGGTAAACACCATTATCATTTAAATACAATTCAAAACTTTTAATGATACTTTTTGCATCAGTAACTCTCTTAGCGTCTCTCGCTTTTAGCCTAGTATTTCCAAGGGCAATGAGAATTATTGAAGCAAGGAAACCAATCATTGCCATGGTTACCATTAGCTCTATGAGGGTAAAAGCTTTTTGTTTCCTTAGTGTTTTCATTGTTTTCTTCATTCTACACTCTTTAAGCTTCATTGACAAAAACAGGTAAATCATGTAGAATGTTAATAACTTAGTTTTTCGTGTTATTCCTTTCCTCAAGGAAACCAAAAAACATTTGAATATCGATAATTAAAACCGAACCTACTAAAAGTTCGGTAATAGGAATTTTATGATAAGAAACAGGCCTGCAGGCAGAATGCCGCAGAAGCCCACAGTTATTGCTGTGCCGAATGGACAAACAGTCCAACCACAGGTCAGCATAAACACAAGCAAGTTCACAGCTTCACGCCAGAACTTGCGCGTCATTCCAATGGGTGGTGTTGAAGAAGTCGGTGAAAACATGACTGTCTTCGAGTATGGTGATGACTTAGTAATTATAGACATGGGTTTTGCTTTCCCAGATGAAAGCATGCCTGGTATTGATTACATCATCCCTGATACTAAATGGCTTGAAGAAAACAAACGTCGAATTCGAGGTGTAGTTATCACTCACGGTCACTTGGACCACACTGGTGGTATTCCATACATCTTACCAAAGCTTGGTGATCCACCAATCTATACAATGCCTCTAACCGCCGGCTTTATTAAAAAAAGACTGGAAGAGTTTAACATGGTTCATCGCGCAAAGATTAATACTTTGCACATTGATGATGTTTTGACTCTTGGTGCATTCCAATTTAGATTCTTCAGAGTAAATCACAGCTTCCCTGATGGAGTTGGTTTAGCAATCAAAACTCCTGTTGGAACTGTTGTTTACGCAACTGACTGGAAATTCGATTACACTCCAGTAGATGGTAAACCAGCTGAGTTTGATAAGATTGCGAGAATCGGCGGAGATGGTGTGTTGCTCCTAATGAGTGACTCAACAAATGCTGCTGTCCCTGGTTATGCAATTTCAGAGCGCGAGCTTTCTGATACGATTGACCGGGTTTTCCAAGAAGCAGCCGGTCGCATTATATTCGCAACTTTTGCAACTAATATTTCTCGTATTCAACAGGTCTTTAATTCAGCAGCAAAGTTTAACCGCAAGGTTGTTGTTGTTGGTAGAAGCATGGTTCAGAATATTGAGATTGCTTTGTCTTTAGGGTATCTAAAAATTCAACCAAAGATAGTCATCAAAACTGAACAGATGAAAAAGTTTCCAGACAAGGATGTTGTTATTTTGGTTACTGGTTCACAAGGTGAAGAAGCAGCTGCTTTAGCAAGAATAGCTCGAAGTGAACACAAAACAGTTAAGATTAAAAAGGGTGACACTGCGGTTGTATCCTCTACTCCAATTCCTGGAAACGAGGCTTCTGTTGCAAGCGTTCTTTCTAACTTAACTCGCGAAGGTGCTAAGGTCTTGTACTACAAGAACTTAGACATTCACACATCTGGACACGCTAAGCAAGAAGACTTAAAGCTGATGATGTCTTTGATTAAACCAAAGTACTTTATGCCAATTCACGGTGAGCACTACATGTTAGTAGCACACGCAGAATTAGCAAAACAACTTGGTATTCCTGATGAAAACATTTTCATTATGGACAATGGTCAAGCAGTGGAAATAAACTCAGCACAGCAGGGAAAAATCGCTGAAGCAAAAATTCCAGGCGGATATGTCTTCATTGATGGTCTTGGCATCGGAGATGTTGGTGAAGTTGTCATCCGTGACCGACAGGTTATGGCAAAAGACGGTATGTTTGTCATTATCTTAACTGTTGATCGCAAAACCGGAAAATTGATTTCTCAACCAGAAATTCTTTCCCGTGGATTCATATATATGAAAGGTTCTGATGAACTGATCCGGGAAGTTAAACACGAAGTTCGCAAACTTTTTGAGAACAAAGGACACGGAGAAGTAAACTACGCTCAAATTCGTCAAACAGTTCGTGACCAAGTTGGTGAATACCTTTACAAAAAAACCGAGCGCAGACCAATGATTTTGCCAGTGGTTATGGAAGTATAACTTAGAGATTAAAAAGCAGGCTTTAAAGCCTGCTTTTTAATTATGCCCAACAGCAAAGTTTTTCCCGTAAACAGTATACGTTCCATTTCCCCCAACACCATTACAAGTTGTTTGAATGAAAGCAATATCATTAGCAGTCGGATATTCTAATGTCGCTGAAACTGCATATGACTGCCCGTTATTACAAAGATAGATCATATACCCAGGATTTTGCATTGGATCCTCTGCTTTAGTATTCCCTAAATATCCTAATATATTTAACCTATGCGCAACTGAAGTTACATATGCTGAACCATCCTCGTAGGAAAACCATCCTTGTCCGCCACCGAAATATCCACCTCCTGAAACCTGAAAAGTATTGTAATCACTGTAATACAATTCCATAGCAGTCATTATTTGTTTTAAGTCTGCTCTTCTTTTAACGTCTCTTGCTTTAGCTCTTGCTAAACCAAGGCTCATCATAACAACGGAAGCTAAAAGACCTATGATTGCTATTACAACCAACAGTTCAATTAGAGTAAAACCTTTTTGGTCTTTTCTTTTTGTTTCCTTGAATATATTGGTGATTTTCATCAGTACCTTCTTTGAAATGAGTATATCACAATATTAAATATGCTATACTTTAAGCATGAAAAAACAGATTTTAGTCTCTGGATTAAGAGCAACAAGCGAACCACATATTGGTAACTACTTAGGAGCAATAAGGCAGTTCATTGAAAAACAAGATGATTATGACTGCTATTTCTTCATTGCTGATTTGCACACCATGACAACCCCTTTTGAACCTAAAGAATTAAGGAAAAGCTCTTTAGCTGTTCTTGCTGACTATATTGCCTTAGGTCTTGATCCAAAGAAAAGCACAATCTTTTTGCAATCACAAGTTCCTCAACACACTGAACTGGCTTGGATTTTTAACTGCATTACTCCTGTTTCTGAATTGCAAAGAATGACTCAGTTTAAAGACAAGGCTTCTGATACAAAAAGTGTTAATTCTGGGTTGTTAAACTACCCTGTGTTAATGGCAGCTGATGTTTTGTTGTACAAAGCAGAAGTAGTTCCAGTTGGTGATGACCAAGTTCAACATCTTGAACTATCTAGAATCATTTCAAGAAAGTTTAACAACGCGTTTGGCAAAACATTTCCAGAACCAAAACCTTTGTTGAACAAAAACGCGAGGGTAATGAGTCTTACTGACCCAACTAAAAAAATGAGCAAAACCGGAGGTGCTGGAATTCTCTTAAATGATTCACCAGAAGAAATTAAGAAAAAGCTTAGAAAAGCTGTAACAGCAACTGACGCAAAAGGAAAATCCGCTGGAGTTGATAACCTGATGGGATTGTTAAAAGAATTTGGTACTGAAGGACAATACGAATTTTTCCTAAGCCAGCTTAAAGACAACACTATTCAATTCTCACATTTAAAGGATGCTCTTGCAGAAGTAATCGCAAATCACTTTGCAAAATTTAGAGAAAAAAGAGCAAAGCTTCTTGCTGATCCAGAATATCTAGCTGAAGTACTAGCAGATGGAGCAAGGAAAGCACAAAGCATTGCTAGCAAAACAATATCAGAAGTAAAAGAAAAAGTTGGGTTACTGTAAATTTAAAAGGCGCTTTCAGCGCCTTTTTTTATTTCCCTAACAAAACCTTTTTCATCTCTTCAACCTTTTGTTCAACTATTTCTTTAGAGACTCCCTCAACCGCCAATCTTAATAGCGGTTCTGTATTTGATGGCCTTAAATTAAACCAGAAATCAGGATACTCAACTGACAAACCATCCATCATATTTATTTTCCCGTCAGCATACATTGCTTTAACAGCCTCTATCTTAGCAAGAGCCTCTTCCCTACTATGTAACTCCATGTTAATTTCCCCTGAATGGAAATATATATCATATGGTTTAATAATTTCTGACACTTGTTTGTTTTGTTCGGAAATGAATTTTAGGAACTTAGTAACCTCTACTACTGGCGCTTCAAAAGTACCATACGGAAATTTATAACAATAATGACCGGAAGACTCACCGCCAAATATAGCTCCAGCTTTAACCATCGTTTCTTTAATATATGAGTGCCCAACCCGGGTCAGTAATGGTTTGCCACCATAAGCGTTAATCATGTCCAAAGTAATTCTTCCGGGACGGATATCATAAGCTACAGTTGCGCCTGGATGCTCTACTAATTCAATCTGCGCCATTATACCTCGCAAAATACCTTGCGGGACATTCTTGCCAGTTTCGTCTACAAAGAAATATCTGTCAGCATCACCATCTATACCAATACCGAGATCAGCTTTCTCAGCAACAACACGGTCACATAAAAACTTAATATTTTCCGGTTTCATAGGGTCAGCTTCGTGTGCTGGAAAAGTACCATCAACTTCAAAATTCATTTGCACCATTTCGCAAGGCAGATGTTTAAAAAGTTCTTGCATATCCAAGGCGCCAGAACCGTTTGCTGGATCAATGACAATTTTTAATGCTTTGATCTTACCCAAATCAATATTAGAAATTTGCTCACGGACCATATCTTCAGTGGTGTTTTCGCGCTTACCGAGTTGACCTTTGCTTGCTGCTAATGAGGCAAGCTGATCATTAACTATTAAATCACGCACTTCATTAATACCATTATCACCATTAACCATAACGTCATTTATAACCATCTTTACACCATTCCACTGTTTTGGATTATGTGATGCCGTAATTTGCACGCCATTCTTGTATCCATAAAAACTTGTTGCGAAATAAAAGGCGGGGGTTGAAACTAACCCAATATCATCTACATCAATCCCTGTGTCAAGCAAGCCTTGAATAATTTTTGCTTGTAAAGCCGGGCTGGAAAGACGCATATCCCGACCAACGGCAACCTTTAATTTTGTATCAGGAAAACGTTTTAATAAAAGGGTGGCATAACCACGACCGATAGCATAAGCAGCTTCTTCATTAAGTTGCTCTGGATAAATTCCCCTAATATCGTAAGCTTTGAAAATCTTTTGATCTATATTCATATGTTGTTTTAATGTTGCTTATAAATTGTAAGGTTGAATATGTATTAAGTCAAAAAACTCAAAGGACCGTCTCACTACACAAATGTGAGACGGTCCTGGTTGCTTTCCTACTCGTAGCGACGATCAGGACGCCCGTGCCAACCGGGTCTGCTCAGGACGCTTTGTTCTCTGACGCCCTTTGTAGACCCGAAGACGGACGACCTGGAGGTCAGTGGCTCTTCCGCCAGAACTGACCTTCTGCCGAGCGACGAACGTCAGCACCCCCTTCTTGCTGACGCGCGACCGGTCCACCGAAATCTCCAGCCCCAGCGTTGACTGCTGGAGAAAGGAAAGAGCGATGTCGAACAGTCTCTCGAACGAGAAACCGTCCTCATCGATCATCCCCTTGTAGCACGCTTGCACCACCGGCAGGATGAGCACCTCCACGTTCGTCGGAATGCCCGCCCCGTTGTGGACGCGCTCCAGAACAACTCCGTGGAGTCCGGTGATAGCTTGCTTGATCTCGTGCCGATACGCATACAACGTCTGGTCAAAGACGTGACCAGTGGCGTTCCGGGCATGGAGGTGCTCCAAGCGATCCGGATGGCGGAAGCTTGGGAGAACGCCCGCAGGAAGCATCTGCAGAACGTCTGGAACCCTTCGTTTCTGAGTCATTGAAAAAGGGGGTTGGTGGGTGGTGATCACTTCACGAACTGATTTACTACGAGTAATATCCTCCTCTAGCTGAATGTTCTAACTTATTCTCTAGTATCTGGGTAGTCAGAAAACCCATTTGAAACTTAAAGATATATTATTCTCTTCTGTATAATAGGTCAATACTGGTGAGAGGGCTGCAGACGTGATGTCTACAGCCCTCTCTGGGTTGAGTGCTAGGAAGCGAGGCGCTGCCTTCTCAGGCGTCGCGAAGCGAACGCTCCGCTAAGGATCTGGTAAAAGCTCAGCGTCCCTTCGACCTCCAAACAGCTCTTCCGACTCCGACTGTATCGGTCAGGATAGAACTGAATCGAGATTCGAATGAGGTCGTTGCTTGCCGGATCCGGCTCAGCGTCGCAGACGGTCATCTGGTACGGTCGCGAGATCCTCGGGTTGTTGACCTTGAGGTACGCGATCAGGCGCTCTCTGCTCCTCAGCATGTGTGGCGTACAGGAGTAGTAGAGCATCTGGTCAACAGCTCTTGAAACAACAAGAGCGGAAAGATAGCGCAATCCTTCTTGCACGCACATCCTCCGCTTCATATTGTTCGCGTTGCTTTCGAGCTGTCTCCGTGCCTGAGGGCTCGGGTGCTTCTTCCAACCCCTGTGTCGGGGCTGACGAATTGCCCGGAATACCCCGCCGACCTGTTGCTTAATAACCGGTTGGTGCACTCATCACCTCGTGATGTTGGAGTGGGAACAACTTCTTGTAGGCTCATAATATTCCACTCTTTAGAAAAAAGCAAAATCTTAGATTCATTGATTTTACCTTGTTTTCTAAGTATAATATGCGCATGTCATTTAAAATCGGAATCGTAGGTTTACCAAATGTTGGTAAGTCAACACTGTTTAATGCAATTACAAAAAGTAAAGTAGAAGCAGCAAATTATCCTTTTGCTACTATTGATCCAAATATCGGCGTTGTTGCTGTTCCTGATGAACGCTTGCAAAAGCTTGCTGTTTTAGAAAACTCTGAAAAAATCGTTCCTACGGTTATTGAGTTTGTTGATATTGCTGGGTTGGTTGCAGGAGCTCACAAAGGAGAGGGTTTAGGAAACAAGTTTTTAGCAAACATCAGAGAGGTTGATGCAATTTTAGAAGTTGTTCGTTTTTTTGAAGACAAAGATATTATTCACGTTGCTGGTGGTGTTGATCCGAAACGCGATGTTGATGTCATTAGTATAGAATTAGCTCTTGCTGATCTTGAAACAGTTGGTAAAAGATTAGAAGCTGCTTCTAAAGAAGCGAGGCAAGGAAATAACCGAGAGGCTTTGGTTAAAAAAGCTGCTTTAGAAAAATATCAACGTGTTTTATCAGAAGGCATTCGTGCTAGTGAAGCTGTTTTAACAGAAGAAGAGACTAAGGCTGTTAAAGAATTACAACTTTTAACTACAAAGCCATTTTTGTATGTTGCAAATGTTGCTGAAACCGAGGTTTCAAAGTTTAATGATCAGTCTTTCATTCCAATTTCTGCAAAGATTGAAAGCGAGCTTGCAGAACTTCCTGATGCAGAAAGAGACGAGTATTTAAAAGAGCTTGGTATGACTGAGTCTGGTTTAGACAAAATAATTAAGGTAGCTTACAAAACTCTTGGTTTAATTACTTTCATAACAGCAGGACCAAAGGAATCCAAAGCTTGGACATGTCCTGCTGGTACTAAGGCTCCCCAAGGCGCTGGTATTATCCATACTGACTTTGAAAAAGGCTTTATACGTGCTGAAGTCATTTCATGGGACAAACTCTTAGAAGCTGGCGGTTATGGTGTGGCAAGAGACAAGGGTTGGTTAAGACTAGAAGGCAAGGAATATGTTCTTGCAGATGGTGATGTGGTGCACTTTAGATTTAACGTTTAATTTATGGGCGACGTTTTAAAGTTTCCGGGAAAATGGCATGGGCCTGAACTAGAAGCTTCTCATAATACTGAGGCTGCAGGTCAGGGAATTAATACTGAGAACCTCATTACAATGATAGAGGCGCTGACTATCTATATGCCTCAAAAAATCAAAAGTCAGGAATTGATGAAAACATACGCGCCACTCGTAGCTGGATATACTGAAGAGGAAATAGTTTCAATGATTAATAACAGTAACTTGACTGACTGGCAGACAAAAACAGTGTTGTTCCACTGCCTTTATGAAGAGGCTTCAAAACGTGGGTTAATAGACAGGAACAGAGCCATTTAATATATATTTAACGAATTTTTAATCTCTTTGGAGTATATATATTAGGGACAAAGTTAAAGCTCTTTAGAGCCTTGCAAATATAACGGGATTCTGGTATACTCCTTTTACAAATCAATATTAATATTCGTCCGAACAATTTGTTTCGGATGATGATGAGAAAGGAATTTGATCATCATGCCAAAGTATGAATTGATGTACATTGTTGCATCAACAGTTTCCGATGACCAAATCCCCACAGTAACTGATGGGGTTTTATCGTTTATAGGGAACTATGAAGGCAAGGTTATGCGAGAGGATTTGATGGGCAAGAAAAAACTCGCGTATCCAATCAAGAAAACCAAGAATGGTTTTTACGCAGGCGTTACTTTTGAAATGCCTGGCACAAGAATTAACGAGTTTGATGCAAAGCTCAGAACAACTCCTGACATTGTTCGTCATCTTGTTGTAAACATTGATGAGAATCTTGCTCGAAAAGAAAAAGACGAGGTTGCTCAAGAAAAAATGAACAAGAACAGAAGCGAACGTGCAAAAACTGCTCCGGCTGCAGAAGGCATAGAAGTAACTCCTGAACTCTTGGACCAGAAGATTGAAGAAGCTTTAACCGAAGACCTAAAAAACGTTTAATCATTAACATGCCGCTTAAGCGGAAAAACTTATGGATTTAAACAAAGCGTTAATTATCGGTAGGCTGACTCGCGATCCTGAATTGCGAACCACGCCACAAGGCACAAATGTTTGTTCTTTTTCAATCGCAACTAATTTTGTTTACAATAGCCCAACGGGTGGTAAGCAGGAACAGGTTGAATATCACAATATTGTCGCCTGGAGAAAACTAGCAGAAATAGCTAGCCAGTATCTGAAAAAAGGAAGCAGAGTCTATGTTGAAGGCAGGATTCAAACCAGATCCTGGGATGGACAGGACGGTGCTAAAAAGAACCGCACTGAAATTGTCTTAGAAAACATGATTATGCTTGATTCTAAAGGAACAGCAAGTCCTGCAGGAATTCCTACAAAGAGTGACTTTGAAAGCTCTTTAGAACAAATTCCAACTATTAATCAAGAAACACCGGGAGCAGAAGAAATCTCGGTTGAAGATATTCCATTTTAAATTAATATATGCAACCACAACCAAAAAAGACCTGCTTCTTTTGTAGCAACAAGGTTAATGTAGTCGATTACAAGGATACTCAAACCTTGCGTCGCTTCATGTCCCCTCACGCAAAGATTTTGTCTCACAACAAAACCGGGACATGCCCGAAGCATCAAAGAATGGTAACAATCGCGTTGAAACGCGCTCGCCACATGGCATTGTTGCCTTTTGTAGCTAGCTAATTCATAAAGGAACGAACAATGTCATTAGATATTTCTGACGTAAAATTGGGTTTGGTCTTGTCTTTAAACAACGAACCATACCAAGTAATCTGGTCTAACCGCATGCGCACAGCACAGCGTAAACCAGTAATGCAAACCAAATTAAAGCATATTATCTCTGGAAAAGTTCTGGAATATTCTTTTAAGTTTGGAGAAAAGATTGAAGAAGCTGATGTTGCTAGAGAGAGAGCAAACTTCCTTTATGCTGATGATTCTGGAACACATTTCATGAATCAAGAAACATTTGAAACAATTGATTTACCTAAAGATGTTACTGCAGAACAAGAACAGTTTTTGAAAGAAGGAATGGAAGTAACTGTCTTAAGATACAATGGCAATCCTGTTTCAATTGATCTTCCTGTTAAGGTAGAACTTAAAGTAGTTGAAGCCCCTCCAGGTATTACAGGAAACTCCGCAGGAAGTGTTACTAAACCAGTAATACTTGAAACCGGACTTGTAGTACAAGCCCCTATGTTTATTAAAGAGGGCGATATGTTGAGAATAGACACAAGGTCAGCAGAATACGTAGAACGAGCAAACAGCTAAAACATAGGTATATATATTAAAACCCGAGCAATCGGGTTTTAATATTGGGCTTGTGTTAAAATATGAGAGTCAAAGCGGGAAAACTACGTATACTTTAAAGACCCTGGAGCTCCAGGGTCTTTATTTATTCATGCATTTCTTTTTCGGCGAGATATTTTTCTACATCAAGGGCTGCCATGGCTCCGATGCCTGCAGCGGAAACTGCTTGTCTATATCTTGGATCACTAATGTCCCCTGCTACAAAGACTCCTTCTACGTTTGTTCGGGTGTTGTTTTTTACAATGACGTATTTTTTTTCATCTAGATCAATTTGTCCGTTTAAAATCTTTGTGTTTGGTGTGTGTCCGATTGCTAAGAATACTCCATCTGTTTTGAAATCTGTTTCTTCTCCTGTTTTTGTGTTCTTTATAGTTACTCCTTCTACATGATCTGTTCCTAGAACATCAACAACAGAAGAATTTGTCATGAAAGTAATTTTTGGATTTGCTTGTGCTCTTGCAAGCATTATTTTTGAAGCTCTGAATTCTTCGCTTCTATGTATGATGGTTACTTTGTTTGCAAATTTTGTTAAATAGTTTGCTTCTTCCATTGCAGCATCTCCCCCACCTATAACTACGACTTCTTTGTTTTTAAAGAAAAAACCATCACATGTTGCACAAGCTGAAACGCCTTTACCTCTTAATCTTTGTTCGTTTGGAAGGTTTAGCCAATTTGCATCAGCACCCATTGCAATGATAACTGTTTTTGCAAGGTATTCCGCTTTGTCTGTCTTTATTTTGAAAGGCTGTTGTTTAAAATCAACGCTTTCCACTATTTCATACATAACCTTTGAACCAAACTTTTCAGCCTGTTTGATCATAGTCTGCATTAACTCTGGTCCTAGAATTCCGTTTTCAAAACCAGGATAATTTTCAATCTCGGTTGTTTGCATTAGCTGACCACCGGGGTTTAACCCTGCTATTATTACTGGTTTTAGCTCAGCACGTGAGGCGTAAATGGCTGCTGTAAGCCCTGCTGGTCCTGAACCAATGATTAGTGTGTTTAAGATTTCATTCATGTTTTCTCTTCCTTGTTTTATGTTGCTTATGTAGTTTAGCAGAACTTTATTAACCAGCCAAAGGGCTTTAAAAGCCCTTGAAAAAAGCAGGGGTCTGTGGTAAAATCAAACAGTAAAAAAGATCATGGCGCTATCGTCTAGTGGCTAGGACATCAGGTTTTCATCCTGGTAACCGGGGTTCGATTCCCCGTAGCGCTACCAAAAAAATAATTGATCTCAAAAGGTTCGGTATAACTTCTTTTAGAAGTCCGAAAAGCACAGATTGATACAATTTTGTATCTGAACCCAAATATATGAACTGCCACACTTTAATAGTTCACTGCTAGGGTAGCTGCAGATCTTTAAGTGGAAAATTATACTGTGCCTTTTGAGATCAAAATAAATCGTCAAAACAGAATCGCCCTAAAGGCATTTGACAACGTACATCTAGTTTTTTGATAAGATAAAGTATATGATAAAAGGCGAAAACGATTTTAATCCAGACATTCAGAAGGCTAAATCCACTAAGATTCAAACAGTAGATGATTTGCGTTTTGAAGTAGTTCAGGAAAATGACCCAGACTTCAAGACCGCTTTACAAATTTTAAATATGGATGGCGAGGAACCAGAGCAAGGATTACTAGAAAAAGCTAAGCAAGAAACAAAAAGAACAAATTGGTGGTTACAGGAACGTTGGCAAAAAAAAGGATTACCGAAAGAACAAGTAAGTATTCATATCGGTAGCTATTCTGCTGAGCTTTATAACTATGGTCAAGAACTGACTCCTATTCAAATGAAAGAGTTACAAAGAATTATGACAGTCCTTTCTCAAATTCCGGGTAAGAAAGTGAAGTATGTGGTGATTGATGATAAACAAGTATTCAACGACCAAGATCAAGAAGATGGGAGAGGTTATGCTTATCCAGCACAAAGAATGGTAACGCTATACCCTCGTGCTATGTCTAATCAGCCGCATCGAATTCCTAACACATCCGGATTTGTAGGAACTCTCATCCACGAATACGGCCATATCTTACCAGAGGGGACTTTCAGAGGTGACTGGAGCGCAAAATTCGGATGGAAACCATTAGACGAAATTGATTACTCCAGACCTGCACCTAAAAGTTATAGCACTGACCAAGAAGATAGATGTGTAACAGATTATGCTAAATTTTCTCCTGATGAAGATATTTGTGAAAGCCTAGTGGCAGCAGTAAATAATCCTTCCGTTTTAGATAATGAGAGGCTAGAATTTATTCAAGAAAGATTGTTAGAGGGTGTTAAATCTTTATCCCAAAACCAAATCTCTGTAACGAGAAAGTCTGGTCAAGACATAGAATTACCTAAAGCTGCTAGTATAATAAAATATAAAATCAGAGTATCTACATTTAAAATAGGCAACATTGTAAAGAAAGGCTCCTAGTTAAAGTGAGTTTAAAATTCATATACTGCCGCAGTATATATTTGCCTAACCAAACCATCAAAAGTTTTTCAGCTGTCTCGAGATGATCTACCAGTGTTTAACTAGCTTAAATTTGTAAATCGAAATAATATTATAAATAATTAATGATTGAAATATGACAAAAGGCCCCGAAAGTCCATCTCCAGCAGAAATGGACTTTAGAGACAGATTAGATCATCCAACATTAGAAGGTAAAAAACAAACTGCGCAAATGGAACAGCCTGAGCAGGTTGGCGAACGCTTAATGGATGACAGAAAATCAGCAAGTAGGATATTAGAAAATTTATACAGCAACGCAGCTACCCCAGATGGAACATCTTCCAAACAGGGGCTACTGCGGAGAATTAACGGAATGTCCCCAGAGGAATTACATTTTTTAAACGCTGCATTAAGGAAAACAGTAGCCGATTTTGGTAAAAACCGCAACCAAAAATCCTTGGAGGCAATCCTTGTAGGTTTATCGACACAAAGATTTACTAAAGAAGCGGTGAAAGCTACAAACAAATCAAATGATGAACAAGAACTGGAGAGAATAAGAAGAATATTAAAACCTGGAAACGGAGCTTCTGTCCCGGAAGCTGGAAAGCAAGCATCCTCTGTTGAGAATAACCATAACCAAGTACAAGAAAGGTCTGTGAAGCTAAAACCAAAATTTGAAAAGATCACCGATGAAAATTTTGAACGATATGCTGGACAAAACAAAGAGATATTAATTGGAAGTCAAGTATGGCGACTTGATGGAATTAAGTCAGATGGCGATGTTATTTTACACAGAAGCATTACCATACCAGAAGCAGTGCAGTTAGCAGAGCGGGCAAATAGAGGAGAGCTTGATGCAGCTAATGTTAATACACCGAACGTAAAAACCAAAGCGGGTCGGATCAGTAAAACAGAGCTGAAATCTCAAGCTCAATGGATTGTAGAAATGCCACCCCGTCCAAGAGAAGATGCGAATCGGCAAAAGGAAGTTGATGAAGCTAATGCGCTACAGACAAGATTAATGTCTGGAGAATTTAAAAGCAATAAAGTTGGCGAAGAAGACCTACTTATTGATGTTTTTAACAAGTCTGCTAACCGTTTGAGTAAAGAAAAACAAGATTATGAGAGCAGCCAAAATGTTTTGTAAGATTTAAAAGAAAACTTAACTAACTTTTTCTGCCCACAAGAACAGAATTTGTTATGCTATAAATAACATTAATCGTAAACTTATGCAATCATCTACACCAGAAGCTTGGTATGAACTAGCGGAACATTTATATAAACTAACGGTCTCCGAAATAGACAGAGCCATGGAGACAGATGTAGACCTACCAATGATTTATCCCAAACTGATAATCTGCTACCAATTTTTTCGTCAAATTAGAGGAGAGGGCTTCCATACTGAAAGACCAGACGGTATGGGAGAATGGCAAAAGCAAATTTATGCTTGGGAGGATGATCTATGGAATAGAATTGTAAAGTTAAGAAACAAGCTTAACCCAGAAGATAACAAAACAAATTCTTATATCAACGAAATGAAAAATGTCTTTAATCTTAAATAATTTTCGCAGTATAAGTTACCGCTATGAAATTAAAATCTATTTTCAACAGAATGATATTCTATTCGCCCAAAGCCCATATTAATAGCTTGTGGAAAGAAATTTTTAAACTTTCTTTTAAAATTGGCTCTTTAAAAGGAGTGTGGTATCCATACGGTGATACTCTGCGGAAGGATCGATATGAGATTGAACGGGAGAAAAAACGAAAAATTATTAATGCCCTACTAGATTATTATTTTGATGACGAAAAAGATAAAGAATACATAGAAGAGAATAAAGCAAAAAAATAACATGAAAATACTAGCAATTGCTGACAGGCCAGCGCGACTGTCAATAAAAGAAATAGTCAAAACCAATAATATCGACATGATCATAACTTTGGGGGATCTCGATCTTGATCAAATCAGAGAACTGGAAGATATACAAAGCATTCCGAAATTAGGTGTTTACGGAAATCACGATTCGGGCACTTATATGGAACCTCTAGGCATACAAAATATGCACCTTAAGACTTTTGAGTTTAAGGGGTTCGTCTTTGGCGGATTTGAGGGTTGTGTTAGATATAAAGAATCTTCAGCACCAATGTTTACACAAGAAGAAGCAATGGTATTAATGAAAGATTGTTCTTATGTAGATGTCTTTCTAGCGCATTGCCCACCTTTTGGAATAAATGATGACCAGAGCGAAACAGCGCATACCGGATTTATTGCTTTAAAAAATTATTTAGACCAAAAACAGCCAAAATATTTTTTACATGGTCACACGTATCCAAGTGGGGAAAAACTTGTCACAGAGTACGCAGGAACCAAAATCATCTATGTTTATCAAGATCAAATTATAGAGTTATAAACTTTTCTAACCAACCCTTCAAAAGTTTTCCACCTGTCTCGACTCGGTCTACCAAAAAAATAATTGATCTCAAAAGGTTCGGTATAACTTCTTTTAGAAGTCCGAAAAGCACAGATTGATACAATTTTGTATCTGAACCCAAATATATGAACTGCCACACTTTAATAGTTCACTGCTAGGGTAGCTGCAGATCTTTAAGTGGAAAATTATACTGTGCCTTTTGAGATCAAAATAAATCGCCTTCTAGGCGGTTTTATTTTTTCGTACTCCGTTAGCACTATTAATTCAAACGCTCATCGCGCCTAAAGTATCTTCACCTCTCCCTTGTTTGCATCAACCTGTATACTCTGTCCATCTTTTATGACAGAGGTTGCTTTGAATGTTCCAACTATACAAGGTATTCCCAATTCCCTAGCAACTATGGCTGCGTGACAAGTTAAACCACCTTCGTCAGTTATTATTGCTTTTGCAATCTTCATTAAAGGAAGGAAGTCAGGACGCGTCATTTCTGAAACTAAGATTTGTCCGCGCTTAAAATTCTTAAACTGACTTGGTCCTAGAATAATCCTTGCAACACCAATAACAACCCCTTTTGAGGCTGGTGTTCCAGTAATCTTACCTGTAGAACCTTCTCTTGCAATTATCGGGTTATATTCCAGGTAATATTCTTTTTTGTGCCATAACAACAATGTTGCTTTTTTACGATGTTTTAAGGTTGATAGGATATTTGTTTTTTCAGTGAACAATTTTTCATATTCAAAATAGAACATCTTTTTAATCTCTGCTTCAGAAACACCTGTTCTTTTAGATGCTTCGTGTATAAACTTAAAGATGACGTAATTCCCTGCTGTATTAATTTTCTTTCTTTGATCTCTGATGATCTCTGAAACTCTAAGTAAGTCTACAGTCAATTTCTCTGTTGGAAGAAGCGTTACCTTGTTCTTGAGCAGTTGTTTTCTTTGTCCATTGCCTTGATGAGATTGCTTTGCTCTTTTTAGCACTTCATTAAACGTAGGCTCTTTTGAGTATAGATAGCTAGTATTAGTGTAATAGAAATGCTCAAGATATTTTTTGTATAGTTGTTTTTGTTTTATTTGTGATTTGGTGTTCTTTATAGTCTTTAATAACTTCAAATCATCTAGCATAAAACTTTTGTAATCTGAAGAAAGGAGAGCGGTTATAGTATGTATTGCATCTTCAGATCTTTCACTCAATGACTTGTAGAGTTCATCAGATAATATGCTCTCATAAAGAAAAGTAACAACCCCTTGGTTATAGTCTGATATATATCCTTTGTTAAACTTGTTAAATTCATGCAACAGCTGTTTATCATTTAAGGCTGGCAGTCTCTTGCTTAAATTAAAATATTCCGCTGTTACTTCATGCCCTCTTTTGATTAACGATTTTGCTGTTTTCTTAAGTTCATTAAATCCGTCTTTTTTTAGAATGCCAATGAGTTTTTTTGTTTCTGACTTGTATAACTTTAGATCAATCCACTCGTCTATTTTGTTAGTTTCCAAATCAGCCGAAAGGCAATAAAAAGGAAAATGTATTTTCTTAATCGTGCTTGATCCCGCTACTGAAGGGAGAACGTAAGACATAGCAAAAAGAGTCCCTTCAATACCAGAACACTTATCAGCCCGAATTTTTAGAGATTTTTGCATAAATCGAGTATACCTTAGCTTACCACGCACGCTGAGATTTTCAACACCTATTCTGAACTATCTTTTATATTTCTTCGCAAAGGTGTAAACTTAGAGTGTTAATAAAACATTAAGAAACAAAAAGATGGAAACATATTTAGTGATAATCTTGGTTCTTGCAGTCTTAGGTATTTTTAACACACTATACCTATCAGCCCATGCAATCACCAAGAAACCTGTTAAGTGTCTTTGGTTCCCAGAAGAATGGTGCGCAAAAGTTCAGTATAGTAAATACAGCAGGACGTTTGGCATTCCTAATGGATTTGCCGGTCTTGCTATGTATATAGCGATACTGGTTCTAACTCTATTGTTTATTGGTGGCTCTATTTCCTTTACTCCTATCTTTTGGCTTATAGTCTTCGGGTTTGTATTTTCAATGTACTTCTTATCCATACAAGCATTCGTATTAAAAGCGTTCTGTACTTGGTGCGTAATCTCAATTGCAGAGTTTACACTCTTGTTTTTAACAGTTATGATCTCACGATAAATGTTTGATAGAAAACACCGGACTTGTTCTGGTGTTTTCTATTTTTGATATACTATATCCATGACAACAGCAACTCACGTAGCTTTAGGTTTAATAATTGGGAAAGTTACTAATAATTACGGCTTAGCTCTAGCATTTTCAGTTGGTCCTGATATAGACCATTTAATCTCTTACGCTAAACATGGTGTTCTGTTAAACCCAAGAAGATTCCTCAAAGTTACCACGGATGCAGAAGATCCTTGGGGAGACCAAAAATCATTTTTACACAATGTCTTTGTCTGGTTTGGTATTAGCCTTGTAGCAATTGCGATTAACCAAAGAGTTGGTTTGATTATTTCAATTGCGTATTTAGGACATCTGGTTTTAGATGCATTAGATAGCTCCCTATTCTTTCCTTTTTATCCCCGAAAATTCTGCATTAAAGGACCCATTGTATACAATTCTGCGCATGAATATTTCTTCCTTTTAATACTCCTTCTAATCTATATATTCATTTAAGAAATAAGATTACAAAATCTAGTTGATACGTGATATAATACAAGGCATGAGAAGCATTGACGGAGTTAAAAGAATTCACCGTAATACTGCGCGAACAATTCCTGAAACACAAAGAAAAACCGCGTATAAAATATTCGTTCCAAAACGAATTAATTTCTTTTCTTTTTTTGAAAAAAAACAGATTACTACAATTGCGATTACATTTGTAGTTACTTTTGTTTTTTCAATCGCAACTAGCCAAGGTCTTGCTGCAATCAATTCTCCAAAACAAAATCAAACAAGAGCAACTCAAGAAGCTCCAAGAGCGGAAAAACAGCTGGCAATCCTTGACCAACCAGGAGTCCCTGTTTTTGATCCAAATGTACGACTCTCCCCTGATGAAATATATCTACCAAAGGAAAACATGATTTTACCCGATCCTTTGAAAAAGAGAAAAGAGTTCTTAGAGAAATATCTAAGAGCTAAAGGTACTCCTCTAGCAGATCATGTTGATGCAATATCGGTTCAAAGCCAGTGGAGATTAATCATAGCCATTTCTCGCGCTGAAAGCTCTTTCTGTAAACACCAGGTTACAAACAACTGCTGGGGAATTGGTGGTGCTTGGAACATGAGAAAATACAAAAACTATGACGAAGCTGTTGCTGATGTAAACCGTATCCTTGAAACCTACTATATCCAAGCAGGACTTGATACTCCTAAGGAAATCGTTAGAAAATACGTTGGTCATCAGAGTGATAACTGGGAGCTTGCAGTACAACAAGAACTAAAAAATTTAGAAGAGATTGAATGAAAATCCTAGCTATTGAAACCTCTTGTGATGAAACATCTGCTTCTGTTGTTTTAGCAGGTAAAAAATCTGGTGTTAAAAAACTAAGTAATGTTGTTTCCTCACAAATACTAATTCACAGAAAAACACAAGGGGTTGTTCCTGAAGTCGCTGCACGTGCACATATATCAAAAATATCAGCAGTTGTTCAAAAAGCATTAAAAGATGCAAAAACTTCCCTAGAATCAATTGACTATTTAGCTGTGACTAATGGTCCTGGTTTGATTAGTTCTCTTTTAGTTGGTTGTGAATATACCAAAGGACTTGCTCTTGCTTTAAACAAGAGAGTCATTCCAACAAATCATATGCTTGGACACCTCTACTCTGCTTTTGTTAGTGATCCAAAAATAAAGCTTCCGAGCATTAACTTAATTGTTTCCGGCGGTCATACTTACTTAATTCTTTTGAAGAAAAAAAATAAGTTTGAGGTTCTTGGTTCTACTGTGGATGATGCTGCTGGTGAAGCTTTTGACAAGATTGCTAAAATGCTCGGCTTAGCATATCCAGGAGGTCCTGAAATATCGAAGTGGGCTGCAAATGCAAAAAAGAAAAAAGGGTTTAAAGACTATGCTTTTCCAAGACCGATGATTAATGCTAAAAATTTTGATTTTAGTTTTGCAGGATTAAAAACAGCAGTACTTTACAAAATACGTGATGAAAAACTTAATTTAAAAAACCCTCAAACAAAAGCAAACCTTGCGTATTCTTTTCAAGAGGCGGCAGTTGATGTGTTGGTTAAAAAGACAATAAAGGCAGCAGAGAAATACAAAACAAAAAGCATAACTCTCTCAGGCGGAGTTGCTGCAAACAAACTCTTACGAAAAAAACTGGCTTCTGCCAGCCGTAAAACACACAACAAGTTCTATGTACCAGACTTTTCTCTGTGTACTGATAATGCTTTAATGATTGCAAATGCTGCGGCTATTAAAGTACAAGGTGGTTTTAAACCGGTTAAATATACAAAGTTAAAAGTAAACCCACAGTTGGAATTGAGATAGAAAGCATGAACCCCGGTCTACACGTACTGTGTAAGCCGGGGTTCGGGAGCCGAGGCCAAGCAGAGCTTGGCACTCGTTCATGTACGCATGAGGACAGCGCAAGGTCGCGAACCTTGAGCTTCTTGTTGCTGCTCTGGTTGCTCTACCTCACGCATTACCTTTACCGGAATTCCGGTGCCAACTCCGGTCGAACTCGGCTCGTGGAGCCTGGGGTCAACCGTCGGCGGTCGTGGCCGAGTTCGACGAAGAGAAGTTCGTGCGGCCGGTGGCAACCGTCTGGATAGCCGGAGCGGCACGAGCGCCGATCGTCGAGTTCTTCTTCGCGTCAATCGTCGCCAGGGCGGCCGTGGTCTTGAAGTCGTTCGTAGCCGGCGCAGCGCGTGCGGTACCGATCGTCGAGTTCAGCGAGGCCATCTTGCCGTGGTTGACCGCGTCGTACTGCTTCTTGAAGTCGTTCGCGGCGCCGAGCACGTTGTCCGAGTAGTACGCGTCAGTGGCAGCCTGGTTGATGGCAGCCGGAGTGCGGGCGTTCTCGATGACCGTGAAATTCGTGACCATGTTCGCGGCAGCCGTGTTGATCGGCGCAGCACGCGTCGATACGGCAGCCGAATTCGCACCGTACAGCACGTTCGGGACAGCCGCAGCGGCGTCCGTCACGTTCATCCACGCAGCCGTCGGGGAGCTGGTCACCTCGGGGACCAGGAAATTGGGGGCGGTGCCGTAGGCGATGATCGCGGTCTGGTTCGGCGTGGCAGCAGCGTTCAACGGAAACAACGCGGTGGCAGCGATGATCGCGATCATCGCCACGAAAGGTCCGGCCCGAAGACGGGTCGTCATGCTTGTCCTCCTTGCACCTATAATGTACGCTCGAAGCGCACATACGGGTGCGGACGAGTGGCCCCAGACCGACACGGTTGTCGACCTTGCAAAGGGTATCTGGATTATATGACACTCTTCTTAATTTGTAAAGTCGTAAAAAAGCCAATAAATAGAGAGGTTTTTGAGGATTTCTTGCAAAATATGCCCGTTTTAAGTATGATTATACAAAGCTATTCCGACTGTCATCGGATGCTCAATGTATAGAGCAAGCGCAGGAAGAAATTACTAATTGTTAGTAAAACTAGAACCTGCCGCAGGTCTTGCGTTAAAAAGACAAAATTAAGAACCAATCAAGTTGGTAACTCGCCCCTCGGGCGAACTTGAGCACTTCCAGTGCTTTTTATTTTTCCCAAAATATATGAAAGAACTATCATCTACATACAATTCAAAAGAAACAGAATCCAAGATCTACCAGAAATGGTTAGACTCTGGATATTTTAATCCGGATAATTTGCCTGGCGAAAGAACGAAACCTTTCAACATCGTACTGCCTCCACCAAATGTTACTGGTATTTTGCACACTGGCCACGCGCTAATGTTGGTAATTCAAGATATCTTAATCAGATACCATAGGATGTCTGGGTTTAAAACTTTGTGGCTTCCTGGAACTGACCATGCTGCTATTGCAACTCAGTCCAAGGTTGAGGCAATGATTTACAAAACTGAAGAAAAAACTCGCCATGATTTAGGACGCGAGGAGTTTTTGAAACGCGTTGAACAATATGCTCAAGAAAGCCATGACACAATCATTGAGCAAACAAAACGTCTTGGTTCATCTCTTGATTGGAGCAGAGAAGCATACACCTTAGATGATGCAAGAAATCTTGCTGTTAGAACTGCGTTCAAAAAAATGTATGATGCTGGATTAATATATCGCGGGAACAGAATGGTTAACTGGGATCCGAAAATGCAAACAACTGTTTCTGATGATGAAATTGAATGGAAGGAAGAAATCTCCCCTCTCTACTATTTAAAGTATGGTCCTTTCACTATTGCCACAGCTCGCCCTGAAACTAAATTTGGTGACAAGTATGTTGTCATGCATCCGGATGACAAAAGATATTCAGAATACACGCATGGTCAACAAATTGAGCTTGAATGGATTAATGGTTCTGTTAAAGCAACTGTCATTAAAGACGAAACCATTGATATGGAGTTTGGGACAGGAGCAATGACCATTACTCCGCGGCATGATGCTACTGATAACGAGATAGCGCAAAGACATAATCTTGATTATGAGCAGATTATTGATCAAAAAGGAAAGCTTTTAGCAATTGCTGGAGAGTTTGCTGGGTTACATATTAAGAAAGCTCGTCCTTTGATCATAGAAAAGCTTCAATCTAAAGGATTGATTGAGAAAATCGATGAAAAGTACTCTCATCGCATTGCCACTAATTCCCGCGGTGGTGAAATTATTGAACCTCAAATAATGAGACAGTGGTTCATTGATGTTAATAAAGAGTTTGAATTAAGCTCAAAACAAAAACTTAACTTCCCTACCTCTGAAAAAGCTACTCTGAAAAAATTAATGCGCCATGCTATTGAATCTGGGTTGATTAAAATATATCCTGAACATTTTCAGAAAACATATTTCCACTGGATTAATAATTTGAAAGACTGGTGCATCAGTCGCCAGATTTGGTATGGTCATCAAATACCAGTTTGGTATAAAGGAGATGAGATATATTGTGATATTGAAGCACCAAAAGATTCTGGATGGGAACAAGATCCTGACACATTGGACACTTGGTTTTCGTCTGGTCTTTGGACTTTCTCAACTCTTGGATGGCCTGATAAAACCAAAGATTTAGAATTGTTCCATCCAACATCTGTTTTAGAAACTGGATATGACATTTTGTTCTTCTGGGTAGCACGTATGGTTTTGATGACCTCGTATCTACTAGTAGACATTCCTTTTAAAACCGTCTATCTCCATGGTTTGATTCGTGACAAAGATCGCCAAAAGATGAGTAAGAGCAAGGGAAACATAATTGACCCTCTCGGTGTCATTGATACTTACGGCACTGATGCTTTGCGTATTGCCTTGATATTTTCAACAGCAGCAGGAAATGATATTCCTCTTGCTGAAGAAAAGATTAAAGGAATGAAACACTTTGCTAACAAGCTTTGGAACATCTCCCGGTTTATCTTAAGTAATACTGATAACTTTGAGGCAGAAATTGATATGACAAAGTTAACTGACCCTGATAAAGAAATCTTGTCTAAGCTAAAACAATCTGCTGGAGAGATAACTGAAAATATTGAAGGATTAAGGTTGAATGAAGCTGCTCAGATAGCATATCAGTTTACCTGGCATGAACTTGCTGATATATATATTGAAGCAAGTAAAACACAAATGCAAAATCCAGAACTTGCTGAAAACACCAAAGCTGTTCTTGCTAAAACATTGAAAACAACGCTAAAACTATTACATCCATTTATGCCCTTTGTTACAGAGGAAATCTGGAGCAACTTAAACCAAAAAAACCTACTCATGATTGCAGAATGGGAAAATGGTGATATGATGTAATCGATGAGGGACATTGACCTTAAAAACCCCGGAACATTCCGGGGTTTTTAATTATTTTCTAATAAATATTTAATCTTTTCCGCGTATATATATTAAGGAAACAATATAGGAGTAGCAGGCTGGCGGTCTGTGTCCTCCACCAAGACACGACCAGGGGTTCGATTCCCCTTACTTCCACCACTTTGTTGACCAAAGTATTTAAAATGCAGTAAAATATTATCGGTGGAGGACACGACTGCAATAGAAAAGACTCCGGGGTTCCGGAGTCTTTTTGTTTTCTTTTGGTTATTCTTCGCTTTGAGCAACTACCAGGTCAGCATCTACTTCTGCTACGGTTTGTGGATTAAATCCAGTTCCAGCAGGAATTAGTTTACCGATAATTACATTTTCTTTAAGACCTCTTAAGTGGTCTGTCTTACCAGCAAGTGCTGCTTCGATTAAGACACGAGTTGTTTCCTGGAAGGATGCTGCTGCTAGGAATGATTCAGTGTTTAAGGATACTTTGGTAATACCCATTAATAACTGTTCTGCTTGTGCTGGTTTTCTTCCATCAGCAGTAAGCTTTTCGTTTGTATCATTAAGTCTTGCCTTGTCGATTAAATCACCCATTAAAAATTCAGAATCTCCTGAATCTATAATGCGCATCTTAGAGAACATTTGGCGAACCATGACTTCAACGTGTTTGTCATGGATGTTCTGACCTTGAGAAACGTAGATGTCTTGGACCTCTTGAACAATGTAGTTCTGAGCATCCTGGACTCCTCTTAGCGCAAGGACCTGTCCTAAGTTTAAGTTTCCTTCAGTAAGTTGCTGTCCTTTGGTAATTAGATCACCGTCTTTAATGAGTAAAGAGAAGGATGTTGGAACAAGATATTCTCTTAGGTGTTCTTCTGATTCTTTGATGATTATGACTTTGTCTTTTTCAATGTGGACAATACCCGCTGATTTTGTTTTTTCAGCTTTACCGTTTTCATCAATGTAAAGAGCTTCATTTTCTGTAACATGCTCACCTTCTTTTAGTTGAGTATGTGCTGCGCCTAGAAGATGTTCTTCTTTTTCTGCGCCAGCGCCTTCAATTCGGATTGCGTATTCTTTGTTGTTTAGTTTGCTAATGTAAGCAATGCCATCAATATCTGAAACAAAAGCTTGTCCTTTTGGTTCTCTGGCTTCAAAAAGCTCTTCAACACGAGGCAAACCTTGAGTAATGTCTAATCCTGCAACACCTCCTGTATGGAAGGTTCTCATTGTAAGCTGGGTTCCTGGTTCACCGATTGCTTGAGCTGCAACAATACCGACTGCTGCTCCTAGTTCAACCATTTTGTTGAATCCAAGGTCAAATCCGTAACACTTACGGCAAACACCTCTGACTAGTTTACATTTCAAAACAGAACGGCATTTTACAGAACTGATTCCTGATTCAGGATCACCGATTAGCTTTGAGTCTGCTTCATCAATACCTTGGTTTTTTGAAACTATAACTTTACCGTTTTTGTCTTTGATATCTTCTGCTGCAACACGTCCGAAAAGTCTCTTGCCGAAATCTTTGTTCATCTTTTCAGACATCTCTCTTGTTACTTCTATGAAATCCTTAGTTGCGCAATCTTCTGCATTAACAACAATATCTTGAGCAACGTCAACTAAACGACGAGTTAAGTATCCAGCATCAGCTGTTCTTAAGGCTGTGTCTGACATTCCTTTTCTAGATCCGTGAGTTGAAATGAAGTATTCCAAAACAGTAAGACCTTCCTTGAATGATCCTTTAACAGGAAGTTCAATGACATCACCAGCTGGGTTAACCACAAGGCCTTTCATACCAGCCATCTGGGAAACCTGAGCAAAAGAACCTCTTGCTCCAGAAACAACCATGGAGTTAACAGAACCATTAGGATCAACTGATTGAGTAACTTTCTTTGAAAGTTCCTCTAAGACACCAGACCAGATTTCAATGACCTGAGCTTTACGTTCCTCTTCTGTTAACAATCCTTCTCTAAAGTGTTGGTATGTTTGTTCTACTTGTATATCAGCTTTTGCAAGTAATTCCTGCTTTATCTCAGGAATCTTTAAGTCATCCATGCCCCAGGAAAGTCCTGATTTTGTTGCATAGAAGAAACCTGTTGATTTAATACGGTCAATTAATTCTGCTGTAAGATCATTACCATACATCTTGTGTGCTTCTCTAACTAAAGCCTGAAGTTTCTTTTTATCAAAAACTTCGTTTCTGAAACCCATTTCTTTTGGTAAGAGCTGGTTGAAGATGACACGACCAACTGATGTGTCTAATATTTTTCCATCAACTCTGATTTTTACTTTTGCTTTAACATGAATGATGTCGTTTCTGTAAGCCATAATTGCTTCATCAGGAGAGGTAAAGATTTTACCTTCGCCTTTCATACCATCCTGTGATTTGGTGATGTAGTAACATCCTACAACAACGTCTTTGTCAGGAGTCATCACTGGGTCGCCTGAAGCTGGTTTAAGCAGGTTGTGTGCTGAAACCATAATTTCTCTTGCTTCTTTTTGAGCTGCTTCTGTTAATGGAACGTGTATAGCCATCTGGTCTCCATCAAAGTCTGCGTTGAAAGCAGCACAAACCATTGGGTGAAGCTGAATAGCTTTACCTTCAATTAACACTGGTTGGAATGCTTGGAAACCAAGTCTGTGCAAAGTCGGAGCACGGTTTAGTAAGACATAGTGGTTTTTAGTAACTTCTTCCAAGATGTCGTAGACTTCTGGTTTACCCTGTTCAATGAGTTTGTTTGCTGAACGAACATTGTGCGCGTATTCTCTACCGATTAGTTTAGAAATGACGAAAGGCTTGAAAAGTTCAAGAGCCATTTTCTTTGGAACTCCACACTGATGTAGTTTTAAGTGAGGACCGACAACGATAACTGAACGTCCTGAATAGTCGACACGTTTACCTAGAAGGTTTTGTCTAAAACGACCTTGCTTTCCTTTTAACATGTCAGCAAGAGATCTTAGTTTTCTCTTTTGACCTGTTGATGCAGTTACTTCTTTTCCATGTCTAATTGAGTTATCTATTAAAGCATCAACTGCTTCTTGAAGCATGCGCTTTTCGTTACGAGTAATGACTTCAGGAGCTTTGATTTCTAAAAGTTTCTTTAAACGATTGTTTCTATTGATGACTCTTCTGTAAAGATCGTTTAAATCAGATGCGGCAAAACGTCCACCATCTAATTGAACCATCGGACGAAGATCTGGTGGAATAACTGGAAGGTTTGTAATCAATCCCCACTCAGGACGAAGTCCTGCAGTGATCATGTTTTTAACAAGTTTCAAGCGCTTCAAAACTTTTCTTCTTGCAAGGCCATCTGTATCTACAAGTTCAGCATCAAGCTCTCTTGAAAGCTCCTCCATGTTAATGGCTTCTAATAGTCCTTTTACTGCTTCTGCGCCAATGCCTGCTTCAAAAACCGGACCATATTTCAAGGAAAGATCTCTGTATTCAAGTTCAGAAATGATCTGCATCTTTTTGATGCCTTTTAATTCTGATCTTGCTTGATCTTTGATTGTTTCTAAGGTTTCAAGTTCTTTTCTCCAAGCTTCTTGTAAACGAGTTACTTCAGCATCAATACCAGCTGCGACTAAGTCTTGGTCTTTCTTTGGATCTTTGAATTGCTTTGCTTTTGCTATTAAAGTTTCGTATTTAGTTTCAATTTCTTTTTTCTTTGTTTTGAACTCGCCCTCTATTTGTTCTATGGTTGCGGTTCTCGCGTCTTCATCTACTCTTGTAATGATGTATGCCGCGAAATAGAAGACCTTTTCTAACTCTTGTACTGAAAGGTTTAAGATGGAACCGATTCTTGAAGGAACTCCTCTTAGAAACCAAATGTGTGCAACCGGAACAGCAAGTTTGATGTGACCCATGCGTTCTCTTCTGACAGCGCTTCTAGTAACTTCTACGCCACATTTATCACAAACAATACCCTTGTAACGAATACGTTTGTATTTACCACAATAGCATTCCCAGTCTTTTATCGGACCGAAGATTTTTTCATCGAACAAACCGTCTTTCTCAGGTCGCTGAGTTCTGTAGTTGATTGTTTCTGGCTTGGTTACTTCTCCATGAGACCAAGACAAGATTGTCTCTGGACTCGCCAATTTTATTCTTACGCCTTTGAATTCATCTGATTGAGTGAACATATATGTCTCTTTCTCTAAAGATTATTTCTTAGACTTCTTTTTTCCTTCTTTTCCCGCGACCTTTTCACCATCTGCTGCAAAGTCCAAGGCTGGTTCTGGTTCAGGAGCTTTTTCTTGCATCACTGAAGCCTCGATTGACTCTTTTATTTCAGAGTCATCTTCTATGACGCCTTCAGCACCGAGTAAATCAACATCTAAACACAAGGACTGAAGTTCTTTAACCAAAACTCTGAATGATTCTGGAATGTTTGGTTTTTTGATTGGTTCACCTTTAACGATTGCTTCGTAAGTTTTGCTTCTACCAACAACATCGTCTGATTTTATAGTTATCATTTCTTGTAATGTATGAGCTGCACCATATCCTTCTAAAGCCCAAACTTCCATTTCTCCGAATCTCTGTCCACCAAACTGAGCTTTACCACCAAGAGGTTGCTGGGTAATTAAGGAGTAAGGACCTGTTGAACGAGCATGCATCTTGTCATCTACTAAGTGGTGTAGTTTTAACATGTATGTGTATCCAACAGTAACTCTTTCGTCAAATTTTTCTCCGGTTCTACCATCAAAGACATCAACTTTACCATCTGTTGGGTAACCTGCTTTTGTTAACTCACCTTTGATTTGATCTTCTGTAATACCATCGAGAACTGGGGTTGCTACTATGTAACCAAGTTTCTTTGCTGCAAGACCTAGATGTGTTTCTAATATCTGACCTAGGTTCATACGGGAAGCAACACCGAGCGGGTTTAAGATGATGTCTACTGGGGTACCGTCTTTTAAGTGTGGCATGTCTTCTATTGGAACAACTTTTGAAACAACACCTTTGTTTCCATGTCTTCCTGCCATTTTGTCACCAACTTGAATTTTTCTTAAGACTGCAACTGAAACCTGGATTGAACGGATAACTCCACTTGGTAGCTTATCACCATTTTCTCTTGAAAACTCTCTAATATTAACAACCTTACCGTATTCGCCATGTGGTAATACAAGTGAGGTATCTTTAACATCTCTAGATTTTTCGCCGAAGATTACGCGCAAAAGTTTTTCTTCTGCAGTAAGATCTGTTTCTCCTTTTGGAGTAATTTTACCAACAAGGATGTCTCCTGCTTTTACCTGTGCTCCTATACGGATGACTCCGCTTTCATTTAAATCTTTAAGTTTTTCCTCACCAACGTTTGGAATATCTCTTGTGATTATTTCCGGTCCTAACTTGGTATCACGAACATCTACTTTGAAATCTTCTATGTGTACTGAAGAGTATAGGTCTCTTTTAACAACACGCTCTGAAAGGATGATAGCGTCTTCATAGTTGTATCCTTGCCAAGACATGAAAGCAACAAGAACGTTTTGTCCTAAAGCGAGCTCACCCATTTCAGTGGATGCACCATCTGCAAGTAGATCACCTTTTTTTACTTTGTCGCCTTTGTTAACTCTTACAATCTGGTTTATTGCTGTACCGCTGTTTGTTCTAACGAATTTTAGTAGATCGTAAACTTTTTTCTTTCCTGATTCTGAATCTTCAACTATAATTTTGTTACCTGCTACTGAAACAACTTCTCCGTCAACATCTGAAAGAATTACTTGTCCTGAGTCATACGCTGCTTTTCTTTCCATTCCAGTTCCAACTATTGGAGCGCTCGGCTTTATACAAGAGACAGCTTGTCTTTGCATGTTTGATCCCATTAAAGCGCGGTTTGCATCATCGTGTTCTAAGAAAGGAATTAATGACGTTGTTACAGAAATGATTTGTTTAGGAGAAACTTCTAAATAATCAATATCATTTGTATCAGCAATTGAAGGTTCACCGTGAACACGAACAGAAGTTCTTCTTTCGCTGAAGTGCCCTTTTTCGTCTATTTTAATGTTTGCCTGACCAATGATTAATTTCTCTTCTTCATAAGCATCAAGGTGTTCAATCTTGTCTGTTGCTCTTGCTTTGATTCGAATTTCGAGTATATCGTCATGTTTTTGAAGTTGTTTTGCTTGAGCTTCTGTGATGACACCATCTTCTTTGATGATTCCCTCAATATCGCTTACTGCGATTTCACCAACCGCATCTTTACCGTCATTCTTTGCTGTTTTCTTTACTTTTCTGTAAGGAGTTTCAATGAAACCAAAATCATTGATTCTTGCATATGTAGCTAAGTGAGCAACAAGTCCAATGTTTGGACCTTCTGGAGTAGTAATAGGGCAGAGTCTGCCGTAGTGAGAACGGTGAACATCACGAACTTCGAAACCAGCTCTTTCTCTGGACAAACCACCTGGTCCCATTGCTGAGAGTCTGCGCTTGTGTTCAAGTTCTGCCAAAGGATTTGTTTGGTCCATGAATTGAGAAAGCTGAGACGAAGAGAAGAACTCTTGCATTGCAGCAACAATTGGTCTGACGTGTATTAACTGAGCAGGAGTAACTGTATCTAAATCAGCAAGGCTCATGCGATCTTTTCCAATTCTTGCCATACGAGCAAGGCCAACACGGAAACGGGTCTGGATCAGTTCGCCCACTGATCTAATACGTCTGTTTGCCAAGTGGTCAATATCATCTGCTAACCCTTGAACATTGTTTAATCTTATTATTTCTCTAATTGTTGCAACCAAATCTTCTTTGCTTAGAATTCTGCTTTCAGTTTCTGGCATGTTTAATCTTTGGTTCAACTTGTAACGTCCGACTTCTGAAAGATCGTATCTGTCATAGTTAAAAAACATTGCAGAAATTAAGCTCTTTGCGTTATCAACTGTTGCTAAGTCTCCTGGTCTAATTCTCTTGTAGACTTCTTTAAATCCTTCGTCTGCATTTGTAGATGCATCTTTTTCTAAAGTTGAAGCAATGTACTTGTTATCAGGATCAGTATCAATATCTGCGAATGTAGCTAAAATTTCTTCGTTTGTAGACAAACCAAAAACACGAAGTAGCGCGGTGATTGGAATTCTTCTCTTTCTATCAATCTTTACTCCGATGACATTGTTTGCGTCTGTGTCTAATTCTAACCAAGCGCCGCGGTTAGGAATTACTTTTGCACCATAGTAATTTTTTCCTCTTGAATTCTCCGCTGTAAAGAAAACTCCCGGAGATTTTATTAACTGGGAAACAACAACACGCTCAACTCCGTTGATTACAAACGTTGCTCTTGGTGTCATTAATGGAAAATCACCCAAATATACGTCTTGGGTTTTTGTCTTGCCTGTTATTTTGTTTACGAGCTTAACGCTACAGTACAGCGGAGCTTCAAATGTAGTATTTCTTTCGCGAGCTGTTTTCTCATCGTATTTTGATTTGTCTAAAAAACAATCTCCAAAATACATTTCTAGATTCTTGCCGGTAAAGTCTTTAATAGGGGTTATCTCTGCTAATAACTCCTTCAAACCCTTTTCCAGGAACCACTTGTATGAGTTCAGTTGTGCTTCAATCAAATGTGGAAGCTCAGTGACCTCATGGAGAGTAGAAAAGAACTTACGAGTGCTTTTCTGTTGGCCTGTTCGGACCAAAACCTGTGCCATTGTGGCTTTTTTTGGCATATAAAAACTCTCCATTCCCCAAACGGAAAATGGACCTTTCTAGTTAGGCTTAAAAAATTGGGCGAAAATGCATAATGGAATTATACCTGTTTTGGCTATATTGTCAAGTAGGTAGCTAAGAAGGAAAATGTCAAGGAAAAGAGGTTTTTTGGCTTAACCAAGCCAAGAAATGACATAATTACACACATTTCATCCCTAACATATCCCCAACTAATTATCCACTCTTTCATTTTTTTGAAAATCACGTCAAAAATCAACAGTTAAAACACCAAATGATACAAAACGCAAGGCGAACCTCTTTAATTCATATGGGGTATAATATACGCATGCAGAAAAACGAAAAGGTTATTATTGTTAAAGACTTAAAAAAAGAATACAAAGACGTCCAAGCATTAAAAGGCGTCAGCTTTGAAGTGCATCGCAATGAAATCTTTGGAATTCTAGGTCCAAATGGGGCTGGAAAAACAACCACACTCGAAATCATAGAGGGGTTAAAACAGCAAAGCTCTGGTACTTGTAATGTGCTTGGGTTAGACAATCTAACTCAAAGTGCTTTGATTAAAAAAAGAATTGGCGTTCAATTGCAAAGCAGCGAGTATTTAAATTACTTAAACTTAGAAGAACTCCTAATTCTGTTTGCAAGTTTGTACAAAGAAAAAATTGATCCAATTGAATTACTTAAACACGTTGGGTTAGAAGACCGCGGTAAGAGTGTTGTTAAATCATTATCTGGTGGACAAAAACAACGCTTCACTATTGCAACAGCTTTAGTTCATAAACCAGAGATTCTTTTTCTCGATGAACCCACAACTGGTCTGGATCCACAAGCTCGAAGAGAAATGTGGGACTTTATTAAAGAACTAAACAAGCAAAACATAACAATTGTTATGACAACTCATTACATGGAAGAAGCTGAATATCTATGTAACCGTGTTGCTATTATGGATTCAGGAAAAATACTGAAGATGGACAGTCCTGAAGGATTGATTGCTTCTTCAAATCGTCTTTACAAGTTAAGCTTTTTTGTTGAGGCACCAATGCCTAAAGATTTTTTTAATCAGTTTAAATCAGTTGAGAATCTAAAAGAAGAATATCCGAAAGTAACTCTTGATCTTGGAGATATAGAAGAATTACCAGCCATTGTACAAAAATTAAAATCTAGCAATATTGAATACAAATTTTTAAACTTGAAAACAGCAAAACTAGAAGACGTATATTTACACTTAACAGGCCATGCCTATTCTGAGGAGTAATTTTAAATGTTTATGTCTTTCTGGCAACTTTTCTTAACAAACTTTAGAATGCTCTACCGTAACTGGAGAGGGTTATTCTTTAATATTTTTCTTCCAGTATTTTTGTATTTAGCAATCAGCAAGATTAGTGGAAACGCTCCTGGAAGCAACACAATTACATATTCCGAATATCTTCTTCCAGGCATTATTGCTATGACGATAATGCAGACAGGAATATTCTCTCTTGCCTATTGGCTTGTTGATTTAAAGGCCCGTGGAGTCATTAAAAGACTATTAGTAACACCACTTTCTAACTTTGAGATGCTTGGTTCTTTGATTGCTTCAAGGCTTGTTTTAATGGCAATTCAAATTGGATTGATCGTATCTATTGGTATTTGGTACTTTAAAACATCTATTCCAGGGAGTGGTCTAGCAATTCTTCTTTTGATGATTATGGGAGGAGCGGTTTTTCTTGGAATTGGATTTGCGGTTTCTAGTTTTGCTAAAACCTATGAAGAAGCAGCTCCAATAACTACAATATTGAACTTGTTGTTTACTTTCTTAGGCAATATATTCTTTCCAACGAATAACCTGCCGGTTGTTTTAAAAACCATTGCTTCCAAGTTACCAGTAACTTATCTTGCTGAAGGAATGCGTAACAACTTCGTTCAGGAGTGGACTTTAAAACAAACACTCCCCGACCTTCTTGGCTTGGGAGTATGGCTAGTAATAGTTATGATTATCTTACGATACACAACAAAGTTAAAACAAGACTAGTTCTTTTTAGTTATATTTGGTTCATTTGCATACTCTGGATTGTATCCCGCTTTAATCTGAACCATTTTTTTCTTTAACAACCCTTTTAGGTCAGAAGGGTTTTCTTTTTGATCAACAGCATACGCTTGTATACCTAAAGCATCTGCAAATGCTAAAGCAATAGAAATACCAAGTCTAACTCCAGTAAAAGATCCTTTTCCAACAACAACTATTATTTTCTCAATCTCTTGTAATTTAGTTTTTTGTTCTTTAAGGAATGTTTCAAGACGTTCTGTTGTTTTTTCTAACTCTGGATGAGATATTGAAATCTTCTTCTGCTTTATCTTTTCTCCGATTAAAGCAAAATGTAGTTTTTGAAAATCCGCGCTGTTTATATACAAAATCATTTTAACAACTCCTCAATGATTCTTTTTTCATCCCATTCTATTCTTTCATTCCCTGGTAATACCAAGAACTGTTCAGATCCTTTCCCTGTGATGATTAGAATGTCCTCTTTTTGAGCAAATTGTATTGCGGCTCGTATTGCTTCTTTACGATCTAACACTGTTAAAACTTTAATGTTTTCTTTTCGATTTGGGTTGGTTGCAATCCCCTTTTCAATGTCTCCTGCAATTTCTTCAGGATCTGAATCATATACATCATCGTTTGTGATGATTATTACATCAGCATAATTCGAGGAGATTTTTCCAAACTCAAAACGTTTTGATGAATCCCTGTGTCCACCAGTTGAACCAAAAACATGAATTAATTTAGCATGTGGCATTGAAGCAACGGCCTTTAAGGCACTGCTCATGCCAGCTGGTTCTGGAGCATAGTCTAGGTATACTTTAATCCCCTTTTGGTTTTGAATTAACTGCATTCTGCCTGGTATTTCAACGATTTGATCAAGTGCTTTTTGAACGATTATATGGTCATTAACCCCAAGTTTGTAAGCACAAGCAACTGCCATTAAAGCATTGTATACATTGAATTCTCCTGGTAGGTGTACCTTGAAAATATTACCGTTAAATTGAAATTCTGTTGAATTATGTTGTTGTTTTAGTTTACTGTCTTTTAATGATATACCGAATGTTTCTGCGGCTTTAAAAGCACCGTAGAAACTTGAGTGCTTGTCATCTAAGTTTACACCAATGATCTTGTGCTTTTTTTTTGAGTGTTCTAGTGCTTTGAAAAGCTTTGCTTTTGCTTGTTTGTAGTTTTCAAAACCACCGTGTGCTTCAAGATGAGCTTCGGTTAAGTTGGTTATTAATGCAATATCAAAATCAATACCCAAGTGTCTGTTTTGAGAAAGCCCTTCTGAAGTACATTCAACTATTGCATGAGTACAACCAACTGCAACCATCTCAGCTAGTTCTCTTTGAAGCAAAAATCTTCCTGGCATGCTCAGCCCGTGTTTGTTTAAGGTTGTTTTTCTTCCATCAAAGAATTCTACTGTTGTTATGTATCCGGTTTGTTTACCCGCTTGATTTAATATCTTTGAAAGTATCTGTGTGGTGGTTGATTTTCCACTTGTCCCAGTTATACCTATAACTGTCATCTTTCTTGCGGGGAATCCGTACCAAATAGCTGCAAGGCATGCTAAAAATCCGTGCCCAAACGGACGGATTTTTTTAAGCCAAGGTTTCGGCAATATTAATTTGATGATGTTAAGAAAAAATTGCATTTTCCTAAACTAATTATTCTGGTGAAGTATTTCTTCTATTTCTAACATTAAGTTCTTGTTTTTCTATGGATCGGTTTTGCTCTTTAACTGCTTTGATGACTTTTTTAACCAATCTTATTGGATCAGTATCATAGATGACGTTTTTGCTTCCACGCTTTGCAACTTTTAAGATATGTGGAATCTCTTCAACTGCGCCACCTGTACCTAACAAAACTCCGATTGGTTTACGATCTTCAAAGGCAATGGTGAATTCATTTAAGGTTCCAACACGACCACAGATTTCAATGACTGCGTCTGAAGAACGAGTTAAGAGTAAATTTCTCCCGGAATAGTCAAAACCTGTGTATACGATAATGTCCATGTGGCTTGTTGGAAGGTGGTATTTGCGAATATGTTCACGCATACTTCCCGCAGGAGAAAGACCTATTGAAAAACCTTTAACAGATTTTGCGCCTCGAGCAGCCCACTCTGGAATGCCGATTGTTGCACCTGTTACTAACACTGCCCCCTGTTTTGCTATCTCCCTGCCTACCTCCCAAGACTTCTTGAATGCACCCGGTCCGCAATTGTTTGCTGCTGAACCTGAAACGCAAATTTTGTATTTCATTTGATGAATCTGTTTAATTTTCTAATGAATATATATATATTATACCACGCTGGGTTTAATACGTAATCCCATGTTCCCCCGTGTTTTATGATCTCTCCACCAAATCCAAGCTTAAACTTGCTAAACCCATGCCATGGGTGTTTTGGTTCTTCTTCTACACCCCAAAAATCATATTTTTCAAAACCTTGTCTCTTTAATCCTTGAATTACATGCCAATGCAAAAGATATGGTGCCATTAAATTTCTCTTTATATCTGATGATCCACCAAACAAATATGTTCCAAGGTTCTTAATATATCCATGCTTGTATTCGAGAATAATATTAACTGCTAACAATTCACCTTCATGTGACGCAGTATATACTTTCACAGAAATATCTTTGTTCGATGAAAAATATTTTACTAGTTGAGTATAGTAATCTGGATTAAAACCCCTGATGCCAGCTCGTTTCGAAGTTTGAATTAAGAGATCTAGCGCTTCTGGTTTTAATTCATTTTCCTCTTGTATCGCTATATTATGTTTAACTGCTACTTTAATATTGTATCTGGTTTTAGGATGCATTGAAGAAAGTAGCTCTTCTTCTGCTTTGTGAAGATCTAATATTAAAGTCTTATGTGGATTTAAATCAATACTCTTTTTTGCGCCATTAACAATTACATCAAAAAAGGGTTCATATCTAACAAAGATTAAATCTGGATGTATTTTCTTTAGCTCCGCACAAAAGAATTTAAATATCTCTTCAAAGCGAGAAAGTACTTCTGGTTTTAATGTTGGTCCATATGGCAAAAAGAAATATGACTTATTTTTTATTCTTTGCAAATATCCTTGAGCACAAAAAATTAGTACCCCATTTTCCTCTATTCCAAAACGAAAAACTTTTTTACCAATGCTTTTTTGAAACTCACCCCATTGCCAGTCTTGCAAAAAACAACCATTGATTTGCACCAATGATTGATACGCCGTGCTCTGTTCTTCTGTAAACTCTCGTAATTGCATCCCCGTTATTTCCCCAAGTATTTCAAAGCTTGTTTTAATTTTTCTTCAATTGGTAATGTATGATCAATCTTGTTTAACACTTCCTTTATCTCTCTAACAGAATATCCAAGCTGTTCTAACGCTCCCAAAAGATCGTCTGACTTTCCAAGTCCTGTAACAGTAAAGCTTCCAGAAAGCTTTTCTTTTAACTCCACGATTATTCTTTCTGCGGTTTTCTTTCCAACACCACCAACTTTGGTAAATACAGCAGCGTCCTGGGAAACAATTGCTCCTTTAATTAACTCAAGATCTCCTGCAGAAAGCACAGAAAGAGCCACTTTAGGACCAACCCCGGAAACAGTGGTCAAAAGCTCAAAAAAAGCTAATTCAGCAGCACTTTGAAACCCAAAAAGATAAAAAGCGTCTTCTCTAACCTGTAGATAAGTGTGTAGCTCTATCTCCTGACCAATGTCTTGTGTTAAAACCTGCGGAGTTGAAAAAACCCTGTAACCAATACCGTTATTTTCTAGAAGCACAGATTGCTCATTTTTTCCGATTATTTTTCCTTTTATATATCCAATCATATGTTAATTATATATACAAAAAGGGTTAAAGGAAATACCGCTATTTACTCTACTTCTTTAAGCAGTTAGAATGGAATATATGTTCGAATTACACTCTCCTTACAAACCAGCTGGTGATCAACCGGATGCAATATCAAAGTTGGTTAAGTCGATTAAAAAAGGAAATCGAGACCAAACGCTTTTAGGAGTTACTGGTTCTGGGAAAACTTTTACTATGGCAAACATCATTCAAGAGATCCAAAAACCAACCTTAATCATTTCACATAACAAGACGCTAGCAGCACAACTGGCTTCTGAATTTCAAGAATTTTTTCCTAACAATGCTGTGCATTACTTTGTTTCCTATTACGACTACTATCAACCAGAAGCATATGTTCCTAGAACTGACACATATATTGAAAAAGAAACTCAGATAAACGAAGAAATTGATCGTTTAAGAAATGCTGCGACACAAAGTCTTCTTACCCGTAAAGATGTTTTAATCGTTGCTTCAGTTTCTTGTATCTATGGTTTAGGTAACCCCGAAGACTATCTTGAACTTTCTCTAGAACTGAAAAAAGGAATGAAAATTAAACGAGACACCTTACTTAGAAGATTAGTTGATCTTCAGTTCAGCAGAAATGATATTGATTTAAAAAGAGGCACTTACAGAATCCGGGGCGATGTCTTGGAAATAATTCCGGCATCATCAGAAATTGTTGTTCGTCTTTCTTTTTTTGGTGATGAAATTGAAAGAATCTCAGAACACGACATTTTGACTGGTGAAGATATTCAAGACTTAGAGAGTTTTCAAATATTTCCTGCGAAACACTTTGTTACTCCTCAAGAAAAACTCCAGAAAGCAATGGATAACATAAGGGGGGAATTAAACGAACAACTCAAAACCCTTAAAAAACAAGGCAAACTCTTAGAAGCACAACGCTTGGAACAAAGAACCAGTTTTGATCTAGAAACCATACAAACACAGGGTTTTGTTAATGGTATCGAAAACTATTCCAGACATCTTGATTTCAGAACTCCTGGAGAACCCCCCTCTACCCTCCTCCACTATTTCCCAGACGACTTTCTGATGTTCATTGATGAATCGCACATGACTATTCCTCAAATCGGTGGAATGTATGAAGGAGACCGCAGTAGAAAACAAACCTTGGTTGATTATGGTTTTAGACTTCCTTCTGCTTTAGACAACAGACCATTAAAATTTGCGGAATTTGAAAAAAAGATTAACCAGGTAGTGTATGTTTCAGCAACGCCAGCAAAGTATGAGCTTGCAAAAACCGGAGCAGGAACAGCAAAGGGAAAAGAATTAATAGCAGAGCAGTTGATTCGTCCAACTGGGCTTCTTGACCCAACGATTGAGATAAAGCCGATAAAGAATCAGGTTGATGATCTTGTTGAACAAGTTAGAGAACGAGTTAAAAAACACCAGCGTATTTTAGTTACTACTTTAACTAAACGCATGGCTGAAGAGCTTGCTGAATACATGAAAGAGTTAAATATTGCTGTACACTATCTCCACTCAGAGATTGATACTTTTGAAAGATTAGAGATTCTTAGAGACTTAAGACTTGGAATATATGACGTTGTTGTTGGAATTAATTTACTTAGAGAAGGATTAGATTTGCCTGAAGTTTCTTTAATTGCAATTCTTGATGCAGACAAAGAAGGTTTCTTAAGAAGCGAGACTGCGTTGATGCAAATCATGGGAAGAGCAGCAAGACATCTTCAGGGTCACGTAATTATGTATGCTGACAGAATAACTGGATCAATGAAAGCTGCGATTGAAGAAACAAAGCGCAGAAGAAAAACACAAGAAGCATACAACACAAAACACGGCATCACCCCTAAAACAATTCAAAAAGCAATTAAAGATAACCGTCTCTCAGGATCTAAAGTTGTTGAAGAAGCATTAGACAAGGCAGATGTAAGTAATATGGACAAAAACGAAATTCGATATTACATTCAAGAGCTTGAAGAACAGATGGATCTTGCTGCAAGAAACTTAGAATATGAAAAAGCAGCAACTATTAGAGACAGGATTACAGAGGTAAGGAAAATACAAAAACTCAAGAAAACCTAAAAGTGCTACATTCAACATTCTAGCGCAACACCCTCATTAAATATCTGGTGAGGCGTTTT
>JBBTQQ010000010.1:0-34487 GCA_038065615.1 Patescibacteria group bacterium | reverse complement strand
ACTTAAAGAAGTTCCTGCGAACGAGGGAAAATTCAACCCAAAGGGTCAATACGGTAGTGATCCGAATAATCGCCCAGGAACACTTTTTGTAGAAGCGATGCACACAGAAATATTTGATCGCCATGTAAAAGTTTATAAAGGACTAGGTCGCGCACTTCATCAAATAGCTGTAGAGAGATCTTTGCAATTAGGATATCAGGGCAGGGTCCAATTAAATGTAACTAGTTTAAAACAAAACAGTTGGGATGTCGTGGAGGATCCGGGTTTTTCCGCTCCTTTTCACAAAAAGTTTGGTTTTTTAGCACAAGATGTATACAACGAGGATGGTTCATTACATCATGAAGGTCAGACGGTCCATAAAAAGATTGACGAAGCTCAAGAGAAAGCACGAGATAAAGGAGAAGTCAGGGCTACATTTTTCTCTCACGATAGAGTTTATATGACTCTGCCAGATGAAGTTATAGCAAGAGAAAAAGAACGCATAGCCAAAAACCCAAACTTACGCATAAACAAAGCGACCACAGAAGCTTTATTTAAAAAACAGAAACATCTCAATAATACTTAACTACCATATACTGCCAAGAATATTTAGTATTCAAAAACTTGATGTCTTAAATCTAAAGAACCCTTACTTCTTTTATGGGCATATACAAAAAACACATACTACCTAGATTACTAAACTCTGCTATGGGTTCCGCTGAGATTGAAAAATTAAGACCATGGGTCATTGATTTAGCTTCTGGTGTTGTTCTTGAAATTGGAATTGGAGCAGGGCATAATCTTCCTTTTTACAAGAGCATCTCAAAACTATACGCACTTGAGCCATCTAAAGAGATGATTAGTATGGCTAAAAAACGCGCAGAATCATTATCATTCCCTATGGAATTTCTGAATGCCAGCGCAGAACATATCCCACTATTTGATAGTTCCGTTGACACTGTTATCTCTACCTGGACACTGTGCAGTATCGAAAAACCAGAAGAGGCCCTTAAAGAAACAGCTAGGGTTCTTCGTCCAAACGGACACTTTATTTTCATTGATCACGGTATATCACCCAACCCCTTAATGCGTGCCTTACAAAATATTCTGACTCCATTTACAAAATACTTTACAGGCAATTGTCATCTAAATCGAGATATAGAAAAAATAATCCGTTCGGCGGGATTCAATATTCAAAGACTTTCACAATTCCACGAAAAAAATAAGCCGTTGATGTATAATTATAAAGGGATAGGAATAGTGTCTAAATAAACCATGAATCGATATTGCAGAATGTGTTTAAAGAGGTTTTTAAAATCCCCTAATTAAATCTTTCAAGCTCAAAAACTTCCCAAGGATCAACTGAAAGATCTGAATACTTAATCATCTTAGGTTTAACCTTGTAAAAAACCATCTCCTCGTCGTGCATATACTTTGCAATTGATGGAACATCACCAAGGGCGTTTTGTTTGTACTCCAAAATCTCTTCAGCTGTTAATTCAACTGCTTCCCCCTCATACTGCACAGTCTTTCCTTTAGTCCAACCAATAACAAGAGCAACTCGTGGATTTTTCTGTATATTTATATATTTCCTGGTATATACCGAAGTTCCAAAATACAACTCAAAATGTTTACCAATACTAAATCCTACCACTGCGGCTTGTGGTAAACAGTAGTGTGGATCAACTGTCGCAATGACAGCGAGCTTATGCTCTGAGATGAAATCTCTTAATTTTTCTAGCCTATGTTTTAATAATCCGTTTGTCATACTATTAACCTCTCATGTTAATAATTAACTAAAACGAACTTAAATTAAATTCTCTGGTCGTCTTCTCTTAAGTAAAATTTCATTAATACTATTCAGCAAAGGAAATTTAGAAACATCCTTTAACCTTGAAACAAGCAATGGAAGTGAATGAATACCCTCACTAACAGGATATTCATTCCCCTCCGCAATACACTTTCCTGCTTTAAAATTCATTGAATCAGAGCTTGTTGATGTTGCAACAAAATCCGCAACTCCAGCAGTTCCTAAGAAAATCTCAGGATCCCCAGAAAGCTCTTTAATAACTAGCATTGCCTCTGAAATTGCTCGGGAAGAAAGTTCCCCTTTTTGATCTTTACCAAAACCTAAACCATCTGCAATCCCGATCGCAATTGTATATATGTTCTTCAAAACTCCGGACATTGAAACAGAATACACGTCTGAAGAATATTCTAAGTTTAAAAAGTCGTCTCTAAAAGTATTCTTTAAGGCTTCAAAGATTTTCGTGTTTGCTGACGCAACAACAGCGCTTCCTTTTTTTCCTGCAATAAGCTCATCTGCAAGCATTGGTCCTGAAAGCAATGCAAAGTTTTCTTTTGGAAAATATTCAGGGAAAAGCTCTGCTGCAAACTTAGATGTATTAGATTCAATTCCTTTTGTTAATGAAACAACAAAAGTATTTGATTTAATATGTCCCTTCAAGCTATTAATCGCTTCAAACAAACACGTTGAAGGGATACAGAGGAAAACAAGATCAGCAGAGGAAACCGCTTCTTCAATACTCCTTTGATTTTCAACCTTACTTGAATCCTTGTCCCAAAACTCAAAAGCAACGTCTGATTTAAAGCCGCTTTGAATTGCCTTCCCTATTTTTCCAGCTCCCATAATTAGGGTCTTCATACTTCAAACATAGCAAAAAAAGAATCTTTTGGCGATTATTTCTCCTGGGGTGTATAATTAAAGGGAAATTAAACGAGAAAACATGAACTGGGTAATCTACGCGATTCTTTCTGCTTTCTTTGCTTCCTTAGTTGCAATATTTGGAAAAATAGGGATAAAAGGGGTTGATAGCAACCTAGCTGTTGCGATCAGGACAATAATCATTGTGATCTTTGCTTGGGGAATTGTCTTCATGCAAGGAAATGCTTCTGATGTTTTAAAGATCTCAAAATATTCATACACCTTCATAATCCTTTCTGCAATCGCAACAGGACTTTCCTGGCTTTTCTACTACAAAGCATTACAACTTGGTGAGGCTTCAAAAGTCGCACCAATAGACAAACTAAGCGTTGCTCTAACAATTCTACTTGCTTTCATCTTCCTTGGAGAAAAACCAACCCTTGGAAATGTAACTGGCGGTCTGTTAGTTACTGCTGGTGTTTTAGCAACCGTGTTTATTAAATAACAAAAATATGCATGGATACAAAGACAACATAGAAAAACTTACCATACAAAACGAAAACTTTAGAAAAGTACTCTACACAGGAAAACACTCACAGCTTGTTTTAATGAGCCTTAAACCACTAGAAGAAATTGGTGAGGAAACACATGATGAATCAGACCAATTCTTTAGATTTGAAAAAGGGAATGGAAAGGTTTTAATAGACGGAAACGAACAGACAGTTTCTGATGGTGACGCGGTTATTGTCCCAACAGGCGCTAAACACAACATCATTAATACATCAAAAACAGATAGCTTAAAACTATACACAATATATTCTCCGCCACACCACAAAGATCAAACAATTCATCAAACAAAACAACAAGCAGAACAAGACTCAGAACACTTTGAAGGCGTAACAACTGAATAATTAAACAAAATAATTAAACAAAAAATATGTCACAAACACAAGCAGTGCACATACCAGAGCCGCTATTTGCAAAACACCTTTTTGCAAATACAAGCTATGGTTGGATCTGGTTAATAATCAGAGTCTACGTCGGGTGGTCATGGCTCATTGCTGGCTGGGAAAAACTAGAAAGCCCAGTCTGGGTGGGTTCAAAAGCCGGAGTTGCAGTTCAAGGATTTGTAACAGGCGCTTTAAACAAAACATCGGGACTGCATCCTGATGTTTCAGGCTGGTATGCTGATTTCTTAAGCGGGTTTGTAACCCAACATACTGTTGGCTTTTCATACCTAGTCACTTATGGCGAAATCCTTGTGGGTGTTGCTTTAATCCTAGGAATATTCACGGGAATTGCTGCTTTCTTTGGAAGCTTCATGAACATGAACTTTCTCCTTGCAGGAACAGTAAGCGTAAACCCCATACTGCTTTTCCTTCAGCTTTTCATAATCCTTGCCTGGAGAGTTGCTGGCTGGGTTGGATTAGACAGATACATCCTTCCAATGCTTGGAACGCCTTGGAAGCCCGGAAAAGTATTCTAAAACAAAACATTTTAAAACCCCGGGGAACCGGGGTTTTTTGTTATTCTTCCTTTCTACCCAAACGCATCAAAAACTGACTCAAAAGAATAATCAAAACAGTAATTGCAATCGCATAAACAAACTTCGCGGTTATCCCAGAACCTTCGGTTTTGAAAAAATGATCAATCAAAGACTTAATTGCATCATTCCAAGAAAGACCAACAACCAAACCAAGAGCTGCGACAATATACCCAATGCTTTGAATCCTTAATTCTTTACCTAAGCGCTTTTCTTTTTCTTTAAACTCTTTATTCATATTGCTCCTTCTTTTTTTAATATTCGAACCTTATTCCCTCTCCCTCTGTTATACCCTCCTGGTTTACCATCTGCCCTAACAACCCTATGACATGGAATCTTTAGATCCCAGTTCTTACTCATAATATTTCCAACAGCACGAAATGCTCCTGGACTCCCAGCAAGCTCAGCAACCTCACCATAGGTTAGGGTTTTCCCTTTTGGAATCCTTGAAACAACTTTGTATACCCGATCTTTAAAAGTCATTGCCTTCATATATCAATATACTAGCAAAAACTTGCCTAAATCTGAAGAATATACCGTAATATACCCAAAGAGTGGTATAATTAGTAACAATTACTTAATTGAAACGTCTAATAAGTTAGCACCATATATGTCCGATAATCGAGGACAATCTAGAATCCCGAGAAAAGACACAGAAAGAGAGAGGCTTCTGGTCTTCAGAGCAAAACAGGGTGAAGAACCTGCTTTTGGTCAGATCTATGAACTTTACTTTGAAAAGATATTCAAATTCATCTTTTTTAGAGTAAACCACAAAGAACTGGCAGAAGATCTAACAGAAGAGGTCTTCATTAAAGCATGGATTAAAATATCAAGTGTTAAAGAAGAGTCTTTTAGTGGTTGGTTGTATCAGATAGCTAAAAACCTGATCATAGACCACTATAGAAAGAAAAGAGAACTCGTTAATCTAGAAGATGTTTCAAACATCTTAGAATCAGAAGAAAATCTTAACGAAGACGCAAACACAGTAATAGAAAGAAAGATATTCCTAGAACTCCTTAAAAAGCTTACTCCTGAACAACAGATTGTCGTTAAACTTAAATTCATGGAAGAAATGGATAACGATGAAATATCAGAGCTCATTTCAAGAACCGAGGGATCAATCAGAGTAACTCAGCACAGAGCAATTCAAAAACTACAAGAACTTTTCTTAGAGTACAAAGAGCAACAATTAAAATCACCAAGCCAACAACCTAAAAATGCAATCACAAATTGAACAATACCTAGACCACGCGATTAGTAGGATACAAAACGGAGAAAATATTTCTCTGGTGGTTTCTGATTACCCGCAAAATGTTCAAGAAGAGCTTGCTTCAATGTTGTCTATGGTTAAAACAGTTTCTTCCCTACCCCTTAAAGCAGTACCAACCCCAGCAAAAAGAAAACTATACTTAGAACATCAACAGAATCGATCCTTTGTTGGTCAGTTCTTTAATTCCTTTAGAATGCTTTCTGCTGTTCTCGCAAGCATTGTCATATTAATCTCAGGAACAAGCTTTGCTGCTGCAAACAGCATTCCAGGAGAAACACTATTCACATTAAAAAAGAGTTTCCAGCAATTCCGCTTAACCATGACTTCAAATCCTGAAAAAAGAGCTGACTTACAACTTGAATTTGCAGTACAAAGATTACAAGAAGCAAAACAAGCTCTTTCAGAAAACGACACAGAAAAATCAAAAGCAGCAATTGCAGAACTTCAAACTCAAACCAAGGCTGCATTAAAAGAAGTTAAAGTCGCGGTCGCAATTTCATCCACAAACTCAGACATTGTTGAAAAAGCAGAAACAATCGCAAAAAGCCAAAACACCTTAGTTGCTCAAAGCGACACTAAAGGTGCTGAAGAAAACGAAGCACAAACCAAAACAGCATTACATGAGATCAAAAAGATCGTTGCCGCGTCAAACGAAGAAAGCAACGCAGTTATAAACCCAGCAACAAAAGTAGAGACCACTGGAAAGATTAAGAGCATCAAAGACAACACAATTATTGTTGGTATAAACACATTCCAGATACTAAACAGCACTGAATTGTTCAACAAAGATGGTAGTTTACTAACAGCCTCTGATATTAATGTTGGTGACACTGTTAAAATCCTTGCCCATCTTAAAGAACAAGACAACATCGCGGATACAATAACAGTTATGGCAACTGCGGAAGCTGACAAAGCCGCGCAAGACAAAGCAAAGCCTAAAATCTTAATTCCACAAGCGCAAACAATATCAGAACCAATCGTAAACAAGAAAGACACACATACAGGATTCATAATTGAACCTCCTGCATCATTTACGAAATAACAGGAAGCGCACCAAAAACCGGTGCGCTTTTTAAATGCTTACAAATATTGCTAAAAAACGCTTTTGATGTTAAAATCAAAAAGTCATCGCCTTTCCTGAAAACTGTTTTTGATACCTTGGTGGGGTGTCGGAGTGGTCTATCGAGCTAGTCTTGAAAACTAGTAGAGGTGGTGAATCTCTCGAGGGTTCGAATCCCTCCCCCACCGCCAATTAGAATATATGGCACAAAATCAAAACAACAAAAACGAAATATACACATGGTCAACACAAGAATTTGACCACTATGAAAAAGGGACTGGCTGGTACCTAACATTTTCCATCATTGCTTTTCTGTTAGTGGGTTATGAAGTGTACATGCGTGATTGGATGGCAGCATTAACAATCATTGTTGCAATCATTGCAATATATTTCTTCTCTAAACAACAACCGAGAGAAATAGACATTGTAATAACAGACAAAGGGATAAATGTTGCAAATGTTTACTTCCCATACCACAACATCAAAAGATTCTGGATCATCTACCACCAACAAGCACAGCAATTACATTTTGAAACAACAGCATACTTAAACCGTTTTGTAATAGTTCCTTTAAACGGGATTAACCCTACTGAAGTTTCTGATATATTAAAAAAACACCTTCCAGAATCAACTCCAAACCGCGAAACAGTTGCACAGAGACTTGCACGATGGCTGAGATTCTAAAACAGCCCACACATCAAGGTCCCGTAGCTCAGTTGGATTAGAGCGTCAGCTTGCGGAGCTGAAGGTCGCTGGTTCGAGCCCAGCCGGGATCACCATATGATATTTGAAAATACAGCTAACAAAACAGAACAGAAACTAGAGAAAGAACTTGGCAGATTAGGAATTAAAACAACTCCCGATTTGCTTTTTTATTTCCCCGCTCGTTACGAAGACTTTTCCAATGTGTTAAAGATCTCGGAAATCAGACAAGGTGAGCAGATAAGCATAAAGGCAAGAGTAACCCAGATCAAGGCAGTAAATGCCTTCTACGGGCGCATAAACCGCGCTGAGGCGATAGTTTCAGACCAGAGCGGCTCTTTGATGGTTGTCTGGTTTAACCAATCATATATCTCCAAATATTTGAATGACGGTGATGAGGTTTTCCTAGCAGGAACCGTACGACTCTACCAAAAAGGCAAGGTTTCAATGCTACAGCTTCAAAACCCGGTTTGGGAAAAAGTTGTACATATAGATGACTTTGATCCCATATCTATACACACTGGAAGAATAATCCCAATATACAAACTAGGAGGCGCGATTTCTCTTAGAAACATGCGCACCTGTGTCTACCAGGCATTGCAAAAAGTTTCCAGCATCAAAGAATATCTTCCTGAAGAAATGCTTTCAGAGATAAATCTTTTAAACATTCAGGAAACTATTCGAAACTTACACTTTCCAGAAAACAACGAACTGTTTGTTAAAGCAAAATACAGAATGGGTTTTGAAGAAGTTTTCTATGCTCAGCTTGCGGTCATTAAACATAGAGCAGAACTTGAAGCGGAAAAAGCAACCCCAATCCCCTTTGACAAAGAATTAATTCAAAACTTCATCCAAACACTTCCTTGGGAATTAACCATGGATCAAAAAAAAGCAACCTGGGATATTTTAAAAGACATGCAAAAAACAACACCAATGAATCGCCTCTTAGAAGGAGACGTTGGTTCAGGAAAAACCCTGGTTGCATTCATCTCTGCCCTCCAAGCACTTTCCCTAGGACACCAGGTTGTTTTGCTTTGTCCAACTGAAATCCTCGCGCAACAACACTACAACAGCGCTTTAAAATACTTCAAAGAACAATACACTCAAAAAAAATTAAGCATTATGCTTTTAACTGGAAAGAAAGCAGGAATTAATGGAAACAACAAAGCAAACCGAAAAGAACTAATCGCGGAAATCAAACACGGTGGTCCACAGCTTGTAATTGCAACACACGCTGCTTTACAAACCTCTGTTGAGTTTAAAAACATAGCTCTTTTAATCATTGATGAACAACACAGATTTGGAGTTAGACAAAGAGCGCATTTACAACAGCAAAGCAAAGAAATATACCCACACCTTCTTTCAATGAGCGCAACTCCAATTCCTAGAACATTAAAACTTTCCCTTTTTGGAGACCTAGAAATATCCCAGATTAAACAAATGCCAAAAGGAAGAAAAATCATTAAAACAAAGGTTGTAAACCAAACAGAACGTCCTGATGCTTATGTTTTTGTTCTTAAACAAATTACTTTAGGAAGACAAGTGTTTGTTGTAACCCCTCTAATCGAAGAAAGCGACAAACTAGGCGTTAAATCAGCAACACAGGAACATCAGGCTCTGCAAAAAATCTTCCCTAAATTAAAGATTGGTCTGCTACACGGAAAAATGAAAACAACAGAAAAAGAAACTGTTATGCAAAGCTTTCTAAACAAAGAACTTAACATCTTAGTTAGCACATCAGTCATTGAAGTTGGTGTTGATGTTCCAAACGCAAGCGTCATGATCATAGAAGGGGCTGAGCGCTTTGGACTCGCGCAACTGCATCAATTCAGAGGAAGAGTTGGAAGATCAGAACACCAGTCTTACTGCTTGCTTTTCTCTGACAATGAAAGTGAAAGAGTAAGGCTTAGATTAAAAAACTTCTCTGAAATATCAGACGGTTTTGAACTTGCAGAGATTGATTTAAAGACACGTGGCTTTGGAAACATCTTTGGTGAAGAACAGTCTGGCTTTGCCTACTTTAAATTCTATGACTATGACCCGCAAACAGCAAAACTTGCTCAAACCTGGGCTAAAAACATATATACAAAAGATCCGGACCTTAAAAAACATCCGGAAATCTTGAAGTTAATCAACGAACAAATTGTGCACTTAGAATAGCTACTTAGCTTCTTTAGAAAGAGTTACAGAGTAAAGAAACCCATCTGAATTCTTGAAGTACAAGGTTTGAGAATCAGGACTAATCAACAAATCAGAAGCATCAATCTTAGTAACCAAGTCTTTAACCTTAAAGACTTTTGTTTTTTGAAGAGTTTGTAAGTCTATCTTCCAGATTGATTCAGTCTGGTCATCTATACCAACAGCTGAAACATAGAGGTTTTCTCCGCTTTGATCAAACACTACTTTTGAAACAGCACCATTAATGTTTAGCTTTTTGTTTGTTACTTCCTCAGAATTCCCTAACCATAATGAGTTATCTTTTGTTTTGCCGTCTGGATCTCTGTTGTAAACAAATTTCTTTCCATCAGGAGACCACACAACCTCGTTATCTTGACTTGTTCGTATAGTTACAAGCTTTTTTGAATCAAGATTAATTAAGTTTAGTCTTCCATCCTGACTATTGGCATGGTCATATGCAAAGACTTTGTTTCCTAAAGCTGAGACCCTTAAAGTTAAACCACCAGCAGGAAGATCTAAAACATTCCGAAAATTCTTTAAATTAGGATCAGCAAGACTTAATGTGGACTTTGCTCCGCTAACCCAGTTGTAAACAACATGATTTCCGTCTGGAGTAAAATCAACAGCTTTTACATTAGATGGGTATTCACTAAATACTTTTGTTTCAGAGTTGTAATAGTTAAAGACTTTGCTTGCTCCTGTTCCTGTAACCACAATGAAATCATTACCGTTTAAAGGCCAGATTGCATCAGTAATACCTAGATATGTTGGTAATAGATACTCTTGTTTTAAGCCAGTTAAAAGATTCAACTTGTAAAGATGTCCATCTACTGTAAAAAACCAGGAGGCCTTTCCATCATATGAAAGGATGGGAGCAATAACCGAAGCATCACTGATCTTAGTTAATTGATCAGGGTTTGGTTTTTGAGTTGTTTGGTTAGTATCCTGATTTGTTTGATCAGCATTATTCTGATCTGTAACACTTGGGGCTTTGCTTCTTGAATTAACAATGACTATGAAAACAACAATCACTATTATTAAACCCAAAATACTACCTAATGCTATTAAAACTCTTTTGTTCATTTTGTTTACGCTCCTAGATCAGGCAAGTCTTTAATTAATGGTTCGACTTGCTTACAAACCTCATTCAAAGTATCAGCAGTATCATTTACGAAAGACAATGCTTTTCTAAATGCTGACATCCAGAAACCAGAACACATTGCTTTCAACGTAAGTAGTATGACCATGATGATTGTAAATATAACCAGCAAATTTATTATCAATATACCCACGATTTGCCATTTTGGCAATTGATGAAAGAAAGGACGCTTGTTAAACCAACCGATAATTATATATACATCAAACGTTGGTATTGCCCATAGTAAACCGATTCCAAGCGATTCTTCAACTGTTGACCAGACAAAGGAAACAAACTTTTTTCCAGCAACCTTTTCTAATTCATCTTTTGCTGCTTGCTGTGCTTGTGCAACTTGTGTTGTTGGAAGGGGTTTTGGTTGTGCTGCTTGCTCTGCTTCAGCTTCGGCAATTGCTTCTTCTTGCTCTTCTTCTTCATCCTCATCTTCTTGATCTTGCTCTTTCTGTTCTTTGTCCACTTCAGATTCATCAGGCTTTTCTTTAGCTTCTTCTGGTTCCATTTCAACCCTCCCGTCATCCTGTGGCTGTTCTGGGTTAACTTCAGGAGCTTGCCCTTCAGGAGCTTGCGGTGCTTGAGTTTCTGGCGGTGTTTCTGGTTCTGGTTTTTGTTCTTGTTCCGGAGCTTCGTCCTGTTTTCCTTTTGGTGCATTTACTGAATCAGCAGCCTGTCTTCTCTTGCGAACTACTGTAAGATCAGACATTCGCCTTTCTTTTCCTGTTACTGTTGTTTTTCTTGTTGTGTTAATCTCTGCCTGGAAATTTCTAAAATTTGAAAACTTTGCTAACTCTGACGGACCGCCTACAGCATCAAACTTTGGATCAGAAGGCTTTGTCTCTTCAGGAGGGTCTTGCTCCTGATCTGGTTGTGTAGGAGCATTTAAAGCCATAATTTAAGCTCCTTTTTCTTCTTCTGAAACCTGATTTTTTGCTTGTTGCAACTCCAAGAGTTGTTTTGGATCTGTGGTTATGATCTGATCTTCAACATAGGATGCGTATATCTTTATGGCAGCATGCTTTAATCCTGCAAAGAAAATTCCTTCTCCAACTTCACTTTCCAAAAGCAAATACTTTTCACCTTCAGTTAGGAAAAAGGTTTCAGCAACAATATCAACAGCTGCTGGTGATTGTTTAAGCAACAACTGCATTGAAGAGTTTGTAACAATAGGTTTACCGTACGGAGAATTCATAAAGTCAGCAACGTCCTGTGTAATTGTTGTTAAACCTAAATAATACTTACGAGCACGTTTCGCTATACCAAACACAAACCTCGCGGAATCCTCAAACTGCATTAAAATCCATGCTTCATCTAAAACCAAAATGCGCTTCTTGAGTTCTGATCTAACAGCGTTCCAGATATGGTTTAACACAACATACATTGCAATTGGTCTTAACGTATCCTCTAAATCACGAATGGAGAAGACAATAAGCTGGTTGTTTAGAACAACATTGGTTCGTTGATTAAAGATTCCAGAGAAAGTTCCTTCGCTGTACTTTGTTAAACGCTGGGACAAGCTTTCAGCACCAACCATGCCACCAAGAATAGTTACCAAATCACTGATTGTTGGTGGTGTTATATTTTTAAAATCACTTGTTTCTGTAATATCTTTTGCCGCGTAAGTTTGCCACAAAGCCTTGTCCATAATAGCTTCTTCGGTCGGACTTAGCTTTCCTAGCATTAAGTTCATTAACCCCAAGAGGTTAATAATGGCGCTTCTTAATACATCAGCGTTGTCTTCACCAGCAATTGGTAGAGGAAGATCAAAAGGATTAATACGTGAATCTGAATTTAAAGAAATATTTAAATATGTTCCACCAACAGCATCAGCCAAGTGCTTGTATTCATTTTCAGGATCTATGATGATGACATCAGTACCCATCATCATGCTACGTAAAACCTCTAACTTAACAGCGTATGATTTTCCAGCTCCGGATTTTGCAAAGACCAAAGTGTTTGCATTTTCCATCTTAAAACGATCAAAAACAATTAAGCTGTTATTATGTCTGTTAATACCATAAAGGATGCCTTCGTTGTTTGAAAGATCAGCAGAAACAAACGGAAAAGTCGTTGATAAAGGTGATGTGTTCATGTTTGTGTTAACATCAATCTCATCAGCAAACAAAGGCAGGGTTGAGTTTAGTCCTGCTTTGGTTTGAAGCACAGAACGCTTTGTGATGATGAGCTTTGCTGCCATTGTGCTTTCAAAGATTGAAGAATACTGATCAAGCTCTTTTAAGTTATCAGCATAGATTGTAAAGTACAAAGCAAACTTAAAGAACTTTTCAGTTCCCTGCTGTAATTGATCTCGAAGGAATTCAACATCTTTGTAAGCTGTTTCTAAAACAGGATCACGGACATTACCTTTTTCCTGGTTAATAGACATCTGAGAACCAATTTGCCCAACTTTGCTTCTGAGTTTCTTTAAAATTTCTCCTGAGTCAATTGGATAAATGAACATAGACATATCCATAGCTGTATCCATGTTAATAACCTGGGAGAGCCAGTCTGTTGAAAGAAAACGTGGATATGTTAAAACAAAGAAACTTCGTCCAAACTTTCCGTTTAATTCAAAATATGAATTCTGGAAAGTTAAAGCAGCAGGAGCAATGATATCTTTCAAAGATGTTAGACCTTCGCGGTATTCTTTTTCCACAGCTAAAATCTGCTTGTTGGTTTCCTTTTCTTCAATCTTCTGTTGCAAAGCCTGTTTCTTCACATCCAGCTCTTGTCTTGTTGGTGGTACTATTAGTGACATATCTACGCCCTTATATTAATATCGCTTAATTTAGACGCGTCAATTAACGGAGCACTATCCAAATTATATGAATTGTAAAATAGTTCAGTTAAAGCTTCGGTGTTTAATGCAATTGCTTTAAGACCAATCTGAGACATACCTCCAATAACTGTGTTGATCTTTTGTTGCATCTTTAAACGCTCTGATTCAAACTTTATATTCTTTGCAGCAAACTCTTCTGCTTCTGAATTCTTTTTAAACATACTAAAGAAACCTTTTTTAGATTTACCAGATAAAAGTCCTGGGGAATGCGTTATGACTATATAGAAAGACTTGTTCATAATACTCGCGTTTTCAACAAGCTTTGAAATGAATTGAATATATTCCTGTGTTTGAACACGCAATAGTTCGTTTGTTTGTCGTTCCATTTGCTGGCGCACTGCTTCTAGATACACATGAATATCCATTTTTCTTGATTGCATTAAAATCTGAATCTCAAAATCAATGGAGTTCAAAAAGTTTTGATACCCATAGATCATGGCATTCTGTTCTTCAGTGCTTTTTAAAGCAAAGTTTGTACTTGAAACAGCAACAACAGCAATATACCCACCAGTATCTAAAATACCAGTATCGCCTTTAATTTCAGCTATCTTTAAAAAAGACTGAGTGCTTTTATGTTGTTCTTCTTTTTCGTTCATTGTTCTAACTTCCTTTTTGCTTGTTTACTAATTGCGTTTCTTGTTCACTCTTTTCTTGTAACAACCGAGTTAGATTCTTTAATTTGCTCTGAGGGCTTTCTTCAGGTTGCAATGATCCGCCCCCCTGTGCTGCCCTAACCTGCTCAACTGTTATTGTCTTAATATTTAAATTATCCATTCTTGCGGTCTTATGAAAAACCAGTTGCTTTGGTTCAGAAAGAAACTTTAATGCTAAAGGGATTGAATCATACAACTTCTTTCCATTAAACTGTCCAAAGGCCATAACTAAGCCAACTAATGTAACCGGTAAACCAATGAGAAAGAAAACAACCCCTACTTTAAAGATCCTGAACAACGCGACATCAATTAAACCAGCAATGAAAATTATACCGAACTGTTTTAATGTAAACGGTCCGATTATCTTGTCTTCAATATCAATGAATTGTGGTACTGGAAATTGCATATTCTTCCTTTTATTATACTACAAAAACTGTTCTAACTTCTTACGAAAATCAGTAAAAGCTTCAAACTCTTCTTTTGTTAAGAAATCATCTCCGCGAACATCCATATCTTTAGTTACCTTCGCGTACGCTGAATCACGATCAGGATTAGAATCATCTAACAAAGCCATCCCAATTCCAAGATATGTTTTGTACAAAGAGCTTTGTTCAATAGCGGCAACCATATCAAAAGGTTTGTATTTGTTACTCAACGCTGATATAGACAAAATGATGTTCTGAAGATCTTCAGCAACAGTGTCACCATGCAAATGCGCGGGAGTTAACTTTTTAAAATCTTCCAAGGTCTTTAACTGCAAAGGTTCGGGCTGAGTTTTTGGTCTAGGAGCAACAATAGGTTTTTGTGGTTTTAAAACAGGCACTGGAGATGGTTGGGGTTTTACTGGTGCAGGTTTTTCTTTTGACACCATGTTTTTCTGTTGTAGTTCTTTAACAATATTCTCAACCCTTTGTTGTAATGCTGTAGGATCAGACGGGGCTGGAACAACAGGAACCTGGGGAACAACAACACTTTGCGCTTTTGGAATAACTGGCTCTACGGACTTAGGAACAACAGATGCACTTGCGTGTTCTGGCAATTCTAATTCATACAAAGGTTTGCTAGTTCCAATTTCTTTTTCATGTATATCAACTTGCATAGATTTAACAACAGGTTTTGGAGCGGTAGGAATTACTGGTTCTGCTGGTGCTTGAGTTTCAAAATGTTGACCTGGCGCAAGTATTTCTAAAAACTCCTGTAATTGTGTTTCATTCATTGCGGGTAATAACTGAATCCACTCTGTCTTTTCTAAAGACGAGAGTAAAGTTGTATTTTGAATGACTGTTTTTGCTTGATCGATTGTATTCATAACTACCTCCCCACCCTATTTCTTAAATCTTGAAGTTTTTGATCAATGTTTAATCCAACCTGTTGATTCGGTGCTTGTGGCATTGAAACAACATTACCTCCTTGCGCTTCTTGCCACGCTTGAGCCAAAACCTCCATATCTTCTCTTGCGTCTTCAAGGTCTTCTTCATCAATCATTTTCTTTGGTCTATCAACATTAACAAGATCATCATAGAACTTCAGGACTCTCAAAAGTGCTTGTCTGTAAACCTGCGTTAAGGATCTAACATTTCCACTTTGATTGATATATGCTAAACGTTCAACACTGCCTCGTTTTGGAGTCTTTGAAGGAAACTTGGAATAGTCTTGAATCCAATATCTTAACTCTGGCAAATATTTCTTCCCTTCTATCTCAACTGTATTTGAACCGAGTCTTTCAGCATTACTTAGAAGATATTTAACAAAAATACCAAATTTGTTTTTAACTACACTGTCATCCTGGTAGTCTAAAAAAAATTCATTAACTATTGCGTCGGGATTATATCCATTCTGGATTGCGAAGAAAAATCTTGTCTTCAAAAGATTTTCCTGATCATCTGAGTTAAGAGTAGGAAAAGCTTTGAAAGCAAGAAGTGTCCACATGGCTTCATACTGATCATACATTTGAGGATTGGTTGATTGAACAGTGTTACCTTGAGCTGCCAAAGACTTTGAAAGCAAATTTAAGAAATCCTCAGCATCAGCCGGGTCACCTGCTTGAATCACTCCATCTGCTTGTAACTTAATTGCCTCAAAGTTATCAGCAGATGAAAGGTTCAAAAAATATTCTTGTATATCAGAAAGTCTCATAGTTATAGTTATTTAGTAAAAGCCTCAGGTGATTCATTTGATACCTCTGAACCTTTACCCCCTTTGCTAGTACCAATCCTTGTACCAGTAGTACGCAAATTCTCTTTCAGCGCATCCAAAGCAGCTCCAGTAACTTCTACCATATTACCGCTGGCATCTGGGTGCATGTATTTATCAATTTCTTTAATCTTAGATTTAGGCTTTCCATCAGCACCAATAACAGGATTTCCACCTGCATCTTTAACAGGTAATGCTTCTTCAACTGTGTGCCTGACATAATACTTAATCCCTCCCTCAGGCATGTCTGTGTACTGAGGGCTTCCTGGATAAGTAATTCCCCTTGTAGCGTTGTATATTCTCTTTGCAAAAGATGGGTGATTCTTAACAACAAAGTCCCAAACTTTTGCTTGCTCAGGAGTTTTGAAAACAAAATCTCCTGTCCTTTGATCAATCTTAACACCAGCAAAATATTCCATAGACCTCTGGTTCAAAGCAACGCTGTTGTACTTATCCATTCTCTTAATATACATTTTCAAAGGTCCACTGATCTCTCCTGTAGCTTCGTCAATCCTATCAAGACCTGTTGGGTTTACAGATGGCAAATCAGCTGCGCCCCAGTGACGAATTTGACGTTCTTGTCTAAGCTTCCTCTTTGCCATTGCTTTTTTGTAATGCTTCTTGAAATCATCAGTTTCTTTTATCTTTTCGATCTTCGCATTTATACCCTCTGCAACTGTTCCATCATCTGCTTGTCCACCGTCTCTCTCTAAAACTATTTCTTTTAATCTTAACTGAATCTGATCTACTCTATCTGGCTCAGTGTCAGGGGCAGATTCCTCAAGCCTTAACCCTTGTTCCTCTCTTGCTAAATCTCTTAAACGATCGTAATGAGGCTGTATTGTCTTGTAAGCCTCGTTGTACTCGGCATCATCAATTAAATGCAGACCGATTCCATAACCTAGCTTTTTTTCTTTTGAAATATCGTTTATTGAATCCTGGAATCTCTTTAACTCATGGTCACCTTTCAAAGCATCTCTAAAGAAAGCATTCTGAGCTTCTTCTGTAAACTCTCCTTGCCCGGTCCAATCTTCAACAATGTCTCTTATTTTCCCTGTTTGATATGCTCCTGTAATCAAAGATCTCATTTCCTGACGACCACGTGGAGTCTGAGCATATCCTGAATCAACGAACCCCCTAGCTATTTCAAGCAATTCACCAGCAGACTTGGTGGTGAAGTGACCCAAAAAGGCTCTTTCTTGCTTCTCTTGTTCTGACTTTCTAATCTCGTGCCACTGTGTGCCTTTTGATCTATCAACAACTACCATATCCTCCGCAGCCTTTTCAACGTTCATTCTTTCCTCTTCATTCAACTCTTCAAACTCTTTATGTCTTGCTTTGTAAGCAGCGTCGGGATTTAATGCTGAAACAGCCCAACCAGTTAACTTTGTACGCCAAGCAAAATCTTTGTCCAATACATTTGACCAACCAAATTTCTTACCCGCAGTAAGATCTTTATGATATGCTTCCTCATACTTTCCTCCTGTCATTTCGCGCTTTAATCTCTGTGCTTTCTGATATCCCATCTCTCCTAACATCGTGATAGGTTTAACACCAACAAAGTGTGTGCCCTTTTCTGCCCAACTTGTAATCGTACTTGCACCGAATGTACCAAGTTCTTTTGCAACTTCAAGCCCTGCCATTAAACAAACCAATAGCAAAACGCTAGACAGCGAATTATACGCAAACTGAGATGCTGTGTTAACACCGCCTGAGACTAAAGATGTGTTCTGTGTTGCTTTAGAAAGAAAATTTGATTGAGAAACAGCAATAACCGCGCAAAGGTGCAAAAAGAATCCAAGGATTGGTGTTTGGAAAGCATACTTCAAAAAGTTACTCCACCATCTCATTGCTTCATGTTGTGTATCTGGCAAAATCATACCAACATACGCAATTGGTGAGAGCATTAATAATAACCAGAGAGCAACTATTCGAATAACTAGGAAAGCAGCAATGGCTGCGAAAACAAAGAAACTACCAACAGCAAAGACGAAATAGACTAGTGTTGATATGAGGTCAGCAAAACTACCATGAAAAAGATCCTTTGAAATATTTTGGAGCGGAGAAACCATCAATTGGTGTGCCAAAGCATTCAAAACATCCTTAGTGTTTGGCAAAAACTGCGCCTGGAATGTATCAGCAACACCAAGAATCAATTGAGCAATCACCAAGCTAAAGTTAACTGCAATAGCCATCAAAACAAGCTCTGGAATTAAATGCTTGTAGTTATACTTTTCAACTCTAAGTAATGTTGCCATGCCAAGAATAATCATGGCTATTATGAAAAAAATATTGGCAACATTTCTAACAAACACCCAACCAACTAAAATGACCGCTGAAAAAGACGCATCATGCGGCTGAATGGTTAACAACACCTGAATTATCGGTAAGATTATTATGTTAAGAAGAAAATACAAGAAACCAATGATACCGAAGGCTAAGGTTTGTAATATCTTGTTTATGATCCCAAAGAATGGATCAAGGACATAATCAACAGCGGCTTTGCTTGTTTGTTCTACAGGAGGAGTTGTTGTTGTTCCTTGCGCTTTATTCCTATCTGCTTGGGCAGTGTATGAAACATTTGCTTCTAAATCTTTTACTAGGACTTTAACAATAGTCCCGTTAATTTCTTCAAACTGAATTGGGTTCTTGTTATCATTTGCAGCCACCTGTTCCTTGCTATCAAAACTCCAATGGATTTCATACTTACCAGCACCACAAGTCTTACTAGCACAAGGAATTTGTGTACCATTAACCAACGCGGTCGCGTAATACTGATATATCGCTGCTTTTACAGAACCACCCTGTTTAAATTCAAGCTTAAGGCTTACAGTGTCTTTTGCTAAAACTGTTGGATTACTTAAATTTGGTGTTAAAATACCCAAAAATCCGAGGGCAAAAGCAAAGAATAGCCCAGCCATTCTTTTTTTTCCGTTCTGCTTTTTATCGATTATTTTTGTTTCAGAAATCAAGTGATTTTGCTTAACTTTCTCAAAATTATTATCTCATAAAAATCCCTAAAAGACAAATTTAAACAAGGCATCAAAAAAGACGGCTTTTGCCGCCTTTAATATCCCATCCAAGCTGCAGGGTCTTCTGCCATAAAGTCACCCTCAAGAGAGCTTGGTTGCTCTTTTATAGGGTCACCAATTTTCTGTGCTGGAGTTTTCTTGTTTCCAAGAAGAATCTTAATAAACTCCTGCATAACACCAACGTGATCTTGAGGTTTTAACTGTTCACCGAATATCTCATTGATCTTGCTATCAATCTGATCTGAAACAAACTTTGCTGATGCTTTAATACTACAAACAGCATTTCCTTTACTATCCTTCTTGCTACAGTCAATCTGGTCCTTGTTACCTTCGCTGTTTTGAATATTAGCAGCAGCACCAGATTGCGCTCGTAGCCAATCTGCTTCTGCTTGAGCCTCAGAAGCAAGCTTTTGTCCTTGAGGAGTTGAAATCAAAGGATCTTCTAAAACTCTAGAAGCGGCATTTCCTGCTGATGTATATACTTGCGAAAAATCAACCGCATTCAAAGCACGCTTCTTGTACACTGGTTTTAAATCAACATTCTGTATGCTTTTGTCTGTGACAGAAAGAATTCTTTTAATATTTGCTTTAGCTAGAAAAACATCTTCAGGTTCTCTACTCTTCAATTGTTTTGATAGATACAAAGTGTTTGCAAGATTCTTTTGATATTCTAGGTAGTCTGAAATTTTGTACTTCTTAATTACATCATTAACATAATTTAAAGTGTACTTATGGTTCTCAGCTCGAATCATATCAGCAACACAACTCTTCAAAAGCTCAGTTGCGTTTGCTTTCTTGTCATCTGTCGGAACCTCACTAGAACCAAAGAAGGAACTAATAAACCCAGTGACAAGGCCCGTTAGATATCTACCTGCCATACCAGAAAGACCACCACAAAGACTAGTTAAACTAATAGCTTGAGTTTCTTTTGGAATTAAGAAAATACTGCTTGTTGTAGTTAAAGCAATGGCTATAAACAAACCTGCAATAAGTTTTCTTTTTGTTTCCATACTATTGAACCTCAGGAGCGTTCTTAATAATCTTTGCGGCCTCAGCAACACTGTCCTTTATCTGAGTTATTGTATCACCTAAAGCAGAATAAGTGTTGTATATTTGATTCGATTCTTCAGATGCTGCTTGTGTCGCAGGATCAAGACTTGCTGAAACTTGAGATGTAAAATCAAGATACTGTTGATATGCTTTAACATACAGCTGACTTAAACCAAGAAGTGCTGATGGAACTGAAACTTGTTTAATTGCTTCCAGGGTTTGATTTGCTTGTGTTGCGTATATATCAAGACCTGCTGTGCTTTGAGCATCAAAAATACTTTTTGTTAATGTATCATCATGAACTAAATCAAAACGCCTGGTTGCATCTGAAAGTTCAGTTACATACTTAGTCATTGTGCTTTTGTTGTTATTCGGTGTTAAAACAAACATGGTTACATCAATTTCAGGAATCAAAGGCAAACTTTCTTGCGCTATTGAACTGTCAGTTGCAATTACAATATCATCTCCACCAAGACTTCCTGTATTAATATCATTAACTGTAGAAGCACCATAATACTTGTTTATAAAGTCCATTGTTGGCATGTTGTAATCAGCAAGCTGTTTTTGCTCAAGAGGAGTATACCCTGAAGGATCAACGACTTGTTTGTAATTACCACTAGAATCAGGGATTAAACCTTGATCAATTGCTGTCTGATAATTATCAAAAGCAGGAACGCTTGAAAATATAACTGGCTCATCAGAACGAGGGGTTATTGTTGCAAAAGGCTTTGAAGGATCAACAACAACCTTAAACTCACCTCTTCCTAAATCAGCAGGGCTTGGAGTTACTGAAACATAGCCTCCAGTACCTGTGGTTGTTCCCGTTGTATCAGGTGGCGTTGTTCCTGGTTTTTTAGAAGCCAAAATGGCGATCAAAACGATCGCCAGAAATACAGCCACTCCGCCTATTATCAATATTGTTTTCTTACTTAAACCAAACATTTATTTGTATTTCACTCTACGAATTAAGGTGAATTAAGGTAGAAACAATTGCACACTGTTGTAAAAACCTTGTCGAATGTTAGAGAGTTGATTTTGAACAACAGACAATACACCTTCAAGATCAGATTCTGAAACACCCTCCATCATTGTTCCTTGTTTCTGCGCAAAAATTAAATTGTATTCTGCAAGCAACAAACGATGGTAGTCTTCAAAAACACTTGGTACTACAAGATTTTCAAGATCGGTTAATAGTTTAGTCTGCTTTTCTACGAGCGCTTGAGTCTGTTTTGCTGAAACCAAACCAGAAGCATTTTCACTTTCAATAATTGTTCGAGCCTGATTTGCATACTCTGCTAGTGCTGTGCTTGAAGTGTCTGAAGAAACATTAACCTTAATATTTGAAAATTCTTTTGCAATATCAGGATTGTATTCAGTTGCACCCAAAACCTGGCTTCCAGAAGAAGTTTGTCCAAAATTACCTGCAAGTGGTTGATTATACAATGAGAGACCTTGCTGTTTAGACGCTAAACGCATTGGTTTTTGAACCCAAGCAAAAGAGACAAGCAAAATTGCAACCAAAGCAATTAGCGCTATATTTTTTGTTCCAAAGTCCTTTATTTTTGTTTCTACTTGGTTTTCTAAAATATTGATGTCCATAAATTTGAATTAATATTTCAAACCCTCAGGAAATCTACTAATTTTCTACCTTGAATATATCATAATTAGAGCGCTTTAGCAAGAAAAGGCTTGAGCTGAACATACAAGGAAAACCACTGATCCAAACTAAGCTGTTGTGGTCTTGCTTTAGGATCTATTAAAGAGCCTTTAAAGACGCTTTCAAGCTCTTTTTCGCTCAACCCTAAGTTATTTTTGAGGGTATTGTGAATCTGTTTACGTTTACCAGCAAAAGCAGCTTTAACAAGCCTGAAAAACTCTGGTTCTGAAACTTCAATCCTTGGAGTATCAAGCATGTCCAGGACTAAAATAGCGGAATCAACTTTTGGTTCTGGAAAAAAATCAGATCTTGGAACTATTCCCGCAATCCTCGGGTTTGAAAAAAGTTGTACTGAGATAGCCAAGATACTTAAGTCTCCTGCTTTTGCGGTAATTCTTTCAGCGACCTCTTTTTGAATCAACAAAACAATCTTAGAAGGGCGTTTCTTAGAACCTACAAGCATTTCAATAATCTTCCCAGTAATGTAATACGGAATATTTGCAACAACCTTGTAACCAGGTTTTAATTCTTTCTGAAAATTAAAACGAACAATGTCATCAAAAACCAGCCTTACATTTGATTTAGACTTTGGAGTTCTAGTGTGTGCTTGTAAATGTTCTCCGAGCTGATCTTTAAGGATTGGAAAATATCTTTCGTCTTTTTCAACAGCTAAAATATTAGCGCCTGTTTCAGCAAGCAACTTTGTTAAGTTCCCTATCCCCGCCCCTATCTCTAAAACATCATCAGAAGAAGAAACTTCTGCTGCGGAAACAATTTGTTCTAGTCTTAACTCGTTAATTAAAAAGTTTTGTCCAAGCAAATCATTTGGCTTGAACTTGTATCTTTTTAAAAACTCTTTAATATCGTTCATATATCAATCACCCGAACTTCTAAGTTAGAAATATATCCAAGCATAGTACCTCTTCTGTAAAAATACAAAACACGCATAACACCGTCACTAGTAACCATTAAAATTGGTTTGTCATTGCCAACGTTTTCTAGTTTAATCTGCTCTAAAAACTCAACAACTCTTCTTGAAAAATGCTTTACATCTTCCCCGCCAACATCAGAATAGTCAAACTCAAGTGCAGAATCCTTTTCATGAGTGTGCCCAGGATATTTTTCTGCTGCCTGTTCCCAGGTTAAATCTGAACAATCCCCAAAATCCCTCTCGTTTATATCAGAATGATACGAAATCGGTAAATTCAAGCTTTCGTTAATTAAATCAGCGGTTTGCCTAACTCGAAGCAAATCCCCAGAATATATCCTTAAAATGTCTTTAGGCAGTCTTTTACCCAAATCACGCGCCAAATCAAAGCTTTCCGGCTTTATGGGTTCATTTGAACGAACACCGTTTAAAATGCCCTTTTGGTTCTTCTCTGTTTCTCCGTGTCTAACCATTATTAATTGCATATATACATATCATACCAAATCAAAAACCACCTGTAGAGGTGGTCTTTAATTTCTCTGGGGTAATTCCCCGGAAACAGCTTACCATTAATATAATATCAAGAAATATTAAACACGTCAAAGTGGTGGACGGGAGGAGAATCGAACTCCCAAAGAAACAGATGGTAAGCCGTTTCCGCACACCAGTGCTAACCCGCCCATAACAGACAGGCTAACACATCAACATTAAATCTAGATTAAAACCTTCGTATAACCTTGAAATCAATCTTTTCTTCAGGAAGCGCTTTCAAAATCCTGGAAGGTGGAAAACTTTGTGATTGACCAAAAAGTCTTCGTGATTGTGCATAAATTAAATACAGGTTTGTTCTTGCTCTAGTAATACCAACATATGCTAAACGAACTTCTTCTGAAAGTTCTGAAGGATTAAGCAAAGAACGAGAGTGTGGCAAAATTCCTTCTTCTAAACCAATCAAAAACACTGTATCAAACTCCAAACCTTTTGCTTGGTGTAAGCTCATAAACGTAACAGCATCCTTATCATCCTTCATGTTATCTACCTCTGTCATCAATGCAACTTCTTCCAAAAACTGTTCTAAACCTTCCTGCCAGTTTAAATTCTGATACTTAGCAGCTACGTTGAAAAGTTCTTCAATGTTCTGCCAACGATTTTCTCCTTCTTCACTTCCATCACGAAGCCAGTGTTCATAACCGCTTTTCTTCAAAACCAAACGCATCAAAGAAAGAATATTTTCTCCTTCATCTAAAATCATAAACTCTTCAAGCAACAGAAAGAAACTCTGAACAGCATTAAACTGTTTTGGAGGAAGTTGAATCTCTGACAGATCAACTCTAAACTTTTCAAGATTTCCCTCTGAATTAAAAACGAAATCTTTTAATATCTGATATGACTTCTCTCCAACACCTCTTGCTGGTTCATTAATAACTCGCTTTAAAGAAACAAGGTCGCGATGATTACTAACAAGTCTTAAGTAAGCAACAACATCTTTAATTTCTTTACGTTGATAGAACTTAACACCACCAACAATCTGATATGGTATCTGGGCTTGTAAAAAGACCTCTTCCAAAGCTCTTGATTGAGCATGTGTTCTGTACAGCACCGCGTATTTATTCAAAGTATCATGATCTTCTGGAAGCCTTGGAACATTAAACATATTAATCGGTATCCTGGCACTAAGCTTTTGTTTCTTCAAAAAATGATCAAGAATTGAGTATGTTTTAGCTGGTTCTTCAAAATCAGGAACTTCTTCTGATTCATAAACCAAATCACCTTTAGACCCTCCTCCTGCTTTCTGAATTATGGTCTTTGCAACAATCTTTGCCTCCTCAACCTCGTCTTCAACCTCTAAAAGCCTAATTTTGTTTCCAGGCTCATTTTCAGTCCACAAGGTTTTGGGCTTTTGTTCTTTATTAATCTGAATGACTTCTTGAGCAACAGAAAGAATATTTTTCGTTGATCTATAATTCTGTTCAAGTTTAACAACCAAAGCATCTGAAAAATGCTCTTCAAAATTCAAAATGTTCCTTAAATTAGAACCACGAAAACCATAAATTGCTTGAGCGTCATCTCCAACAACAAAAAGATTCCTTAAACCAACATTTTCTCCACTCCCAACAGCAAGAAGAAAAAGCAACATATACTGTGCGTGGTTTGTATCCTGATACTCATCAACCAAGATGTATTTGAAAATATTCTGATACTTAGACAAAACATCCGGGAATGCTTGGAATATCTTAACAAGTAACATTAACAAGTCATCAAAATCTAAAGAGTTTTGTTTAAAAAGATAATTCTGATACTCAGCATAAACCTCTCGTGCCATATTCAACACCGTCTTATCAATTGGCAAATCCATTTGTTCAGGACTCTGCAAAGCATTCTTTGCCATTGAGATATAGTTCTTGAAAAGATTTGGTGGAAACTTAGCGCCAAAGTTTCTTTGAATACAAATTTCTTTCAAAATCTTTCCTTGGTCATCATCATCAATAATGACAAAGCCTTTTGTATATCCAAGTGCTTGAATCTCCTTCCTTAAAATCCTTGCACAAACAGAATGAAAAGTTCCCATTGTAGGCATACCCATATTTGGAAACAAACTCTGCACCCTATTCTGCATTTCTTTTGCAGCCTTGTTTGTAAATGTAAGAGCAAGAATATTTTGAGCACTAAAAAGACCCTCTGAAATTAAATACGCAATGCGATGGGTTAAAACCTTAGTCTTACCACTACCAGCTCCAGCTAAAACTAAAACCGGCCCGAGCGGGGCGGTAACTACTTGCTTCTGGCGATCATTTAGACCTTGAAGGATTTTTTCTGATTTCATCTTCCTTAGTATACCAAAGATTAACCAAACTGAAACGACGCCTTGCTTTCGCTTAGCGTCGTTCAGGTTATTGTTGTTGAGTTCAGCGGGTACTATCACCGACCTCGGTACCGACCGCGGCGAGGACTGGCTCGTGGTCGCCGTTGGGCGAAGCGCATCTGGTACTCTCCAGATGGCGCAGCGTCACAGTGGGGAACTGGGCCATGCGCGCCACGAAGATGCGCTTGTCCTCGCCGAACTCGTTCGTGGTTCGAACCATCTCGACCCACAGCCAGTTGACGTCTGGGTGAAGCCTGGATGACAGATGCATTACATCCGAGTCGATGTAGGCATCGATGATCGCTTGGAGTTGCGTGATCAGACTCACGCCCGGCTCCTCGGTGATAGTCTCTTCCCAGACGTTACCGGTCGAGTTGCGAAGATCGACGCTGTGGTTCTTGAAGACCACGACCCTCTCGTCACCACGCTTGAGAACCGCCGCCTCGATCCTTTGGGTCAAGACCTTGAATCCAAAGTGGCCAACGACTAGAATCGTGGCAAGGACCACTAAGAACTGCAACGCGTTCATACGGGTACCTCATGGAATGAGAAAACCACACACGAACTGCGGAAACATCAACTGCTATGTACTTCAAACCTTGCAGCTTGAAACAACAACGTATATTAACCCTTCTTTTAAGCTTCTGTGTATATTCACATAAAATATGAATAAAATCAAGGGGTAAAAGCAAAGGCCACAACCTCTCCCTTAAAGTGGCTTATCTAAGCCAAATGTGGAAAAGATTCCGCTTATCTAAGCCATTTTTTGGCTAACATTAGCCAAAAACCTTGATTTAGATATTCATTGCTGGTACTATGTATTAGTTCGGAGTAAACATTAAACCAAGTATTTAGGTTTATTTTTGTTTGATACGACTCATGCCTTTAGGGCCTACTGACTACTGAGGATAGACCGAAGTGTTTGGAACCGGGGTATATATAAAAGGGTACGTAAATACGCTCAAGCAGTTAATACAGGAAGCTTTTGATCAACAGAAAAGCAAACTGCCTGAGGCTAAAAAATCTGCAAGCAGATATCTGAAAGTGGTTAGCTCCAGCCTAGAAAAGCATTTCAACTCATTCCACGCTTTACACTCACCTATCAAGATGGGTCGTTTAGACTATACCTTTAAATTCAGCACTGAACTCATAGTTGCTGGTCTTTCCATATTGATCATTGTCACAAACATCTTTGCAGGAGCTCATTTCACCTCAGCAAACAATTCATTAACTAAACTACTCTCCTACCACCCAGACCAAAACCCAGCTTTGTACAACAAAACAACAACAGTTAGAACAGTCATCGCACAAAACAACAACATAATCATTCCTTCCGCATCTGCTCAAGTAGTCTTGGCATCAAACGATGCCCTCGCCAACACTATTTCAGCAAATGAAAACGCCACAGCATCAGTAATCACGGAAAACACTATTCAGAAGGAAAACCCAGACAATATCAAAAAGCTTGTTGTAGACCAGATTAAGGTATATAACACAGTCAAAGGTGATACCTTAAAAGGTGTTGCTTCTAAAGCCGGCATCAGCCAGGAAACCGTCATGTGGGCAAACAATCTTTCAAGCTCAACTATTAAACCAGGCTGGAGCCTAGTTATCCTTCCAACAAATGGTGTGTTACATAAAATCACAAACAACGACACTCTTCCTGACATTGCTAAGAAATACAAAGTAGATATTGATAAGATAAAGGCCTACAACGGATTAGAAGATGATTCTGACATTGAACCAGGCGATCTTTTAATTATCCCTGATGGCGTAATTATTACTCCTGCAAAACCAAAACCAGCAATCAAACACACTTTGCCTGGGAATATTTCAGTATATGAACCTCAAATTGGCGGCAGTGATGCTGGTGAACACATCTTCCCATGGGGTCAGTGTACTTGGTATGTTGCTCTAAAAAGAAAAATAACATTTGGTGGCAATGCAAAAAACTGGTTAACAAACGCTCGCGCTGCAGGATACTCCACAGGCAATACTCCAACAGTAGGTTCTATTGTTGTAACAACAGAGAACAGAAGATATGGACACGTAGCTTACGTTGAAAAAGTTGATGAAGAAGAAGGAACAATAACTGTTTCTGAATCAAACTACATCCGTTTAGGCTTTATTGATACAAGAAAGATTGATATGGATAGTCCAGTAATCCGCGGATACATCTACTAAACAAAGAAGCTAAAAGACCGACAATCATTGCCGGTCTTTTTTAATCCCCTTAAAGCTATTGAACCCCTCCAACAGAGTTCGGATCATTAGCTGTTGTAATATCATCAGCAGTTAAGTTAACAGGAATAGAAACAAATGAATCAGTACCATTAAAAACAATATTACTAACCAAGGTCATCTGATTACCTCTGTTAGTTAAACCAGGTGTAATACTAACGTTAAACTGCAAGCTTCTGCTTGGTACAAACTCTCCTGCATGTGCTGCAACTGTTCCAATATTCCAAACAAGCTTCTTTGTGCTCTTGTCATATGACACGTTGTTTACCTCCTCCGGGTTTAAAGTCTTGGTGTCAAAAGAAGCAGAATTAGGAAGATTCAAGGTCAATTTTGAAGCAGTAACATCATTAGTTGAATTACTTAAAGAAATATTAACTTGATATGTTGTAACACTACCAACTCTTGGAGGCTTTGCTCCACTGTAATATGTCAAAGAAGTTGAAAGATCAGCGTTAGTTAATACTTTTAATACACTCCCCTGTCCTTGAAACGGCTGTTGGTTCTCATTACTTTTAATCTCCGAGTATGCGGAAACTAAAACATTCTTCTGGCTTGTTTTAACAATAGGGTTTTTTAAAGCAACAGTAAATCTTAAGTCACCACCATCTCCCGGAGAAAGCGCTGATAGCTTTGAAATCTGTCCTGCATCCCATGAAATTACATTGTTGTCTACAATAGCGCCCTCTGCACGAATAGATTCAAGATCAAAAACTGCGCTTGGTGAAAGAGTTGCGCTTACGTGAACTCCTGTTGCAACAGACTGACTGTTATTCTTGTAACTAACCTTAAAAATCAAACGATCCCCAGCTTCTACATAGCTTTTGTTGCTCGTAGAGTCAACGCTTATATCAGCAGAAAGAGGCTGACTTGAAATATCAACGAACAGCTGAGCTGCTGTTAGAGCAAAGCTTGGATTGCCTTTAACAGAACCATTTGCTTGTGCTGATATTGTTAATTGATCACCAGTACGTGCGCTTTTAAAATTACCTACCAATTTAATTTGTCCGCTTTGGTTTGCTTTTAAATCACCGATGTTCCAGGTACTGTTAAAATTAGACTTTGGTTCTGAAGACAAAAGATTAAACTCTCTTGGCAATGTTGCGACAATTGAAAAACCGGAAATAGTATCCTGTGTAAAGTTAGAGTAGCTTATCACATATGTAACATCTTGAGTTGAATTAACACTTGCAGGACCATCAATTTGAATTGCAATGTCCGCAGTTTTGATCTGTGTTTGGCTTTGACTTGAAACAACAAACTCAGAAGTATTGGTATTAGAAAAACGATAATGCATGATCGCATTCAAGGACTTAGTTTCTCCAGCATTACCCTGAACATCACCCTTAATCATGATTGTTGTTTCCTGACTTGGATCAAGCGGTGGTAAACCAAACTGAGTTCCATTAAGCTTAGTTGGTTTTGGAACACTGTCTTTAAAAGTAAAACCTTGAGGATACACTAAATCCAATGTCACATTCTTGATGCTGTCGCTGTCATCATTCTTAATTCGTATCTTGTAAATTAATTCAGAACCTGTTGCAACAGTCTGAGGTGCATCAATACTCAAACTAACCTTTGGTTGGATATTCTTGTTTGATGAAGGAGCGTAGAAAATGAAGAAGATCGCAATACCGAGTACTAAAACAGACGTTAAAATAATCCAAATGGACCACTTGTTTTGCTGATAGAAAGAAGGTGGTGGAACCACTGGTGTAACTATAATGTTTGGTTGTGCTGGTTGATTGTTTGTTTGTATTTCGTCCATATATGTCTATTTACTTAAAGTTTACCTAATAACCCAGAGGCATTCAAATCACGCTCTAAGATGTGCTTTGCAAAAGACTCCACAATCCTATGAATCTCCCCTGCTAAATCACCTGTTTGTTCATCAATGCTTGCATAATCAGCTTGTTTACTTTGTTTGTTTGCGTACTTTGCAATAACCGAATATACCATATCACTAACCACAAACGCATCGCTAACCTTTAAAGCAGAGTCTTTGCAAACAAAACCTCCTCTTCTGTTAGAAAAAGAAAGATCCTTAGACAATGCTTTACCACAAACAACACAATTCTCAACACTTAAAGCATAACCCGAAAGACTAAGTAACTCTAAAACAAAAATATCAACACTAGCATGCTTTAAAGAATCTGAAGAATCAAGGTGTTTCAAAAGCTCAAGAAACAAATCAAAGATCTCTTCATTTACTTCTTCATCTGGAGTTGATTTTAGCAAAACCTCAGTTGCATACATAGCATAAGCAACCTTTTGAGGACTTGCATATATTCCCTGAAAAACCTCCAAAGGTTTAACCGAGGTTATAGCCCCAAGCTTTTTGTTTGGTAATATTTCAAGCTCTGTGTAAAACAAAGTTTGAAGCGCGTATGACAAACGACTTTTCGGAGACTTCACTGAACGCGCAACCGCGCGAACCTTGCCGGATTCGCGCGTGTACATTGTCAGGATTTCATTACCCTCTGAAAAAAGACTCTTCTTCAGAATTATCGCCTTCATACTTTTTGAATTCCAACCCAAATTGCTTTGTCTTCAATGAGGAGTTGTGCCTCAATATCTGGTTCTACTTCAAGTTCTTTTTTAATCTGAACAACAAATGTTTTCTTTCTATCAAACTTGTTAATCAAAGCCATTTCAAGACTTGCTGCTGTTGTGTTGTAATACAAATCAATTAAATCCCCGACTTTCAAACCGTTTTTCTTTCGTAGATCCTGAACCTGTCTTTCTAGTTCTCTTGCATAGCCTTCTTCTTTTAACTCAGGAGTTAATTTAATGCTAAGCAAAATCTGAAACTGACTGTTTTCTTTTAACACTGTTTCAGGCATCTCAGAAACTTCAGGAGTTGCGTGAACATCTTTGACATTTAATTCTTCAGCCAATATTAAAGCGAGTTCAGAAGAAAGCTCTAAGGGCTCATTCTTTGATTTGTAAGCAACATACTCAAGGGGTTGTCTAACCTTAATGTTTGACTCTTTTCTTGCAGACAAACCAAGCTCAACAATCTCCCTCAAAACTTCCATTTGCGAAACAAGAAGCTTTTCAGATTCATCAAGCTCTGAAACATTTACATTCCAGGACGATAGATGAACGCTTTCATTCCCTGTTAAATCACGATATATGGTTTCTGAAATGAACGGCATTACAGGCGCAAGAAGCTTTGAAAGCTCAACTAAAACATATGCTAAAACCTTTAAAGATGCCTTGGCTTGTTCATCATTGCCTTTAAAACGATCTCTGCTTCTTCTAACATACCAGGTTGAAAGATCATTAATAAACTTTAAAACAGGCTTTGTTGCTCTTACTGTGTCATAAAGATCCATCTGTTTAGTTACTTCAAGCTGTAGTTCTTTCAAAACCGCTAGTATCCACTTGTCTAAAACATTTTCCGATTTTGGAAGAATTGTTAAATCTTCAACCTTCTCACTGCTATACATTCTCAAAAAGCTATGAACATTACCAAGCAAAATCGTAATCTTCTTGTATACTTCATCTAAATCTTTTTCTGAAAAGAAAAGATTTTCTCCCTGCATTACAGGAGATGACATTAGATAGAAGCGGAGAGCATCAGCACCATACTTTTCAAAAACAAGCCAAGGATCAGGAAAATTCTTTTTTGACTTAGACATTTTCTGACCATCTTCTGCTAAAACAATTCCTGTAGTAACAACATTTTCAAACGGAGCTTGATCCCACAGTATTGTGCTCATAACATGCATAACATAGAACCAGGCGCGGGTCTGGTTAATATATTCAGCAACAAGCTGCGCTGGTCTTCTTTTTTCAACCTGTTCTTTGTTTTCAAAAGGATAATGAAACTCTGCAAAAGGCATGCTTGCTGATTCAACCCAACAATCAACAACCTCAGGAACTCTGAACATGTCATGTCCACAAACTCCGCACTGCATTTTAATTTGATCAATATATGGTCTGTGTAAATCAACCTCCAAAATATTTTCTGTCTTGTAAACCTCACTGTAATTAACCGCCTTTTCAGCAAGTTCTTTCAAAGAACCAACACAAACAGAACGACCACAACTCTTGCTACTGCATTTCCAAAATGGCAATGGTGTTGCCCAATACCTGTTTCTTGAAATATTCCAATCAGGCGCGCTTTCTAAACCTTTTTTAAAACGTCCTTCTTTTAAATGCTCAGGATACCAATTAATATCTTCGTTTAATTGAATTAAACGAGGCTTAATTTTTTGAATATTAATAAACCAGGAAGGAAGTGCGCTGTAATACAACCTTGTGCCACAACGCCAGCAAAAAGGAACTGAGTGTATATATGCCTCTTTTTTAAAGAGAGTTTTGTTTTGTTCTAACATCGCTACAATTTCAGGCTCAGTATCTTTGTAAAACTTCCCTCTTAAAAACTCGGGCGTCCTTTCATTAAACATACCTTGAGCATCAAGTAGCTGCACAACTGGTAAACCTTGCTTTAAACCAAGCTCGTAGTCTTCTTCACCATACATTACAGCTGTATGCACAATGCCAGTGCCGTCTTCTGTGGTCACAAAATCAGCAGCATAGACCTTAAAAGATTTCTCAGACTGCAACAACGGAACATTAAAAAACTGCTTGTATTCTAAACCAACAAGCTCATGTCCTTTAAGTTCTTTCTCAATCTGCGGATTGTTAAACAAGATTTCAACTTTTGCTTTTTCAAGAATATACAAAGCATCTTCAAAACCAGCAACTAAATCATCGGCTGAAGGCTTTGCTAAGACATAATCAATGTCAGCACCAACCGCCATAGCAACGTTTCCTGGTAATGTCCATGGTGTTGTTGTCCAGGCAAGCAAATATGTCTTCTCACCAAAGCGCTTACTTAAAACCTCTGCTTTAACATATACAGATTCTTCAGAAATATCATCATATGAATTGTCAGACGCAACCTCAAAATTAGAAACAGGGGTTTCGCAACGAGGACAATACATCAAAACCTTACGCCCTTCATATACCAACCCTTTATCCCATGTTTGTTTCAATGCCCACCAAACAGATTCCATGTATGTAGAATCCATGGTTTTGTAAGAATCATCAAAATCAACAAAGCGCGCCATTCTTCTAACAGTCTTACGCCATTCTTCAACATACCTTAAAACATCAGTCCTACATTTCTCGTTAAAAGTATCAACACCAATTTTTTCTATTTCTTTCTTACCTGAAATACCAAGCTCTTGTTCAACAAGCTGTTCAATTGGAAGACCATGACAATCCCAACCCCAACGTCTTCTAACATATCTACCTTTCATGGTCCAGTATCTACCGAAAACATCTTTAGCAGTTGAACCTAAAATATGTCCGTAATGAGGAAGTCCTGTTGCAAAAGGAGGACCATCATAGAAAACATACGGAGGGTTAGCTTCGTTTTTCTTTAATGACTTTTCAAAAATCTTTTGTTTATCCCAATACTCTAAAAGCTCAGCTTCTTTAGAAGCAGCGCCTTGTCTTTCGTTGTTTTGTTCTTGTTCTGCCATATTTTTAAATATTAAAAACACCTTAATTGAAGAGCCCTTGTTTGGACGGTACCATCTTCATTGGTGCTTAATTATGCTTTTTACGCAAAGCTTGCGGACTGGTCTACTAGTATTTCTTCAGTCAGCTTCCTGATTGATATATCAGGTCAAACGCTTTTTAACTTGTAAGTTCAATATATCATATTTAAACGAAAAAACCAACCACAAAACAGTATAGGCTACTTGAAGTCACAATGACTCAAGCAGCCTATAAAGTTTACCCCTCCGTTCATCCTCCTGTTACGATCTTCAGAATCTGTCGCGGTTTGATCTCGCCGCTCCAGAGAAGCTCGATCCCGCGGTAGATCTTGTAGAGCAGCACCCGAATCGGTCCACGCGTGTACCACTGCGCAGAATGCCGATCGAACGGAACCTTGATCGGCGCGCGGCTGATCTGCGGATAGACGACCCCGCGAGCTCTGAGTTGCTGAAACAACAACCCGCGACATCCGCTGTAATGCTCTTCTTTGCAGAGCACTACATACTCGATCTCGTTGAGGTTCAGACCCGCAGCAACGATGCCGTCGAGGTGCTTCTCAGCGATGATCTGAGTATCGCGGGAATACTTACGCTTGTGCGCCAAGCCATCTACTGTGCACTCTGGCTGCACAATCCTCACGCTCTGCGCAGCGTCGCTGATCTCGACCTGAAGTGAATGGTGCACAAACTCACTCCAGTGTCTGATGGCCCACCGAGCCATCACATCATTGCTGACCCCCGGGGTCCAGGACCAGGGCCACCCACTAAGTGACCACCGCTTCCGGAACCCCCAGGAGAAGCCCAACAGAGCTTTGTGCATCCCGCCTCCGTATCTGCATGTGAACCTGCCTGAAATCAATATATTGCGAGACCTGATATATTCTCACTTTTCTGTGCTTTTGTCAATACTCTAAACAGTAAGTTCAACAAGTAAGCGCAACACCGTAAGGGTAAACTTAGAACATGAAGCA
>JBBTQQ010000009.1:0-42930 GCA_038065615.1 Patescibacteria group bacterium | reverse complement strand
CCTAAAGCTATTTCGAGGAGAACCAGCTATCACCCAGTTCGATTGGAATTTCTCCTCTACACACAGCTCATCCCCTAATTTTGCGACATTAGTGGGTTCGGACCTCCCGTTACTTTTACATAACGTTCATCCTGGCCATGTGTAGCTCACTGGGTTTCGGGTCTGCTGCACGCCACCTTTAAGTCATTGTTGAGGCTAAATACATGAAAGTATTTAGCCATTCAATAACTTAATACGGACTATTAATCCTCGCTTTCACTAAACCTTCTCGCCTGATGGCGATTAAGTAAGCGACGTACATGCAACTCGTTGGATCATTCTTCAATAGGCACGCGGTCACCCAGATACGAATAAATTCGTATCATTCAGGCTCCCACTCTTTGTAAGTATGTGGTTTCAGATACTATTTCATCCCCCTTGCGGGGTGCTTTTCACCTTTCCCTCACGGTACTTGTTCACTATCGGTCAATGTTAGTATTTAGCCTTAGATCGTAGTCGACCTGACTTCTAACCAGATTTCTCGTGTCTGGTTATACTCAAGAAAAAGTTAGGAAATTCGGATGGTTTTTCGCTATACGGGACTATCACCCTCTATGGTCCAGCTTTCCAGCTGAGTTCTGCTAAACAGCATCAAATTTATTTCCCGCGCCTCTACCGCGGCGCACAACTTCCACTTATAACACCTCCTATGCAACGCCGGTAAGCTTTAATGTTTGCATTGCTGCAAACAAACACATAGAAGGTTTGGGCTAAAAGAATATTTATATGACAAAGTCTGATGGAACCAGACTCAATCATATAAATATCTTTGTCTTTCCCCTTTCGCTCGCCACTACTTAGGGAATCTCGGCGCTAAATGAATAGCGCTTGATTTATTTTCCTGGTGTTACTGAGATGTTTCACTTCACACCGTTCCCGTTCACATATACTCCTCAGTATACGGACATGCATGCTTCTCATGCATAGGTTTCCCCATTCGGACATCCTCGGATCAAAGATAATTTGCCATCTCCCCGGGGCTTTTCGCAGGCTATCACGTCCTTCATCGGCTAACATTGCCAAGGCATCCACCACATACCCTTAACTGTTTCAATTCTTCTTTCGTAACTTGCGTTACGAAAATTAACTAGCAATTTGTGATTACAATCTTTCGATTGCTTTCGATACTTGGACTTTATGTTCTTCGTTCAATTTATTCTCTTTATGAATCTACAATTCAATAAGTTTCGGCTAATCGTTGAAACTTATTGATACCACTATTTAGTTGGGAAAGTACTTGGCTGCATCCTCATGTATATAGAATGATGCGCGAATTGCAACCACACAGCTACTGCCCTCTATCGGCCCGAAGTATAACTGACCTGGGCAGTAAATGTGTGTCTACAATCTATGTGGATTAAGTGTGCGTTTTCCGTGGATAAAAATTACGATTTGAGCAACAAAAAAACCGCTGCAGCGGCTTCGTAACAACAGCTCAATAAAGAGTGGTTAGAAGCGACCGCCTTTTTTTAGAGTTAAGTTTATTATAACCATATGATTCCCTTGGTTATTAATCGTATGCATATTATATATTCCAGCTAAATATATGTCAAGTAACTTCCTTTTCAATATCGTCTATCTCTTTTCTCACAAACTTTTCTGCAGTATCCAAATCTTTTTTGAGCTGTTTTACAATTCTATCCTCTTCTCCTGTAAGCTGGCGCCTACCACGAGTCTTTTCAAGCAGTCTAATCTGTTTTTTTATATCTTCCTTCAGCGCATCAAATGCTTGGTGAAGCGTGGATTCTGTCTTGCGAATGTCTTTTTTAATTCGTCCTCGCAAAAGTGAAAATTTATGCCAGCCGTACCAGAAAATAAAAAGTAGGGCTAATATGAGCACAACGAGTGGAACTGTAATGGCAAGAAAATTAACTGCCCAACTTCCAACACGAAAAATTGCCGATTTTGCCACTGCAATAGTTATTTTTTCACTAGGTAAACTTTTTGCGCCTTGTGCATTGACTACTTCTGCCCACAATTGGTAAATACCGTCTCCCAATTTTTCATCTGCCGTGAAAGTAAATTTTCCATTTAGATCGCTTTGAACGGTAAAACTTTTTGAGTCGTTCTTTTCTCTCTGGAGCCAAATAGTTACTTTGCTATTTGCATAAGTTAAGCCACGAACAATTAGAAGTTCCCCACTTTGTAATTCTTTGGGATAATCAGTAATTATTGGGGGATTAAGTGCGTCAGTTGTGAATTCGGCAGAACTCGTAAGCGAATTTCCAGCCTTGTCCACAGCTTCAGCAATTAAGGTATGCTTGCCGGGTTTGAGTACCGCCGTCTCATAGTTATGGCTTCCGTTATCATTCCATACTTCAGAACTACTACCATCAATCCGGATTTCATAATGGTCAATACCCGATGTATCGTCTTTCGCAGAAAAAATAAATTTTGCTTTTGGTTCTGTGAGATTCGTTCGGGGAACTTCAGATATATCAAAACGGATAGGTTTTGCGGTGTCCACCTGAGATCTAAAATGTGAAATTTCTCCCCAGCCTTTTGCGTTGCGAAGCTGAACATTGAAATACCAGATTCCATCAGTGAGATTGGTTACTTCTTTCTTGCTGATTGCTGGCGTATAAATCACGGTAGGAATCGCGCGTGGAATTTTACCGACAAGCAACCGAACGTCAGTAGCACCAGGGGGGACCGACCAAGTAAATTTCGCGTCTTTTTGAGCGTACCACTTGTTCGAATCAGGATGTGTAGGTGAAGAAATCTGGGGAGCAGAGGGCGCACCAGAGACCGCAGAAGGAGTAGTTGACTCTGGCACGGTGGGGGTTGCTCCACCCAAACTAAACTGCGCATTCCCTAAATTTGTTAAAATATTGGTACCATTCCCGTCATTCGCGAGTACCGAACCAGAAGAAAAGTTAATAACAGCTGATCCTGGTGCTTTTGTTCTAAAGTTTATAGTAATAGCTTTCCCAGTTGCCCCCGTAAATCCTGGATTAAGCACTATCCCTTCAAAATTGACCTTGCCCTCACTGTTAGAAAACGTTGGCTCTTGTACCCACAAACTGAAAATTGAGCCTGCTTTTGAGAGAGAAGTGACTTCCAATTTATCTTGCGGAAACGTAATAACACCAGATGCGGCATTCATCACCTGATCAACGCTAGAAACATACACACTCACCGACAAATTCTTGCTGACAGCATATTCTCCTGACGCAGGAGAAAAAGAAAGAGTCGCAGCATCGGCGGATAACGGTGCAAGTCCTAGTAACAAAAAGAAAAGAGTTATTTTATAAATCTTGACCATGATTTTTTAATTAAAAACCAAACAAGAACTATTACTAGCAGTATACCAAGAACTGCATATTGTCGATACCACGGTGCTTGGTGTTGTGCATTCAACACGACAATTCTTTCATTGCCAACCTTGTCAATTGCTTTTACAAAAATCTTTCTATCAAGCGCTTGATACTTTAAGAGATAAGGGGTTTCAGCAACTCTAAACCTGTCCCGTTCTCCCTCGCGCACCTCATAACGGTCAATCCCTGATGTCTTGTCCTGTGTTGCAAAAACGAGAAAATATTTTCCTCCAAATACGTTTGGATCGCTCTCAATAGACGGATTAAAATCCTCCGGCAATTCCTTATCAATCAAAATTTCTTTGTGCATATTACCATCCCCTGGTTTTATAGAAACAAGTGTATTACGAGTTGAGAGCATCGCTTCTGTACCTAGTCCATTATTTTTTAAAGCTTTGACATTTTGTAGCGCGACAGAAGCAACACCTATATTTTTTGCCTCAAAAACTACGGAAAAGATGTTGTTGCTTGCCCCGCTAAATCCTCCCGGTGTAATACCAGAAAATAAAATAAAGCCCGATGCTTCAATACGCGGCTTCTCAACCCAAAAGTTTATAATAGAGTTACCGTCACGAATCTCTTTAACTAAAAGTTTATCCGTGGGAAATATCAACTGCCCCTCAATCGCATTCAAAGACTCATCCGTATGAATAACTATATCCATCAAAAATTCCTCTCCGCAGCTAATTTCTGATTTATGTACGTCAAGACGAATTTCTGCCGCAAAAACAGGCACAGCAACAAAAAACACAAGTAATAGAAGAAAAACAGACGAGATTTTTATAAAAATATTCATACTTTTATCCTGTCCAATAAAATGCTAAGATTGAAAAATCTATTAAATCAATCTTACCGTCGCTATTGAGGTCGCTTGAGGCTGGGGGGTTGGAACGTTTGTACCAATACGCGACAATAGAAAAATCAACAAGGTTCACTTTTTTGTCACCACTTAAATCTGCCTTTGACGCAGTCTTGTCGGGCAATTGGGTAAAAACATTTTTCGTACCAACCGCAAAACCCATGACTTTGCTAAAAGAGCTGATCTCGCCGTTTAGTGCGACTTTTGACTTTGTATTATGCTGTCCCATTTCAAGAACAGAAGTGTCGAAGTTAAGTAAATACGCCCCGTTCGCATCAGATATTTTCTTAACGAAAATTTCTTCATGAGAATTAACACTGATAGTAATTTCTGATTCAGGCGCACTCTGTCCGAAAATGACAATGTTATCACCTCGTTTTACTTCGCTTTTATCAACCGAAATAGACGGCGCTATAAAAATATTACCAACTTTGGTCGTTACTCCAGCCGTAACGCTTATTGAAAAAGTAAAAAGTGATGAACGAGTACCCTTGTTATCTTCTGAATAAATACTAAAAATATAATTTCCACCAGAGACACCTGAAATAGTAACTTGAAAATTTGCACTAGTATCAGCAACAGTAGTCGCCGAAACTTGACCATCTTTTAAAAGTGTAACGATACTTTTAGGGTATACTTTCCCAGTAAACACAACATTCGTAGCAGGAATCAGTGGGGCGCCGCCTCCACCACCTCCGCCTCCACCCGAAGGAACGACTGTATCTGCGGGCGACGGCGATACCGTCGCTGTTATTTCAACAGTGATTGCCAATACGCTAAATGGAATAGAGAATACCACAAAGCAAAAGGCGATTGAAAATAATAGATGACTTGATTTCATTCATTTTTGTTGTTGTGCTCGCGCGATAATCCAACGATTATATTTTTTAAGTCCTATTCTCCCTAAAAATCCTACTATCACTAATAAAATAAAGATAAAAGAGAATAACTCCCATGGGATAACAAAAAAATTGTAACTATCATTCGCGGTTTGGTTTGCCACTCCATAAGCTATATTGAGCTGAGCGGTGTACCAGCCAAAATGAAATTCGCTCCATTGTGTTTTAACGGCAGACCAAAACCCGTCTTCAGAGGAAACCTCTGGCGAGGTCCAAACCACTTCAAATTTTCTGGCACTACCTGGCAATGCACTTCCCTCGTTTTTGTTTGCCAGAAGTGTTGCCGAAGTCATTCGAGCTGTATTTTTAATTTTAATTTCGCCAGAAGGTACCACTCTATTCCCACCAGTATTATTGAAACGATAGAAAAATGTTATGGGTAAGGTGCTAAAAAATCTTTTCTTCTCTTTGGTAACAAACTCCAAGAGTCCTCCTCCCTCCGACACTTCTCCCGAAACTCGCAAAAGCACCAACACGCCTATTTTACCACCAACAGATATTTGTCCGCTTCCATGCGCTCCTGGCTCCTGACTCCCAAAAAAGATGGCTGCAAAATGTCCGCCAGGTTCGGCATTTTTGGGAATGGTTATAGAAAACGGTACATTTTTCCGCTTACCTGATTCCAAGACAACTTTGCTTTCTGTTTTTATCCAGATGGCTAAATCATCTTTTGCGCCTATAAAATGCGGAGCGCCGGAATCTCCGTTTGGTTCAAAATTTTCAAATGAGGTGAAAAAAACTCTTGTTCCCTCCTGCTCATTAAGAAGCCCTATTTCTCCTTGGAGCGTTGTCCCAGGATCACCAGTCATTTCCACCCTCGCCGGCGATACCGTCAATGCAAAAACCGGGCTTGCTATGCCCACTAAAACAACGATCAAAATTATATAAATTAAATTTCGCATAGAATATGTGCCTTGGAAAGGCACTGACATTTCATACCTTTACTTCTAGAAGTTCGCAGTGGCTACATAAGTCAGGGTAACGCTGTAACTACCAGCTTCTGTGGCAGAGCTAATGTTGGAAATATACCGGACAGAATAAGTGGTGTTGGTTGATGCACCAGTAGCGGACGCTACTTGATCAGGGAATGCCGCAGTATCAAAAGCATATCCTGCCGCGGCATACGGCGCGCTTACTGTTCCCGAACCGCCCGTGGCTGTCATCCTCAAACCAAACTGTTCTGTGCCAATTGAAGAAGCGGTATTAACCGCACCAATTGCTGTAATAGTGTATGCGCCTGCCGTAAGTGTACCACCATTCATTGTCATGGTGTAACCGTTTGAAGCATTAGTGCCTACAATAAGGGTGTGTGCTTCAATTTCTGTTCCTGAACAAGCGGGAGCAGGCGAAGCAAAACATGCCGTCGACGTCGAAAGACTACCAAAACCTACAGCAACATCATTAATGCTAAAGGTAAGCGACTGATCAACAGTAGCAGTTACAGCTACTTGATCGTCAGTCAAAATAGTAACTGTAATATTACCAGTGTCGCCAAATGTACCTGAAATAGCTATGACTTTCGAACCATTCGTGGTAGTGTTCGTAATTTGTCTAACACCTGTCGTCTGGTTGGTTGCATTTGTACCAATTTTAATTCGCAATACACTCCCAGCGGCAACTGCGGTCGTACCGTTTGTAAGCGTGATCACGGTGGCTGAAGTACGAACGGCTCCCCAAGTAGCGCCAGCAGGAGCAGCCGCTAAAGTAACGTTGACTGCATCATCAAGCACATCCATATCAGTGAAGTCCATAGCGACGCCAATGGAAAAATCAGCTGGTAAAGTAATAATAGCAGTCTGTCCAGAAGCAACACCAGTCGGTGTAGTAAACTGAATATCATGATTCGCCAATGTGCTTACCTTTTGAGAAGAAAGCGTATCAGATGCGCTGGTGATCGCCGCAGCATGTGTGATTGCTGCAAACGGCCCAGCAAGCATCATTATCATCGCAATAACTAATACTAAACTTGTAATTGTATTTATTTTTTTCATTTTCATATTAATTGTTTGTTTATAATTTTGTTTCTTATCCCATAGTGAGCCTTGCTCTACTATCGGGTTCGACCTTGTTTTTTAATATTTTTGTATACCCTTAAAAACAAAAAACCAATCAGACATCGCTAATTGGTTAGCAAACTAAAACTTCTCCAGAATTTATCTGTGGGGGGGGGGGCGAAAGTTGCACTAAATTTTGGTATTCCATAAACGTTTGGTAATCATAGGTTTATTATATTCATCAATATCAATTTGGAATAATATCCACAGGTCCATTATACCATAGATATTGAAAACTTAAAAAGTCGCCGTCACAACGTAATTCAAGGTGGTGCTGTAGTTTCCAGCTTCGGTTGGTGTTGCAATATTGGCAATATAACGCACAGAATAAACGGTACTTGCGCCATCCCCAGTCCCTGAAGCGACTTGGCTTTCCGTACTCGAAGTAGTGGCATAAGCAAACCCAGCGGCTCCATATGGAGAAGTTATGGTTCCAGTACCACTTGAAACCGTTGCCCGTAACCCAAACTGTTCTGTACCAGGAGATGAGGCGGTGTTTGTCCCACCAATAGCAGTAATCGTAAAAGAACCGTTGCTCGTGTGCGTAAGCGTCGCGCCACGCACTGTTACTACATACCCGCCAGTAGCGTTTGTGGAAGCAGACAAAGTATGCGCCTCTACTTCTGCTGCTGATCCAAGCGTATCGCCAGAAGCAAATCTAGCGACTGAAGCAGAAAGAGAACCAAAGCCAATGCTTGGATCAGAAATACTAAAAGAAAGCGATTGCGCCGGAGCCGCAGCAGCTGTCGTGATTTGCGGAATTTGAGTATAAGTATCAAGCACCGTCCCGTCGGATTTTACAGCACGCAAACAATAAGCAGTACTAGCCGTCGCACCATTATCAAATAAAGCAAAGTCCCACTCACCGTCTTGGCCTGAAGGAATAGCTGCCACAGAATTGGTAAAAGTATTCAACTCTTCATAAGTTTGATTGACAATGGTGTCGGCGCCATGAGTTGGGTCATTGGCGTTTGCTGTTAAAGTCGCGTCATCAGCCGGTGTAGCGTTGTTATTATAGGCAACTACAGTCGCGGCTGTAACATCGGCATAGGTTTCGCCAACAAATCCTGTATCGCAAGTACCGGACTGCGTGGCAAACTGGAGTTTAAATAATTGCCCTGACGCTATAAGTTGATTGGCGCCGATATGCAAAAGTATTCTCAAGCGAAACGCCGCGCCGGTTGAGCCAAGTGTTGCCGCAGTATCCTGCGCCACGAGCGCCGTCCCCACATCTGTAGAATCTAAATTATTGAATAAGCGATAAGCAGATTGGGTAAATGTTGGAGTAGGAATAAATCTGTTAAAAGCAAAATCAGCCGCAAAACCTGTAATGGAGGACGTAGTGAGTTCCAGGGCGGTACCACCATCTGCACTAGACCAAGTTAAATTAGTACCATCAAAAGTAAGTTTTTTTGCCCAGAGGTCGCTTCCCGTATCAACAAAAATTGCCATAAACTCGGCACCATTGAACGGGTTCTGGCGGATACGGTGTAACTTGTCATCTCCTGATGCTGGCTGGGAACTACAAGCAGTCGTACAGTCGGTTTGGAGAACCCAACCGTTGGTGGAGTCCCAAACTGCCCAGTCAACACCAACTGCATTCGCGTCATCATAGGTGACAATACCTCTGGTGTTGGCTCCGCTTTTCAGCCAGCCGGCAGCATTGCCACTAGTACCGATACCTGTCGTATCCACTGTGGCATCTATGCCACAAACAACATTTGCGGCGCATGGAATTGCTGTGTCGATAGTAGTTGGAAACGCCGTGCCATCCCAGACGGCCGCTTCCGTGTCGTTACCGCTGTCAGAACCGGTGTGCACGAGAATCATTTGGTCGGAATTGGGATCGGCCGAAAGTTCCAAGTCGTCGCTCTGTTCGGCAAAGGCCGTGGCCGTACTCACCGTACCCCACGCACCTGCTGCGCCAGCGGCACGAGTAACATATGCGATGTCAGTCGCCGCCGCATTACCCCAGGCGATGAGAAGTTGACCGGATAACTCAAAATCCAAATCAAATGACCAGTTTGTGAACGATGTTGCCGCAGCCAAAGTATCAAGACCCGTGGAAAGAGCGGCGGAAGGTTCGGTTTTCCAAACATTATTAGTACCATCCCAGTAGTTGGCTGATAAATCCAGATTGGCATCACCCCACGCCATTGCGAAATCATTGGATATGCCACCCACGGTCGCCAAGGCAATCCCTTGGACTATACCCGATGTTCTAACGGCGTCATAATTGACCGCCCCAGCCCAAGTTGAACCATTCCAAATGTTGTAGGCCATTTCATTTGTAGTGCCCGTGTTAGTGCTGTAGACGACCATAGCGTCTCCAGTACTTCTCTCGTACGCAATATCGAAACGAGGCAAATTGCCGTCACCCACAGTAACATTCCATTCGTTAGACCAAACGATTCCATTCCAACGCTGTATATAAAGTACACCCCCAGTAGTTTGTATACCAGCGATCATTTCATCCCTCACAGGAGAAGCTTTAACTATGATGTGACGAATGGTAGCCGCAGCGATGATGGTATTGCCTTCTGCACTGAAAGTTCCCGTCCAATTTCTGGTTCTTGGATCAGTAACCGTTCCCTCACCATAGATTATCTTACCGTCGCCAGTTGCCACGTCCGCCTTCGCCACCTTCACATCCGGTGGAAAATTAAAAACTTGCGGCCAGCCGGAAAAGATCCAGCTGGAAATCAAAACAATTGCCAAGACCAATCTTGATATTTTTAAAAACTTAGTTTTCCACAATTTTGAACTTAGCCGTATCATACTTTATATTTTATCACCTTTTAATCATAGTGACACTTTAAACGTGTATGCAAAGGTAGCCCAAACCCAAAACTTCAAAGTCTTCACAACGCCAGTCCTTAATACTTGGGAAATATTATTTTCAAAAGACTTAATATATACTTTTTAGCTCATTAACTGCTAGTAAGCCAAAAAGCTCTGAAACAGGTCTCCTATATCCCAATAACGCTTGATCCATGGCTCTCATCATGGTACATTTCCTGCCCATTATACTTCTTTTTATCAAGCATAAAATGGTCCTGCAAATATCTACCTAAAGAAGGGGCTGATTCAAACTCTTCAATACGGTGTGGTGACACGTTATGGAATAACCATGTTTTACCATCAGTTGTTTTAACCTCTAAACGGTTATCTAAAGAATGGTAATGGTACCATTCTATAAGATTAGATTTTGGGAATTTTTTGTCTGACATATTTTTATCTTTAATTATTTAACCAAAGAGATAAATTGTTTTTCATCTAAGATTTTAACACCAAGTTGCTCTGCTTTCTCAGCCTTTGAGCCTGGATCAGAACCAACAACAACAAATGAAGTTATCTTTGAGACAGACTCTGAAACCTTACCACCAATTTGTTTAACCAGAGCTTTTGCTTGATCTCTAGACATTGAATCTAATGTTCCAGTAATAACAAAGGTCTTTCCTGAAAACTTGTTTGAAACTGATTTTGTAAGCGCTTGTATCTTGACTCCATTAGCTAATAATTTTTCTACAAAACGAATATTTTCTTTTTGATTAAACCAATCATAAATGCTTTTTGCAATTACTGGTCCAATATTTTCAATTCCACTAACCTCTTCTAATGTTGTCTTAGTTAGTCTGCCTAAAGTACCGAAATGATTTGCTAAATCATTAGATGTTTGTTCACCAACATGCAAAATTCCAAGCGAATAAATAAAACGAGAAAGGGTTACTTTTGAATGTTCTTGTATAGACTTAACTATGTTCTCTGCACTCTTTTCACCAAAACGCTCTAATCCTGAAATATCTTCCTTTTTTAAAATGAACAAATCAGCCGCATCAGAAATTAAACCATCCTCTTTAAAACGATCTAGTATCTGTGGTCCAACCAACATGATTTCAAAAGCATTAACAAAGTGTTGCATTCCTCTACGATTCTTAGCAGTACATTTTGGGTTAGCACAAAAATATGCAGTTGAGCTTTCTTTGCCTTTTTCCCCAATCTGCCTTTTCTCAACAACACCTCCACAAACAGGACACTTTGAAGGCATCAAAAACTTCTTTTCTTTTCCGCTTCTTAATTTAACCAGAGCTTCAACAACCTCAGGAATAACATCACCAGCTTTTTGTATAACGACAGTGTCTCCTATTCTTACATCAAGTCGCTGTATTTGATCCATATTATGTAGTGTTGCTTTTGAAATCTTAGAACCAGCAACCAACGTAGGCTCAAAAACAGCCAGAGGAGTTAAAGCACCAGTTCTCCCAACATTAACCAATATTTGTTTTAATATTGTTGTTGCTTGTTCTGCGGGATACTTAAAAGCAATAGCATAACGGGGGGCCTTACCAATAACTCCTAAAGAAGAATACAAATTTAGGTCATTAACATTAACAACAACTCCATCCATTCCAAAAGTAAGACTCTCTCTTACTTTTTCAGTTTGTTTAATAAACTTAAAAACATCTTGTAAATCTTTGCATTCTCTTTGATACTCATCCACCTTAAAACCAAGTTTTTTCATGTACTCGTGTTCTACTTTGTGTGTTTTTAACTCCGGCAGTTCAGTAGCTATATCCCATGCAAAGAAATCAAGTTTTCTGCTTGCTGAAATCTTTGGATCAAGTTGTCGTATTGAACCAGCAGCTGCATTTCTTGGGTTTGCAAAAAGAGGTTTACCTTCTTTTTCATTCTGCTTGTTTAATTTAGTCCAAACACTTTTTAACATAACACACTCACCTCTAACCTCTATTTTTCTCTTGTCCTTAATTTTTAGAGGAATTGATTGAATGGTTTTTAAATTTTGGGTTACGTCTTCACCAAAAACTCCATCACCTCTTGTCGAACCTCGAACAAAAAACCCGTTTTCATATTCCAAAGAAATTGAAAGTCCATCTAATTTAACCTCACAAAAATATATAAGGTTTTTTGATGAAGTAGAAGACAATAACTTTGTGATTCTCTTTTCCCATGCTTCTAGTTCACCTTCTGAAAAAGCATTGTTTAAAGAAAGCATTGGAAGAGGGTGTTTAACTTTTTCAAACTTCTCTAGCACCTTTCCACCAACTCTTTGGGTTGGTGAATCAGGAGACATAAACTGCGGGTATCTATATTCTAAATCAATCAATTCGCGAGTCAAAACTTCATAAACCTCATCTGTAACCTTAGGATCGTTCAAAACATGGTATCTGTAGCGTAAATCATCTACCTGGGCTCTTAGTTTCTCTATTCTTTTTTTGATTTCTGATGTATTTACCATATACCTATATTTTACATTAAGCAGAGCTATTCTGCATCCGTGCAAAAAAAGAGTAAAATAGTTTTCCACAACTTTACAACAAGTTATACATGTACTAAAATACAGGTATATTCAGGAGCCAAAATGTTTTCAAGGAAACAAAACTTCAAATTATCTCAGAACTTGAAAATGGGCATTCAGCCACCATCCTCACAGGGGACTTTTTTCAAAGTCAGTGGGGTTGTTTTTTTACTCCTTTCAATTTTTCTTGTTAAAAACATCTACCAAAATCTAAACAATGTTACTGAGGTTAGACAGATAGACAGTGTTACACCGGAAGTTCTGGGAGCTTTTGATCAAAATCAACAAACAACAAAAAGAACAGCTCCAGCTACATACACAGTTTCTAAAGGCGACACCTTATTTAACATTGCTCAATCACAAGGAATTAATTGGGTTGTGATTGCTTCCCTAAACGACCTGAAAGCACCATACACTCTGAAACCCGGTACAGTACTTAAATTAAGATAAAACAAAAATAGAAACGCTTGAAGGCCCACAAAAGGCAAAAAAGCAAACAAAATAAAATCCCGACTAATTGGTCGGGATTTTTCATTTCTTGTTATTGCGGAACCGTTATTTCTAACTTTCTTGTAACACCCTGTTTATTACCGGAATCTTGGATTGTAGTTGTTCCTGCGGGCAAACCATTAGGAACACTTGTTACTGAATAACTAGATGTTCCACCTAGCCCATTAACAACCATTAGTTGATACTGTTGCGTTGCTGTTAGAGGTGAACTTGTCCATGTTGTTGGTCCTGCTGTACTTATGGTTTGAGTTGCATCAGGAGTTGAAATACAATTTGCAACATTAGAAGTACAAAAATATATAGTACCCGTGCTTCCGCTTGTTATCTGGACGCTTACTTGAGTATATCCTGGCGGTTGAGTTTGATCAGTTGGGTTATATAGATAGAAGTCTCTTTCGCCATCAGCAGGTAAACTAAAGGTGTATGGATTAGATAAATAGTAACTAGCACAGGTCGTAACTGTTACTCCAGCTATTATTGTTGAGCTAGGAGAAGCGCACCCAGATACAGTTCCTAACCCACGCACCAGTTTAAATAAGCTGTCTTCAGCTACAGCCTCAGCTGCCGTTAGAACTGGCTCTGTTCTTGTTAAATCGCTTGACGTCTTAATTTCATTAACAGCAATTGCAGCAATACTAAACACAATCGCGGTAATTGCAGACAAAACTAATATCGCAAGGAGTAGGGTTACCCCATCTTGATTGCTTGTTCGGTTATTTAATTTATGGACCTGCTGAAATGTCATATGTTGGTATTGAGACTGTTGCTTGAATTGGTATTGTAATTGTATCTTGAGAACCTGAAGTTGCTGTAACGTTGCCCATGATTGTTACTCTTGGTTGCGCATTGCTTCCAGTCGAATATGGATTGTATGTTGGAGAAACATAAAACACTAAATTATTTATCGTTACATTATTACTATTAACCTTAACAGCTGAAAGATTGTTCTTAATTAACCAGAGATTTGTTCCGTTAGAAGAAGACAAACCAGAGGCATCGCCAAGGTAGAAGCAAAGATGCTCGCTGTCTGTATTCACTAAAGCAAGAGAACTCGCTGGTGAACTGATCGTTCCACTACAAGGAGCGTTCCAAGGACCATAGTAATCAATTTGTCCATTACGGATTTCTTTTGTTATGAACCCTGTGATATACCTTGCGTTTTCTGAAGCAGAACGAATCACGTCAGTTCTACGATTGATCTTTAGTGTTGAAAGGTAAACCCCCATTATTGATGAAACAGTAACAGCAAACAAAGCAGTAGCAACAATCGCTTCTATTAAAGTAAAACCTTTTTGATTTTGTTTTATATTTACCATCTTAATAGTTTTTCCAGTTAGTTAAATATGCCTGCAAGTCAATCTTGCAACTAGCGCTCAAAGTAGCTGGGTCCATGGTAGTTGGGCATTTTCTTCCTTGCCACCATACTGTGGTGTTAATAACCAGACGAGGATTTAAAGCAGTGTATGGAGAAGTTTGATCTTCTAATATAACTACTTTTCTTGAATAATTTGATGCAACCCCAGCTCCTCCGTTGCTATATGATCCTGTTAGCGGATCATAGTTTAGGACATAACTGGTTGGATTCTTGGTCAACAAAACATTACCTAAACCAATGCTATAATCAACGGCGTATATCCCAGCCTCAAGCCTTTGGGGTGAACTTCCCTGCCAAGTACTGTAGCATTGTTGCCCTGTCCCTAAATCAGCACATGATGAAAGAGTTCCCTTAAGCCAATTAGTATCGCGCATATTTCTTAAACCCTCGATGCTTTCTCGAGCCAGTGCTGTGCCTGCAATCTGTTTGCTTGAGTTATCTGATGACTGAAAAGAGTACACTGCCAAAGAAAGAGCTGAAACTAGACCTGTTACTAAAATAAAAATTGCCACTAATGTTTCAATTAGGGTTTGTCCCAATTGTCTTTTGTTAGGGGCAATTTTTTGTGACATGTTTAACTTATGTTTTTACTAAGGATTTACTTCCTTAATTATAGGAGCTTTTAGCCCGTTATAAAAAACTACATAACCTGTACTAACAACACAAGGGCTGCCGGATGTTGCACTAGATCCAATACAACCAATGCCTCCTGGAGGCAGGGCTGAACTGTAAGTGATATTTGCCGCATTTTTCAATCTCAGCAAACTTTGTGTGTTTCCTACTGGTGCTGTAACATCCGCATCAAAAGTTATCTGAGCCTTAAATCCTGCGTTAATCGATCCTATGTTGAAAGTAAAGACATTCCCTACTTGGGAGTAACTTGTTCCTGAAGAAGGATTAAATGATATATTCCGAACGTTAGTCAGATTAGAATTAGTAAAATCATCTGTTACAACGACATTGGTTGCAGCAGCAGTACCTGAGTTACAAACGTTTATATTAAAACTAACTCTATCTCCTTTTTTAATCGTATGTACAGTTCCCGTTTGACCAGGAATACAATTTGAAGAAAAAGTGTATGGTAAACTATTCACAGCTGTAATGTTTTTTCCGGCAGTACTTAAATTAACTGTGCATGGAACGGGAGCTGTTGTTGTTTGCGCAAATAGCACTAGACTTGAAGTTCCAAATGCATTTACCGCTTGCACCCAATAATAGTAAGAACCACCAGAAGAGGCTGTTGTGTCTGTATATGTTAATCCAGAAGTTGTTTGCCAAACCGCACCTGGGTTAGTTGTCTGACTTCTGTATAGATTATATGAGGTTGCCCCTGATGCTGTGCCCCAGTATAACTTTACCTGCCCGCAAGGAACAGGACCTAGGGTTGCTGTGTTTGAATTATCTGCAATTGGCTGTGATGGCCATGCAGGAGGCCCTGGTGGATCCCCAGGAGGTGTTCCTGCTGGGAAATTGAATGTAAAGGTGTATGTACCACTAGTACAGTTCTGACTTGCACCCGGAGATATACTGGTTGGATTTGGTGGCCCACCACTTAAAAAAGAAACAGTATATGTTCCGGCCTGCCCCGTGCTGGTATATGTTACCGGTGTATTACCACTCATACCAGTAGCCCCGCTACCACTTGGTGATGTAACACCAACAGTCCATGACGCAGGAGCAACCCCACTACTATCCAAAATAATTGTGCAAAGGACTGGAGAAGAAAAATTCAAGGTAAATGTAATGGTTCCACCAGCAGCGCAACTCTGAGATTGAGCTGGAGAATATGTAGAGAATGTTTGTGATGACCCACCTGTGTATGTAATTGTCCATGTCCCTACAGGTTGGCTTGCATAAGTATTGTCATTAGTACCATTAATTGTTCCAGGACCAGAAATTGTATAGTTGTATGTTCCTGGATTTCCTGTAGAATTAACAGTTATTGTACAACCTTGTGGAGCTGTAACAGTTACTGTGACTGTTCTTGAAGTTGGTACACCATTAAGATCGCCGCCTGTTAAAGTATATGTTGTAGTTGTTGTCGGCGAAACAGGATACAGACCCAAACCGACTGGAACATTTTCCGGAGGATTAAATTGTCCTCCTGAAAGAACCATGGACCAGCAATTAGAAGCAGACCAATTTAAATTAGACGTGTTACCCGACACTATAGAAGGTGGGGTTGCGGTGAAACTATTAATGACACAGTTACTTACAGGAGTTGTAAAATTCAAAGTAAAGGTTATTGTTTGATTAGAAGAACAATTTTGAGTTTGTCCAGGAGTATATGACGAAAGAGTTTTAGATGATCCTCCAGTATATGTGATAGTCCAGGTGCCTAACGATCTATTATTATATTGATTATCTCCTGTACCATTTATTGTAGCCGGTCCAGAAAGCGTGTAGTTATATGTCCCTGGAGTACCTGTTGAGTTAACAACAATTGTACATGAATTATCATTCCCCGGATTTATTCCTGTCCAATTAACTACAATTTGAGGAGCAGCAGGCGAGATATTAGTACCATCAATATTCACTGTCGCTGTCCACAACTGATTATTAGCTGGTCCACCATTTGCTGTTGAAATGCTAATAGTGACGGTTTGTGAACCAGCAGCAGCAATAGAACAAGAACTTGGGGCGCTACAAGAAGGAGAAAGCTGTAACCAACCGCTTCCGCCAGTATAGGTAACAGAAGAAACTGACCACGAACCAGGATCCCCACCAGCTGGAGTGTTATTCTGTATCACAAAAGAAGAATCAGAAGTACTTACCGGCGCTGCAGTAGTACCGTTATACGTCCAATTCTTTGCCACTGCTGCCTTTGTATGACTTACATATATCGCATTAAAAGCAAAAAAACAGCCGACTATTAATGCTGCTGAGATTAATTTAAATGCTGTTGATTTATTTTTCATTTTTTATTTCTCTACACTTTTATTTGTATTTTCATTATACCTCATTTTGACGAATAAATCAAGGAGTTATTGTACCTGAAACACCATTAACAACTAAAGTTGTTGTTAGTGTACTATCTGTTCTACCCAAAGTTATAGTTATCACTGAATCTTTAATCTTTGTGTTGGCGGCCCCTCCACCTGATGTTGTTAAAAGAATTCTTCCATAAGGAACAGAGAAAAATATTTCAATATTAGTTGGGTTAACAACAACCCCATCTGAACGCGTTACTGATATCTGCTTAACAATAACCGGAGCTATTAACTGTTCAGTTGAAAGAGTGGTTGATACATCTGTGCTGTTATAGGTTTTTAGATAATAGGTACCATATGATCCAACAACAGAGCTTAGTGTCATGCTGTAATATTTTGCTGGTGCACTTGCTGTGGAATCTTTTGACGAAATTGCATGACTTTGCATTCTTCTTAAATTTGAAACTAGATTATTTTTTGCAACACTCAAACTTCTTGGACCACTTTGATTTCCAAAGTTCACCAAAAAAACAGAGGTTAAGGTTACCATTATGAAAATGACAACCAAAAGCTCAATTAGTGTAAAACCATTTTGTTTTTTTAAATTCAAAGAGTTCATTTAATTAACCCCAATCAAATGCAAATACCAATTTAATATCTGCTCTCCAAAAAATATAGTTACAACACAAGAGATGGAAAGGAAGGTTCCAAAAGCAATTTTGCTTGTAAGCTTCCTTGCTTTCATTATTAACAAAAAAGTTCCTACTACTGCACCGATCATAAAAGCCAAAAAAACATTTACAAATATCAGAGGAAAAGGAACAGCAAGTCCAAGGAACCACGCGAACTTAACATCCCCAAAACCAAGCCAACGCCCACGGGAAAAATAATAAATTGAACCGAAGAAAAGGAAAACTCCCAAACCAGACAGCAACCCGAGAACAGCAGTTGAGCTTAACAACGAAGTTTTAGCTAGTAAATCAACCACAACGTTAATCAAAAACAAAACAACTGTTGCAGGGTAAACAACCTTGTCTAAAATCAAGAAGTGCTTTAAATCAATAGTGAATACAACTACTAAAACACTTATAATGAATATTATTCTCAAGAAAATAATGATTTGTAACCACCCTATTCCAGCTAATCCACCCAAAGCAAATGGAAGGTCTACAAAACCCTTAAAAACCATGTAATACGCCGCGGAAAAAAACAAACCTGTAATAACCTCAACGCTAACATATTGCCAGGAAACTCTCTCTTGACAGTATCTGCAACGACCATTTAAAAGTAGGAAGCTAAACACTGGCACAAGATCACCAATATCTAACTTGTGATTGCAGCTTCTACAATATGATCTGCCATTAATACTTTTTTCTTGTGGCAAACGAAAAATTAAGACATTCAGAAAACTTCCGATGATTGTGCCAAATATGAAAAAAAGTATTAATGCAATTCCCATTATTGCAAAGACTGCTCAGTTAAAATATGAATCCCTTTCGAAAGACCATTAGCACCAGCATTCATGCAGAATTGAAAAGTAAATGTTTTCGGATTCTTCTGAGAGTAAATAAAATCTTTAAAGTCAGAACAAACGCCACTACCAGCATTCTGCGGAGTGGGCATTGCTTGCATATAATACGGGACAAGGATTTTTTGATTAGAAAATTGGTCTGCTGTTGGATATCGATCCTGATCTTTAAAGTAATATTTCAAAGCTGTATTTATATTTTCAACTTGTCTGTAAGTTGATTTTGCTTTTCCCAAAGCTAGGCCTGAAAAAATTCCCCAGATTAGAATTAGAATAAATAAAAGAACAACCGCAACCAGAACAATTAATTGCAGTTTCTCTCTTGGAATATTTTTTGCACTAGGTGAAATTATTTCATCAGCCATGGATATATTTCTTTACTGTATAAACCCTATCTAAAGGATAGGGTCTAACAATAAATAAATTATTGAATACCAGCTGGAGATACAGAGTGTGTGCCTCCGCCATAACCACCGGTTACTCCACCCAAACAGAATGAAAGAGTATAAGTTGAACCGTTTGCAGACAAATAAACATAGCTATTATTTAAAGTCTGTGAAGCACCTGTACCTGTACAGTTAGCTTCTGCAGGAGCTGGAGAAGTAGGTAATGCACCGACATAACTAGGCACTAAATCCGCTAAAGTCGTGCCACCAGTAGTAATAACTGCTGCGGCTGCCTGGGTTGGGTATGCATTGTAATCGTTATAACGTAATTCCAATGCTGTTGCCAACTGGCGGACATCAGCCAATCTCTTAGCGTCTCTAGACTTTGCTCGAGCAGAGTTTAAGGCTAGTAAGACCACAGAAGCCAAAAGACCAATGATCGCAATAACGACCAACAATTCTATTAACGTAAAACCTTTATTTTTGTTTCTTAACAATGTTTTCACCCCCTTCCAGGAAGTAAATTTGCAGCTATTAAATTTATGCTGCGTTACTGGCTAAATTATAGATTGGTAACAGAATTCCTGCAACTAAGATACCCACACCCACACCGAGAATCAACATTATAATAGGCTCCATCAAGGAAGTTAAGGTGGCAATCTTTGCATCAACTTCTTTTTCATAATAACTAGCAAGCTTTTGTAAAATGTTTGTTAAAGTAGCAGACTGCTCTCCAACCAGGACCATTTGTGTAACGATAACTGGGATCTCCTTATGCCCCTGCAGAGAATCAGCAATGCTTTTACCTGTACCCAAGCGGTTTGCAGCTTCCATCAATATATCTCTGTATATAACGTTGTTAACAAGATCAGCAACAACTTCTAAGGCTTTAATAATCGGGATACCACCTAAAACCAATGTTGAAAGATTTCTTGAAAAACGAGCTAAATATATTTGTTCAAAAATCGGACCAATAATTGGTGTAACAATCTTTAGACGATCAAAGATGTATCTACCAGTCTTTGTCCTGACATAATATCTAAGTAATAATCCGATAGCTACAAAGCCGACAAGAAGAGTCCACCAATAATGCTGGAAAAACTTTGTGAAAGCAATTAACACAACGGTTATGAAAGGAAGGCTACCTCCTTGTTCTTGAAGAATAACTGTCAATTTTGGAAGAATGAATAAAAACATTAAAGAACCAACAACTACCAAAGCACCCAAGATAAACAAAGGGTAAGTCATGGCGCCTTTTACCTTAGAACGTAAATCATAATCTTTCTCCATCTGATCAGAAAGATAGTTTAAGGATTGATCTAAGGTTCCTGATAACTCACCAGTATGCACTACGCTCACATAAACATTACTGAAAACTTCGGGGTGTCTTGCTAAAGACAACGAAAAACTATTTCCCCCCTCAATGCTTGAAATCGTTTCACTAATAACCTTTTTTAAATATACGTTTGTAACCTGTTCTAAAAGAATACGTAAAGCTTGTAGAATAGAGACCTTAGCGCCTATCAAAGTAGACAGCTGGCGCGAAAACAAAACCATCTCTTTTGATGGAACTGATTTTCCAAAAGGCCATAGCTTATCTAGAATATTCTCTTCAACTATTTCCAAATTAAGAATAACCAACCCATTATCCTGAATAAGGGTTTCAGCATGTCCCTGATCTTCAGCAACAACAACGCCCTCTCTTAAGTTGCCAGAAACGTCTTTTGCTTGATATCTAAACTGCATATTAAATACCTCTAGAAACTAATGATTGGAAAAAATCACGATCTTTAACATAAGACATCGCATCTTCCGTAGAAACCAGTCCTCTACTTACTAAGTTAGCAAGCGAATGATCAAGAGAAACCATGCCTTCGTCAGCATTGGTGTGAACTACATTGTCCATTTCATATGTCTTCCCTTCTCGAATCATGTTTCTAACAGCAGTATTTGCAAGTAAAACTTCAACAGCGGGTATTCTACCACCTCCAATTTTAGGCAACAAACGTAGAGAAACAACACCCAATAAAACATTAGCAAGCTGTGATTTAATCTGAGTTTGTTGATACGGAGGAAAAACGTCAATGATACGATCAATTGACTGAGCAGCATCGTTTGTGTGCAGGGTCGCAAAAATCAAATGACCAGTTTCAGCTAAAGTAATTGTTGCGGAGATTGACTCTAAGTCCCTCATTTCACCAACTAACAAAACATTGCAATCTTCACGGAGACTGGCTCTAAGCGCCTGTCCAAAGGAAGGCGTATCAATGTATAGCTCACGTTGGTTAATAATACTTTGGCGTGGTGTAAAAAGAAATTCGATAGGGTCTTCAATTGTTAAAATATGTTCTGCTCTCGTCTGGTTTATATAATCAAGCATCGAAGCGAGAGCTGTTGATTTACCATGCCCTGTTGGTCCAACAAAAAGCACCAAACCCTGTTTGTGCTGAGTCAGGTTTAGTAAACTTTCAGGCAAGTTTAATTCAGAAACAGTCTTAATCTTGTTTGGAATTAAACGAAAAGCTGCAGCAAGTTGTCCTTTTTGTTTGTATGCATTAACACGGAAACGAACATTGTCCTTAAAAGAATACGCAAAATCAAAATCTTGCTGTTTTTCAAACTGTGCTTTCTGAATTGGATTCAACATTAAATCCAACAACGCGGTTATTGAATCAACGTTTAAAACTTCGTACTCTTCCATTTTAAGTAAAGCGCCATCAACACGAATAATTGGAGGTTCTCCGGTAATTAAATGCAAGTCCGAAGCATTGCGCTCCAAAACAATCCCTAACAGTTTATTTAATTCTAATTCACTCGCTTTATACATATATCATCTTCTTTATTCTCAGCACGACCTCATTTGGAGTGTGCTGTGTCTTAATCATGTATTCATTTGCCCCTAAATGCAAGCTTCTTTCAATATGTTCTCTTTGAGAAAGATCAGAAAGCATTATCACTGGCGTTGAAGCAACCCTTAAATCTCGATGTGCTCTTAACTTTTGTAATATTTCAAAACCCAGTAACTTCCCCTTAACCCTATCTATCAATGTATCCAGCAAAACAAGATTAAACACTTCGCCCGCAATTTTCTCTAAAGCTTCCTCAAGACCATTTGCAGTGTACCCTTCTATTCCATAAGCTTTTAATTTCCCTCTATATATCTCTGAAAGCAAAGGCTGTTCTTGAATTATTAGTACTTTAGGGTTCATAAAATTATTCTGAGGTTACACGAACAACTTCTTCGTAGGTCGTAATTCCCTGTAACACTTTAATTAATCCATCTTGCTTTAACGAAATCATACCAATCTTTTTTGCTTCCTCAAAAATATCAGCTGGAGATGCTTTTTCCAAAACCAACTGCTGAATTTTTTCTTCAACTGGAAAAGCTTCAACAATAGCGATTCTTCCTTTGTAACCTGTATTACCACACTTTTCGCAACCCTTTCCTCGAAAAACATGCATATCCTTTAAATTAACTCCTTCAAGCTCTTCTGGTTTAACATCTTTAAGTTCATTTTCAAAAAGCTTTTTCATATCATCTGAAACTGCTGTTTCTTCCTTGCAATCAGGACAAATTTTTCTTGTTAAACGCTGAGCGGCAACACAGTTAATAGAGGCGGAAAGCAGGAAGGGCTCCATCCCCATATCAATTAAACGAGGAAGGGCTCCAATAGCATCATTGGTGTGTAAGGTTGAAAAAACCAAGTGCCCTGTCAAAGCAGCCTGGACTGCAAGTTCTGCTGTTTCCTTGTCTCTAATTTCACCAACCATGATGATATTTGGATCTTGACGCAAGATAGAACGGAGACCGGATGCAAAAGTTAAACCAATATCTGGATTAACCTGAGTCTGATTAACACCTTCCATGAAGTATTCAACTGGATCTTCAAGAGTAATGATGTTTACTTTGATGTCATTTAACATCGAAAGAATGGCATACAAGGTTGTTGATTTACCAGAACCAGTAGGACCAGTAATCAAGAAAATTCCATGCGTTTTCTTCAAACTGTCTAAAACCCACCCCAAAGATTTTCCTCTAAAACCAAGCTGTCCTAATGTTGGTACTTTAGTTGTCTTATCCAAAATACGCATGACAATCTTCTCACCGTTTACGTTTGGGAGAACAGAAACACGCAAGTCAACCTGTTTAACTGCTGTTTCGTAATGGAAACGTCCGTCCTGTGGTAAACGAGTTTCGTCAATCTTTAAGTTAGAAAGAATTTTAATCTTTGAAGCAATTGCGCTTTGAACATTTTTTGGCAAAATAATCGCGGTTTTTAAAATACCGTCTTGTCTGTAACGAACTCGGACATCTTTCTCTGATGGTTCAATATGAATATCTGAAGCATTTCCATCGATCGCGTTAGTCATTATTACATCAACTATCTTGGAAATAGGGGCATCTTGAACTAAGTCCTGCAAAGCACCGACTTTTTGCTGTTGCTGGGATTGACGCATTGCCTGCTGGACTTTTTCAGTTGCAGCAAACTCTGTTAAAGCCTCACCAACAATTTTCCCAGCTTGTTTTTCTTTGTTTAAAACTTTGTTAAAACTTTGATCATCAGTAACATAAAGCTGAATATTATAACCGGCTTTCTTAGAGAAAAACTCCAAAGCTTCCAAAGCTTGAATATTTGTCGGATCAGTTATTGCAACACTTAAAGTTTGACCGTTTTTTTCAAAAGCAAAAAACTTATAAAAAAGGTATGTGTCTTCAGGGATAAGGCCAATGATCGTCTGGTCTACTTTTTTATCCAAAAAATTAATATATGGGATATTTAAAAAAGCGGCTTTGGCTTTTGCCAAGGCTTCAGGTGTTAAAATCTTTTGGCTGGTAACTAAATCTAGTACGGCTTGATTCTGAGTAGTTGCTTGCTCTTTTAACTTCTCATAAAGCTCCTGAGGTATCAATCCCTGTTCTACCAGATACAATTCAAAGTTGTCTGTTGTTTTAATATTCTCTGGCATGTTTTATTCAAAAATTATTTCCCTACAAAAGGATTTTGCAAACCAACCTCTGATTTATCTACTATCGGATATGCAGGAGTAACAAGATATTTGAAACGTGGATCTTGCAAAACTGTTGTGTTCAAACTTGAACCAATACTATTTAAATCTAAAACCTTGCGCGCTGGTGCTGCTGCCGTAGTTCCAGGCATTGTTACTGGTTGGAGATTATTAACAACATTGGTATTTTTAACTGCTTCTGGATCAGGAACGCTTGAGCCTTTACCAAAATATGAATACAGAACAAAAACTATCGCAAGAAGAACGATCCCCAAAACAATATATTCTTTTTTTTGTTTAGTTAACGCCATTATTTTTGATAGTAAGTTCTTAAGGTTGTTTTAAAGGTTATTACTTTCTTTTCAGAATCACTTGTTAAATCAATTGATTGGATATCAAACAAACGCAAGCTTCTTTGAATCCCTTGAAGCATTGATACATATCCTTCTAAAGATCCTGTGACAGTAAAGTTCACATCAATTGCCCCAAGAGTCGCAGAAGGCAACCTATTCTGTTGTGTTTTAACTCCAGGAGTTATTTTCGTTCCATTACCAACTCCTACTATTGAGGAAGTGTCTATCTGATCTGCTAAATCAACAGCCTGTGTTGCTCCAAGAGACAAAGCTGCTGCTTTTGCTTGTGTTTCAATTAAAGCATACACAGTTGAAACATCAGGCTTGTCGGGAATTGCATAATCAACACGTTGTAATTCTGCTGAATCACTATTCATTTTCTGAATTAAGCTATCAATGGTTTCCTGTTTATCCAAAGTGCTGTCTAAACTGCTCTGAGCGTTATTCATCGCCTCTTTTGCTGCTTTGTAAGTTCCATATTTTGGAAACAACAAAAAGATTCCGACTAGGATAGTTAGAATGAGCGTTATGGCAAATGTTGCCAAATTTGTTTTGCTTGAATTTGCGTTACTTAGTGGCAGCATTATTGTGGTGTTAAGTTAGTTTGTGGAACTGTTTCAGCAGGAGCTTCTTGTGGAACTGTATTGACAGGGGCTGTTTGCGTTTGCGCGGGTGTTTCTGTTGGTGTTGGCACAGACTGAAGAATAGTGTTGTTAAAAATCACATTCACAGTAAAAGAAATTCCATTTTTACTTTCTTCTGAAAGACCAACGTTAACAAGTTTTACGTCTTTAATATATTGAAACTCATTTAACTGAAAAGCTTTAATCAGTTTGTCTAAATTTTGAAAATCAGGAACATTGCCAGTAATCGTTGCGCTACCATCAGAGTTAGCTGTAAATTTTTTGTAAGTTGCTGTCTTCAAAGTTGCGTCAGAAAATCTCTGGATTAAAGTTCCCCAGCTTAAGTGCTTGTCCAAAAGTAGTTGTAAGTTCTTTGACTTATTTTGATAATTGCTGAGTCTTGGATAGTCTTCAGATTGTTCAACTTTTTGTTGAATAGAGGCTTGTTGAGCTTGCAACTCAGCTGTCTTTGTTTTAGCAGAGCTTGTTCCAACCCACAACAAAACATACGCAACCACAGCAAAAGCCAACAAAAGCATCCCGATAACGTTCATAATCTTCGGCAGTCTTTCTTCCGAAGATCCCATACTTGTATTTTGAAGTAAATTTATTTCAGCCATGATCTTTTTTAATGCGCTCTAAGAGCTAAACCAATTGCCACAGAAAGGTTTTCAGCATACTGGGAAATTACTGGTTTCAAATCTGCTGGAAAAGTTAATTTTGAAAGAGGGTCTCCATTTACTATCTTTGCATCCATGTCTGAAAAAAACTCGTTTAAGCCCGGTAAATTAGCTGTTCCCCCAACTATCATTATTTTATCAAATTTTTTCCCTCTCGCCTGGTATATCCCCTGAAGCTGTTTTGCTTCAGACTTAATGTTTGCAAGAATCGGCTTAATATTTTCAGGAATTAGGTTAGACTGCGTTAAACCAAAGTCTTTTTTAAACTGTTCTGCTCTAACCAAACTAATTTTTAAACTTTCAGCGATTTTCTGTGTAATTGTATCTCCACCCATTGGAATATTTCTTGTTAACAAAAGATTACCGTTTTCTACAATGTTTAAATGTGTTGATTTAGCACCCACGTCAATTATTAAAATACTTCCTTTGTCATCTCCGATTAAAGCTCTGATCAAAGCTAATGCTTCAATTTCTAATGCAACAGGTTCTAACTTTGCTTGCTGGAATATTTTTAGATAGCTACGGAGAATACTGTTTGGTACAGCGGTTAAAAGGATCCTGGTCTTTCCATCTGGCATCTTCTCTATGATAGACCACGATAGTGTCATTTCAGTAATTGGCAATGGAACATATTTTTTAGCTTCAAATTCAATGGCACTTTTTAATTCATTATCTTTTAACGGAGGAAGGTCAATAACTGAGGTAAAAACAGCAGAATTAGGCAAAGAGGCAACAATCTTGTTTGTTGAAACTCCAGACTTTTCAATGAGGTTTTTAAGGATCAGGACTGTTTTAGCAATACTCTCTTCTTTTGTCTCATCTATATCAAATGCTGCGTTAACAAGACCATAGGTTTCTAGGGTATGAACATTGTCCTTGCTTGTAATCTGAGCAATCTTAATGTTCGTGGTTCCAATGTCTATCCCCAGAATGCTTTTTTTGCTTGAGAAAAACATCAATTTATCTTTGTTTCAGAAGTATTTTTACCTTTTTATAGTAAAACAAATCAAGGCAGATGTCAAAGTTTTTTGTGGGTAAACTAAGATCAAAACCGAAAAACCTAGCTACCTTTACAATAACTGAGGGTTTTGATAAAATTCGGAGGTAATCTTAAGTAAAAAAGCTCTTAAATAGCTAAATTAAGGGTGTGTAGCTCAGCTGGTTAGAGCACTTCACTGATAATGAAGAGGTCCGTGGTTCGAGTCCACGCACACCCACCATTAAAAACTTATGGGATATGTCTTTGCAATACTGGTAATCATCCTTGGTGTTCTGATGATGAAATACACAGTACAGATAACTAATTTCACAGGTAAACTAGACTTTGCTGAAAAGTATCTAGGAGCCGGCACAGCAGCAGGCACCTACACATGGTGGAGACTTTGCGGTTTAGCCTTTATCTGTCTTGCAGTAGCTTGGTTGTTTGGATTTATATAATCCTGTAAAATATCAAAGTCGTGGGCCCTTAGCTCATTTGGTAGAGCGCCTGCTTTGCAAGCAGGAGGCGACCGGTTCGAGCCCGGTAGGGTCCACCAAAAAACACCCGATCAATTGATCGGGTGTTTTTATATACCAACAAAATAAGCATTGCAAAACTTTTTTCCTTTATCACTTTTTCACAGTACTTTACTCTTAGAAACCTCTCGACTGTCTTTTACTGTTTCTTATTTTCTTTGAAAGTGGTAATGATACTGCCCATATTTCAATCCCCATTTCTTACAATTAGTCCAACAATAATGACCACCACGCTTCTTGTCAGTTCTACCTGGATGGGCTTGGACAATCGGTACAAGGATAACCCCAAACAAAAAAATGAGTAGAGTAGTTAGTAATAGTTTGTAGTTTCTCATATTTTATATGTTTACAAATTGCACGTGCTTAAATGGGTCAAGTCGCTCTACTAATAAAGGTGGAAAGCGAGGTCGAGATTGAAGTACCGACTACTTAGAAAGGACTTGTGAATTCGTTGACAAATTCTTTACCAAATAGCCATTGTTCCAATCAAGTGTTGTTCCTGAGTGAGAAGCAGCAGATTGGTCCGTCCATACGAACGCAGATGTAGTCCCAGCAACCGTTGCATAAGTAGCAGGAGCTACAAAGCTTGATGGTTGAACAATCTGCGTGGTGATGTTATCACCTGCTACAGGAGAACCAGCAATGGTCATTCTCAACTCATAGGTTTTGGAGCCACTGATTGTTTGTTCGCTGTTTGCAACGAATTCAACACCTCCAGCAGTGTCATTATCCACATCAATGTCTCCTATGAAGAGTCCTGTACCGCTAATTTGAGTATTAGTATCAGAATTCCACAATGTTGGGGAAGCCAATGTATCTGTACCGCTTACATTCTTTGCAACGGTAAAAATCAATTTTTGCCAGCTGATTGTTCCAGTTCCACCAGAAGAAACGTTGAACTTGGATACAGTCTGCGTACCTACTACCAAAACTGAAGTTGGCAAAATTACGTTTGTGATTGTAGGAATTGCGTGGTAAACATACATTGCATTTCCAGATGGATCGGATTCAATTACAGAATCACTTGTGCCACCGGAATTTCTAGCCGTTGCAGCAGTCAATGTAGTCAAAACTGAAGCGCCACTTGTACCCGCACCGACGCCTACAGCAGCCATTGTCAATTGAACAGTAAGCACCTTAGTGGTATTAGCTGCAACAGCAATGTTTAAACCGCTGAAGGTAATAGTTGTAGAACCAGGTTTAGAACCGCCAGTTACTGCCGTGCCATTATCCATCAAAGTTACGGTTGATACTGTAGAGGCGTCTACCAGAGTAAGCGTTACATTAGTAATAGTATAAGAATCATTAACTGTAGAAAACTTGAACGCAGCACTATTTACTGTACCTGAGTCATCAACAATGGCTGCGACCGGAGTTGAAACATCCGTTGTTGCTATAATTGAACCAGCAGCAACACCAGTAATTGTTTGACCTTGCAGACCAGCGTTCTTTGTAGTATCGGTTATATCAACATCAGCATAAACTGTTGTTCCCGACTGAACAGTAACACCAGTTGTTATTAAATCAGCGCGAATTGTGCTGGTAGACAATGAGGAAGCGACAGTCGCGTAAACATCTACTGTCATTGTTGCATTAACGCCTAATTGGAAATTCACAGACCATGTGTTATCAGATTCAGAAACTGTGCCTTTAACTACAGTCACGGTAGAGCCGTATTTAAAATAAACATCTGTCAATATGGCAGCTTCTGTCGCTGTGCCAGCAAAATCAATTTCAAAAGTGTTAATGTTCACAGCTTCAGTGCTATTACCTGCTAGGTTGAAAGAACCGATCTTGTAAGATGTTTGAGGGGAAACCACTGTCTGGTTTGAGTAGCTGGAAGTTTTAGTCAAACTTATTGTACCGGTTGGACTAGGTGTTGGAGTAGGGGTCGGGATTGGAGTTGTTGGGGTCCCTGACTTTAGTCCTGGGATAAATGGGTTAGCGTAATCAATAGCAATGGCAAAAGCTTGTCCCTGCAGTGTGCAAAGCGATTGCGTAGTTGTTAAACATAAATTATTGATTCCAACAAGCTGTCCTTGATTGTTTACTAATGGTCCACCGCTATTACCATGTTGTATCGGCACATCTATTTGTAAATACCGACCAGTTGTACCTACAATTTTGCCTGACAGCATCTTTACTGAAGACGCATTAACATCAAATATCAAAGGAAAGCCAAGTGCATATACTGGGGAACCAACTGGAAGATTTAAGTTACCAGAAATACCAAACTCAATTGGTCGGAGACCTGTTGTTGGAATTTTAATTATGGCTAAGTCATTGACGGAATCTGTTCCTAAAACCGTACCGATAAAATGTTTATATGGTTGGTGAAAGTATCCGTCGTCGTTTAAATATACATCTACTGAAGTATAGCTGGCTACTACATGTTGATTCGTAAGGATATAACCATCATTAGAAAGTATAATTCCTGTTCCCGCTCCTAAATTATTACCATTACCTGTGAAAATGAGAGCAGTCGATGGAGCTACTTTTGCAAAAATTTCTGCGGAAGATAATTCAGTAGAAATAACAGCTGGTGCCGCTTGAACTGTTAGAGCATTTTTTGACATGGCAACCTTGCCGTCTGGGTTTGTGACCGTAAGATTGTATGTCAATGCTGGCATGCCACTCGGAATAATAACGGCTATTTGCGTGTCACTCACAACTCCGTAAGCAGGTTCAATGCCACCAGACCCAAAATCAACTTTTGCACCTATTTTAAATCCCGAGCCCTTAATAACTATATTGGTTGCATAACCAGCAAGGATTTTATCGGGAGCGACTAGGTCAATATGAAGACCGCTTGGTTGATTTCCTACTTTTGACTTACTGTCCCACGCAAGTTGACCAGGTGCGTGAGAAGCTAAAATATCAATTTGTGGAATTGTCTTATCTGCTGAGTTTGCTTTAACAACATCAACAAGTGAGTACCCCCAAGACTTTAAAGTGTCCATTGAAGGAACCCCAACAGTGCCGGCTGTTCCTACAAGCTTAATCGTTCCATTATCGTTAATAAGCGTTCCGGGGAGATGTGTTTGAGTTGAATCACTGATATTATCTGTCCCGATCAGAAACGAAACATCACCAGAAAGAGCATACTTAAAACTAAAACCAAGCTTATTAAAAACATCTGCGCTAGTAAAACCCGCTTTAGTGCCATTCGTAATTAAATAGCACGTGCCCTTATCGGCACCTCTATCTGAACAAACAATTTTGCCGTCACGAGGAGGAATAAAACTACCAATAGGCAAGGCCAAATCATCTGAATTTGCTTGGACAGCGTTACTCCAACTATTAAAGCCATATGATAAATATGCTCCAGCTGACGTATATGGTCTTAACTGACCATCAGTTGAAACCATATAAATAGTTCCATTACTAAATACGTTAGTACCCGCACTATGCGTGGCTGCACTGACGAATAATGGAGTCACTAAAAATACAAGCCCAAACAAAACTATTTTTATTTTCATAATGTTAATACCTCTCGACGGTGAATATGAATTAATGCCTTAATTATAGGTCTTTTAGTGTCTTCAGTAAAAACAAACAGTATAAATCAGCCCTACTTAAACAAACTCCACTTTCAAATCTTTATTCAAAGCCTTTGCAATCTTGACTAATATCTCTGTCGAAAAATTTTGTTTGCCGGTCTCAATTCTCGCCACATTACTTTGGGTTGTGCCAATCTTTTTGGCAAGTTCAAGTTGGGACATTCCTGCCTTTTTTCGTAATTGTAAAACCTGATAAGCAATTTCTAATTGTTTACCGAATTCAGAATAATGTTTTCTGAATGTAGTATTTTTCAATTGCTTATTCAAGTAATCTTCAAATAGGATGGTTTTTTTATTGTTCATATGTTTTCCTATCATTTAAAACTTTATAATAATTTACTTCTGCTTTCTCTATCTCCGATTCTGGAGTTTTTACTGTTTTCTTTAGAAAAGCATGGAGTAAGATAATATTTTTATTTACAAAGGCGAAAAAGAACACTCTATGCCTGTTGCCGCCAAAATCTACTCGTAGCTCCCTAATCTTTCCTTTAATATGCTTAGTATAAGGCTCATCCAACACGCCTTTATGAACCCTCAAAAACTCTATGTACTTTAAAATTTTAGCCCGATCTTTAATACTCAGTTTTTCTAAGTAGCTTAAAACCGGACTGCGATCATTATCTACAAAGAATTTCACTTTATATTCATCAGGGTCATTGTATATCATATATGATATGTTGTCAATAGTAAATATTATTTACTTTTATAATAGCGCAACAGTTATGATAAAAAACTAAAGACTTTCAGTAACTGGATTGATCCAGTATAATTAACACATGCATACAAAAACAGCGGAATTCGTTTCCCCAAAACACCCAGACAAAATTTGTGATTTCATCGCTGATTTAATTCTTGATGAATACTTAAAACTCGACCCTGAATCTCGAGTTGCTGTTGAAGTTATGGGCGGACACAAAGCCATAACTATCAGTGGAGAAATAACTTCTAAAGCAACAGTCGATGTTAAAAAGTTGGTTAGTGATATAGTCGGTGAAGGGTACACAATCAACGTTTTTGCAACCAGACAATCCCCAGAGATTGCCCATGGTGTTGATATTGGGGGTGCTGGTGATCAAGGCATAATGATTGGGCATGCTTTTTCAGAAACAGAAAACCTAATGCCTTTAGAATATGAGATGGCAAGAAATCTTTGCAAACAAATCTATGCAAAATATCCATACGATGGAAAAGTCCAAGTAACAATAAATGGAGACAAAGTAAAAACTGTTGTTGCGAGCTTTCAAAACACAAAAACAGAAGAGCTCAAATCTCTAGTTGAATCTCTGATCAATGCCGAAGAATACTTAATCAATCCAGCAGGAGACTGGATAATGGGGGGATTTGATGCTGACTCTGGTTTAAGTGGCAGAAAGATAATCATAGACAACTACGGACCAGAACATCAGGTAGGCGGAGGTTCTTTCTCCGGAAAAGATTACACTAAAGTTGATCGTTCAGCAGCATACATAGCGAGAAAAATAGCAGTTGATCTGCTAAAAGAAAAAGGAGCTAAACAAGTTGATGTTAAGCTCGCTTACGCTATTGGTAAACCACTTCCTGTTATGGCCGTGGCTCTAATAGATGGAATAGAAACAAATATTCCTGACAAATACGATTTAACCCCAAGTGGTATTAGAAACTACTTAAAATTAAACGAGGTTAAATTTGCTGAAACATCTTCCTGGGGACACTTTGGAAACAACTTTAACTGGGATCATTAATCAGTTCTACCTGGGCTAACAAAAGTTTGCCAGACTTGAGGGTCTTCTGAACCTAAACGATACAAAGCATACCCAAGCGGTGCATATTTTGCAGCCGCTCTTTTTTGCATCGCAACACTGTATTCATCTAAAACCCAAACAATGTGGTTTTTTCCTAGACTATCCGTGTATTCAAAATAGTTGTTCTGGAAAACATCATCGGTTAAAAGACGTTTTCCATATTTGTCTGCCAAAGTCTTTGCTGATTGATATGTAATGCTTGACCCTTTCGCTCCCTGCCAGTCATACGCATAATTTCCCATACCAATAATTAACTTGTTTGCGGGAATTTCTTTTGATCTCTTCTTCAACACATCTTCAGTCCAAGACAAAGAAGCAATTGGTCCTGCTTCAGTTATTGAAAAATGTTCATCATAGATCATAACTATGACATGATCTACTGCTTTGGCTATGCCTGAATAGTCCCAGGAAGCATCATCTGCTGGAACATGCACGGAAACTGCTTTGTTAATCGCGTGCGTTTGTTTTACTAATTCTGTGAGAAAAGAAACATAATCTTTTTGTGAACTTTGTGGCACCTGTTCAAAATCTAACGATATCCCATCAAGGTTGTTCTTCTTGATATATTCTAAGACAGGTGCGATCAACTTTTCTCTCGCAGTAACATTAGCCAACATTGCTTTTGTGTTCTCTACCTGCCAACCACGAGCGTAGTTATTCAGCATTGCAAAAACCTTTGCTTGTTTGTTTGATGCTCTAATGTATTCTAGGACTGCTTTTTGTTTTTCCTGATTATCTTCTCTTAACAAACCGTCCTTACCATCAAGATGCAACCAATCAGCAATAACTAAATTAAAAAGTCCTAAATGTGCTTTGAGAGAATTAAAACTTGCCTCCCCAGTATTTATTACATATGAAATATACAAAGGATTAGCAACCTTTGTTTTTTCGTCTGTCTTTAAAACAGTTTCCTGCTTAGGAGCAATCGCTTTCTTGGATCCGTAAGTTAACAAAAGAATGGCAGCAACCACAAGGATTACCGCAAACCACATCCATCTCATTTTAGTTTAGATCGAACCTTATGAAGGTCTTCTTGGATATCCTGCAGGATGTCTTTTTCTGTCTCAACTTCTTTCTCAGTTGTATCAGTAACCTTTTTCTCATGCTTTAATCCCGAAATGATAATATGGTCTCCAATGAACATTGAGGTAAATAGACCGGCTAGAAGTAAAATAATAGTCCCAATGATTGCAGAGGCAAGCGAGCTTAGGTTGATATCATCAGCAAGGTGCCAAACCCCCCTCCAAAACAAAACAATTCCGATACCGCCTATAATTGCATAAGGGATAGGGTATCTACTTAAGCTACCTCTAATATGATCTTCAACTATATCAAAAAAATCTACTGTTTTCTTCATCAATTTAAACATTGTTTTCTCTTAATTATCTTTACTACTCAAAATTCCCCTTGCATCAATCAAGGCAAACAACAAAGCCAAGATTATCGGTCCAATTAATACACCCACCGGACCAAACGCAGATATTCCACCTAAGACTGAAAGTAAAACCAAGAATGGATGAATCTTTAAACCTCTATTAATCAAAAACGGACCAAGGACGTTATCAATCAAAGAAACAGCGAAGAATGCCCAGATTGCCATTCCTAAAGCAAGCATGGGTTCTCCTGTGAAGTAGAGATAAAGAATAGCTGGAACCATGACAAGTCCTGTACCAATTGTTGGAATGAAAGCCGCAACAATAACTAAACTTCCCCATAAAACTGGATTAGGAACTCCAAAAATTGCAAAACCAATCATTGCAATTATGCTTTGCAAAACAGCTATTACAAACTGTCCTCGAATGACTGAGTTAATAGCACCTTCCATTTTAGAAATGAGTTCAGAGTCTACATTTTGAGGTAGTGGAGAAAGAGAAGAAAGTAGTTGTTTAAACTTTTGGCCGTCTCTCAAAACATAGAAGAGTGTAAACAACACAAGAACAAAAGAAAAAATTAAACTAAAGATACTTGAAAAAATTTGCCCGAAATGATTAAACAAATATTCAGCGCCTTGTCTGACATATGTATTTAAATCAACACTCAACCCTGCTTGATCAAGACGTCCTTTAAACAAATTAATTATTCCTGAAACCAAAGTATTGCTACTCCCATCACTTACTAAAGAAAGATACAAGCTTCTGGATTCAACAAAAATCTCATAACCAATAAAGGTTAGAGGCAGAATTACAATCAAGAAAACTGCAAAAGTTGTAATTAATGCTGCAAGAAGTTCTCGTTTTGTTTCTTTAAGTATCTTCCTGTAAACAGGCTTAAACACAACACCCAAAATGATAGCAAGCATCAAAATCATGAAAAAAGCCTTGAATATGTAGAGATTCAAGAGAATTGCTACCCCGAGCAAAAATATATAGAACCAAGTTTGTAATCTAGTGTTTTCCATACCTTTATTATACCAAATTAAAACAACTTTAAGTGACCCAGAAGATTAGCGCTACAACGACCATTGCTGATGTGTGTGCTATTAGACCAAGATTTTGAACATGGCGCTTAACTCCTATTGAGACGCCAAGTACTGCAAGCAAGAATAAAACAAAATATATATAGAACTGGTTAACTGTTTTCAAGGAAAAAATCTGTCCAACTAAACTTACTTTGTAATCTTTTTCTGCCATAAAGCCATAAGTATCAACAGCGTCAACAGCAAGATTTGCAACAGAAGAAATTTTTGCATTACCAGCAAGATCATATGCTGAAACGCTTAACTTGCCTTGTAATTCTTCCAAACTACCAACGAATTTTCCCTGCCAAACATTTGGATCTTGAGTTGGTTGCAAGAATATATTTTTGTCACCAAGGTTTGCTAATACTTTTGCGGCATCTCCCTGGGTCTGAACTTCAACAATATATTCCCCTTGAGCTGATGGTCTGATGTTAGCCTCTGCTACATTCGGTGCGCTTGTATCTAATTGAATTGTTAATGTTTTTGAAATAGGGCTTGATTCAATCCCGTTTTTAAAGCTAACAACATTTACAATACTGCTACCCTCTAAAAGATTTAAATCAGCACTAAACTTTCCTTGAACAACAGGAACCGAAGCAACTGCCTCGTGATTAATTAAAACGTAGACTGTATCTGCTCCTGGAGCAAATCCTTTCAAAGAAAAAACTTTTTTGTTAGTTAAACTAAAGTCAGGACTTTCTAAAAACGGAGTTGCTAAGGAAATCTTCTGTGGTGTTGGAATGAAAACCTTTTGCTCTGGACTTGAAAGAGTTTGTTTTGTTGTAAAACTATTCTTCATTGCAATTGGTTGATCCATCACAGAACCAAACATCTGCACAACAACTGTTGCTTTCAAGCCCTTGAGTGTTCCCGAATATATACCAATACCAATATCTTGAAAATCTTTGTTTAAAATGTTTGATTTATGCTCTGGACTATTCATCCAAGCGCTTTCCAAGCTTTCTGATGTATAGAAATTAACAGCAAGGTTTTCACCAGCAATGATATAGTTGTAGCCTTCTGCTTTAATAAAGTCCCAAGGTGTTAAACCAAGTGGAGAATTATGCGCAAAATACTGATTCTTAAACATATCCTCTGCTTTAGCTAAAGCAGCCTTAGAAAGCTCAGAATTAGCTTTAAGATCACTTAATCCAAAAGCCTGTCTTGAGTAATTAGTTAACTGTAAGACATTTTCTTGTGTTAGAGCAGAAGAAAACGCCTGATTCTGAGGTAACAGATCAAGCGAGAATAATGTCAGCAGCTTAACTGAAAACATTAAGCCTGCGTAGAAAGACAAATTCCGATGCGAAACCGCATGCGGGGTGTAGTTGTTACGGGCATCAGGCACAAAAAAATCGCGCAAATGCCTTGAAATATTCATTTTTGTTTTTCTTTTTGTTTCAAAGATGTTTCGCGAACTAATTTTGGTTCGCAATCAAATTTGTATATTCATTATATCAGAAAACATCGAACTTGTAAAGAGAAAAACCGACCATACGATCGGTTTTTTAAATTAGAACGTTTCCCTTGTTCTATGCACCAAGTGATACGAGACGAACAATCACATAAGTGAAAACAGCACCAAGCACAGTCATTAAAATCGTCCATACAGAACTTTGTTTTGAATGAGCTTCTGGAAGAATATCACTTGCTCCGATATACAACAAGAAACCAGCGAACGCTCCAAGATATATTACTAATGTGTGTGGTCCAACACTGAAAAACATTGTTGAGATCGCACCAAGAACAGGAGCAAGTGCATCAATAACTAAAAAGACAATGGACTTCTTTATGGTGTTCTTGTTCTTCAACATAAAAGTCATGGTGTTCATGCCATCCGTGAAATCATGGGAAATTACAGCAACAGCTACCAAGACTCCTACTACATTACTAATCTGAAAACCTAAACCAATACCAATACCATCTAAAAAACTATGCCCTGCCAGAGCAAGCGCTGACAAAACACCAACATGAGGATGAGAATGCTCAGCATACTCGGTTTCATGAGTGTGGTGTATAACAAGCAGTTTTTCTAATATATGGAAAATGAGAAAACCAACAACCAATGCAATCATCACTGGCATTGGATCAAAGCCGTAAGTATTAACTTGTTCAATAATCTCGGGGAAAATATCAAAGCTAATGACTCCTAAGATAACACCAGCCGCAAAACCCATAATCAAATGCAACCTGTCTTTAAAACGCAAAGCCAAAAAACCCCCGAACAGTGTGGAGACAAAAGTTAACGCAGAAAATAATATTGCTGTTAAATTCATATATCTGATATCTTAACGCTTTTTAGAATTAAATACCAATAATTTGTATCCAATGAAATTAGAAAAAAGAGTTGTTAGTGCTGCAATCGCGTTTGCAAAGTTTGCCATGAAAACAGAAGGGTCTCCTTTTGCAAATATCTCTGTTATGAAGAAAATGATTGTTATTGAAAGAAGTAAACTTACAAAAGAAACTTCAAAAAACTTTTTAAACTCTCTGTAAGTTCTGTGCTTTGAAACTTCAAAAGACCAATGTGTGCTCCAGATATAACTATGAACCATTGCAGCAGTAAACGAAAGCGCTGAGATTAAAAGTAAAGGCCAACCGCTAACCACCCCTGTTATGTTTATCAATATATTTAAAACTCCAAAATGAACAGCTGTGTTAGCAAGACCGATAAGGAAATACTTTGAAAACTCCCAAAGAACCTTAATCTCTCCAAAAAGGTGTTTTGCAATAAATATATAAGACAAACCAAACAAAGGAAACCCAAAAAATAACACTGAATCAAGCAAAAAACTAGGAAAAGACAATCCTAGCCCACTAACAACCGGCAACAAAAAAAGGCCGATAGTTAAGCCTAAAAACAAAGCATATTCATAGTCAGCATGTTTTAACTGTTTTCCATTCATATCTCTCTTTATTATATCATCTAAGTCAAGTGAGTGAGTGTAAATACAGCCGCAAAGAGCATAACAACAAAAGTAACACCACCAACCAAGTTGCTCCAAAAACCGCTGGTGTACTTGCCCATTATGACTTTGTTGTTTGTAATTCGCATGATCATAAAGATCATTGGAACTGCAATAATGCCATTTAAAACAGCGGCATATATCAAAGCCTTAATCGGATTTACTCCGATAAAGTTAAGAAGCATCCCAACGAGTGTTCCGATTATTATGACTCCATAAAAACCTTTTGCTTCTTTGAAATTCTTAGAGAGTCCTTCTGGCCAACCAAGCATTTCGGAAATTGCGTAAGACGATGCTGCAGCAAAAATTGGAATTGCTAAAAGCCCAGTTCCAATAACTCCAAAAGCAAAAAGCAAGCTAGCAAGCTGTCCCGCATGTGGAAAATTTTTAACCAGAGGCAACAATGCTTCTGATGCTTCCCTTGCACTTGATATCTCTGTAATACCATTACCGTTTAAAACAACTGCTGCTGTGATCATTATAAAAAGAGCGGTGAGGTTGGAAAAAAACATTCCTGCCAAAGTATCAAAGCGCATTGCTCTAATCTTTGAAACAGAGACTGTTGTTTTTTCACCAACCAAATATTTATCTTTAATCTCTTCAACCTCCTGAGAAACCTGCCAAGCAAAAAGATACGGAGAAATGGTTGTTCCAACAAACGCGGTTAACATAAAAACAAAATCTGCATTCAAAGAAACTTTTGGAACCAGAGTGTGAATAGCAACATCACCCCAATTTGTTTGAACAATCAATGCAGTTAAAAAATAAGCAACTAAGCTTAAGCAAAGCCATTTTAAAACTTTCGCGTATTTATGATATGGTAAAAAAATCTCTAAAGAAACAATCAAAACAAAAAATATAACAGAAAGCAACCACAAAGGTGCGTTAACAAACAACTGCAAAGAAGACGCCATTGCTCCAATATCAGCTCCAAGATTAATCGTATTAGCAAGCAACAAAATGCCAACAACGAAATACACTGTATATTTTGAGTAGTGTTCCTTTATATTCGCAATCAACCCTTTGCCAGTAACAATACCAACCCTCCCGCACATTTCCTGAATTGCAAGCATCATTGGCCATGTATACAAAGAAAGCCAAGCAAAACCAAGTCCATACTTAGCTCCAGCTTGCGTATATGTAACAATCCCAGATGGATCATCATCAGCAGCACCAGTTACAAGACCTGGGCCAAGCGCTGAAAAAACCTTTATTTTTTTGTGACTTATATTCCTATGATCGTACATTTTTTGTTTTTGTTTCTAAAACCCTAGTTCAACTTTTTAATCCATTCAATAAAAATATTTTTTAGCTCACCTAGGTGTTCTTCTTTCCTGAAAGTATGCGGGGCATTTTGTATGCTATGAAATTGTTTCGGGCCTGGCAAAGAATTATACAAGATCCTTTGATGCATCTCTGGCGTACTATCATCTTCTGAACCAACAATCATCAAAACAGGCATTCTAAGTTTAGTAGCTTCTGGCAGTAAATCATATTTTAATCGATCAGCCACATGAACCCACTTAAGTCTTTTTACAAGACCAGGAATTGATTCACTCGGTGTTTCTCTTATACCAGTTTCTTCCCAGTTTTTTAATACTTCGGTATTAATATACTGTGGGCTTTCTAGTGAAAGCTTCCCTGAAACTACTGTTGATATCGGAGCAAGTCCCTTAACCTTTTCAGGATGTTTTTCAGCATACAGAGCAGTCGATATACCACCCAAGCTATGACCCATCAAAACAAAAGGTTCTCGATACCATTCTTGCGTTGATGCCCAATTTATTACATCCTCAAGATCTTCGTAATAATTAGTTAAGGTTGCATCTTCATAACTACCTTCACTTTCACCGTATGTGTTTGTCGTATCAAATCGTATAACTGTATAGTTGTTTTCAAAAAATGCTTCCGCAATAACTTGCAAATGGGGCTGCTCTTTAAAACCTCCTAATCCATGCATAACAAAAGCAAGACCTTTTTGCTGGTCATTCTGTTCTATCATCACCACCATCTTCTGACCTTTTCTGTTTTGTATACTCACTTTAATCATATTTCCAAAATCTACTCTAACTGCTCTTTAATATACTCCTTTATATTACTAAAGTCATCAAAACCAGCGGCTGGTATTAAAATCCACTGTTTGTCTTCAGACCAACTAGAAACAAAGAAATTTGGTTCGTCAGTCAAAGAAAGATGCTTTGCTTGTTGCAAAGAACCATCCTTGTCAGATGTCTTCAAATAATCAGAAAGGTCTTTAATTTCAGCGACTGATAGATCAGTCTTAAAATGACTTGAAACAACATCCATTAAACTAAAGACTTTACTTAAAGCACCAATGCTTGCAGCTTTATGTGCGATTGCTGAAATGAGTTTTTGTTGTCTCTTGCTTCTTGAAAAATCAGATCCCTCTATCCCTGCAGCATGTCTTGAACGAGCATATTCCAACGCTCTGCTACCGTCCATATATTGCAACCCTTTTTCAAAAGAAACTTTCTTGTAACGACATTCGAAAATTAAACTATCAGGAAGTTCTTCAGATATACAAGATGCAGCATCAACATTTTGATCCCCGCTTGGATATGAATAGTCAGCAAAAGAATTTTCTACGTCTATCTCTACTCCACCTAATGTATCAACTATTTTCTTAAACCCGGAAAAATCCATTGCTAGGTAATAGTCTACGTGAATTCCTAAAACCTGAGAGATTTCATATTTTGATAAATTACCGCCACCATTAACACCACTAAACTGAGGAAGTTTGTTTAAATAGTTTTTTGAATCAATGCCGTATGCGTACGCTGCATTAATCTTTGCATAAATACCATCATAACCGTGTGTTGGGATCTTTACCCAAGTATCTCTAGGAACAGGAACATATGTAATACTATCTGTTTTAAAATTTAAGTTAGCAACCATCATAGTATCTGTTAAATAGCTTCCGCCGTGTCCTTCACCACCATAACCTAGCAAAAGCAAATTAACAGATTTACCATCACGTATTGCTTCAGCAACAGCGCTTGAATCTAATGATTTTAACGCAGGAATAATGGTTCCAAACGTTGCCCCTATATTGTTAGTTATGCTTTCATATGCTCCTTGTTTTGAGGTTGAAATCGCGCTTATGAAAAGATTTGCCTTTACGCCAATAACTATACCTGTGCCTAAAACAATAAATGTAAACAAATAGAGAATAAAGCTTCTAAACCTGAATAATGAGCGCTTTGGTTTAAAAATCGGAGTCTCTGAAACATCTGGAGGAAGAATTAAATGCTTTTCATTAACAAAATCATGATGCACAAGAAACTGTTTTTCTGTGCCCTGTAATTTAAAGCTATTATGTTTTGGAACTCTTCGTATATCCAGTTCTCTCATATATTTCTATTATCTCACAGCATTCTTTGAGTGCCAATTCCATGCTGTGGAAATGATCTCTTCAATACTTGTGTGTTTAGGAATCCAACCAAGTTTTTTAATCTTCTCTGTAGAAGCAACCAGCTTTGCAGGATCACCGGCTCTTCTTGGTGCATTTATAATATTTAATTTCTTTTCAGCTACTTTTTCTAAAGAAGAAATAACTTCTAGGACAGTAAACCCTGCTCCACTACCAATGTTGTATACAGACTCTAACTTTTCTCCGGCTTTCATTTTTTTAAACAACAACAAATGTGCTTCTGCAATATCTTCTACATGAATATAGTCTCTTAAAGCAGATCCATCTTTTGTTTCATAATCTGTTCCAAATACCTGGGCTTCTTTTCCTTCAATGATGCATTTGATTAAAGAGGGAATTAAATGTGTTTCTGGATTATGCATTTCACCATGCTCTGCTGTTGCTCCAGAAGCATTAAAAAATCTTAAAGAGACAGGATTCAAACCATTAGAAATCTGACTATTCAAAAACTGTTCTAATTTTAATTTGCTTTCTCCATAAGCATTGATAGGTTGTGTTGTTTGTTCTTCAGTTATTAAATCAGTTTCAGGAACTCCGTAAACCGCTGCTGTAGAGGAAAAAATAATGTTCTTTACACCAGCAGAAAGCATTTCAGATATCAAGACTTTAGGTTTCTCGTAGTTATTGTTTAAATACTTTTCCGGATCTTTAATAGATTCTGAAACTTCAATAAAGCCGGCGAGATGTGCTACTGCATCAATCCCTGGATTTTCTTTAAAAATCTTCTTTAAGAGCACTATACCTCCAATGTCCCCCGAAACAAACTTTGCTCTTGAATCAACTGCTTCTAAATGACCATTTACTAAACTATCCAGAACAATGACTTCATGTCCTGAATCCAATAGTTTTGCAGTTAAAACACTGCCAATATACCCTGCACCACCTGTTACTAAAATTTTCATGTTCGTCTACCAATTTTACCAGCAAAAAAGCACCTGGTCAAAACGGAAAGAGAGCAACCACGTGTGGCTACTCTCTTTTCGCATCGCACTTCTTCTACGACTCAATCGGCGGGCGTACGCCGTCGATGAGCAAGAAGATGCGCATCAATTTGTCCTCCACTTTCTTGAACGAGTGTGGCGGCTGTTGGCCGCCGTGATTGCGATGTCGTAACCAGAGGCCGATCACCTCTCTGACCTCGTAGTGGTCACGGGCTAGTTCGTCCGCCATGACCAGGAAGAGCTCCGGAAACTTGAAGGTGACCAAAGTCACTCCAAGATTCCCATAGAGCTTCTCTAGTATCCGCGCCTCAATCTCGGAGACACGGAATGACCTCCTCCCCGGGATACGCTTCGCTTCTCCCGGGGTTTCCTAGGGAGGCA
>JBBTQQ010000008.1:0-82763 GCA_038065615.1 Patescibacteria group bacterium | reverse complement strand
CATCTGGTAGAGCAGCGGTATCGTAAACCGCAGGTGGTCGGTTCAAGTCCGACAGCCGGCTCCAGTAATAGAAACCGTGAAGACGGTTTTTGTTTATATATATCCATTTGTGCTATCATGTTTTCACCGCTAGGTGCGATACGCGCCGCGCGGTCGGAAGTACCAGAGGTAAGCCTCTAGGACAATGACCCATCGGTGGAGGGGATGCAGACGAGCATCAGTCTCCATCAACCGCTTTTGAAACGCCGTGTTTGGTCTAGTTGTGGCCGAGACAGCACGGCATCAGTACCCGATGGGTGAGTTCGAGCTCTGCGCTCCATTGTTTCGTCACGTTTCACCTAGAGGGGCGAACCTTCTTGTGGTTTTCGTCTCAATGAGAAAAAGGAGGGGAAGAAGGTAGGAGCAGTATGAGCGACGAGAGTGATCTCGCGTTTCAGCCTGCCTTATGCCTGCTGTTATGGTTCTAAAACAGGGTCTGGCTAGAAGTGTGCTACCCTGCCCGTCTGATTGTCGGCTTAGACCGATGGTCCAATTGCCTGGATTAGACACCCACGCGAGGGTATAACGCATCCGGAGCGATGCTAGGGATTGCCGAACAGCGCAAGCAAGACAGAGGAGCCAGTACCACCTGACTCCTCTTTGCTTTTATACAAAAAAGCTCGTTTGTTGGCTTTTTTGCCCTTGGTCTTCTCTGAAAAATGGCAGTCTTGCGGAAACCGTGTTTTTCTGTTAAACTATTTTCGTCAATTTTAGACCATATGACAGAAACCGATAAAAAACCGAATAGGAATTACAGCTATGAAAGCGCAAGAGTTATGAGCGTTGCTTTTGAGCTTGGTTTCATCATTGCCCTCCCTATAGTTCTCTTTGGATTAGGTGGTAAATGGCTGGATACAAAGTATGGTACCGGCTATTATATATACATCGGAATTGCCCTGGCAATCATATTAACTAGTTTTTGGATGTACTCTAGATTTAAAGCATTCATAGACAAGCTTAAAGAAGCAGCCAAGGGTGTAGGAAAGGACGCAGAGAAGAAATAATGTTAGCATTACCGCCGCTTGCGGCAGAACCAATATTTAATATCGGTAGTTTTACTGTTACCAACACATACATCAATTCAACTTTGACAGTTTTTTTGTTCATTGTCGTTGGTTTTTTAGTTCAGAGAAGTGTTAAAGACGTTCCAAGAGGTATTCAGAACTTTTTTGAAAGTATAATCGAAACTTTGCTTGGATATTTTGATCAGGTTACAGGTGATAGGAAGAAGTCATTAAAGTTCCTTCCTTTAATCGGTTCTTTGTTCCTGTTCATCTTAATTTCCAATTGGCTTGGTATATTACCAGGAATTGGCTCAATTGGTATTAACAAGATTGTTCACGGAGAACTTGAATTTATTCCTTTGTTTCGTCCGGCAAACACTGATTTAAATTTAACACTCGCAATGGCAGTTAGTGGTGTTGTTCTTTCGCATATAATTGGGGTGTTTACAATTGGATTCTTTAAGTACTTTAACAAGTTCGTTAAATTGTCAGATGTTTGGCATGCTTTTAAAAGCAAGAAAGTAATGACAATCTTTACTGCTTTTATTGAGTTTATGGTTGGTTTTCTTGAGATAATATCAGAGGCTGCAAAAATGGTTTCTTTGTCTTTAAGACTTTTTGGAAACATTTTTGCTGGTGAAGTTTTGTTAACAGTATTAGCAAGCATAGTTGCATACGTAGTTCCATTGCCATTCTTGGCCTTAGAGCTTTTAGTTGGTTTGATTCAGGCAACAGTTTTCTCATTGCTTGTCTTAACATATATTACAGTTGCTACATTGCCAGTTCATGGTCATGTAAAAGAAAAAGCTACTCATTAGTTACTTAGATCATTTTCTTTTTGAAGTCGCAAAGAGAAAATGAATTAGTTAACTAAATACTCACCAACGATTAAAAACAAATACATACGTTGAGTAGAGGAAAGGTAAACCAAATGGCATTAGATCCAGAAGTCGCAAAGATATTTGCAAAAGCTTTTGCAATTGCAGTCGGTGGTTTTGCTCCAGCTTTGGCTGTAGGAAACATCGGTGCTCATGCAATGGAATCCATTGGCCGCAACCCGGAATCAGCAAGCACCTTGTTCGTTCCAATGTTGTTGGGCATGGCTTTCGCAGAAGCTATCGCAATTTACGCTTTGGTCATTACATTCATTTTGTAATGCGAACAGACTCTGGGCGCATTATTGTTGCCCGGGGTTTGGATACATTAATAACAATATGATGAACGAAATATTACAAATTTTAATTCCTGTAGCTCATGCTGCGGAAGCACAAGCTGCGGAAGCAGCAAACAGCAGTGTTACTGCTTTGTTTGGTCTTGATTGGAAACTTTTCATTGCCCAGTTATTTAACTTTGCAATAGTTTTGTTAGTTTTATGGCGCTGGGTTTTTAAACCATTGGGAACAAAGCTAGAACAAAGAACAGCAAAGATTGAGAAGAGTATTAAAGAATCACAGGAAATACAGGAACGCTTAAAACAGGTTGAACAATACCGCAAAGCTGAAATGGAAAAAATAAGGGGGGAAGCAAATGAAATTGTATTAAAGGCCCAAAAAGCAGCAGAGTTGAACAAAGAACAAATCATTTCAGAAGCAAAGAAAGGCGCTGAGAAGGTTTTGGAACAATCTAAAAAAGAGCTTGCTAGCGAAAAGGAAAAACTTCTAGTTGAAGTTAGAGAAGAAGCAGCAACTTTAATTGTTGCAGCTACTGAAAAGATTTTAAGAGAAAAGCTTGATCCTAAAAGAGACGTTGAATTAATAAAGGAGAGTCTGAAAGGACTGAGATAGCATGAAAGCAGAACAATACGCTCAGGCTCTCTATGACGCGTTAAACGAAAGTAAGCCTGAGGACCATGAAAAAATACTTGATAACCTGGTTACAATACTTTCTCAAAACGGTGATTTAAAACTCTACGATCAAATTGAGGAACAATACAAAAGGATTGAAGCAGAAGGAAGGGGTATAAAGCAGGTGGAGATAACCACAGCGCAGCCGCACAGATCAAAAGAGATTTTAGAACACTTAAACAAGATCGTAGGAGACAAAGTTGAAGTTAAAGAAAAGATTGATGCAGACATAATCGGCGGAGTGGTAGTAAGAGTAGATGACACTTTGATAGACGGATCCATAAAGAACAGCTTAAAACAATTGAGAAAGGCAATTAGCAAATAACAATATGAACGATAAAGTAATACAACAACTTAAAGAAAAAATTTCTAACTTTGGTCCAGAGGTCAAGGTTGAAAAAGTTGGCATTGTTTTAGAAATTGCCGATGGTATTGCACGTGTATCAGGACTTTCACAGGTCGCAGCATCTGAAATGCTTGAGTTTGAAGGCGGAATATCAGGCGTTGTTTTAAACCTAGAAAATAACTCAATTGGTGCGATCATTTTCGGGGATGCAACTAAGGTTAAACAAGGGCAAACAGTTAGAGCTACTGGTAAAATTCTTTCTGTTCCAGTAAGCGCTGATTTAATTGGACGCGTTGTTTCCGCACTAGGGGAGGCAAAAGACGGTAAACCAAGCATCAAAGCTGATACATATTACAACGTTGAAAAAGTTGCTCCTGGTGTTATTACTAGACAGGGAGTCTCTGTTCCATTACAAACTGGTATTAAAGCAATTGATTCCATGATTCCAATTGGAAGAGGACAAAGAGAATTGATCATTGGAGATCGCCAAACTGGTAAAACCGCAATCGCAATTGATACAATCATCAACCAAAAAGGACAAGATGTCATTTGTATCTACGTTGCTATCAGTCAGAAAGAATCTAAGGTTGCAAAGATTGTTGCAGAACTACAAGAACGAGGAGCCATGGATTACACAATTGTTGTTTCAGCCGGTGCTTCAGAACAAGCCGCAATGTCATACATTGCTCCTTACTCTGGTGTTGCTATGGGTGAATATTTTATGGATCAAGGCAAAGATGTTTTGATTGTATACGATGATCTTTCAAAGCACGCTGTTGCTTACAGAGAAATCTCTTTGTTGTTAAGACGTCCACCAGGACGTGAAGCATACCCTGGAGATGTTTTTTACTTACACTCTCGTTTGTTAGAAAGAGCTGCTAGAAGAAACAAAGAGTATGGCGGTGGTTCAATTACAGCACTTCCAATCATTGAAACTCAGGCTGGAGATGTTTCCGCATATATTCCTACAAACGTAATTTCCATTACAGACGGACAAATCTTCCTTGAATCAGACTTGTTCTATCAAGGAACACGCCCTGCTGTTAACGTTGGTATTTCTGTTTCCCGTGTTGGATCTTCTGCACAAACCAAGGGAATGAAAAAAGTTGCTGGTAAACTTCGTTTAACAATGGCTCAGTACAGAGAATTAGCTGCTTTCGCACAATTTGGTTCTGATCTTGATGAAACCACAAAGAAACAGTTAGATCTTGGTTCTAGAACCGCAGAGGTGCTGAAACAGGGTCAATACAGACCAATGTCTGTTGCAAACCAGGTTGCCATAATCTACGCAGTAACAAATGGACACCTTGCCGATGTTCCTGTTGAAAAAGTTCACCAGTTTGAAGAGCAGTTCCATAATTTCTTGGCTACTCAAGGTAGCTATGTCTTAGATGAGATTAACTCTGGAAACTGGACAGAAGCAACCGAAGAAACAATTGTTAAGGGAATTAAAGAATTTAAAGAAGGTTTCAAGGCTTAAAACATGGCAGGAACATTAGAAATTAAAAGAAGAATAAAGTCGATCAAGAGTACTAAAAAGATTACTCGTGCTATGCAAATGGTTTCAGCTGCTAAAATGCGTAAAGCACAAGTAGCAACTCTTGCTAGCAGATCTTACTCTGATTTAGCATGGCAGATAATTTCTAATCTTTCTTCAAAGATAGATCCAAAATATCACAAGCTTCTGCAAAAACCAGAATCTAAGATTGATCCAAAGAAAATAGGGATAATTTTAATTACATCAAACCGAGGATTAATCGGTGGTTTTAACGCAAACTTAAACAATGTATTGAAGAAATATGTAGAAGCCCATGAATTAGTTGCTGAATTTGTTTCTGTTGGTAAAAAGGGGAGAGAAGTGCTAGCAAGAACAAAGCAAAACATCATTGCTGATTTTCCTAAACACGATAAGACAGTAAGCATCAAGGAGATTGAACCAATCAGCGAAATGATTGTTTCTGAATATCTTTCGGGGAAATATGAAAAGATTGTTTTAGTTTACACACACTTTGTTTCTACAATTAATCAGAAACCGGTCATAAAGCAGATATTGCCTTTTACAAGTACAACACACCAGAAAGACCTTCCGATGACAACATCTGATATTCATGACAAAAGCAGACCATTACATTTTGAATACACTTTTGAACCAACTCCTGACAAGGTCTTGGAACACTTAATACCAAGAATTTTAGAATCACAGATATACCAAGCCATTCTTGAAAGCGATGCTTCAGAGCACTCAGCTCGTATGATTATGATGAAGAACGCAACTGATGCAGCAACAGAATTGGTTGATGATTTGACCTTTGCATACAATCAGTTAAGACAAGCAAATATTACTAAAGAGCTGTCTGAGATTACAGCTGGAAGAATAGCTTTAGAATAATATGGAAGAAAAGAACAAAAAACTTTGGTTTAGAGCAAAATCCTTTGGCTGGGGCTGGGTACCAATATCCTGGGAAGAAGGTACTGGAATTTTTAAAAAAAGGATTAGACCAGAAAAAGAGTATAGAGAGAAAAGTAACCAAGAACAACGAAAGGACAATAATTAAAATATATGAATAAAGCTATTACAAAAGAACATACAGCAACAGTTGGACACATTACTCAAGTAATTGGTCCTGTTGTTGACGTTCAATTCAAAGGAACACTGCCTGCTATCTTTAATGCTTTAGAGATTAAGACAGAAAATGGAAAATTGATCTTAGAAGTTCAAGCACAGCTTTCAGGAAATATTGTTCGTGCGATTGCGATGGATACTACAGATGGTTTAAAGCGCAACATGGAAGTTGTTGATACAGGCAGACCAATTTCAGTTCCCGTTGGCAAAGAAACATTAGGAAGAATGTTTAATGTCGTTGGTGACCCTATTGATGGCAAGGAAAAGATTTCTGGTGAAAGGCGAGATCCAATTCATAGACATGCTCCAACTTTCAAAGAACAATCAACAAAAAATGAAATTCTTGAAACAGGTATTAAAGTCATTGACCTCATTGCTCCAATTCTAAAAGGTGGTAAAGTCGGACTTTTTGGTGGTGCTGGTGTTGGTAAAACAGTTATCATTCAAGAACTCATTAGAAACATTGCTGCAGAACACGGTGGAGTTTCTGTTTTTGCCGGAGTTGGAGAAAGAACCCGCGAAGGAAATGATTTGTACCATGAAATGAAAGAATCAGGTGTTTTAGACAAAACAACTCTTGTTTTTGGACAAATGAATGAATCTCCTGGAGCTAGAGCTCGTGTTGCTTTGTCTGGTTTAACCATGGCTGAATATTTTAGAGACGAAGCAAATCAAGATGTTTTGCTTTTCATAGACAACATCTTTCGTTTTACTCAAGCAGGTTCAGAAGTTTCAGCTTTACTTGGCCGTATTCCTTCTGCTGTCGGATATCAACCAACGCTTGCTTCTGAAATGGGTGAGTTGCAGGAGAGAATCACTTCAACAAACAAGGGATCTATTACCTCAGTTCAGGCAGTCTATGTTCCAGCAGATGACTTAACAGACCCAGCTCCTGCAACAACATTTGGACACCTTGATTCAACCGTTGTTTTGAGCCGTGCTTTAACAGAACTTGGAATATATCCAGCTGTTGATCCTTTGGATTCTTCTTCAACAATTTTAGATCCTTTGATTGTTGGTGCAGAACATTACGAAACAGCACGCTTACTTCAAAAGACACTCCAAGCATACAAAGATTTACAGGATATCATTTCCATTTTAGGTATTGAAGAGCTTTCAGAAGAACAGAAATTAACTGTTACAAGAGCAAGAAAAGTACAGAGATTCCTTTCTCAGCCATTTTTCGTTGCTGAACAGTTTACAGGAACTTCTGGACAATATGTTCCTTTGAAAGAAACAATAAGAGGGGTAAGAGAGATATTAGAGGGTAAACATGATGACAAGCCAGAACAGGCTTTCTACATGAAGGGTTCAATTGATCAGGTTACTGCTTAATTATGAAGCTTAAGTTTCAAATAGTTACACCGGAAAGAGTCGTCCTTTCTAAAGAAGTGGATGCTTTAACATGTCCAACTGAAATGGGGCAAATAACTGTGTTGCCTAACCATATTCCATTGATCGCTTCTTTAATGCCAGGAGAACTCATAGCTAAAAATGATAATCAAACAGAACACATTGCTGTTTCCGGCGGCTTTATAGAAGTCAGACCAGGAAACGATATAGTCATACTAGCAGATACAGCTGAGCGTTCTGATGAGATTAATGCAGAAAGAGCAGAACAAGCAAAGAAGCGTGCAGAAGATGCAATGCAACAAGCAAGCACTTTGTCTAAAGAAGAATATGCTGCAACAGAAGCAGCGCTTCAGAGAAGTTTGGTTAGACTTAAGGTTGCAAAGAAAACACATCGTGGTCATCACGGTAGTAGTGAAGGAATGTTGAATCAATAACTCAAAACCGCCCGATGTGGCGGTTTTTGATATACTGTTAATATATGAAAGAAGCAGAAAAAATTTGCTCTTTGCTTTCAAAGCAAGGACACGAAACATACATTGTCGGTGGTTTTGTCAGAGACATGCTTTTAGGAATCTCTGGTTATGATGTTGATATTGCGACTTCTGCTAAACCTTCTGAGACAAAAAAAGTTTTGAACAGGAGAGGGTTTAAGATTTACGACGCAGGGGAGAAGTTTGGAACAATCGGTGTTGCAAGTTCTAAGGGGAATATTGAGATAACAACATTTAGAAAAGAAGGTGTGTATTCTGATTCCAGACGACCAAACAAGGTTACATTCATACCCTCAGCAGAAGAAGACTCAAAGCGTCGTGATTTTACAATCAACTCAATATATTACGATCCGGCAACACATGAGTTCCTTGATTGGCATGGTGGTTTGAAAGATTTAAAGAACAAAGAGGTTCATTTTGTTGGTTCAGCTTTGAAAAGAATCAAAGAAGATCCTTTGAGAATGCTTCGTGCTGTTCGTTTTGCATCTAAGCTCGGGTTTAACATCAACAAAAGAGATTTATCAGTCATTAAAAAACATTCTAAGTTAATTCATAAAACATCAGGACAAAGAATCAAAGAAGAACTTGATCGAATAATGTCTGACAAGAACTTTGTAAGAGGATTAGAACTTTTAGATCAAACTCTTTTGTTAAAAGAAATCTTCCCAGCTGTGGATAACTTAAAGGGTGTTAAACAGTCAAAAAACTTTCACGCTGAAGGAAATGTGTTTAAGCACACTATGTTTTGCATGACATTCGCAGATGATTTTGATCTTACAATGCGTTATGCCTTGCTCTTCCATGACATTGGTAAAGTATCAACTGGTGAAAAGAAAATACTTGGTGGAAGACAACATATTTCATTCTTTGGTCATGCTAACGTTGGTGCTTTGATTTTTGAATCAATAGCAAAGGATTTTCCTTTTAGAAAAGAAGAAAAAAGAAAGATCGGATACCTTGTTAAGCATCATATGGACATAACCCGTTCAGAGCAATTATCATTTAAAGTGCTTGTAAAATGGGCACAAAATGAAGATTTTGGTGATTTGATACGTTTACGTTTAGTAGACAGTAAAGCATCAGTGAGAACCGATGAAAAGGGGAGAGTAATCAAAAAAGATTTTAATGTTTACAAGAGAATGTTTAATAAATGGAAGAAAGCAAGACGAGCTTGGCAGCAAGATTTAATTTCTGGAGATATGATTCAAAAGATTTTGAAAATTAAGCCAGGTCCACACGTTGGAAATGTAATTCGGGAGATAAAAGTAAAACAAGTGCAAGGCGTTTTGAAGAACAAAAGAGACGCGGAAAAATATTTGCGCAAGCTTGCGATCAAATCCATTGACAAAGTTAGAAAATCGCTTGACAAATAACGGTTTTAGCATTAAAATTATTCTAGAAAACATATTGAAACGAAAGCAAACATAAAACTCAGAAGCACGGAACGTATTTATTCCCTTCGACACTACCTTCCAGGTTTACTTGGAATGTAGAAAAATAATTATCGAGAGCACCAAAATATAGTGCACTCGAGGAGAAAGCCGCAAATGGCAAAGAAGAGAAAAGTCGCAAAGAAGAAAGCAGCTCCAAAGCGCAAAGCTAAGAAGAGAACTGCAAAGAAGAGAATCTAGTTTCTTCTTTCTCAAGCGATACTCCGCAAGGAGTAGACAACACCTCCCAAAATTAGGAGGTGTTGTTTTTTACAACCCTTGAAAAAAGATTAAGAATATGTTAAATTACGCAAGTAGATATATAGCGGGGTAGAGCAATTGGCAGCTCGCAAGGCTCATAACCTTGAGGTTGTGGGTTCGAGTCCCACCCCCGCAACCAAAATAATCGTGACAGATCATTTCCTCTGTCTGAGGATTTTTTTAAAGACATGGCGGAGTAGCTCAGTTAGTTAGAGCGTGGGACTCATAAGCCCAAGGTCAGTGGTGCAATTCCACTCTCCGCTACCAGAGAAAACTAAATATGTTATGGAGCCATAGCTCAGTTGGTTAGAGCGTCCGCCTGTCACGCGGAAGGTCGGGGGTTCGAGTCCCCTTGGCTCCGCCATTACTTTTGATAAATGAAATTCCTATTATCAATTAACTATTTCTACTGGTTAGTACTTTCCGCTCTTTTTTTTGCGGCTGGCGAATTTCTATCTAAAAAGTTTGCTATAACACCGAAGCTAAGTTTTGTCCTTTTAATCATATTAGCTTATTCACTAGGAACACTTGCATGGCTACCGGCAATTTTGCAAAAGAATCAGCTATCCATTGTAGGCGTAATGTGGTCAGTCCTAAGTCTGTTAACTACAGTGTTGATTGGTGTTTTAATTTTTAGCGAGAGATTAAGTCTTATTGGTGTTTTTGGGATAGTGGCAGCAATAGTGTCTATTGTACTTCTATCAATTGGATAATGTATATAAATTAGGTTAGATATCAGCATTGGCAAGCTCCTACGGGAGTTTTTTAATTTACCTAGCTTTGATATACTTCATATATATGAATTCAAATCTAATATACGTTTTAATCGCCCTCGTTATCCTCGGCTTTGCCGGGTTGTTTTGGTTTGTTGCTCGCCTTTCCAAAGCAAAGCCGCAAGATGATCAGTCTATGAAATTGATGATTGAATGGATGAAACAGATAAAAGACGGTACTGATCAAACAAGACAAGAGATGCAAAAAAGCATCAATACAACAAATAAGGAGATTAATGAGAGATTAGACAACGCGGCAAAAGTGATTGGTACTGTTTCTAAAGAACTAGGGCAGATGCAACAGATTGGTAAATCTCTGTCATATGTTCAAGACTTTCTTCTTTCATCAAAGAAAAGAGGAACCATAGGTGAACAGATAATGGAAGAAATGCTTAGACAGTCATTGCCTCGCAATATGTATGAAATTCAGTTCAGATTTAGAACTGGTGAAACAGCTGATAGCATTGTTCGAGTTAATGATCGTTTGCTTGCAATGGATAGCAAGTTTAGCATGGAAAACTACAGGGCATATATTAACTCGGAAACAGATGAACAACGCGATGCAATGCGAAAGATTTTCATTCGGGATGTTAAAAAGAGAGTGGAAGAGATTTCAAAGAAATACATTTTGCCTGAAGAAGGAACATTGGATTTTGCTTTAATGTATGTTCCCGCAGACGGTGTTTTTAACGAGATTTCTGATGATGTAGAAATATATGAATATGCTCGATTAAAACACGTTCATATTGTTTCTCCCTCCACCTTCTATTACTTCCTCCAAGTCATCTTAATTGGGTTACAAGGAGCACGTATAAGTGAGCACGCTCAACATATCCTTCAGGTCATTCAGGGATTAAAACAAGACTCAGAAAGATTCACAGTTAATTTAAGTGTTTTAACAAAACATGTTACTAATGCTAAATCAACGCTGGATTTGGTCGGTTCCGGCTATGAAAGAATACATAACAAAATAGAAGAAGTGGCTAGTTTAAAAATAGAGGAACCGGAAGAGCCGGTTAAGTTAATTGATTAATACATAAATTTATGTCCATAAGGAACAATTTTCAGAGAGTAGGAGTTTTCGTAGATGTACAAAACCTTTACTACTCAGCAAGAAATATATATAATTCAAGGGTTAACTTTTCAGAAATATTAAAAGAGGCTGTTGGTGATAGGCAATTAATTCGCGCGATCGCGTACGTAGTTAAAGCGGATATGCCTGAAGAACAGTCTTTTTTTGATGCTTTAAGCAAAGCTGGTTTTGAAATACAAAGCAAAGACTTACAAACTTTTTACGGGGGAGCTCAAAAAGGAGATTGGGATGTTGGTATTACCATGGATATCATTAAGCTCATGAACAAGCTTGATGTTGTTGTTCTGTGTAGCGGAGATGGAGACTTCGCGCCATTGCTTGAATATCTTCAGATGTCAGGACAGTTAGTTGAGGTTTGTTCTTTTGGTAAATCAACTTCTAGCAAGATCAAAGAACTTGCAGATAATTTCATTGACCTTGATCTGGAGAAGAAATACTTGATGCCAATGCGTGGTTTTAAGTTTTTTAGTAGAAATATTACTGGCAAGAAAACAGAAGAAAAAAAATAATGATACGAGTTGTTCTAGATACCAATGTTTTAATTACTGCTTTTAAAGATGAGTACTCATACCAAAAACAAATCATCAATGAAGCGATTTTAGGACACATCCAGGCTTACGCAAACAATCAGACATTAAGAGAAAACAGTTTCATTTTAAAGAAGCTGATTCACGATACAGAGTACCAGAAAGAACTAGATAGATTCTTGAGACAGGTTAATATAGTTCAGAACAAAAAAAGAGTACATATTGTGTCAGATCCAGAAGACAACAAGATATTAGAATCTGCACTTGAAGCAAAGGCTGACTATTTAATAACTGAAGACAAAGCTTTGCTTGAATTAAAGAAAGTTGAGAATGTAAAGATTGTTGAACCAGCGGATTTCTGGATTGGATATCAGGAAAGCACAGGCAATGATCCTTGGAAAAAATGGGTAAGTTTTGTTGCAGGAGACAAGAATGGTAAAAACTAAAAAAGCACAAGAAAAACTCCTTTCAGATTTAAATACTGCTCAGCAGAGTGCTGTTAGCTATGGTGACGGTCCTTTGTTAATAATCGCAGGAGCTGGAACAGGAAAAACAACAGTCATAACCAGAAGAATTGCTCAGCTTATAGAATCAGGTGTTAAACCAGAAGAAATTCTCGCTTTAACGTTCACTGAAAAAGCAGCAACTGAAATGGAACAAAGAGTTGATATATTGCTTCCGTATGGATATCACGATCTTTGGATACATACCTTCCATGGATTTTGCCAAAGAGTCTTACAACAACATGCTTTAGATATTGGTATTTCAAATGACTTTAAAATGCTTGAAGAGGTTGGTCAGTGGTTGCTTGTGCGTCAAAATTTGGACCAATTTGAGCTTGAATACTACAGAACCTTGGGAAACCCAACTAAGTTCATCAAAGCCCTGTTAAAGCACTTCAGCAAGCTTAAGGATGAGGAAATCTCTCCTGAAGAGTATTTAGAGTTTGCTAAAAACACTAAATTAGACAAAAGCAATCCAGAATATGATTCAGAAGAAGAAATAGTTCGTTTAAACGAGGTTGCAAAGGCCTACCACATATATCAAAGATTGTTGCTTTCAAATGATTCTTTAGACTTTGGTGATTTAATTAACTATGCTTTAAAGCTTTTTAGAACTCGTCCAAAGATCTTAAACTTTTACAGAAGCAAATTTAAATATATTTTGGTTGATGAGTTTCAGGACACTAACTACGCACAGTATGAGTTAATAAAGCTGCTGGCTGAACCAAAGAACAACTTAACTGTTGTTGGCGATGATGATCAAAGTATTTACAAGTTTAGAGGCGCATCTGTTTCTAATATTATGCGCTTTAAAAAAGATTTTCCTAAAGCTCAAGAAATTACCTTAACAGAAAATTACAGATCAACTCAAGGAATATTAGATACCGCATACAACTTCATCCAGCTAAATAATCCTGAAAGACTAGAGCCAAAGTTAAAGATCAATAAAAAACTTGTATCTGCAAAAAAAGAAAAAGGAGAGATTGCTGTTTTGTCAGGACAAACTCTTTCAGATGAAGTTGATCTGGTTGTTAAAAAGATGTTAGAATTGAAAAAACAAAAAGAAACAACATGGAATGACTTTGCTATCCTAGTTCGTTCAAATGACACGGCAGAGCCATTCATTTCAAAATTCACATCTCTTAATCTTGCGTATACTTTTGTTGCGAACAAAGGGCTCTACAAGAAACCAATCATTGTTGATTTAATCGCATATTTAAAATTACTTGTTAATTTTCATGACACGAATGCTCTGTTTAGAGTTATGAACATGGAGCAGTTTAGATTTGATCATCGAGATATGATTGAGATATTGCAACATGCCCAAAAGAAAACTCTTTCTTTGTATGAGAGCTTAGAGCAAGTAGCACTTTTACCAACATTGAAAAATGACAGCATAACAAAGATTAATCAGTTAATTGCTTTCCTAAAAAAACAAGCAGAGGAAACTAAAACTAAAAGTATAGCTGAGGTTTTTGTAAACGGCATCTATGGCTTAAAATTAGATGAACGTATTGAAAAGGGGGAGGGAGAGCCAGGAGAAGCTGACTTCATAAACCAATTCTACAAGAAAATAGAAACATTTGAAGTTGAAAACACTGACAAAACAGTGAGGAATTTCCTTGCTTTCATTGAGTTTGAACAAGAGGCTGGAGACGAAGGAAAGCTTGATTTTGATCCAAACCAAGGCCCTGAAAGCATTAAGATCATGACCATACACTCAGCAAAGGGCTTGGAATTTAAAAACGTTTTTGTTGTTAACATGGTTGATCAGCGTTTTCCTAGCAGAGATCGAAAAGAAGCAATTGAAATTCCAAAAGAGTTGGTTAAGGAAATATTACCGGAGGGGGATATACATTTACAGGAAGAGCGTCGTTTGTTCTATGTTGCGATGACTCGCGCTAAACAAAACCTTTACTTTAGTTATGCTTCTGATTATGGTGGACAAAGAGCTAGAAAACCCTCTCAGTTTTTAATTGATATTGGTTTAGTTGCAAAGCCTGAAAAAAGTGTTGAGATATTAAAACGAACAAAGTTTGAAGAAAAGAAACTTCCAAAGAAGCTGAATTTTGAATTACCGACCTCATTTAACTACACAGCAATAAATGAGTTCAAGAAGTGCCCTTTGGGTTACAAGTACAAATATTTGTTGCATTTACCAACCAAAGGAAGCAAACATCTTTCATTTGGTAACACCATTCATACAACCTTTGAAAGATTTTTGAAGCAGTACAAAACAAATCTTGAAGAAAAACAGCTTGATTTGTTTGGAGCTGAAAAAGAAAAGAGCAAACTTCCTGCATTTGAAGCTTTGCAGAAAATGTATGAGTCATACTGGATTGATGAATGGTATCCAACCAAAAAAGACAAAGAAGAATACAGAGAACGAGGACGTAAAATGCTTCGTAGTTTTTACGATTCTTTTGAAAAACTAAAGTTTGTTCCTAAATACATTGAAGAGAGGTTTGTTTTAAAGCTTGGTGAATATACGTTTACAGGAAAAATAGACCGCGCTGACTTGTTGCTGGATGGTAAACTTCAGATCATTGATTACAAAACAGGAGAAAAGTTTAAAGATGACAAAGAAAACAGATACCAGCTCTACATATATCAGTGGGCTGCTGAAGAATACTTTAAACATGAGGTTTCAAAGCTAAACTATTGGTTTTTAAAGGACAATGAGCTTTCAGAAGACATCATTGCTTCCAAGGAAGAACTAGAACACATGAAAGAATATCTCCTAGGAACAATCGAGGAAATACATAATGCCATAAAGATGGATTCATTCAAGCAGCTTCATGAAAAGGTTAGGGAACACAGGTGTGACTTTGCGGATTTAGAATAACAGAGGAATTATGGTATAATTTGGGAAGGTTAAATGTTCGAAAATACAAAAAAACAATCGCAATCCTTGTTAATTTTAAGCGCCATTTTTTTAATTGGCACTTTGTGCATAGTATTTCTTACAGATCCTAATACTATTAACAAGGCACTGCTTTTCCTGTTCTATGTTTCTTTTTCAGCTTTCTTAATAAGTTTTTTCACATTTGCTTTGTATTCATACAGAGGAAGAAAGCCAGAACGCTTGTATACGGAGATAATGAATGTTTCTTTAAGGCAAGCTTTCCTGTTAACCCTTTTGATTATCGTATTCCTTGTTCTTTCTTCTCATCAGTTATTGTTTTGGTGGCTAGGCTTAGTTTTAATCATCACCCTCGTCTTTATTGAAGGATTCTTCCTTTCTAATTAGAAACAAATGTTACAGCAATTTGAAAACATAAAAAAAGAAATATCAAAAGATTTAAGCACTGTTTCAGATGCTGAATCTCTTTTGAAAGTTAAGATTAAATACCTTGGTAGAAAAGAAGGGATGATTACCAAGCTTTTTGATGATTTAAAGAATTGGGATCTAGAAAAGAAAAAAGAGTTTGGAGCACCTTTAAATGAACTTAAAAAGTTTGCAGAAGCATCTGTTCTTGAAAAAGAAACAGAGTTTGGTGTTTCTCAAAACACTTCTGTTGATTTTTCAGTTCAAGGAGAAAAGGTTTTAAGCGGGAACTTACATCCAATTACTTTAATTCAAAAAGAAATTGAGAAGGTTTTCTGGGGTCTTGGTTTTGATATAGAGTTAGGACCGGAAATTGACTCTGATTTCTACAACTTTGAAGCTTTAAATATTCCTGAGTTTCATCCTGCAAGAGACATGCAAGATACCTTCTATCTCGATCTAGCCTTACCTAAAAATCAGCCAGGAAAACACGTCTTGTTAAGAACCCATATCTCAAACATGCAGGTTCGTTACATGAAAGAACATAAACCACCATATGCTGTTGTTTTACCAGGCAGAGTCTTTAGAAACGAGGCGCTTGATGCATCACATGAGCACACATATCAGTACATGGAAGGTTTTGTTGTTGGAAAAGACATTACATATGCAAATATGGCATGGACTCTTGATTATGTTATGAAAGAAATTTTTGGACAAGATGTTAATACCAAGCTTCTCCCTTCATATTTTCCTTTCGTTGAGCCAGGAGCTGAGATGGCAATATCTTGTTTAATCTGTAAAGGAAAAGGTTGTTCTGTTTGCAAACAAACTGGTTGGGTTGAAATACTTGGTTGTGGAATGATTCACCAGAAAGTCTTTGAATATGCAGGATACAAGCAAGGCGAGTACCAAGGCTTTGCTTTTGGTTTTGGATTAAGTCGTCTTGCAATGATGAAATATGGTATTTCAGATATTCGTTTGTTTGCTGAAAATGACTTGAGATTTTTAAAACAATTTTAAATTAAAAAACAAAAATATGGATCCAATACAACAACCAACAACACCACAAACTCCACAACCAGGACAAAACCTGGATGATTTGATTTACAGAACAATGCCAAGACCTGGCTCTCAGCCAATGTCTGTACCAACTCCATTGGCAAAAGAAGTTCCAGCTTCAATGCAACCAATGCCAGCACCAAAGACTGTTATGCCTGAACCTCCAAAATCGCCAGTACCAGGACCAGTGCCTTTTTCTTCTGAGATAAAACCAATGTCAGCACAAGCACCAAATCCAACATTGCTTTCTGATATTCCAGAGAAGAGAAGTTTTCATATGACTAAACCTTTGATGTACGCATCAGGCGCTGCTTTGTTGTTAATCATCGCGCTTGTTTTGTTCCTTGTTTTTAAATCAAAGGACACAACAAATACCACACAAGTTCAGACACCAGTTGTTCAAACACCAAAAGAAGTTGTTTCAACTCAAATTCCTGATGGTTGGAGATTGAAATATTTTGGTGCCTCAGTTTGTGCTAACCTAGACAATTGCGGAGATGTTGCAGACCCTGATCATGATGGTTTAATTAACCTTGATGAGTATACTTTTCAAACAGACCCAAATAACGGGGACAGCGATGCTGATGGAATAGCTGATGGTGATGAAGTGCATTTGTTTGCGTTAGATCCAGTAAACGGTAATACATCAGGTGATCCAAAATATCTAGATGCTGCTGAAGTTAGAGCCCATTGGAATGCAAAACAAAAAAGAGCGTTTAATGATTTAGAGTTAACAACAATCGCAAAAAATATTGTAACTTATGGTTTGCATAGTCCAACAATCGCAACAGTTGGTCAAACAGTTGTCGACTTTTATACAAACTACGCTCAGACCCCTGGCTCTTCAAGCCAAAATCCCAGTCTTAAACCAGGAGCGCTTGATCGTGATACCCAGAGATCAGACACCATTAAACAACTTTCTTTCGCGCTATTAAAATACAAGCAGGCAAATTCAAAGTATCCTGATACAAATGTTTTTGGAGACATGTTAAAAAGCATCAAACCTTTGTTAACTGGCAAAGCTATAAACACAACAGATCCAACAAATGTAGCTCCATATGTCTATGGATACGCCTCTGTTAATAAAGGGGTTGATTTTAAGCTTACATATTTTTCAGAAACACAGAATCAATTAATTACTATAAGTGAAAAAGAGGCACAGGTTGCTAGCAACGCTGAAATGATTATTCAAAGAGACACTCAAAGAAAAGCAGACCTAGATTCAATCGCAGGTGCTTTAGAGTTATATGCTAATGAAAATACAAGCCCTTCTTCTCCTGATGTGCATCTGTTCCCATCTCAAGCAAACTGGAAAAAAGCAATAGCTCCTGATTACATCACTGTAATCCCAACAGATCCATTAACAAAAAAAGACTACGAGTATTCAATCTCAACTGATTCAACTGATTTTGCTCTCCAGACAACTTTAGAAAATCCACCAACTGGTAAAAAGGGTTATGTTTGTACTGCAACTTCGTGTGAATATTACTAAAGAATAATTATGAAGATTTCCTTAAACTGGCTAGAAGATTTCCTAGAAATACAAAAGCAGAATCCACAGCAACTGGCTCAGCAAATCTGTGAGCATTGTTTTGAAGTTGAAAAGGTTTTGGGAGGAGAACAGAATTACGCTTTTTCAAATGTAATTGTTGCTAAGGTATTACATTATGAAAAGCATCCAAATGCAGATCGTTTAAGAGTTGTTAAGCTAGATGTTGGAAACAAAGTCATTGAACCTATTGTTTGTGGAGCAAATAACTTTGAGGTGGGGGATTTAATTGCTCTTGCTCTTCCTGGCGCAGTTATTCCTCAAAACATTCATTCAGGAGAACATGAGTCCTTTACTCTTGAAAAAGCAGTAATTCGCGGTGTTGAATCACAGGGAATGATTTGTTCTTCTTTTGAGCTTGGTTTAAGTGAAAAGCCTGAAGAAAAACCAGAGATTTTAATACTAGAAAAAGGAATAAGGTTGGGAGAGGATTTAGCTAAGCATTTGAAAGCACAAGCAAAAGAAGCTGGTGCTGTGTTTGATGTTTCTTTACCAGCAAACAGACCTGATTTGTATTCTCATTTAGGGATTGCTAGAGAAATTTCAGGGATATTGGGCATAAAGACAAAGAATTGGATTAAAGAGATTCAAGAATTGTCTTTTGATCACAAAGGTGTTCCAAAATTAGATGTAAGCATCAAAGAGAAAAAAGCTTGCCCTGTATATATTGGAGCAAAGTTAAAAGTTAAAGTTGGGGCTTCCCCCATTGCATTAAAGAAAAGACTTCAAGGTTTGGGATTAAGGTCCATAAACAATGTGGTTGATATTACAAACTATGTTATGTATGAAATGGGTGAGCCAATGCATGCTTTTGATGCAAACAGGGTTTCAGGTGGTATTCTTGTTAGAAATGCAAAAAATGGTGAAGTTTTAACAACCATTGACCATAGAGAGCACGCTTTAGATGATTCAATGTTAGTAATTGCTGACAAGGAAAAAGCATTGGCAATAGCGGGGGTTATGGGAGGTTTTGATTCAGAGGTTAATGAAAATACAACCGAGATTATACTAGAAGCTGCAAACTTTGAGCCAAGTCAGATTCGAAAGACTTCTAAGAAGCTTGGTTTGAGAAGTGACAGCTCTGGATTCTGGGAAAAGGGATTACATCCATATCAAGCTAAAATTGCAGTTGCTAGAGCAATTGATTTGTTAAAAGAACATGCTCAAGCAGAAATTTTGTCATATGCTGAAGTGGGGGACGTTGAAAGAGAGAATAGAAAGATTAAGTTTGAAATCGAACAAATTAACGGCTTGTTGGGCTCTGAATTTACTGATGGAGAAATACAAAAGGTTTTAACAAGATTAAACTTAGACAAAGAAATTCCTTGGTACAGACAGGACATGGTTAACTATGCGGATATAGCTGATGAAATATTAAAGACAGTTGGTTTAAATGAACTTTCAAAGAAACCACTAAGTGTTCAGAAATTAACAAGTCAGGTTGATGCTGATAAATCTTTTAATGATTTCAAAGAAAAAATGTCTGATCTTGGTTTTATTGAAGTCCAGAACTATTCTTTCATTTCAGAAAAAGACATCTCAGGCTTTGGTAAGTCTAAGGTTACAGACCATTTAAAGATTAAAAATCCACTAAGCGGAGATCAAGGCTACCTAAAACGAAATCTTTTAATTCATTTGTTAAAGAATGTTTCGTTGAATAGCAAAAACTTTGATGCTTTCAAGCTCTTTGAAATTGGTAAAGCATACTATGCTTTTGGGGACGAAAGAGATTTAGTTACCTTTGTAATCTTTAACAAAGAAAAAACTGCTCAGGGATTGCTTTCTGAAGCAAAAGGTGTTTTGGAAGCATTGGTTTCTGAATATACAAATCACAAAGTTGAATACAAACAAGAAAATACAGAACACTCTTTAATTAGTTTGTTAGGTAAAGAACTTGGTAACTTTGGGTTGGTGAATAGATTGGCGATGAATAACTTTGATGCTACGGGTGATTTAGTCTATGTAACTTTGGATTTGCGCCCTTTGCTTGCTTCTAAGACTCAAAAGAAAATGGTTCCTTACAGCAAGTTACCTTCCAAGGTGTTAGATATTTCTTTAGTTGTTAAAGATGGTGTTAAGTGGTTAGAGATTGAAAGCTTGGTGTGGAAAAATGGTAGTGATTTGTTAAAGTCAGTTGAGGTTTTTGAGGCTGAATATTTGTATGCCAAAGGATCATTACCTAGGTTCCATAAAGAGCTGGGTTTAAAGGGGGTTAAAAACCTTGCTTTTCACCTTGTTTTTCAGGCAAAAGACAGGACTTTAAAGGACTCGGAAATTATGCCGATTTATGATAAAATAAAGGTAGAGTTAAAGACTAAATTAGGAGCTGAAATACGGTAGTAATTTATGGCTAAAAAAGACCTAAAAGACCCTAAGAAAAAGGGTGATAATTATAGTGCAGAAAACATCACTGTTTTAGAAGGACTAGATCCGGTTAGAAAGAGACCTGGAATGTACATTGGGTCAACCGGTGAAGCAGGACTGCACCACTTAGTTTGGGAGATAGTAGACAACTCAGTAGACGAAGCAATGGCTAACCATGCCGACCTTATTGACGTTGTCTTACAAAAAGATGGTGGTTGTTCTGTTACAGACAATGGCCGTGGTATTCCAATTGATGTTCATAAAACAACAAAAAAGTCAGCACTAGAAACAGTGCTTACTGTTTTACATGCGGGTGGAAAATTTGGTGGCGATGCTTCTGGATACAAAGTTTCCGGTGGTTTACACGGAGTAGGTGCTGCTGTTGTTAATGCGCTTTCTACAGATTTAATTGCTGAAGTTAAAAGAGACGGCAAGATATTTGTTCAAGCTTACAAAAAAGGAGTTTCTCAAGGCAAAGTTAAAGAAGTAGGAAAAATACCTGCAAAGGACGAATTCCAAAACGGGACCAAAATTACTTTTTATCCTGATGTTTCAATATTTACAACAGTTGAGTTTAATTTCAAAACAATCCTTGATCACTTACGTTCTCAAGCGTACTTAACTAAGGGTTTGCATTTTAGAATTACGGATGAACGTGTTGGTTTAACATATCAATACTATTTTGAAGGCGGAGTCATCTCATACATCAAGCAAATTAACAGAAAGCGTAAAGTTAAGCATGAACCAATATACATCAACAAAACCGTTGATGACATTTTGGTTGAGATCGCAATTCAATACACTGATGAATTTGATGAGGTTGTTTTAGCATATGCAAACAATGAGTACAACCCAGAAGGTGGTATGCATGTAACTGGTTTCAGGACAGCTATTACAAGAAGCATAAATAACTACGCGGTTAAGAACTCATATGTTAAAGAGTCAGAGAAGCTAACTGGTGAAGACATGCGTGAGGGTTTAAGCGCAATCATTTCTGTTAAACTCCCTAATCCACAATTTGAAGGTCAAACTAAAGCAAAACTAGGAAACCCAGAGGTTAGAACTGCCGTTGAAACAGTGCTTGGCGCTGCTTTAGAAGAACACTTTGAAGAACACCCTGGGGATGCAACTAAGATCATTGAAAAAGTAATCTTAGCTGCCAAAGCAAGACTTGCAGCAAGAGCTGCGAGAGATTCTGTTTTGAGAAAGGGTGTTTTAGAAGGACTTGCTTTGCCAGGAAAACTTGCTGATTGTTCTGAATCTGATCCTGCAAGATCTGAAATATATATTGTTGAGGGAGATTCAGCAGGCGGCTCAGCTAAACAAGGAAGAGACAGAAGATTCCAGGCAATCTTACCTTTACGTGGAAAGATTTTGAATGTAGAAAGAGCAAGACTTGATCGTATGCTTGGTTCTGAGCAGATTAAAAACCTTGTAATTGCAATGGGTGCTGGTGTTGGTGATCAGTTTGATGTAGAAAAACTTAGATACCACAGAATTATCATCATGACAGATGCTGATGTTGACGGTGCTCACATCAGAACTCTTTTGTTAACTTTGTTTTACAGATACTTCCCAGATGTGATTAGAAAGGGATATCTTTACATTGCTCAACCTCCTTTGTTTAGAGTTCAGGTAGGTAAGGAACATCAGTATGCTTTTTCAGAGGGTGAAAGAGATGAGATTCTTAAAGATCTGCTTGCTGAAAAAGAAGCAAAGAAAACATCTAAAGTTTCAAAGAAAGCAAAAGTAGAGGAAGAAGTTATGGAAGGAGAAGTTTCTGAAGAAGGAGAGGACAGCGCAACCAAAGCAAAAGGGTATTACATTCAACGTTACAAAGGTTTGGGAGAAATGAATCCTGTACAACTGTGGGAAACAACCATGGATCCTCAAAACAGAGTCATGCTTCAGGTGTATATTGAGGATGCAGAAAAAGCTTCTGATATCTTTGAGACTTTAATGGGGGATGAGGTTGCTCCAAGAAAGCGCTTCATTCAGACCCATGCAAAGAGTGTTAAAAACCTAGATATTTAGTGTTCTGGCCTTGATTTGCATAATTCAAGGCCTTTATGATATAATCGAAATATCAAAAGGCCCGAAGGCCTTTTAAAAAAGCTCAAAAAATATGATAAAAGTAATACAATTTTTCTCAGAGGTTAAAAGCGAGCTAAGCAAAGTTGTTTGGCCAACCAAACAGCAAACCCTTAGATATACAGGCGTTGTCATTCTATTCTCAGTTTTAGTCTCAGTGGTTTTGGCTGCAGCTGACTATGGTTTGATAAAGGGCTTGGAAAAGCTCATTGAAAGATAGTCTGTATGTTACCTCCAGGGCACATTGCAGCAGGGTATTTAACTGCAAAAATCCTGACCAGCTCCTTACATTACAATTTAACTGCAACCCAGGTAAATGAACTTTCACTGATCGGCGCAATTATTGGTTTTCTTCCTGATCTAGATTTTTTCTTTGCTTTTGCAAAGACAAAGAGGTTAAGGATAGATAGCGAGGCAGTAAATCATAGAAAGTTGTTTACCCACACGCCAATTTTTTGGTTGGTTACTGGATTGATAATCTTCTTTGCTGCAAGCACTGATTTTGGAAAAGTTTTTGGTTTAGTTGTTTGGTTAAGCGCATGGTCTCACCTAATTCTTGATTCTGAGCGGGGGATTATGTGGCTTTGGCCAGCAACTAAGAGATTTTTTCCTTTTTCCAAACCTTTCTACAAGAGAAAGTATGAGTTTAAATACAGACAAAGTGAAAGCTTCTGGAAATATTGGTTTTGGGTCGTGTTAAATGGGTATATGGGTTTGAGTGGTTTCATTGAAATTTTAATAATAGTTCTAGCATTAATAGTTTTGTTTTAGAGATATGTCACGACAACAAGTTACAGGCGAAAAACATTGGTACGTTTTACATACATATTCCGGTTATGAAGATAGCGTTGCTTTCAATTTGAAACAACGTATTGAATCAATGGGAATGGAAGACAAGATCTTTGACGTAATAGTTCCAAAAGAAAAGAAGATCAAGATTAAAGATGGAAGAAGAACAACTGTTGAGGAAAAGATTTTCCCAGGTTATGTTCTTGTTGAAATGATTGTTACAGATGATTCTTGGTATGTTGTTAGAAATACACCTAACGTAACAGGATTCGTGGGAAGCGGAACAATTCCAACACCAATCTCAGATGATGAGATTAAGTCCTTACAGAAACGCATGGGTGTTGAAGAACCAAAGTTTAAGGTTGATTTTGTTGTTGGTGATTTAGTTAGAATGATGGATGGTCCATTCAAGGACTACGAAGGCAAGGTTGCTGAAGTAGATGAAGCTAAAGGCAAGGTCAAAGTCTTGGTTTCAATTTTTGGTAGAGAAACTCCTGTTGAACTGGATTTCCTTCAGGTAAAGAAGATATAATATACTAATTAAGCCAGTTTACTGGCAAAGAAAGGGTGGTTGGCGAAATAACCGTCTCGCAGCTTAAAAAACTGTTACCACAAAGAAGAATGGCAAAGAAGATAAAGACAATGGTAAAACTCCAACTTGTAGCTGGAAAAGCAACCCCAGCACCACCAGTTGGTACTGCGCTTGGTCCCCACGGTATTAATATCGGTGAGTTTACCAAGCAGTTTAATGAGAAAACAGCTCCAATGGGAGATTTAATCATTCCAGCTGAAGTTACCATTTATGAAGATCGTTCTTTTACTTTCATTTTAAAAACTCCTCCTGCTTCTGTTTTAATTAGGAAAGCAATAGGATTAGAGAAAGGTTCTGCGAATCCTTTGAAAAACAAGGTTGGTAAGATCACAAGAGCTAAGATTCGTGAAATAGCGGAAAAGAAAATGCCTGATCTAAATGCAAATGATTTAGAGGCAGCAGAAAAGATTGTTGCAGGCACAGCCCGTTCTATGGGTGTTGAAGTTGTAGATTAAAGTTTTAATTAAACAATTAAACAAAAATATATGACTTGGATAAAGAAAGCATATCTCTACGTTGTGTCTTTGGTTTCCTTAATCATAATAATGGTTGGGGCAATAACCTTGCTGAACATGGGTTTGAAGATTCTTTTAAATGCTGAAGAATACTATGCATACCCAATGATGTCTGTAAATTGTGAAGCAATACCTGCTGAAAGAGGCGCTGCGGTAAAACCAACCGAGTGTGATTCTAACTATCAGGCAAAGCAACAGGAAGCTGAAAAGAAGAATCAGCAACAACAGAGAAAGAGAGACATAGCTCAATCTCTTGCAATGATCATAGTTGGCGTGCCAGTCTTCTATTATCACTGGAAACTAGCTAGAAAAGAAGCTTAAACATATATTAATTAATTCGTGGGAGCGAAACATTTCGCGTAAACCACTAAGTCGAAAGGACGAGTATGGCAAATATTTCTAAACGCCAAAAGGCGAATATATTAAAGGTAGACCGCACAAAAGTGTATTCTGCTACTGAAGCTATCGAACTAGTAAAGCAAACAGCAAACACAAAGTTTAAAGGCACTGTTGAAGTACACGTAAGATTGGGTATTGATCCTAAGAAAACAGACCAAGGTGTAAGAGGTTCAATTTCTCTTCCTTTTGGTACTGGTAAGACAAAACGCGTTGTTGCTTTTGTAACTGAGATTAAAGAAAAAGAAGCAAAAGAAGCAGGCGCAATCTTGGTTGGTGGTGCTGATTTAATCAAGAAAATCAAGGAAACAGAAAAAACAGACTTTGATATGGCAGTTGCAGAGCCCGCTATGATGAAATTAATGGCCCCTATTGCAAAGATCTTGGGTCAACGTGGTTTAATGCCTAATCCAAAGACAGGAACAGTTACAGAAAACATCGCAGGGATCATTAAAGAAATCAATGCGGGAAAGATTGACTTCAAAAATGATGATTCAGGAAATGTTCACCAGATAATTGGAAAGACTGATTTTGATTCAGAGAAGTTAGTTACTAACTTAAAAACTTTCATTGACGCGTTGAATGCTTCTAAGCCAAGCACTGTTAAGAAAGTATTCATTACAAACATTGTTGTTAACGCATCAATGGGACCTGGTATTAAAGTAAAGATATAAACATATGATTCTCTCTGACAGAGATATTAAAAAAGCGATTAACTCTGGAAGAATAAAGATAACGCCAGCACCAGACTTTGAAGTTCAGCTCGGCTCATGTTCAATTGATTTACACTTAGGAAACAGGTTCAGAGTCTTCAAGAAAACAAGCTTTCCATACATTGATCTAAAAGGTCCTGTAGACATTAAGGAAATAATGGAAGAGATTGTTGTTAAGAAAGGAGAAGCATTCATAATGCAGCCTGGAGATTTTGCTTTAGTAACAACAGTTGAGAACCTAGAGCTCCCTCATGACCTATTAGGTCGTATTGAGGGCAGAAGCTCTCTTGGTCGCCTTGGTATCATTGTTCACGGTACAGCCTCAATTTTTGACGCTGGATGGAACGGAAAGCCAACAATGGAACTTGGTAACCTTGGAACAATGCCAATTGCATTGTACCCAGGAATGAGAATCTGTGCTTTTACGTTTGAAGAGCTTACAAGCAAAGTTGATGTTCCGTATGTAAACAAGAAGAATAACAAGTACGCGGGACAAAAAAGTCCGCTTGCGTCTAAGCTTCATGATGAGATACGAGTGGTTGTCAAGAAACCTGTTAAAGTAAAGAAAGTCCTAAAGAAAAAACGAGTATAACAGGGATTAAAACTACTAGTTCTGTTTAGTAGTTTTAATTTATTCATGATACTATATTACTGTCAGCAATTTTTTATTAATATTCAAACATATGTCCGGTGAAGAAAATAGAGCGCCGATTGAAATGGGGATGGTTGATGGTCCAGAAACTCAAATAGAGAAACCAGAGAACAAAAAAGCATTTGAAAAGTTTCGAATGCTCTATGGGCAGTTTATAGATTTCACACCAAAACCTAATAGTTTAAGTGGGGTAGATATAAAATTGTATGGGGATAAAGAAGGAGTAGAACAAACACAATTATCTATTTCAGATCAGCACAGTTACAACCCTAACGTAGAAATTACACAAAAGTATAAGCAATTTGATCCTGATTTAACTGTTTTATGGGGCAACCGAACAGCATCACAGATTCGTCATGGTATAGGAGAAGGTTTTGGATTAAATTTTGGGTCTGCGTTTTTATCAAACCCAGATGATCTTGATCAAGACATGGTTCATGAACCATGGTATGACCTTTTTGCAACACTTGGGTATATCAGGAAGGTTGATACTTCTAAACTATCTGATTCCCAAAAAGAAAGAATAGCGCATCTTAAAGATAAGATAGAAGAACAAATCTTTATATCTTTAGAGCAAATCCAGGCTAATCCCGATGCTCTTGCCTATGGAATGAAAAATGTTTCTCCCGAAAATGTTACAAAACTTTGGGAAATAATTAAGCAAAAGTACAGTGAAAGCATAGGCAGTGGCACATTAGAACAAGTTATTACTGCAAATACAAAAACTGCAATTGCCGAAGAGGCTTGGCAAATATTAAAAACAAGATCTGATTTTGACGTAATCGTTTTAAAGCGATTAGTTGATAACTCTAATCTACCGAATACGATTAGAAAAGAAGCTGCTCAAATAATGCTCGCGAAACTTAAAGAGCTAGAAGAACGAGAGTTGGAAGGAGATAAGCAAGCAGCAAATGAGCTTAAATTTTACGGTTATCATACTCAAATGTATGATAGTTTTGTTGGGAGACTTAAGACAACCGCTGAATTGTAGGGTTTAACTAAGCTTACATTATCAATCAAAACGGCTAGCCCTAGCTAGCCGTTTTGATTTTACTTCACTAAATCTTTGAATGTGAACTTGATTTCGTTTTCTTCGTCTGTTTCTTCGTGTAAGACAGTTTTGAAAAGATGCTCATAGGCAGGGAAAAAGGTGTCACCCTCTGCTTGCTTGTGCACTATTGTTAAATACAGTTTGTCAGCAAAGGATAGCCCTTCTGTGTAAACTTGCGCGCCGCCAATGATGAATATCTCTTCTGAGCCAACACCAGAGTCTTTGGCAATCCTTAAGGCATCTTCTAAGGTGTGTGCTATTGCTGCATCTGGTAGGGTGTATTCTTGGTTTCTGCTAATGACAATGTTAAAACGATTTGGTAATGCTTTACCAATTGATTTATACGTATTTCTTCCCATGATCACAGGATGCCCTTTAGTTATTTCTCTAAAGCGTTTTTGGTCCTTAGAGATTTTCCATATGAGGTCATTGTCTTTTCCTATGACTCTGTTTTCTGAAATGGCTGCGATTAAGCTGATCATTTAGTTTTTCTTAGTAAAATCAATTCTATCATCTTCGTTGAAACCGCCCGCAACTGTTAAATCAGCTTTTAGAGTTGGGTGAGGATCATAACCCCCAAGCTTAAAATGTTCTGGCTTTATGCTATCAATATCTCTGATGCTTGGATCAATGGTTAGAGTAGGGAATTGTTTTGGTTCTCTGGTTAGTTGTTCATTCACTTGTTCAAAGTGGTTTGCATAGATATGTGCATCACCAAATGTGTGAACAAATTCACCAACCTCATAACCGCAAACATGCGCGATTATTTGCGTCAACAAAGCATAGCTTCCGATGTTAAACGGGACACCCAAGAACATGTCAGCGCTTCTTTGATACAACTGACATGAAAGTTTGTTGTCATTAACATTGAAGTGAACCAGAATATGGCAAAGAGGAAAGCTTAATGCTTCTCCTGGGAGTGCCATGGAGTAGAGGTATTCAGGGTTCCAAACTGAGAAAACATGATGTTTTCTGTGAGGGTATGCTTTTAATTCCCCGATGATCCAAGAGATCTGATCTACTGTTCTGCCGTTTTTAGCTGGCCATCTTCTCCAGAGTTCACCGTAAATCTTTGGAAGGTCTCCCCATTTTTCTGCAAACGAAGAATCTTCTTTGATTTTTTGAATGAATTCTTGTTGAGTTAAAGAGGGGACTTCTCCTTTATCAGCGATTTTTTTGTAAGACTTGTATGGATAGTCATCCCAAATATGAACTTCATTATCAACTAAATACTTAATGTTGGAGCTTCCGGAAAGAAACCAAAGCAGTTCGTGTAAAACGCCTTTCCAATAAACGCGTTTTGTTGTTAGGAGGGGAAACCCTTTTGAGAGGTCAAAGCGAATTTGTCTTCCAAAAACGCTCTTAAGACCCATGCCTGTATTGTGGTCTTTCTTTTCTGAGCCATTCGCTAGAATGTCTCTTAAAAGCTCTAAGTATTGTTGTTCTGGATGTTGGATATCCATAACATTGCCTTTCCGCTTTGGTTTAGCCGCAGCGATAATTGTTATTCAATATTAAAAGTTTTCTCTGTTCCGTAATAGTCCTGCCAGTTGTCGTTGTAGAAAGCAAACATTCTTTCTAGACGATCTTGCGGTAGCTCTTGGATGTCTAGTTCTTTGAGCATATCTCTAAGAAATGTTTTTGTTGGCTCTACATTTTCCAATTCTGTCTCTATTTTTTCAAATTCAGCTAAATATCCATATCCAGCGTTTTTGTCGATGCTTACTGATGTGTCTTTGTACGTATAGTCAGTTCTTTCTCTTGACCACTTTGCTTGGTAGTTAAAACCAGACGCTAGTATTTCGTTATCTAGTTCCTCTAATGTCATATTCATCAGCGATTCAAACTCTAAGCGAGCTGTTCCATTTGAACTTGTTGTTTCATCAACCGACGCTTTTATAACCAGAATGACTTTTTCATCGGCCAAACGAGTTCTAACTGAGTATGTCTTTGCTTTTTCCACAACTTCTCTGAAGAGGTCTTTTTTTTCGGGTTGGACCTTGTCACCAAGTTTTTCATACAAACTTTGTAGATTGCCATCCTTGAAGTAGTGGTTAAGTTGCTTGTGAGAGCCTTTTGAAACCATTTTAGGGTCCAGGCCTTGCATCTTTGAAACCAGTTTTTCCGCGTTGGAGGCGTTTCCTAGCAAGCTCTTTAGCTCAATCTCGTATGTGTTTTTGTCCATTTTGGTCCTTTCAAAACCTCTAATTTCCTTAATTATATCATATGCCTTAATATGGATATTTTGATATACTTTTAATGTCATGGCTAACAAGAAATACATCGGAATATCAGGTCAAATATTAGCTGGTAAATCAACAGCAGCAGAGTTTTTTGTAGGAAGCTTTAAAGCAGAGTTTTTTGAATTCTCAGCGCTTTTAGAAAAGCTTCTTAACTTGCTTAATCTTCCTTTGATAAGAACAAACTATCAAAACCTTGGTGAGTTTTTAAGGAGAGCATATGGAGGTGATGTTTTAGCAAAAGCTCTTGTTAAGGCTTCTAAAGGATCGAGTTCAGATATATTAGTTTTTGGTGGTATACGAGCTGTTGAAGAACTAGAAGCCTTTAAAAAGCTTCCTGATTTTAAACTCATATACATTTCAGCCCCTGAGGAGTTGAGGTATGAAAGGGTGTTGGAAAGAACAGAAAAAAAAGGCGAAGAGGCTTCATCCTTTGAAGCTTTCAAAGAAGCAGAGAATCATCCAGCAGAAAAAGAACTAAACAAGTTAATGAATTTCGCTGATTTTAAAATTGAGAACACAGGTGATCTTGAAACTTTTAAAAAACAATTAACTGAGGTCTTAGAAAAGATATGAAGATTATAGGCCTAGTTGGTCCAAAAAGATCAGGCAAAGATACAGCTGCTGAATATATTGAAAAGAAATATGGAGCAAAACGACATGCTCATTCTGAAATTTTTGTTCAGTTTTTAAATTTGCTTGGTGTTGAAAACAGCAGAGAGAATGTAATTAAGATGGTGGAATTAAGAAAGGTTTTTGGCGAAGATGTTTTGATTAATGCAATTAACAAAAAGATACAAGATGACAGCGCGGAACTAGAAGTCATCACAGGAATTCGTTTTCAAAACGAATTTGAAAACATTAGAAAATATCCAGGTAGTATCCTAATATACATTGACGCTCCAATAGAGAAAAGATACAAATGGCAGTTAGAAGATAATCAGTATTCAGGAGATAGCACTATGAGCTTTGAAGAGTTTGTTAAAATTGAAAAGACCAAGGAAACAGAGGTGCATATTGCAGAATTAGGCAAAAAATGCGAATATAAACTGCTGAACAATGGTTCTAAAGAACAGTTGTTTAGTGAAATTGATAAGATATTAAAAGAACATGAAATTCGGGCTTAAATCCAAGATTAAAAAAGAAAAGGGTAAGTTCATAGTCATTGATGGCATTGATGGCTCTGGAAAAGCAACTCAAGCAAAACTTCTTGCTGAAACACTTAAAAAAGAAGGTTTTGATGTTGCCATTGCTGACTTTCCTCAGTATGGTAAAAAATCAGCAGGACCATTGGAAGAATATTTGAATGAGAAATATGGTAAATCAAATCCATATATTACTTCATTACTTTTTGCTGTAGATCGATATGACGCTAGTTTTTGGATCAGAGAACAACTTGATGATGGTAAAATAGTCATATCAAACAGATATGTTACTGCAAATGCGGGGCATCAAGGAAGCAGAATAGAAAGCAACGCTGAAAGAATAAGGTTTTTTAAATGGTTAGATAATCTTGAATACACTTTGTTTCAATTACCAAAGCCTGATCTAAACTTAATCTTGCATGTTCCAGCAAAGATTGCTCAGAAAATGGTGGACAAGAAAAGCGAGAAACAGAGAGAATATGTTAAAGGTAAAAAAAGAGATCATCTGGAAAATGATCTAGAACATTTACAAAAAGCGGAAATGGTTTTTTTACAAATAGCGGAACTGTTTCCAAACACAAAATATGTTGAATGTGTTGAAGATGGTAGGATGCTTCCAGAAGAGCAGATTCATAACAAGATTTGGAATTTAGTTAGAAGATTGGTTTTAAACAAGAAATAACATGACAAAAAAAAGAGACATAGAATTTTTGTACGAGCTTGGTTCATTAAGAAACATCCAAAGAGGTTGGAGACAACATTTTGGAATGGACGTGGCTAATGATTTGGAGCACACAGTTCGCGTTGTTTGGCTTGCTATGTTAATAGCACGCATGGAAGGTGTTAAGAATGAAGAGAAGATTATCAAGATGGCTTTAGTGCATGACATGGCAGAAACAAGAGTTTCAGATCACAGCTATGTTCAGAAAGTATATGTTCAAGCAGATGAACATTCAGCTGCCAATGATTTGTTTGCAGGAACAAGCTTTGAAGATTTAAACACAGACACACTAAAAGAATACGAAGAAAGACAATGCATTGAAGCAAAGATAGTTAAAGATGCTGATAACTTGGATGTTGATTTAGAAATGCGAGAACTAGAACAAAAGGGTTCTAAGCTTCCTTCCAAATGGATGGGGAATAGAGCTTTGGTTAGAAACGAAAAGCTCTACACTGAATCTGCAAAAAAACTTTGGGATTCTTTAAATGAAGTTGATGTAGATTCTTGGCACATGGAAACAAATAAATGGAACAGGATTCCTGACGCAGGGAAATAATGGAAGAAACAAACACAAAACCATTGCAAGTCGGAGTTAAAGCATTGCTTCAGAATAAAGAAGGGAAGTATTTAATGCTGCACAGAAATATGGAAGCATATCCTGAGGTGAATAACCCATGGGATATTGTTGGTGGAAGAATAGATCCTGGAACTTCTTTACTTGATAACTTAAAGCGTGAGATCCTTGAAGAAACAAAGCTAGTTTTAACAGACACGCCAAGATTAATAGCCGCACAAGATATTTTAAAGAATGATAAGCATGTTGTCAGGCTCACATATACTGCTAGTATTGAAGGTGAACCAGTACTAGATATAGAGCATGATTCGTTTAAATGGCTTTCTCTGGAAGAGATAAAAGCTCTTGCTGGACTAGACCATTACGTTAAAGAAGTATTAAACAATTTATAAATGCACGAACTATTAAAAAGCATTCAAGGTTTACTTTCTGAAATACAGAACCTGAAGGAGCGTCTTTGACCTTGATGCAAAGAAACAAAAAATTCAAAAGTTAGAAGAAGAAATGCAGGTTGGTGGTTTTTGGGCTGATCAACAAACAGCAAAAACCAAATCAGAACAATACAATGCATTGAAAACAGAGTTTGATTTCTGGAACAAGCTTCAAAAAGACGTTGAAGATCTTTTTGTAATTTCATCTGAGCTTTTCAAAAGCGGGACAGTAGGACCTACGGATAAAGAAGATATAGAAAAACAACTAGAGCAAGCAAGAGAAACGTTTTTAAAAGCAAGGATTCAGGCTTTCTTTTCAAAGAAATATGATGATCATGGAGCTATACTAGCCATTCATGCTGGTGCAGGTGGATCCGATGCACAAGACTGGGCGGAAATATTATTAAGAATGTTCATGCGTTTTTGTGAAAAGCATGGTTTTAAAGTTGAAACACTAGAATTATCAAAAGGATCAGAAGCTGGAATTAAAAGCGTGCTTTTAGAAATATCCGGACATAATGCTTATGGTTTTTTAAGATGCGAAGCTGGAGTGCATCGTGTTGTTAGACTTTCTGAGTTTAACCCAGCACACACCAGAGAAACATCTTTTGCTTTAGTGGAAGTCTTACCGTTGTTAGAACAGCAAGAGAGTATAACTATAGATCCAAAGGATTTGAAAATTGAGACCACCACTGCATCAGGACACGGTGGTCAAAGCGTTAACACTACATACTCTGCTGTTAGAATTACGCACATTCCTTCAGGAGTTAAAGTTTCAATTCAAAATGAACGTTCTCAATCTCAAAACAGAGAAAAAGCAATGGAGATTTTGCAATCTCGTTTAAATATTTTAGAAGAAGAAAGAAGGATGAAACAAAAAAAAGAAATGCGTGGTGAGTTTAAAAGCGCTGAATGGGGTAATCAAATTAGAAGCTATGTCTTGCATCCTTACAAACTAGTTAAAGATCACAGGACTGGGTATGAATCAACAGATCCAAGCGCTGTTTTAAACGGGGATTTAGATGATTTCATTGAAAAATATTTAGAAACTACTGTCTAATTAAATATTGTGGTATAATTTAAACATGATTCGTTTCGAAAAGGTAACAAAAACTTACAAAGACAAAAAAGCAGTAGAAAACATTAACTTAGAGATAAAAAACGGAGAGTTTGTCTCAATAGTCGGCGTATCAGGAGCAGGTAAATCAACCCTCCTGAAGCTTATCTTTGGTGAAGAAAAAGTTGATGAAGGAAAACTTTACATTGATGATATTGATATTGCTTCTCTAGAAGAAGAGGATATACCGTATCTAAGAAGGAAGATTGGTATTGTTTTTCAGGATATGAAGTTATTACCTAAAAAAACTGCATTTGAAAACGTTGCTTTTGCAATGGAAGTTGCTGGATATCCAAGAGAAAAGATTGTGCACGATGTCGCAAGGATTTTAGACATTGTTGGATTAAGGGACAAAACACATAATTTTCCTGACGAAATGTCTGGTGGAGAAAAACAAAGAGTTGCCATTGCTCGCGCTTTAGCACATAAACCAGTTCTTTTGATTGCTGATGAACCAACAGGAAACTTAGACGAAGGAAACAGCTTTGAAATATTAGACCTCTTACAAAAGATAAACCAACTCGGAACAACTGTTTTACTAGCAACTCACGCAAGAGATCTAGTTAATAAAATTCAAAAGCGTGTCATTACAATGGACAAAGGTAGAATCTCCATGGAACAAGCAAAAGGACACTACAAACTTTAAACATATGGAATCAATAACACTCTTCCGAGTTATTAGAACAGGTATGACTAACTTTTACAGAAACTTCTGGCTTTCTGCAACAGCTACCTTAATAATGGTTGTTACTCTTGCAATATTAACTCTTACCTTAGTTTCTTTTAATATTACAAGAGTAGCAATTCAAAACATTCAAGAAAGAGTTGATATTAGTGTTTACTTTAAAACACAGGTTTCAGAGCGACAGATATTAGATATACAGGGAGAGCTACAAAAGCTTCCTGAAATTGCAGCTGTTAAATATGTTTCTGCAGCTGATGCCCTTGCTTCGTTCAAAGAAAAACATTCAGACAATCAATTGATCCAAGATTCATTAGGACAGTTAACTGACAATCCTTTACCACCAACATTACAAGTTAAAGCAAAGAACTTAAATGACTATCCCAAGATTGCCGAGGAACTTTCAAAAGTTGAGTATTCTGCTTTCATAGACAAAGTTAATTTTCAAGACAATAGAAGCGTAATTGAACGTCTCTCAAGAATCCTTTCTGCGGTTAAACGTCTTGGTATAAGTATGGCAGCTGTTTTTTGCTTTATCGCCATCCTAGTTATCTTCAACACAATTCGCTTAACAATCTTCAACAGAAGAGAAGAAGTTGAGATTATGAAATTAGTTGGCGCTACTAACTGGTATATCCGCTGGCCTTTCATAATTGAAAGCATTATGTATGCTCTTGCTGCAAGCATCATAACCATTCTCTTTACAATCCCTATTTTTAACTATCTTTTGCCACGCCTAAACACATATCTAGGAACAAACCTAACGAATGATACATGGGGCTTTAACCTTTGGATCATATTCGCAATTCAGCTTGTTACAGCTTTAATACTAGGCATCATATCAAGCACCATAGCTATACGAAGGTACTTGAGAATTTAAGGACTTGAGCTTTTTTAAAAGATACCCTATACTAGAAAAGAGCCAAAACCTCTCCCACGGAGAGGCCTTTATTTTTTATACATTCCCCGCATGCAAGTTGTATTCATCAAAGAACTGTCAGGAACAGGAAAAAAAGGAGAAGTCAAAGAGTTTAATGACGGTTATGCCCGCAACTTCTTAATCTCTAAAGGGTATGCAGTCCCTGCGACAATTCAGATCATAAGCAAGATACAGAATGAAAAAGCTCAAGCAGATGCTAAGAAGAGAAAAGAAACAGAGCAAGCACAAAAACTGAAAGATGATTTTGCAAACAGAACTTTCACACTAGCAGTTAAAGTTGGAGACAAAGGACACATATTCGGTTCAGTTCATGAGAAAGATGTGTTGGGAAGAATAAAGGAGAAGATGAAAGTTGAACTTGAAAAAAACCAGATCACTTTACCAAAGATTAAAGAGCTAGGGGAGTATGAGTTTGAAATTAAGTTAACCAATGGCATTACAGCAAAATCTAAAATTAAGCTAATCAATGAAAATGACAGCAAAAAGCAAAACAACTAGAGCAAAGGTCAAGAAGCTAAAGAAGCATCCTAAATTCATCTTCATATCAGGAGGTGTCATTTCAGGGATTGGAAAAGGGATTACCTCTGCATCAATCGGTGCAATCTTGCAATCTAGAGGTTTAAACATATCTCCAGTTAAAGTTGATATGTATTTAAACCAAGATGCAGGAACAATCAGACCACAAGAGCACGGTGAAGTCTTTGTTACTGACGATGGTATGGAAACAGACCAAGATCTTGGTCATTATGAACGTTTCATTGATAAACCGCTGAACAAAATAAACTACATTACTACTGGTCAGATCTATGGCGAGGTTTTAAGAAAAGAACGCGCTTTTGAATATGAAGGTGAAGACGTTGAAGCAATTCCGCATGTTACTGATGAAATCATCAGAAGATTTATGATGGCTGCTAAAAATGCTGATATTGTTTTAATTGAGTTAGGTGGAACAGTTGGTGAATACCAGAATGCCATTTTCTTTGAAGCAACTCGTATAATGAAATTAAGACATCCTGCTGATATCTTGCATATTCACGTTGCATACTTACCAGTTCCTTCATACCTTGGTGAAATGAAATCTAAGCCTGTCCAGCAATCAGTTAGAATGCTTAATTCAATGGGTATTGAACCTGACATTATTGTTGGTCGCGCTGAAACCGTTATTGATGACAAGAGAAAAGAAAGAATCGCTTTGTTTTGTAATGTAGACAAAAAAGCGGTGCTTTCAAACCCTGATGTTAAGTCAATCTATGAAGTTCCTGTAATCTTAGAAGAACAAAACGCAGGGGATATAATTCTTGAGAAGTTGAAAATGAGACCAAGAAAAAGAGACATGAAAGAATGGCGAAACTTTGTTAAGAAGATTAAGAGTGTAAAGAGAGATTTAAACATTGCCATTGTAGGAAAATACTTTGGCACAGGAAAGTTTGAGCTTGCTGATTCGTATGTTTCAGTAATTGAGTCCTTGAAACACGCCGCGTGGTCAAACAAAGCTAATCCAAAATTAACATGGATTGACGCATTGAAAGTAGAAAATGAAGGTGCTAAAAAGATACTTGCTGGTTTTGATGGAATAGTTGTACCAGGTGGATTTGGAAAAAGAGGTACTGAAGGAATGATTCAAGCTATTGAGTATGCTAGAAAAAACAAAATTCCGTACTTAGGTTTGTGTTATGGAATGCAGATGGCAACAATTGAATACGCAAGGAACGTTGCTAGGCTAAAAAATGCAAATACAACAGAGGTTGATGATGAGACAAAACATCCTGTAATTCATATTATGCCTGATCAAGAAAAGAAACTTCTTGTTAGAGACTATGGTGCTTCTATGAGACTTGGCGCTTGGGATTGTGTTTTAAGAAAAGGAAGCCAAGCAGAATCCTTGTACAAGCAAAGAAGAATTTCTGAAAGACACAGACATAGATACGAGGTTAACAACAAGTACAGAGGTGTGTTAGAAAAAGCAGGTTTGGTTTTCTCAGGAACATCTCCTGATGGAAAGCTGGCAGAAATAATTGAACTCCCAGGACACCCGTTTTTTATGGGAAGCCAGTTCCATCCAGAATTCAAATCAAGACCACTAAGACCGCATCCTTTGTTTGAAGGATTCATGAAAGCAGTAGCTAAGCTGAAAAAATAACATAATTAAAACCCCTCAAGCGAGGGGTTTTAATATATCTTACAGAAGTAATTGTTAAGCTTTGTTTAGAACAACGTTTACGATACGTGTCTTCGCTAGCGCTCCATTGAACCTTTTAACCTTCTTGTTGGAGAACTTTACGAATCCGTTGGCTGTTGCATACAAAGTGCAATCGCCACCCATTCGCACATTTTTTCCTGCTCTGAATTTGCTACCGTGTTGTCGGACAATTACATTGCCGACAGAGACTTTCTGTGCACCGAATATTTTTACTCCAAGACGTTTGGAAACGCTATCGCGGCCTAACGAGGTACTACCTCCGGCTTTCTTATGTGCCATTTGTTAGCTGTTAATTATTAATGAACGTGATAATTTCTCTTGCTACAACCTGATCTTTACGATCATAGATCATTGAGTTTCGTTCTGTAAGCTTTAAGAACGGCATCAATTTTTTAGCAGTAGGAGGAAATAGATCTTCAATATTGTAGCCTAAATCAGTGATGAAGTCAACGCTTGGAAAGGGGATATATGAGTCAGCGTCTTTTCTGTAGCAAGGAAGACAGATGACAACCCTGGACCCTTTAGGAAGGAGGTTCTTTAAAGCTTTGAAAGCAGATATCCATAGTTTTTTAAGGTCTTCGAAGTTCTTTTGAATATCTGAGTCTTTAGGGAAAGAGCCATACATTGGTCCCAAATATCCCTCAGTTACAATTCCTGCGATCTTTTCTCCTTTGAAAGTAGTGGCTACATCAGCTACATCTGCGACCTCAAGTTTGTATTTACCAGGAGGAATTTTGTACCTGTTTCTAAACCATTCAAGGTTTTTCTCACTCCCAGATATTGCAAACTTAGCAATATCAGATCCATATCCTTTGTAACCCAGAAGAATTGCTTCTTGAATGATTGTTCCAATACCACAAAAAGGATCTAAAACAATTGCGTTTTTTGGCAAACGCGCGAAGTTGATCATTATCTGAGCAACCTTTGGTGGAATCATCCCTTGTTTGTCATCTCGTATTGGTCGTTGATAGTCGCGTCTACCATAGTCTTCAAAGTCTTGAACAATCAAAGTTTTACCAACATAGACTCGATCAATTCCAGCTATTACAACAATCTCAGCGCCTTTTTGTAGTAAGAGGTTTTTTGTAACAACAACAGAGGCAAGAGAAAGGGAATTGTAATCAGGCAAGCAAACTCTAATTGAAGCGCCTTCCTCTTGTAATCCTTTCTTGATGAACATACCAAGGCGTTTTGGTTCCCCAAAACCTTTGATTGTTGGATCAAGCAAGTACACGCTTACTCCGAATTGTTTTTTTCCAGAGTATTCTTTAAGGAAGTCTTTTTTTAATTTGCTTGGTTTAAAGTAATTTTGAAGCGCAAAGTTTATGGAATCTTGAGGACGCTTTTTAACGGAATCAACTATTTTTATAATTTTAATGACTCCACCTAAACGACGCTGGAGTTTTTCATGATCTATTTGTTTTTCAGTTTCAATGATTAACGCTTCAATGGAAGCGGCTATGATTTTAAAGGGCACATCATGATCAACAAGCTCGTCTTGAAGGACAACTAGAAGTTCAGCAATAGATAATGTATACACCCTCCCTAAGATGAATGCGTATTGCATATGTACTTAAGATATTACAGTAATCAAAGCATTCAAGCAATTGGGAAGAGGGTTGTGTAGAGGCCAACAAAGGCGTACACAACCCCCGAGAGGCCTTCTGGCCCCATCCCCATCCTTTTCACTCCTCGCAATTTCTCTGGGCACACTCCGCTCTTAAGATATCTCCTGTGTAGGCAAGCAGGATGGATGGATTGGCTCCCTACCCAGTTTGCATAAGAGTTCATGCGAGATACCTGGGCAAGCTTTGCCCTGGTTGATCAGCCCACCCTCCGGCGGGACTGAGCTAGTCAACAACTTAATTTTAGAACATTGAAGAAATAGGTCAAATATGAGATAATTTGCTGTATGTTAGGGAATAAAAAGAGAAAATTAATATATCTAGACCATGCCGCAACAACACCTCTAGATCAGGAGGTTGTTCGTGCTATGCAACCATATTTATCAGAAAAGTTTGGGAATGCTTCTAGTATTTATGAGCTTGGAATGGAAGCTAAATTTGATATTGATACAGCAAGGAAAACAATAGCAGACATAATTGGAGCAAGAGAGAGTGAGATAATATTCACAGGTGGGGGAACTGAATCCGTTAACCTTGCTTTGTTTGGGGTTGTAAGACAAGCAATTTCTTCTGGATTCAAAAAACCACACATCATAGTTTCTGCTATTGAACATCATGCTGTTTTAGAAAGCGCAAAAGCTTTAAAAAGTGAGGGCGTTGAATTAACAATACTCAAAGTTAATAATCAAGGTTTTGTTAATTCAAAAGAGCTTGCTAAAGCAATTAAAAAGAACACTGTTTTAGTAAGTGTGATTTATGCAAATAACGAGATTGGAACAGTTCAACCAATAAACGAGTTAGCTAAGGTAATTAGAAAAGCAAATTTGAATAGGAAACAAAAGATTCTTTCGCACACTGATGCGTGCCAAGCAGTTGGTGCTTTGGATTTGAATGTTAACAAGCTTGGTGTTGATTTAATGACTTTAAATGCAAGCAAGATTTATGGACCAAAACAAGTTGGTTTGTTGTATGTAAGAAACGGGGTTAAATTAAAACCTTTGATCTATGGCGGGGGACAGGAAAGAGGTTTGCGTTCAGGAACAGAAAATACTTCCGGGATTATTGGTTTTGCAAAAGCATTAGAGATTGCTGAACGTTTAAAAAAGTCAGAAAACAAGAGATTAAGGACTTTAAGAAACTATTTGATCTCAAGGATTCAAAAAACAATTCCAGGTTCAATATTAAATGGTCCTTCTGTTGAAAAAGATTCAGAGAAAAATATTTTACGCTTACCTAACAATATTAATTTTTCTTTTGTTGGTATAGACGGAGAAGCGTTGCTTTTGTATCTTGATGCTCAAGGGTTTGCTGTTTCAACTGGCTCTGCTTGTGCCTCAACCAGCCTGGATCCGTCACATGTTCTCTTAGCAATTGGTTTGGACAAGTATGACGCTAAGGCAAGTGTACGTATTACTCTTGGAAGATCTACCAAGAAATCTGATCTTGATGAGTTTGTTAAAGTAAGCGGACCAATAATCAAAGAACTTCGTAGAGTTGAATCCTTGAACAAAAAGCATTAATATCTAGTTATGAACTTAAATCTTGGTATTTCAATAATGGACAAGACAATACTTGCTGCTGTAAGAGAACAGATTGCTAAGATTGACCCGATTGTTAAAGCGCATCAAGGTGGTGTTGAGATCATTAAAGCAACTGAGGATGAAGTTGTTCTTGCTTTAAAAGGACATTGCGCGGGTTGCCCTATGGCTCCAATTACATACGGAAAGATATTGAATAGATACATCCAAGAAGCTTGTCCTAATTTAAAAAACATTAAATACGTGGAGATGAAATAATGGCGGGAAAGATTAAATACCTGATGGTTGATAGGGAACTGTGTATTGGCGCGGCTTCTTGTGTTGCTTTGTATCCAGAAGTCTTTCAATTAGATGATGATAACAAAGCAGTGATCTTGAAGAAAGATGGCATTAGAGATTCTGGAAAAACAGATGTTGATATGCTTGAAGTAAGCGCGGTTGATGATGATACTTTAATGCTTGCGGCACAGAGCTGTCCAACACTTGCGATTTACCTTTATGAAGAAGATGGTACTCAGGTGTACCCTTAAAAACAAGGCCTCAAAACAAAAATGTTCAGACATACAAAATATCATCTAAGAAAACACTCTTTTGGAAGCCGAGTATTCTTTTATATACTCAGCTTTTTGATTATTGCCACTCTAGCCATATATCTAGAAAGCGGATTTAAAACAATAGATTTATCAAAGATTTTTTTGATATTTAAAGATGTGTCAATAACTCAATTACTGCTGTATTCCGGGTATACTTTCTTAAGGCTTTGCGCCGCATATTTTGTTTCCTTGTTTTTAGCGCTTCTAGTAGTTTTTGTTGTTACTAGACACAAAAAAGTTGAAAACTTCTTAGTTCCAATTTTTGATATATTGCAAAGCGTTCCTGTTCTTGCTTTCTTTCCTCTAATTATTGTTGTTTTTGCGCAACTACATTTAGCAGAGTTAGCAGCACAACTTGTTTTAGTAATAGCCATGTTCTGGTCAATCTTGTTTGGTGCTTTAGGAGGACTACATTTAATCCCAGAGGAAATCTTTGATGCTGCAAGGGTTTACAATGCAAAAGGAATTCAAATGTTTTTTAAAGTTATACTTCCAGCAATTTTTCCGCAGCTTGTAACAGGTTCGATTCTTTCTTTCGGAGAAGGTTGGAATGTGATAATAATCTCTGAATACATAAATTACGGAAACATTCAGATTAGTTTGCCAGGGTTAGGAAATCTTTTATCTGTTTCAGCAGGATACAACATTGGTTTGTTCATCGCATCTCTCCTTGTCTTAGTTGCTTTGATTCTAATTGTAGATCGTTTAGTTTGGCATAGATTAACTGAGTTTGGCGAAAGGTTTAAATTCGAATGAAGATAATCCTTGAAAACATTTATAAAAATTATGACAAACAAGAAATCCTAAGAGATGTGGATTTGAGTATAGACTCGGGTGAATTTGTTTGTATTGTTGGAGAATCGGGGAGTGGAAAAACTGCTTTACTGAAAATAGTGGCGGGATTAATTGAACCAAGCAAAGGTGTTGTACATGCAGACGATCAAAGTGCAATGGTTTTTCAGAGTAGCGCCCTTCTTCCTTGGCTTACAGTAAAACAAAATGTTTCTTTTCCTTTTATGGTTCAAGGATTAGATACACCAAAAAAACAGATAGAACAACTCCTTTCTGAGCTTGGGATAAAGAGTTTAGAAAAGAGGTATCCAAAGGAGCTTTCTGGTGGGCAAAAACAAAGAGTTGGTTTAGCTCGGGCAATGGCTGTAAAACGCAAAATACTGCTCTTAGACGAGCCTTTTTCGGCTTTAGACATAAAGATAGCTGAAGAGCTGTATTCACTGCTTTTAGGGCTTTGGAGAACAAACAAACTGACGGTCTTAATGGTTTCCTATTCAATTGAAGAAGCAGTCTTTTTAGCTGACCGAGTAGTAATAATGGACAAAGGTAAGATTAGGAGAGAAATAACTATTGATCTTAAGAGACCAAGACAGAAAGAGGACCCTATTTTTAGAAAATACGTAGAACATATTCAAGCAATAGTTGATAATTAGACTTTCAAAAGATAAGACCTGCGCCCCCCAAGGTGCAGGTCTTTGTTGTTTTTGTTAAACTAAGGTATATGAAAAACAAGAAAGTAAGATTATCAAAAAGCGTTCTACCTGAACATTACAAGATTTTCATTAAGCCAGATTTGAAAAGTTTTAAGTATGACGCTGAAGAAACAATCTCTTTAAAGCTTTTGAAAGCAACCAGTGAGATAGTGCTTCACTCTAAGGGTTTGGTTATTGAATCAGTAGAATATTTTGATTTGAAGAAAAAGCATAAAGCAAGAATTAAATATGACATTGTTTCTGAGACTGCAATTTTTTTGTTCAGAACAAAATTACCAAAGGGCAGGGGAGAGCTTGGAATTAAATTTAAAGGTTTGTTAGAAGATCGTTTGAATGGTTTTTACAGAAGCAGTTACGAACACGAAGGTAAGACAAAGCACATTGCAACAACGCAATTTGAATCAACTTTTGCGCGAAATGCTTTCCCTTGTTTTGATGAGCCATCAGCAAAAGCTGTTTTTGATGTTACTTTGATGGTAGAAAAAGGTTTGCACGCAATATCAAATACATTACCAATAGCCATACAAGAACATCAAGGATGGGAAGTTGTTGAGTTTGCTCCAACCCCTAAGATGTCAACGTATTTACTTGCTTTCATAGTCGGTAATTTTGAATTCATCGAAGGTAAAACTAAAAACAAAGTTTTAGTTAGGGTCTTTGTAACTCCTGGCAAGAAGAAACAAGCTGAGTTTGCTTTAAGCGTTGCTATAAAAGCTCTTGATTTCTATGAGCGGTATTTTGATATTAAATACCCTCTACCTGTTCTAGATATGATCGCTATTCCAGACTTTTCTGCAGGAGCTATGGAAAATTGGGGTGCCATTACTTACAGAGAAACATCGCTTTTGATTGATCCGGATCAATCAGAGCTTTCTACAAAACAACGTGTTGCTTTAACAATATCTCATGAATTAGCGCATCAATGGTTTGGAAACTTAGTAACAATGGATTGGTGGACTGATCTTTGGTTGAATGAAGGTTTTGCTTCTTACATAGAGTATCTTGCGCTTGATCATATATTTCCTTCCTGGAAAATGTGGGATCAATTCGTTTTTGGAGACTTAGGACTTGCTTTAAGTCTTGATGCACTTAAAAATACCCATCCAATTGAAGTAGAAGTACATCATCCCAAGGAAATTGATGAAATATTTGATACTGTCAGCTATTCAAAAGGCTCAAGTATTATCCGTATGCTTGCAAACTACTTGGGAGAAAAAGACTTTAGAGATGGCTTAAGACACTATCTAAAAAAACACGCTTATGGGAATGCCATAACTGAAGATCTATGGCGTGCTTTTGAAAAAGTTTCTGAAAAGAAAATTGCCCCAATGATGCGCACTTGGACCAGGCAAGCAGGATATCCGGTAATTTCTGTTGAAACAAAGGATACCAAAGGAAACATCTCCTTGTCTCAAGAACGCTTTTTCTCAAGCCCCATTTCTAGAAAAGCAAACAAGAAAAAAACACTTTGGAAAATTCCTGCTACAGTTTTTAGAAGCAGAAATAGAGCGGAGAATATTTTAATTGAAAAATCGTCTTCAGTAATTAAACCTCTCAAAAAAGGGGAGTGGATTAAATTAAACCTTAATGAAACCGGTTTTTATCGCGTTAAGTATCAGCACGCTTTCTTAGACGACCTTAAAGAGGCAATTTTGAAGAGGAAACTTGATCCTAAGGACCGTTTAGGGTTAATTAGTAATGCTTTTGCGCTTGCTCAGGGTGGATATATACCAACAACTGAAGTTTTAGACCTTCTGGAAGCTTACAAGAACGAGGATAACTACAATGTTTGGGTTGAGATATCATCAGGACTTTCTCATGTTTCAAGGATTTTGGAAAACGAACCATTTAGAAAAGACTTTAAAACATATTGCAGAAACATCTTTTCACCAATGGTTAAGAAAGTTGATTGGAGCAAAAAATCAAAAGAATCGCATTCTGATAGTTTACTAAGGTCTTTAATACTTGCGAATGCGGTTAAATACAAAGATGAACAGGTAATTGCAAAATGCAAAGTTTTGTTTAAGTCATTACTTAAAGGAAAACACATTGATCCTGATATTAAATCAATTGTTTATGCAGCAGTTGCTGGAAATGGTGCGCTTGATGAATACAAGCAACTTAGAAAGATTTACAAACATGCGAAATTACACGAAGAAAAGCATCGTGTTGCTAGAGTATTACCACTTTTCAAAGAACCAGCTATTGTTGCGGATGTTTTAAAGTTTTTCCTTTCTAAAGAAGTCCGTAATCAAGACACAACACTATTCCTTGCAGTTGCGTTTTCAGCGAGAAACAGTAAACATCTAGCATGGAAATTTGTTAAGCAAAATTGGAAATACTTGCTAAACAAGTTTGGAGATGGGGGACACTCACTTTCAAGAATAGCGAGCGCTCTTGAGTTCTTTACAACCACAAAAGACGCGGATGATATATCAGAGTTCTTTAAGAAGAACTTGGCTCCTGCAGCAGAAAGAGCTATACAGCAGTCCTTAGAACAAATACGAGCTAATGTGGCGTGGAGAAACAAAGATGTTGAGAGTATAAAGGTGTATATACAATAATCAAAGGCGACCCCGAAGCCAATTGAGGAGTAGCGTATATCCTTGATAAATGAACAGTGAAGTGAAAGTGGGGTTAATGTGGTATAATAAAAACAGCACCAAAGGTGTGTAGCTTTGAAATAAAATGACTCTAATATCGTCTATTGTACATACAAGGTATATTAGTTTATAATACCTAACCCTAAAGCAATCTATAATGATGAGGAAAGTAAAAAAAATGTTTAATATCTTCGGGTTTAGAAAACCTTTATCTAGAGAGGCTTTTGAAGCTTACTATGATCGTCTACCTTCTCACATAGAAGTTAGTTGGTTTAGAGATGATGGTTATATTATTGGTAATGTTGTTGCCGGAGAAAATCAATTTATGACTCAAGGAAAAAATGCATCTGATTTCATTGAGATGGTCAACGATGCTGTTGTGGCTGTGAATAGAATTCCAAAAGATTACTTTGATGTTGTCAAAGAAGCTCATACATATAACCCTCCTGTAGAGCAAATAAAGTTATTAGAAGACAATAGCGTAAAGAAAGCTATTATCTCTTTAGTAAAAAATAGAGAGGTGTTGGAAACAGTGAAATAAAATGGGTGAGTATGCAAATGTTAAAAGCAAGCAATTTGTTAGAACTCTAAAGAAATTAGTGAGAAAATATAAGGTAGAACTTGCGGACGGAGGTAATCACAATTACGTTATTACTTGCATACATAATGCAAAGTCTTACCCTATTGCGTCTAGTCACAGAGAAATGAACAAACATATAGTCAAAAACTTTGGAGAGTGGCTTGTAAAAAATGAAGTTTGCACCAAAGAACAATACGACGAGTTGCTATAATTAAAATCGCTGTCACTTTCTTATTTAGAAATATGAAGCGGTTTTAAATTAGTAAAATTGTCAACGCGCGCAATACCACGGGGGAGCACTCCTCTAGTGATATATCCCTAGTCGCACAATGTAGCTTATGCGACAAAGCATTTATAGGATAACGTTTAATACACGTGTAAGTGCCCGCCTGTTGTTGTCTCAAATATGTTTGGTTTAGGACAAAAAGAATTCTGAGAATAATACTTTAAATTACTGTATTCATTAACAACAGTTAAACCAGTAGCTAGCGCATCCTTACATAGTTCAGACAAACGAGCTGCATTAAGCGAGTTTCTTTGAAGCGCTATATCAGCGCAGGTGCCATTTTGATGACAGAAGCTGATATGTTGGACGGTTGGTGGATATGCTTCAGTGATTCTCCAGTCTCTATTATCCCCTGCTAGTATCTCTAATTTTTTGATAAGGCTTGAGTCTAGATATTCACCACGGTCTGAATCAATAATTAAATCTTTGTCTTTTATAACTTCGCAGGTTCTGCATAGTCCAATTTCAAACTTACTATTGTTTGAAGGTTTAGATTCATTTTTTTGAGTATTAAGGAACCTAATTACAAAAACAGCCAGTACTAGGAATGCAATTAGTGTACCGGCTTGTTTGTACGTTAAATTATATTTAATGTTTTGTTTATGTATATCAACCATGTATATTAAGGCATTGTGAGATGTAGATGTCCTTTGGTTCCGTTCGGGGTACTTACAGGGACTCCACAATCAGAACCTCCAAACTGCTGAGCCTTGTATTCGTTATAGTACTCATTAAGGATTTTAAAGCCTGCCTTTTTTGCGGCAGTACACATAATTTTTATAGCTATCAGATTTTGGCCACTTGTATATTTCTCTTTATTCACAACACCAATATCAGGGCAAGTGCCGTCATAATGACATGATGACTGGTGAGCTACTGTTGGTGGCCATGCTTCAGTTACCTGCCAATCGAAACTAGAAACGTTTTGAGATGGATAAGCTTTTGCCTTTAAAGCTCTTTCATTAGCAAAATAGTATCTCATATTTACTAATTTTTGTGCAAGATCTTTGCTTACCTTGCTAGTATTTCTATCTTTAACTTTAACAGCCAAACCTTGAGTTAAATCAATACAATTAACGCAAGGTTGAATTGTTTTGCTACCAGCCGGTAAGTTATTGTTGTTCGCAGGTGACTGATAGGTTGTTCCTTGACTCACTATTTTTCCACCCTCTATTCCTACTGGATTTCCATTCTCATCTAATGGAAACGGAAATTCGTCTGGTAAATCAGCGCAAATGTTCTCTGTTTTACCTGTTGTGGTTGATACTTGATTACAATTCACCTGTGGCGCAACAAGTGCTGGAACTTTTGTTAAGTTTGGATCAACGGTGTTTAAGATGATGTACGTGCTAAAAAGAATAACAAGACCAAGTAATGTTGACCCCATTATTTTCTTTGCTTCGCTGATTGATTCAGATGTCCCTGTGATATATTGATATCCCGCTAAAACAAACATTAAAACAGCTAAAAACCCAGCAATGCTAATAGCAAAAATGTATATGTTGTTTATACACCTGCCAACATTAAAACCAGAGTCAACTCCTTCCATATCTGGTTCACAGATTTGACCTCTCAACAATGAGTTCACATCAGCATGTGCAAACTGTGGGACAATAAAAGGGGCGCTACTTAAAACTGCCAGCGCTAGTATTATGGTCTTGAGTCTTAGTTTTGTTTTTTCTTTCATCAGGATTGTTTAACACTATTAAAATATCAAATATTCGGAAAGATTACAAGAAATCCATTGGATTGTATGTATATCCATATGGAATTCTGTAAGGACCATAAATATTTGGATATGCGCCGTTTTTGATACCAAAACCTTCTGCGTCATATACCCCAAAATGCAGGTGGTATCCCCTTTCAGGTCCATAGAGCAGGCGGGTTGTGTTTCCTGTATTACCTTCGTACCCGATTAAATCCCCTTGTTTTACTTGCTGTCCAGCAACTACAGTAAACTTTGTCATATGGGAATAGAGGGTAATAATATCCTTGGTTAGCTTACCTCCTGCTGTGTGCTTTATGGCCACCCAATTACCGTATGCGGTTTGACCCGTTCCTGTAGAATATACAACGCCATCACCAGCCGCATAGATAGAGGTTCCAGCAGGTGCTGCTAAATCTATACCGTTATGAAAATCATAACCAAGTTTTGTAAAACCAGTGTTACCATATTTTTGAGTTAACACACCGTCCATCGGATACGCCAAAATGCCGTGCACAGCTTTTAATGCGTTGAAGCCTGTTTTACCACGCATCTGTTGATCTAAATCATAGATCTCTTTGTTTATCTTAGCCTGCTCCTCTTGAGTTGTTGTTAATAGCTTTTGATATTTGCTTTCTTGTCCTTTTGTTTGTTGAAGTAAGACAACTCTAGAACTTTTTTGGTTGCTTAAAGTTTTCTGGGTTAAAGACAGTTGATCGTTTAAATCATTTAGCTTGTTTAAGTTAATTTGTAGCTCTTCTTCATCTTTCTGTAGTTTAGCTCGTATTTCTTTAATTTGCTGAATCAAACCAAAAATTCTGCTTTGAAGTGATTGAGCATACTGAACCTGATCCATGAATGCTGAAAAGTTACTTGCACCTAGACCAAGCTGGAGATTAGATGTGTTGTCGTATTCATTTAAGGTGATAATCAATTCCGCTAGAAGTTTTTTCCCTTGTTCAATCTGATCTGTTTTTTCTTTTATCTGTATTTGAGTTTGCCGAATCTGTAATTGAGTATTCTCAATATTTGTTCTTGTTGCTTGAATATGAATTTCTGTAGATCGTATTTCCATGTCATACAAAGCAATTTCATTAGACAACGAAGCAGATTGTTTTCTTTTCTGCGCAATTTGGTTTTGATACTCTTGCATTTGCTTATTCAGCTGATCAAGCTGAGCTTGTTTTGACTTTTTTTGAACCTCAATCTCTGAAAAAGTTGCTCCAAAAGCAGAAAAAGGGACTATGTAAAGTCCCAAGGTTAAAATCAGTACCGCTATTGTTATTTTATTTTTGTTTCGTAAGTAACTCATTGCTCTTAGTATACCACAAAAAGAGCATTTTTACGAGTTGCTACTCAAGCATTTTAAGCGCTGCTTCTAAGCGTTGTAGTATTTCAAACTTTCCGTAACCCAAGAAGAGTACGTTGATAATCTCAAAAGGACTTGGTGACTTTTCTAAACCTGAAAGAGCAACACGAAGCGGCCAAAGCACCGAGCCGTTATCAAAACCACTTGAAGTAATGAATTCTTTTAGCTTTGGTTCTAGCTCAGAGCTTCTGAAAACATCATCAGGAAGAGTTTGCATGAACTCAAGGGTTTTTTGAAGAGCGTTTTTGGTTTGAGTCAGATCTGATTTTTTCCAGATTAATATCTCAGGAGAATATTTTGGCTGTACAAAAAAGTAACTAACCCTCTCCCCTATCTCTGACAGCGCATTTAATCTTTCACTTTCTATTTTTGCAATTGCTTCTAGAAATTCTTTTGAAACTTGTTTGCCGTTTTTAGAAATTAAGTTTTTGCCATCTACAGTTAAAAGTTCTGCTGTTTGTAGGTAAGGTAAAAGCAGATCTGCTAATACTGAAACAGAAATCTTTCTAATGTACAAGTTATTCAACCAGTTCAGCTTATCAATATCAAAGATTGATCCTGACTTATTCACCTTTGCCAAATCAAACTGTTCGATTAACTCTTCGATTGTAAATATTTCCTGGTCTGTTTTTGGATTCCAACCAAGCAAAGCTATGAAATTAATTAAAGCGGCTTTTAAATATCCTTTTGAAAGATAGTCTTCAACTGCAACATCACCCTGTCGTTTTGAAAGCTTTGAACGATCTTTGTTTAAAAGCAAAGGCAAATGAGCAAACTCTGGTGATTCCCAACCAAATGCTTTGTAAAGCAAAACATGTTTAGGAGTTGAAGGGATCCATTCTTCACCACGAATGACATGAGAGATTTCCATTAAATGGTCATCAACAACAACAGCTAGGTGGTATGTCGGGAAACCATCTGATTTCATTAAGACCTGATCATCAAGGGACTTATTCTCCCAAACAATATCTTTGTAAACTAAATCCTTAACAACAGTCTGTCCATCAACAGGAATTGCTTGTCTAATGACGTATGGAAGATTTTTTTCCAAATTTGAAGAGACCTCTTCTTTAGAAAGATTTTTGCATTTTCTGTCATATCTAGTTGGTTGCTTTAATGCTTCCTGTTCTTTTCGCAGTTCGTCTAATCTTTTTTCATCACAGAAACAGTAATATGCGTGTCCTTGAGCTACTAGCTTTTCAGCATGTTCCTTGTACAAATCTTTTCTTTGAGATTGTAAGTATGGACCATGATCACCCTTGCTTACGATTTTTCCATCTACTACAAAAAGACCTTCATCGTATTTTAAACCAATGTCGTTTAAGACATTGATTAGTTTTTCAATTGCTCCTTCTATGAAACGAGCTTGATCAGTGTCTTCTAACCTTAAAACAAATTCACCTTTGTTATGTTTTGCAAATAGGTATGCAAAAAGCGCGGTTCTTAAACCACCAACGTGTAAATATCCTGTTGGGCTTGGCGCGAATCTTGTTCTTACTTTTTTTTCTGTCATATATATTTATTTAAATCCTCTAAAACTATATCAACCATCCCCGAGCGAACTGAATGAATAACTGTTTTAATTTCTGATGGTTTGACCCATTTGTATTCTGTTAGTTCTTCATCATCTAGTTTAATCTCAGAACCATTACCGTGATATTTAAGATAGAAGATGGTTTGTTCCTGGCCCTTAAACTTTAACCTATTAAACCAAAGTTTTCTAATTGTGCTATTCCAAAGGTATGAGTGCGTTTTTTCAGACTTACCAAGTATTGAAAGATCTGTAATGTTTGTTTCTTCTCTGACTTCTCGTAATACTGCTTTTTCTAAATTTTCTTTACTATCAACACCACCCTGTGGAAACTGCCAATGGTCTTCTATTACGCTTCCGTATTTTTCAGCTTCTCGTCCTCGCTTTGCTACAAAAACCATATTTTCTTTGTTTAGTATAACACTGGCGACATTTTGGCGGTATAGCATAGACATAAATACTTTGTACCTAAAAGCACCCATAATTAGACGAACAGTACCATTCCAAATCCTTTTAAAACGCTTTGGCTGCATAATTAGACGGAATAGCCATTCTAAGCCCACAGAACGCAAAAAATGAGGCGCTCTGAGCACTTTCCCGGAGATATAGTCGAAAGTACCTCCTAAACCAATAGCTAGCTTAATATCAAGTTTTGAAAGGTGTGTTTTAATCCAAGTCTCTTGCTTAACAGGACCGTATGCAACGAAGAGCATGCCAGCTTTTGAGTTATTGATCTCAGAAACTATATCCTGGTTTCCAGGACCTTTGTCTGAAAACCCTGCTATTTTAACTCTAGGATATTTTTCTTTAATTTTGTTTGCTACTAAATCAGGCGTGTTACCATAACTACCAAGAAGAAATATGGAAAGGTTTTTCTTTTCTGCTAATTCTACTAGGTCCCAAAAAAAATCAACTCCAGAAATTCTTTCTGGGAAAATCTTCTTTAATTTGTTTGGGTAGAAAATAATGACTAGACAAGAATACAAGACCTGCCAGTATGTTTCTAGGATTTTAAGATAGAAATTTTTAAAGGAGTATGGAATGTTTAAAAAGTATGAGAGCCATTGAATAGCTACACCATCAGGTAATGCAAAATCCGCGCTATTTAAAAGCTGTTTGAAATCATAGTCTAAGAATGTTCGGTGTATGAACTCCGAATACGGGGTTACAATAAAGGTCTTAGAGCCTGATTGAATTCTTTGCTCTAACTCCTTGATTATTACTGCCTTGCTCTGGTTATTTATTTGTATTCCTAGAACGTTTATTTTATTCATGTCTATTGTCGTATTTTATCATTTTATATGGAAATTAACCAGTATTTACGCTATACTATTCAAAAGGAAAATTTATGGAAATAAATCAGGAGTTAAAGAAGAAGTTTTCCGAAGCTCCCAAAAAATCTCAATACCTTCACTCTCCAAACCATGTTTTAGCAGATGAGCTTTCTAAAAAGCTTAGTGAGCCAAAACGTTTTGGTTTCTACCTTAGAATGGCTCAAAAATATAATCACAGTGTTTTGAGAAGAATTGCGGGAGAGGTGTTGGAAGGCAATGCAAAAAAACCAGGAGCTCTTTTTGCTTTTTTAGTTAAAAAAGAACATTCAGATCCAATTAAATGAATCTACCCATTATTCTACATCCTCACAAAATACTAAGGACCAAAACCAAGAAATTAAAATTTCCGCTATCCCCTGCTAATCGCAAGTTAATAAGAGATATGCTTGATACAGTTAAGCACGAAGACGGAATTGGTTTAGCCGCACCGCAAGTAAATCAAAGCGTTGCTATGGTAGTTATCAACCTTGAAAGCATAGGATTAAAACCCTTTGTTTTGCTTAACCCAGAAGTTTTAAAAGCTTCAAAAAAGAAAAATGAAATGGAAGAAGGATGTCTTTCTATCCCAGGAGTTTTTGGAATGCTTTCCAGACCTGAAGAAATTGAATTTGTAGCTCAAGATATTGATGGTAACAAATTTGGTGCAAAAGTAGACGGCATGCTTGCAAAAGTAATTCAACATGAAATTGATCACATTAACGGTGTTTTGATAATCGACAAAATTAAAAAGTATACTCAGGGCAAGGAGCTTTTAAAATAATGAAGTTTGCAAGAGACATCCTATTAGTAGATATGCAAACAACTGGTATTAATGTTGAGAAAGATTTTCCGCTACAGATATCAGCGGTTTTGCTTGATAAGGATAACTTGTTAGAGAAAGGTTCTTTTTCAAGTTATGTAAAGAATCCATTCTCACAAACAACTAATGATCGGGTTGTTCAAGCACTTGGTATTCCAAAAGAAGTTTTAATTAAATCACCAAACCTTAAAGTTGTTTTAAACGCTTTCAAAGAAAAGTTTTCTTACAATATAATATTAGCAAGTCATAATATTATTAATGTTAACTTCCTAAGAGAATCCTTTAGGAGAGCAAACATTGAATATGAGTATGACTATCATGTTCTTGAACTATGGACTCTTGCATATATGTATCTTTCAAAACAGAATTTAAAGAAAATCCCAACCGCTGAAACCATTGGTTCATATTTTAAACTGCAAAGAAAAAATGAACGCGACTCTTTAGAAAACTGTAGATACTACGCTGAAATATTTAGACAATTAGTTAAACGATATTAAATGAAAAAAATAGTTTTTTTTGGTACATCAGAGTTCTCAAAAGAGATTTTAAAAACACTCAAAGAAAGTTTTGAGATTCTTGCGGTTGTAACACAACCAGATAGACCAGTTGGAAGAAAACAAGAAATAACTGAAAGCGTTGTTTCAAAAGAAGCAAGATCTCTAAACGTTCCAATATTTAAACCAGAGAACTTAAAAGAACCCTATGCTTTCAATGAATTAAAAGCACTACCTAAAGCTGATGCTTTTCTTGTTGTTGCGTACGGGCATATAATCCCAAAAGGGATTTTAGATTTAGCTACTCCAATTAACATTCACGGCTCGTTATTACCAAAGTTTCGTGGTGCTTCCCCTATTCAATCAGCAATCCTTTCTGGAGAAACTGAAACTGGCATAACAATAATGCTGATGGATGAAAAGATGGATCATGGACCGATTTTAAAAATGGAATCAGTTAAGATACAGCCTGAAGACACTTTTAAGGAGCTTGAACAAAAACTTTGCTCTCTTGCAAAGGAAATGATTGTTCCAACAATCAATGGTTTCTTAGAAGGCAAATTAAAACCAATTGCGCAAAATCACTCTGAAGCAAGTTTTTGTCAGACAATAACAAAAGAAGACGGCAAAATTGATTGGAATACTGATGTTAAAGATATCTATAACAAATACCGAGCGTTTATTCAATGGCCAGGGATTTGGTCTTCTTTTGACAGTAAGATTTTAAAGATTAAAAAATGTCTTGTATCTGAGATTAAAGACATTGAACCTGGAATGGTTTTTAAACAAGGTGAAAAAATATTTGTTGGTTGCACTAACGGAAGTTTAGAACTCTTAGAACTACAACTTGAAGGAAAAAATCCAACAACGATTTTAGACTTTGTTCGTGGGTATCCAAAGTTTGTTAATACAAAACTTTAGTTAAATATATTTTAGGTAAGTAAAAAAGAATTGCTAAGGCTTCTCTCGCATAGTTTTGTAAGAGAAGTTCTTTTTTGTAATATCCTAAATCTGGATAATCCCAATACACTGGATTAAACCCAAGATGTCTTGCAACTAACACCCCCCTAGCAACATGGTATCTGTCGCTTATGACTATCACTGATTTAATGTTGTATTCATTAGCAATTTTTTTTCCTTCATCAACGTTTTGAAAAGTATTGTGAGAAGTTTTGTCTGTTAGTATCTTGTCTTTAGGAACTCCTTTTTCTTGCGCAACCAACGCTGAGATGCTTGCTTCTGGAGCTGAACCTAAACCAACCCCTCCTGTTGTTATGATATAGTCAGCCTTATTCTGTGCATAAAGCTTTACTGCTTCATTAGTTCGTTCGTACAGTGGATCAGATGGACTGTTGTCTAGATTAACCTTTGCTCCGAGAATTAAAATAGCATCAGCATGCTCTGGAATGTTTGGCTTTATCGAAAAACTTAATATATACACAAGCGCTCCAATATACAAAGCACCCGCTATTGCTATTAAATATATTAAATATTTTGATATTTTTCGAAACATGTTAGCAGTATATCAGAAAATATGGTATAATGAAGATGCGTTTAATTAACTAATACAAAGAAACACAAAAATATGAGTAAGTTAGCAATATTAGGTTCTTCCATAGCTGTGATGTTTGCTTTAACAGCAGTACCAGTGTTTGCAGATGACAATACATCTACTCAGAATACAAAAACTGAACAGATGCAAATTAAAAAAGCTGAACAAGAGAAAAGGTTTGAAGCTTTGAAAAAAGCCCAAGAGTTAAAGTTAGAAGCAAAGAAAACAGAGATACAAAAGAAAGTACAGGAAAGGAAAGAGAAAATTGAAGCAAAGAAAAAGATTGAAGAAATTAAGACAGCTTGTATAAAAGGGGCGGTAAAGACTAAAGAAGAAGCAAAAAAAGATGCTAGAGAAGCAAGAATGAATACTGTTAAAACCGCTTTCTCAGCAAGAGAAACAGCACTCCACGCAGTAAGACAGATGCCTGTAACAACTGATGCAGAAAAAGTAGCAAAGAAAACAGCTACGAAAAAAGCACAAGCAGATTTCAAAGCAGCTGTTAAAACAGCTCAAACATCGTTTAAGACTTCATATAAGGAAGCGGAAAATACTGCAAAGAAAACAAGAACAGCATGTAACACAAAAACTCCTGCTAGTATACCAAGCACAACAAATCAATAACTAAAGTTAAAGATATTAAAACCGCAGACTACCTGCGGTTTTATTTTATCCTACTTAAATCATTTTCAATGACTATTGGTCTCATTCCCAGAATCTCTTCTTTGTAAGCAACATCAGGAACTGGATTTAATAGATATATCTTTTTGTTTAAGTAAAAAGCAACACCCATTTCAACCAAACTATTTGGACCAACATACCATTTAATCCCGTTTTTATCATAGTTAGCAACAAGAATCGCATCTCCTTTGGTCACCTTATCAAAGTGATCCCTGATTCTGTTATCTAGATTACCCTCTGTAACCCAAGCATGATTGTTAGCTGCCATTGCTTTCTTTTTAGAAGCGTAATAATCTTTTACGTTGATTAACTCCCTTTCTTTGTTAGGAACTTTGTCAGGAGGGATTAAAACATCAAAACCTAGAATTTCGAGCTTTTCTTTTAGTTCATACATCTGATCAATGAAAGCAATGCTGCCACAAAGGGTTATTGTCATTATTTCACCTTTCTAACAATCCCGTTATTTGCATCTACTTCTATTAAATCACCATCTTTGAAGACTTTTGTTCCAATTTGTGTCCCTATAACGCAAGGTTTTTTCATTTCTCTAGCTGTAATCGCTGCGTGTGATGTAATACCCCCTTCGTCAGTAACAAAAGCTGCCGCTCTTTTCATTCCCATGATAAAGGAAGGGAAGGTTGTTGGTGCAAATAGTATATCCCCTTTTTTAACCTTTCCTATCTCGTGAGCAATCTTAACTATCTTTGCTCTACCGACAGCAAATCCTTTGTTTGCTATTAACCCTTTTATGGAATCCATTTTCCCGTATCTGTCTTTCAATATCGGATGATCTAATAATACAAAGTCCTTACCAACACTGATTGCTGACAAATCAGGAGTATATAGGTATTTTTTAAGTTTTCCTTGAACCAAATCCCAAACAGCGTAGTCTCTTAAGCTTTTGAAAGGAATTTTGTATAGCTTTGCAACCTCATTAAGTGTCGGACGAGCTAAATACATTAATTCATAAAGCACGTCAGTTCTTAACGTTCTTAAATACACTAGCTCTTGGGATACCTTTGCTAGTGATTGTAAAGCTTTAGGAACCCTTATTTTTTTAAAGGTCGAGTGTTTTGTTCCCTTTAGTTTCTTACGCTCTAAAGCTAATTCTTTGATTGTGAATATATCAGAAAAACCATCTCGAGCTTTAATCCAGCCCCATCGTTCTCGAATTTGTTCCAAAGGCTGTTTGCTTCTTAAAGCTTCTTCTAAGTGATGGTGCGCGTTCTTTTTAATAGGAAAGCTAATATCACCAATGTATTTGTCTATATCCCCTTTTATATATTTTGGAACTTCTTTGTAAAGACGTTTTTTGTAAACATGTTCAAAACCGTGAGTTAACCAAATATAACTCATAATTAACGTTAGGGGTTCATAAAGCTTCTGGAGTTTCTTTTGAGGTGGGAGTTTAGATTTGTTTAAATCTCTAACGAATTTTTTGTTATTAACTAAAAATCTTTCACATGATTTTGTTATGCTAAAAACCGTTCCACCTTTTGCTAAATATTTTTCTAACTGTTTTGCAAAGATATTCCAAACTGTTTCACTTTTGTAAAAAGTGCCTTTTTGAAAGAGTAAGACTGGCCACTCTGCGTCAACACCAAATTTGCGTATGTATTCTCTTTTTTGCCCCTCTCTGAAGAGTGACATAACAAAAGCACCAAAAGGACGCTCTGCCCACCATTCCCAGTCTTTGTATTTTAAAACCTCCAATTCAATCTGTTTGGCGCTTTTCTCTTTTGGCATGTTGTTAAAGTGTTGTAATCGGTCTTGATTGAGTTATATAGAACTTGTTGTTTGTATATGCCCACTCTATGTCTTGTGGATGTTTATAGTGTTTTTCTATGTTCTTACATATCTTTGCAAGCTCAACTATTTGTTTCCCTGAAAGTTTTTGTTTACCGCCGTCTTTTTTAGAAAGCTTTTTGTTTAAATTCCTGTTTCCTGATTTTACAATCATCATTGATTGTTCAGATATGTTTATATCCAAGATTGAAAAATCTTTTTTGTGTACAACGTATGTATCAGGAGTAACAGATCCAGAAACAATTGCTTCCCCTAAACCAAAGCCTGCTTCAATGACCATCTGGTTATAATCTTTGGTTACAGGATGAACTGTAAAACTAATACCAGCAACTTCTGATTGAACCATTGTTTGAACAACAACCGCGACAGAAACTACCTTTTTGTTTAATTTCTTTTCATAGCGATAAAAAATCGCCCTTGGAGTAAACAAAGACGACCAGCATTTTTTAACCATTGCAATAACGTTTTTTTCAGTAACGTTTAAGTATGTCTCTAACTCCCCTGCCCAGGAAGCAGTTTTAGAGTCTTCTGCGGTTGCTGATGATCTTACTGCAACATATGTTGCTTTTAACGCTTTAAAAGATTTTAGAATATCTTGTTGAAGATCTTTTGGCATCGTAGCTTCTAAGATTAGCTGTCTAATTTCAACCGATGCTCTTTCAACTGAATTAATATCATTGTGTTTAACCTTTTTAAACAATGCTTCTATTTCAGTATCTAAATCTGTTTCTTCTAGGAAACGATTGAAAGCAGAAGCAAGAACAACGAATCCGGGTGGAACCGGCATTTTTGCATTAGTCATTTCTCCCAAGGAAGCACCCTTGCCTCCTGCTTCTGAAACACTCTTTTTATTAAGCTTTTTGAATTCTTTTATATACATAGGGTTATTAAGACTATAACACGGAAAAGTCTTTTAATTATACATTTAAACTTTCTTAACTGTACCATTGTCTGCATTCACTTCAATCAATACACCGTCTTTAAACATTTTCATGGCATTTGGTAAAGCCACTATACACGGAATACCAAACTCTCGCGAAACTACAGCGGCATGACAAGTCAACCCACCCACCTCTGTAATTATTGCGCTAGCTTTCTTCATTGCAGGCAAATAGTCAACTGTTGTGGCGTGTGTTATGAGTATATCCCCAGTCTTTACTTTGTAATTGTCTTTTGGGAAAGGAACAATTCTAGCCTTGCCAATAGCTTTGCCTGGACTTGCACAGACGCCCTTGCTACCTTCTGCTCCTTGCAAAGACTTAGCATGGGTTTGAACAAATTTGAAAAGCCTTTCAGATTCTTGAGCGCTATAATTGATTCTTTTTTCCATTTTTTCATCATAACCAGAAGTAAAAAACTTTTTGCGAGAAGATAGAATAGCTTTTGTGGTAGTTATGCCTTTCAAGGTATCAATAAGCTCCTGCTCAGTAAATTTCCTTAATTCAGGAATAGACAAAGAAAAACGTCGTGCTATCTCTGCGTAAATAGGAATTAAATGAAAACCACAATAACTTACAAAATATTCTGCTTCGTTTCTTGTATCTAATGCCAGTCCAAAGTCAACAAATATCTGGAGGTCTTTCTTTTTGATGGCATGATGCTTCACGATATTAGTGATTTCTTGGTTCCTCGTTCTTGTGTAATTTTTTAAAACACTATGCTGTACAAGCAAAACACTTTGTTTAATCTTTACTTGATTACTTAGCTCCTCATTATAGTAACTAGCACCCCATGCTGTTCCAAAATTAAAAACGGGCAACCAACCCCATTTTTTTGCTAATTGCTGCGAAGATCTCACGACCGTAGATTTGTTTAGTTTAATTTTCAGTGCCTCTAAAATAACTGCCTGTCGCTCAGTCAAGGTCGTTGATTTCATTTCTGGCTTAGTTAGTGCGAAAAGTATTTTATTATACAACGAGCTACCTTTTAACAAACTAAGCTTTTTAACTAAAACATACTCCATAACAGGAGTCCAATATTCTTCTCCCAGCCAACCAAATTGATCAAAAATTGCGATGCGTTGAACACGTTCCCTTATGGTCTGGTATCGTTTGATCAGCTCTTCGTTTGTTATATCTCTAAGGTCGTTAGTTTTTACCTTCTTTACTATAAGCTTTGATTTCTGTACTAAAGGATAAAAAGCTTTAAGTTTTCTATCCAAAAACTTGTAATCTTTAGCAGTATTAGCACGAATATACGCGAATAATGATTTTAAATAGCTTTTAGGGGCATAAACATGTGAGTAACCTTCCTTGAAGTCATAAATATTAAGTATGCCTTTTTGAAGTCCAAAGTATTTTTTGAAATGGACGTTTGTATTTTGACCATTCCATGTCTCATAGTCTAAAGGGGGCGTTTCCCATTTGCCCATTTTGACAAGCTCTGTTTTAAAATAGTGGTTCTTCATACCTTTGGGCTTACTGTATTATTCTTGATAAATATTGGCTCAATAATATCAAAACTTTGACTTGCTGGCTTGGAAAATTACTATAATCTTTTTGGCGTAGTCTGTAATATCATCAAGTCGAAGTGCGTAGTCAATAGATAACCAAGCAAACCCAGCACCTTCTCCTAGTCGAAGCTTGCACGTATCTTTCATAGAAAATGGTATGAAATATAATGTCCCCGCATTGGCTAAAGCCAACTCTGTTACCTTGTTTTTATCGACGGTTATTCCTAGCTCCTCGCAAAGTTCTCTTAAAAATCCTTCGTACGCAGTTTCTCCATTTTCTACTTTGCCACCAAAGCAATCCCAACAGTCAGGACTCTCTTTAGCTTCGTGATCCCTTCGATGCAACAGGATTCTTTTACTTATCATATCGTAAAGAAGCCAACCGATTGTATTTTTTTCTTCATTCATAAATTATATTCCTCGGACTCCGAACCTGTCTAAATCTGTTTCTTCTAGGAAACGATTGAAAACAGAAGAAAGAACAACGAATCCCGGTGGAACCGGCATTTTTGCGTTGGTCATTTCTCCTAAGGAAGCACCTTTGCCTCCTGCTTCTGAAACACTCTTTTTATTAGGCTTTTTGGACTCTTTTATATACCTAGGGTTATTATATATTAAAAAGGTTTGGGTATGTATTCTTGGCTTCTTTTAAGAAGGTTTTGTCTCTTTCAACAATGTATTTGCTTCCTTCAAAGTCAGTAGTTTTGTTCTCATGGAAAAGCATAATTGCTTCGTTGTAAGGCAACCAAAGTTCTTCAAAACTATTGTTTGATTCTTCATCAGTAAAGCTTGGTTTACCTTTTTTACCTTTTAGTTTAGCGATGTAGCAGTAAGATACCTGTTTTTCGCTTGAAAACTTTCTGTATTCAAGAATCATCCCAACTTCTCCAAGTATATCTACATCACAACCTATTTCTTCCATGCATTCTCTTCTGAGCGCAACTTCTTTATTCTCCTCCCCCTCAATACCACCACCCGGGATTTTGTAATAGCCGGCTTTTGAAACATGAAGTATTGCAATATGACCTTGATTGTCTATAACCAAGGCGCGAGCTGCTTCGCGAATAGAGTATTTATTAACTTCTTCTTCAGAAACGTTTTCAGGGTTTATTGTTTTGAGGAGTTTCATTTATGTTAAAACCTTTGAATTAATTGATAAATGTGAGACATCAACTATTTTGGTCATTTGTTCAATGTCAGCTGAACTATGGATGACACCCGTGGTCATTAATAGTATTTTTATCTGGGATTATGAGACGATGTTGGAATGGAACTAAACTTCAGATCACTTTGGGAATTTGGTCGTCCTTCTCTTTTATATATTCTTCTAACCTTTTAGTAGCCTTTAACCTAAACTCGTCGATCAAAGGATGACACCATTCAGGAAAAGTTGGTCTAACAATACTAGGTATATACTCTTCCAAAAAATAGCTGACAGTAGAACCTTCTACGGGGTACGTATCTACGAAATATAGACGGCCTTCTTGTCCACCAATTTTATTATCTCTGCCTACTATAAAATTCCATCCTTTAATGTCCGGAAAAATCGAAGAAGGTTCTTGAGAATTTTTAGGATAGTACAAATTTTTAATATATGCCACTACAACAGCTTCAAAAAAAATCCTTAGTTGAGATATGGTCTCCTCATCTGGTTTAGCATCTTTTAATTCCAGTCCATGTATTTTATGCTGAACTATGTATACAACTTCTTTTCCCTTTTGGTTCTTCCCTACAACTAAATTTGTTTCAGGAATAAATTCTGCAAAATTGTCTTTGACTATAGCGAGATCTTCCTTTATGCGCTCCAAATCATTTAAAGGATGTACTCCTTTTGTTTCAAACATACCCCACTTTGTTCTTGCTTCCTTCACTATCAAATCAGGATCTTGGACCAATTCTTTTGCCTCAAAATACTTACCTTGTTTGCCGGTAGTCTCAAGATCGTTAAACGGAACTTCGTCTCTATATTCAGCCATATATAAAATTTATAATTTAAATTTATGGAAAAACCATCTAAAAGAATATTTGATTTTGGCTGGGGTGGTAGGGATCGAACCTACGGATGTGGGATTCAGAGTCCCATGCCTTACCACTTGGCTACACCCCAATATTCCTTTAAAAATCTTCTCTACCATACCAGAAATTGGCACTTTTTACAAGATCAGATATACTTATATCATGCTATCAATTATAAAGTTTGTGCTATATGGTTTGTTCTTTGCAGCAGCAGTATTTCTATACTGGTTCCTGCCAAAGTACAACTATATCCATAAAAATCCGCAATATTGCGTTAATCTAACAGAACGCATCTTCTATTGTGGAACAGATTCTCGTCTTGAGTCTTTCTATAACCTAATTAAAAAATAATGAAACTATACGCTGTAGTTTGTGCTACTGGAGGTATTTTAGTCGGTGTTTTAGGGTTTGCCTTCAAGGAATACTTTGATCTACCGGCATATATCCTCCTGATACACTTGCTCATTGGAATATGGGGTTTTACCATCATTTTTCAAAGATCAAGACATAAGTAAATAGTGTTGACAGTCAAAGCCTTAAGGTATTGCAAAACCTGGGCTTTTTTGGCATAATAAGCAAGTAAAATTAACCTTTTAATTAAGAAAAAGAACAAAGATATGACCTTTCCGATCATAGCAGCTGTGCTTTCTTTAATTTACGGTACAGCGCTCATCTTCAATGTTTTGAAGAAAGAGCAAGGTAATGAGAAAATGAGGGAAATAGCGCAAGCTATACAACAGGGGGCAAACGCGTACTTAAACAGACAGTACAAGACTGTTGCAGGCGTTGCGCTTGTTTTAGCAATTTTAATGTGGGTCTTTCATTTTAGCACCGGCACAATCGTCGGTTTTTTGATTGGAGCAGTTGCTTCAGCACTAGCAGGTTACATTGGAATGAATGTTGCTGTTAGAGCAAATGTCAGAACAGCTGAGGCTGCAAGGAAAGGTTTAGGACATGCTCTTTCTGTTGCTTTTCAAGGCGGAACAGTAACAGGTTTGTTTGTAGTAGGTCTTGGACTTCTTTCTGTCGCAGGATTCTACGCTTTTAACAAAGACTTAAACGCTTTAATTGGTCTTGGTTTCGGAGCTTCCTTAATTTCTGTATTTGCAAGACTCGGTGGTGGAATCTTTACAAAAGGTGCTGATGTTGGTGCTGACTTAGTTGGTAAACTAGAAAGCGGTATTCCAGAAGATGATCCAAGAAACCCAGCAGTCATTGCAGACAATGTTGGTGACAATGTTGGTGATGATGCGGGTATGGCAGCAGATTTGTTTGAAACATACGTTGTTTCAGCAATCGCAGTTATGCTTCTTGGTTCTTTAACTTTCAAAGATTTCGAAGCAGCAATTACCTATCCTTTAATCCTAGGTGCAGCTTCAATCATTACAACAATTATTGGAACATTTTTTGTTAGACTTGGCTCTAAAAAAAGTATTATGGGCGCGCTTTACAAAGGCCTTATTGTTTCAGGACTTCTTTCTGCGGTTGCTTTCTACCCTATTACTCAAAGCATGATGGCAGCTCAAACACAGTTTACTTTCTGGCAGCTTTACACCTCTGCTTTAATGGGTCTTGTAGTAACCGCGGCTATTGTTTTAATCACAGAGTACTACACATCAAAAAGCTTTAAACCTGTGCGAGATATTGCGCAAGCTTCAACAACTGGACACGGAACAAATATCATTACAGGTCTTGCTGTTTCAATGCAATCAACAGCGCTACCTGTGTTAGCAATTGTTGCTGCAATTTTGGTGTCACACAATCAAGCAGGACTTTACGGTGTTGCTTTGGCTGTCATGAGCATGTTGTCTCTGACAGGAATTGTTGTTGCAATTGATGCGTTTGGACCAATAACTGACAATGCTGGTGGTATTGCTGAAATGGCTGGTATGCCTCAAGAAGTAAGAGATATTACTGATCCTTTAGATGCTGTTGGAAACACAACAAAAGCAGTAACAAAAGGTTATGCAATCGCATCAGCTGGACTTGCTGCGATCATCCTGTTTGCTTCATTCTCACAAGAATTAACAAATAGAGGAATTAATACTGGCTTTGATATTTCAGATCCAAAAGTTTTAGTTGGTTTGTTCATTGGAGGTTTGTTGCCTTACCTCTTTGCTTCCATTGCAATGCAAGCTGTTGGAAAAGCAGCACATGCTGTTGTAGAAGAAGTTAGAAGACAGTTTAGAGAGATTAAAGGGATTATGGAAGGAACAGCAAAACCAGACTACACAAAGGCTGTTGATATCGTAACTAAAGCCGCGATTAAAGAAATGATTATTCCAGCCCTCATCCCAGTAGTTGTTCCAATCGTTGTGGGATTAACTCTTGGTGCTAAAGCACTTGGCGGTTTGATTGTTGGTTCCATAGTCACTGGTTTGTTTGTTGGTATATCCATGACAACCGGTGGTGCTGCATGGGACAATGCAAAGAAATACATTGAGGAAGGTCATCATGGTGGAAAGAAATCCTTTGCTCATCAAGCAGCAGTTACAGGAGACACTGTTGGTGATCCATACAAAGATACCGCAGGACCTGCAATTAACCCAATGATTAAAATTATTAACATTGTCGCGTTGTTGATGGTTAAGTTCATTAAACACTAAAGATATACCCAAACGTGACACAGGGGCGGTCTCAGCAAAGAGATCGCCCCTGTTTTGTTGTCGCGAGAACAGCGCTACACGGACGCCTCGTTGTCCAACTAGAGCAGCACCTCGGGCTCAAGAACGCCGAGTCCATGCTCTGTCGTGCCAACTCGGCTACTGCCGCAGTACATGTAGAAGATCATCTGCCTTGGAAGCTCCTCTGGACACCGACGCAACACCTCGTCGTACAGGTCAAGCATGATGCACTGGGTCCAGCTATCCAGGGCGCTGATGGCTTTCAAGAACTTCTCGCGGAACTCTTGAGCCTCAGCAGGGCTGTCAGCGATGGCAGCTTCATGAAGCAGGCCCCACAAATCGATTTGTCGCATGGTCTTCCTCGGTGGAATGGTGATCCTCCTGCATGACTGACTAACATCAAAAAATACCACTTTCGGTGGTATTAGTCAATGGGCTGTACAGTTATTAGACGCGGTTATTGTTAGATAATCACTCCCCCACCTAAACACTCTTTTCCTTTATACAAAACAAGGCTTTGTCCTGAAGCAATTGCGAATTGTGGTTTTTTGAACCTAACAATGTACCCTGTTTTTTCTTTGTGAAGATTCAACTCCTGAAGCGCTTGTTGGTGTCTAAAACGCCCTTTACAAACAATCGGGTATTTCTTTGGTATATCAATCCAGTTAATCTCTGAAACATGGATCTCTTTAAACTCTAAAAGCTTGTCATGTGGATCTTCGGTAACTACCAAAAGATTCTTTTTAACGTCTTTTTTTGCGATATAGTAAGGGCCACCTGTTCCTCCTATACCTAACCCCTGTCTTTGCCCTAATGTGTAGAAAGAAGTGCCTTTGTGTGTTCCAATAACATTGCCTTTTGTATCGACTATGTTTCCTTGTTTTGGTTTGAGTTTCTGCGAAAGAAACTGATCTAAACGAATCTTTCCAACAAAACAAAGACCCATACTTTCTTTACGGTCTGCGTTTGGAAGATGAATCTTTTTTGCAAGTTGTCGAACTTTTGTCTTCTTTAAGTCTCCGATTGGGAAAAGAATATGTTTTAGTTGTTCTTTTTTAAGGTTGTAGATGAAGTATGTTTGATCCTTAAATTCATCTGTTGATCTGATGAGTTTGTTGTTTTTAATCTGAGCATAGTGTCCTGTCGCAATGTAATCAAAGCCCGTGTTGATTACTTTGTCATAGAGGAGCTTAAACTTGATCTCTTTGTTACACATGACATCAGGGTTTGGAGTTCTGCCTGCTTTGTATTCTTTAAAGAAATACTGCATTACTTTTTCTTGATATTGTTTTTCAAAATCAAAAGTATGCAATGGAATGTTTAAAGACGCAGCAACCTTTAAAGCTTCTCTTCTGTCATCAAGCCAAGGACATTCATTTCGTAATAGCCCTTCGGTTGAACTCCAATTTTTCATAAACCCAGCTTCAACAATATATCCTTGTTGCAACAACAAAGCAGCGCTTACCGCAGAGTCAATTCCGCCTGAAAGCGCTACTAATACTTTTTTCTTTTGTTTTAAAATCTTCTTAGATTTCATCAAGCTTTACTGATTCTCCAGGTTTAAGGACTTTTTTTGGACTCTCAGACACTTTAACTGTTTCTAGAGTCTTTAACAAGACATTAGGGGTTTCAGTTTCTTTGATCTTTTGATCAGTCATTTTAGCAACTGTATTCCAGATTGGATTCTCGTCTCTCCTGTTGTTTGGATTACCTGATTTCTTTTTCTTTTTCTTTTCAGGGTTTGGAAGAGTTTCTTTTTTTTCTATAGCCTCAGCTTGTTGCATAACCATGGCTTTTGGAGCTTCTACCATCTCTGGTTGAGCTGAAACCTCTTGCTGTATAGGTGCTTGAGGAGCCAATTGTTCTTCACCCTCCAAAACTTGGTTTCCAGCTATTAACGCAGCCTGCTCATGGAACTCTTGCCCCATCCATTTAGTTATCTTGTCCTCAACATCAGTTACTGGATTTGCATATCTTTCTCTAGAAACACGAATAATCTTTTCACCATTATCTGTTTTTTCATATGTTCCAGGAGGAAGTGTTTCTGCAGTAAAAGGATCTGAAGCAACCCCGTTTATCATTAACTTTAATATAACTGTATGTTTTGGAATATTTACAAGATCGTTTTCTGTGAATATTGGCATGAACTCCTTTTCTAAGAATTCAGCATCAGCAGCACCAACTCTGAATGTTACGATTGTTCCAACGTTTCCAAATACAGCGTCTCTAACCTTTGTGTTGTTGTTTTCCTGAACTAGCTGACCAATGTATTGGTGACCAATAATTAAATTAAGGCGGTATTTTCTTGCTTCAGAAAGAATTGTTGCAAATGATTCTGTTGCAAAGTTTTGAAATTCATCTACATATAGATAGAAGTCATTACGATCTTCTTCTGGGATATCAACACGAGAAAGAGCCGCTAATTGAAGTTTGGTAATAATCATGGCGCCAAGAAGCGCTGAATTGTCTTCACCAACACGTCCTTTTGAAAGGTTCATTAACAAAATCTTTTTGTTATCCATTAAATCTCTTAAATCAACGGTTGATTTTGGTTGACCAACAATATTTCTAATGATTCCTGAAGAAAGGAACTGTCCAACTTTGTTTTGGATTGGAGCAATTGCTTCCATTCTATATTTCTCGTTCCAGTTAGCAAACTCATCTTGCCAGAAAGATCTAACAACCGGATCCTTTACGTTATCAACGATCCGCTTTCTATATTTTTTGTCAATTAACATTCTTGAAATACCAAGAAGTGTATTCCCTGGTGAATCAAGTAAAGCTAAGATAGCATTGTTTAAAATATATTCCATACGAGCAGACCAAAGGTTTGCCCATATCTTTGTAAACACTCCCATTAATCCTGATGCGACTAAATGCTTGTATCTTGGATCGACTGATTCAAGAATGTTAAAAGCAATTGGAAATTCCATGTCTGACGGGTTAAAATACACCACGTCGTTTATTCTTCTGGCTGGTATATAGTTTAAAATCTTCTCAACTGAATCGCCGTGCGGATCAACAAAAGCAAGACCATTGTCATTAACAATGTCTTGGATGATCATGTTTTCCATCATCGTTGTTTTGCCCATGCCAGTTTTACCGATGACATACATGTGCTTTCTACGATCTTCTCTCTTGATACCAAAAGGCACCTGCTTGTTTCGGAAATTGGTTTTGGCGAATAATGTGACTTCGTTTTCGTTTTGCATAGTTTAGCTCATAACCGGAAGGTTAGCTGGTGGCTGACCTTTTTTAATATCAATTCTTTCAACGGGAGGAGTTGAGGCTGTATTTAATGGGAAGTGGTACAACGTTGCTAGCTCTTCAATGTTCATGATCATTGGATCAATACCAATCCATCTGCTTCTATTAACAAAACCTTGAAGTAATAAATGTTTTCTTTCCATAATCATAAACTTAACAAAAGGTTTTTCTAAGGCTTCAAACATCGCGTAGTTATAGTTTGTCCAAGTTCCATTAACATCTGGTTTTAAATTGTTTGAATTAACCGCTCCAAATTGCCTGTAAGCGCCGACAAGTAAGCTCTTCTTGTTCTTGTCAAACTTGTCTTTTGGTGCAATGTATAGGTGGCGAATCTTTGTTTGAAATGCAGGTTTGGTTGCTTTGGTTTCAATTCCTTTAACTGTATTTCGTTCACCTTCTGTCATACGCATTACTTTTGGTTGCTTTTGTTCTTCTCCATGTGCGCCTTGACCACCACCTTTTTGTATTGCTTCTAAAACTGTTTTTTTACTACCCCAAGCTAAGAAAGGTAAAATCCTTTCTAAGAATGGAACGTGGTGATCACCCTCTTCTTTTAATGCTTGAACTACTTCTTCTGAGTGAGGAGCCCAGTCTTTGTCAGCAATTGGACGCATGACAATTTGAATTGCAAGCATTTCATGCGGTTCTGCTCTACTTAATGCTTCCAAAACTCCTGCCATTGGATCAATGACTGGTTCTTCTGCTGCTGGGTGTTCAAATTCTCTCCATGTTCTGATTGGGTAAGCCCAGTCTCTAGTAAATTTGTATTCAGTGCCCCATATATCCCAAGAAGAATTATCATCCAAATGAGTTAGGTTCTTCATGTAATCCTCAACCTCGGCAATTTCTGCGTTTGGGTAATACGCGTAAAAAGAACTTAAAGCAAGACCTCTTACTTTTTCTGGGACTGAAATGATGAAAGAGATTTTACCGCCTAAACTTACCATTTCTGCTGTCCACCAAAGGTTCACTAAACCCTCTAACCATCGTTCAGCCCAGGTAAAGTTCTGGTGCATAGCGTGCATACTGGCAAAAATTTGTTCAACAGCAAGGGTGCTCTGCAAATTCTCTTTCTCTATTTTTATATGTAAAAAAATTCTTTTGTTAGAAAAGACATAATCATCCATGATCTTGTCCTGATAAAGCTTTCTAACTATGTAAAAACCCGCGATGACGAACAAAACCCAACCATACCAATGTACAAACAAATACCATCCTGTGGAGATGGTTGAACCAAAACCTTCTGATATCGTTGAAAAAATTCCCATTTTTTGTTTCTTGGTTTAGAAAAGCAAAAAGCTTATTTTGCTCTAGTTACTAACTCGTACTTATTTCTTTGAACTTTGTTGAAAAGACTCTTGTTTGAAAGAGCAACTAAAACAGTATTTCTTTTAACCATACGCTTTTTCATAACTTCTGAAATGATCTCATCTCTACTTAGTGGTTGGTTTGATCTTTCTAGTATTTCAATAATGACATCAGCAACAACGCCTTTCTTGTAGCCCCATTCAGTCAAGGCATAAATACCACGACCAACTAAAACAAAACGTCCGTCTTTGATTAGTTCATTGTGTACGCTTTCTTTGTTTGCGGTTCTCTTGTCAAAACCATGCTTGTTGATCATTTCTGTAATTTCAGAATAGTGGGATGGTTTTGCATGATGCTTTAAAACAATGTATGCTTTGTCACCAACGTCTTTTGGTTTAATCTCACGCCAATCTTTCAAACCATATTCACCAAAAGGATTTCTAGCAATCTCTTTGCTAATCTCAATGTATGTCTTTAGAATCTTTTCGTTTAAATCTTTCTGGTTATTCTTGTAGAATTCGCTTTGCTGTAGTTTTTCAATCAGGTTTAATTCAGTTATTGGTTTACCTTCTGCTGTTAGTATTTCACGTGCAGTCTTGATTATATTTTCAAAGAACTCGTGATTGTATGTAACTGAAGCCCAAGCTGCATGATACAACTCAGATTCCTTAACTTCTAACAATTCTTCTGCAATATGTAACAAAAACAAAACAGAGCGCTTTTCTGCTTCAGTAGACTCAAAACTCAAAAGCTTGATTAACTCAAGTTCTTTAATGATTCTTCCAGAATCGTGAATAATATGCGCTAAAACTTTGACAGATTCTGCAAGCTGTTCTTGATCTAGTTTAGAACGCAAAAACTTGATTGAATCCTTTTCAATCTGTCTAACTCGTTCTCTGGTTAAATTGTGTTCCTTACCTATTGCCTCAAGGGTTTTTGCTGGAAAGCCAAGCAAACCAAAACGCTTTGCAAGGATCTGGCGATCTCTTTCTTTTAACAAGCTTAATATCTTACCAGCTACTAAAGCGGGCTCAAAATTCTGTAAAGAGACAGTTTGCTTGCTGTCTATGATTTTATCCAAAATCCCAGATATTGCTTTTTTCTCTTGTTCTATTGAATCTGACATAAAAAGACGTATTTTTCTATACGCCTAGAATATATCATAAACTTTACATTGTGTCAAGAATACAGTCTCACGCAGTAATTCCAAGGCCCTGAAGTATTAGAACCACTTTATCCTCAGGAATCTCTAAATCCCCTATCTTTTCAGGGTAATTTGGTGTTGTTTTAAGCAACGAAGTAGAAAGCATAGAAGCAGGACCATGCCAATCACTACCAGCGCTAATCTTCAAATCGTATTTAGAAGCCATATCTAGCAAGAAATCTCGATCTTCTTTTATATGAGACCCCTGATATATCTCTAAACCATCCAAACCGTCTGCCTCAAACTCAGCGATGACAGCCTCCCATTCTTCTGGTGTATTTAAAAAAGTTTTTAAAGAAATGCCACCCGCAGATAATGGGTGTGAAAAATATGCTAAACCTCCAGCATCATGAATGAATTTAAAAGCTTGTTTAGGTGTTACAGAAGGTGCAACATGCTTGACGCCTTTCATAAACTGTTCAGTGCCGTTAATATCAGGAACTGCTTTTTGTTCCACTAAAAAAGCCATTAAACCTGGGTATGAGTATCTGTGTTTTCCGTCAGAGTATATTTCAACTGAAAGCTCGTCTTTACCCGCCACTTTTAAGTTTTGATTTACGACCTCAAGTTCTTTGATGTAGTGCTCAACTTTTTCTTTTCGTGATCTATCAAAAAGTTCTTGTAAATCTTTGTTTTGAGGATTTACATTGTAGCCTAAAATATGGAGAGCTTTACTTTTGTAACCTGTGGCTATCTCAACTCCTGGTATAACTGTAACTCCGTTTATTTTACCGAGTGCAATAATCCCACTAACCCCTTTTATTGAGTCATGGTCTGTAACTGAAATGACTTTGACGTCATTTTCAACCGCCATCTTTATTATTTCTTCTGGAGAGTTTTTTCCATCAGAAAAAGTTGTATGTATTTGTAGATCTATTTTCATATATTAAAAAGCGCCCTATTAGGACGCTTTTCTATGTTGCCACTTCTCCCAGATAACTAGGAGAGGGCTGGCAATAAATATTGAGGAGTATGTTCCAGCTATGACTCCTACGAAAAGTGCTAGAACAAAATACTTGATTGTCGCACCACCGAATAACAAGAGAGAAAGTAATACAAACAAAACTGTCAAAGAAGTGTTTAACGAACGAACGATTGTTTGGTTTATGCTGTGATTAACAATCTCATCAATTGGTTTACCTGCTTCAATTCTTAAATTTTCTCTAATTCTGTCGAAAACAACGATTGTGTCATGTACTGAGAAACCAAGAACAGTTAGTAATGCTGTAACAAACATTGTATCTACCTCAACATGTGCAAAGTGCCCTAAGATTGAAAACAATCCAAGAACAATTACAAGGTCATGAAGTAACGCAATGATTGCAGCCCAACCGAATTTCCACGAAGTAATTGGTTTTGTAATCTTTCTAAATGCGTATGCGATATAGAAAACGATACCAAGAGAAACTAAAACTAATTGCCAAATTGCTTTCCAGACTAATTCTTTACTAACAATTGGACCAATTAAATTGTATGATTTTTCAGTAAACTCGCCTTGTGTTGCTCTTAATCCTGCGTATATCTTGTCTAGCTGATCTTTTTCTAAAGCCTTGGTTTTAATAATAACATCAGTATCCCCTGCTGTTTGAACAGCTGCGTTCTCAACAACCTTAGAAACCTCGTCTTTAATTGCTTGAATGTTTGGTTGGGTCTTGAAAGAAATCTGTGCTAATGAACCACCTGTGAAATCTAATCCTGGTCTTAGGCCATACATTGAAAGAGAAATTATTGCTGCTATGAAAAGCACTGCAGAAACTGAAAACCAAAATTTGTAGTGTTTTATGATGTTCAACATGATTTACTTTCCTTCAGCGGTTAATTCTTTTTTCCTTTTGCTTACACCAAACAACCACGGATGCGACAAGATGTTGTGTCCGATGAACATGCGCAAGAAAGTCTTTGTAACTGTAATTGCTGTAAACAAAGAAATTATAATACCAATAGCAAGTGTTTCAGCAAAGCTCTTTATCGCAGGAGTTCCGAAAATATACAAGATTAATGTTGTTATTAAGCTTGATGCGTTTGAATCTCTAATTGAAAGCCATGCTCTGTTAAAACCGTCTTCGAGTGCTTTGTTAACATCTTTACCCAATCTTAATTCTTCTTTGGTGCGTTCAAAGATAAGGATGTTTGCGTCAACAGCCATACCAATAGAAAGAATGAAACCTGCAATACCAGCAAGGGTTAAAGTAACTGGATGTAAACCACCCAAGAACATCAGAATTAAATATATTGCTCCACCAACAATCCCAAAACCCCAGTTTGAAGTAAGGGCCAGCATTAGGAACACTCCAACAAGCAAAACTGCTGTTACTGATATTCCAATCTTAAAGATTGCGAATGTTAACAATGCGTAAATTGCTAAAGCAAAGACTGCGAGTAAACCAGGGAGTCTGTAGTAAACAATCATGAAAAGCGCAATCATTAAAAGACCAATTAAACCAGCAACAACGCTTTTTTGAATAGAATCTTTTCCTAAACTTGCACCAACATTTTGTTGCGATATCAAATGTATTGGAACTGGCAAAGCGCCCGAGTTGAGTCTTGAAACTAACTCCTTGGCTTCTTTAACTGTAAACTGTCCTGTGATGATTGCTTTACCATCTGTAATTGCGTTTTGAACAGTTGGAGTAGAAAGTGGTGAACCGTCTAGAAAAATGGCGACTGGCTTGCTAATGTTTCTGGAAGTAATTTCAGAGAAAAGCTTTGCACCATTTGAATTAAACTGTAAAACAATTTGAGGCTTTCCTGTTTGAGAATTAAAATCAACAGTTGCTGTATCTAAATCTTTTCCAGTTAATCCAGTTGTCTTCCATTGAGAAAGTGGATCAACAGTAGCAACACCATTAACAATGGTCGCATTTGCGGGTTGATCATTTACTTCTCTGAATTCTAAGAATGGGGTTTGCCCAATAACCTTAATGGCTTCGTTAATATCAGTAATACCAGGAAGTTCAACAATGATTCGGTCAGAACCTGCTGATTCAACTAATGGCTCTTGAACACCAAAGTAAAAGACCCGGCGTTCAATCGCTGATCTTAAGGATTCCATAGCCTCTGCTCTTTTGTCAGGACCAACTTCCCTTAAATCACCTTGATATTCAAGATGACTACCACCTTGGAGATCTAACCCCAAATGTGGCTTAAACTCTCTTGTAAAGCCAATTTTAAGCTTTTTAAGGTCTATTTTGCTCCCCTTAGGGTGATCTATATATACCGCGGCTGCGGCAATGAGGAGGATAAACACAAAAGTCACGTAGAGCCGAATATTTTTTCTCATTGTTTCTGTTTAGCTTTAATTTCTTAATTCAATTACTTTGACATTTTAACAGGTTTTTCTGGGCGACTCAACTAGTGAGTTTTACACTGTTTTTTAATATGGCCATTCATTAATAGCCTTTTCCCAGCGCTCAAATGTACCTGTGTCATACCACTTTCCACCTGTATCAAAGGCGTATAGCTTATTATCTTGAGCGACCCTGTCCCATATTGACTCGATCATTTCAAATTCTTGTTCCGTTTGATAATCAAAAAATTCTGTATCTAGGAGATACAGCCCCGAAGAGATGTTATTACTTGGAGGGTTAGCTGGTTTTTCTAAAAACGATATAATTCTCTCTGATTCAACAATGGGGACACCATAATGTTCTGGGTCTTCAACTGTTGCTAAGGCTATGGTTGCGATGCCTCCTTTTTCACGATTAACTAAATGCTGCTGAGCCATGTCTTTTAAGTTCATGGCCTTTAACTCATCACCATTGCTTAAAAAGAAAGATTGTCCGTTCAGCCATTCACGAGCTTCTTTGGATTTAACAAAACCAAATGTTCCCAAAGGTTTAGTCTCAACAAAAAAATCTATATCAAATTCTTGATCTTTGTTAGTTACCTTAAATCTTTCAAACCACCACCTAAATTCTTCTAGATCATCTTGATTAACAATAACTCTGATGTTTTTCACATCGTTAACAATGAAAAGCTCGCAGAGCCAAGTTAAAATTGCTTTACGTTTAACAGTTATTAATGGTTTAGGAGTCTCGAGAGTAACAGGTCTAAGACGAACTCCCTTACCTCCAGCTAAAATTATTGCTTTGTTGATTTGCATTTTTATTTAAGCCATCTTAGTGTTCATGGTTGTGATCATATTCATGATCGTGCTTTTCTTCTTTAGGACGTGCATCTTCAATCTTCTTTATTTCTTCATTGATGTTTTTAGCGTATTCTTTAATCTTTGCATCATCGCCAGTTAAGATTTCTGCCATTTTCTTTGCATCAATATTTAAAGCGACACCCAAAGCAAGCATGTGTGATGAAATTGACCAAACACGTTTATCTATATCATGCATCTGCATTGCAATCTCATAGAACATCTGTTCATTCTTAGTTGGTTGTTTCTGTTGAAAATCGTTTGCCATTGTTTTCTTTCTTAATTTTAATCTAAAGAAATAATCTGAATACCCTTATCTTTTATCTCTTCTTCTGTCCAGAATAGTTTATCTATTTTAAATTTCCCATGACACTTTTTATATTTCTTTCCTGAATCGCAAAGCCTGACTAATCGCATTTTCAATATTAGGCAATAGCTGATGTTTTTTTATATCAGACATCTTTACCCATTCAGGAGAAGTTTCGTTACTCACAGTAAGTTCACCGGAAAAAGCTTTGCATAAAAACACTATCCAAAAAAACAAACGTGTCGTTCCATCTTTTCTCGGAATTTCAGCCGTGTACTTTTCTGGCAACTCCATCAAATCTTCTTCAGCTGTAATCAATCCCGTCTCCTCAGCTAGTTCTCTCTTTGCCGCGCTTACATAAGTTTCACCTTCTTCTAGTCTACCAGATGGTAAACCGTACGTGTTGATAAGATGTTCTGCACCAGCCTCGTGTCTTACCAAAAGAACCGAATCCTCTGCAAACACAACTATGCCGACACTTGCAACGGGAGTTAGATCGCTCATTTCTTTACCATATTAGACTGGTGCTCAACTGTATTTAACAGACCACATTTTTTATATTTCTTCCCCGACCCGCAAGGACAAGGATCATTCCTACCAATCTTCTCTACTGAGTCTGCTGTTGTTGATTCCGAAGATACTTCTTGTGCATTCTTAGCAAGTTCCTGAAGCTCTGAAACCGGTTGTTGCTGCAAGCTAACCTTGTATATTGTGTATACGATCTGTGAGTTAATCTGGATTAGTAAGCGCTTAAACAAATCAAAAGATTCACGTTTGTATTCAACCAATGGATCTCTTTGACCGTATCCTCTTAAACCAACAGATTCTCTTAAGTGTTCCATTGTATCTAGGTGTTCCATCCATAAGTTATCAAGCGACTGCAGTGAAATTCCTCTTTCAATCTGACGCATAATGCTTGGATCTGGAAGTGCTTTTTCCTTTTCTTCATAACGTTGTTTTGCTAAAGAAACAGCATAATCAGTAATTGCAAACTCTGAATCCCCTGGTTGTTTCGAAAGCTCAACAATTTTTCCTGCTTCTGTATTGCCGACTGGAAAAATTGAGTTAATGGCATTTAAAAGTTCTTGAATATCGTTTTCAGCAAGAAAATGATTTCTAACTAACTCTGATATTTCAGTTTCAATTAAACCAAGGATTTCTTCCTTATGATTTACTTCTTTTTGTAGCCATGCTCTTCTTTTTCCGTAAATTATCTCTCTCTGTCTGTTCATCACATCATCATATTCTAAAACATGTTTTCTGGTATCAAAGTTTAAACCTTCAATCTTTTTCTGAGCTTGTTCAATTGACTTAGAAACAAGCCCTGCTTCTATTGGTTGATCTTCTTCAATACCCAATGTTGTCATTAACTTTTGTAAACGATCGCCGCCAAACAAACGCATCAAATCATCTTCCAAAGAAACAAAGAACTGGGATGATCCAGGATCACCCTGACGACCAGCACGTCCTCTTAACTGATTGTCTATTCTTCGTGACTCATGACGCTCTGTTCCAAGGATATGCAAACCACCTGCTTCTTTTACTTTTTCTGCTTCTTCAGGGTCTACAGGGTTTCCACCAAGCAAAATGTCAACACCACGACCAGCAATGTTTGTTGCAACTGTAATTGCTCCAAAACGTCCTGCTTGAGAAATGATATGCGCTTCGTGCTCGTGGTTTTTTGCGTTTAATATTTCAAATTGTAAACCCGCGGTTTTAAGGTGATCTGCTAGTAATTCATTCTTTTGGATTGAAACAGTACCGATTAACAAAGGTTGACCTCTTTTGTGTCTTTCTATTACCTCTCTAGTTATTGCTTCAAGTTTTCCTTTTTCTGATTTGTAAACTGCGTCTGGTCTGTCTTCCCTTACCATTGGTTTATTCGTTGGGATGGCGACAACTTCAAGTTTATAAATGCTGAAAAACTCTTCTGCTTCAGTCAAAGCTGTTCCTGTCATACCAGCGAGTTTTTTGTACATTCTAAAATAGTTTTGGAAGGTTACTGTCGCAAGGGTTCTGCTTTCTTGTTGAATCTTAACGCCTTCCTTCGCTTCTATTGCTTGATGTAAACCGTCAGAGTATCTTCTTCCAAACATTAAACGACCAGTAAATTCATCAACTAAAATGACTTCTCCATCACGAACAACATAATCTCGATCTAGCTTAAACAATGCTTTTGCTCTTAAAGCTTGCTCTAAATGGTGTACTGTTGAAACACCTTCTTCTTCATAAATGTTTTTTATATTTAAAAGCTTTTCTAACTTTTCAATACCAACTTCAGAAAGAGCAACTCCTTTTTTCTTTTCATCAATGCTGTAATCAGGGCCATGTTCTAATTTTTCAACTAACTCTGCAAAACGATAGTATTTGTCAGTTGGGTCAGTGTCTGGTGCTGAAATGATTAAAGGTGTGCGAGCTTCGTCAACTAAAATGCTGTCTACTTCGTCAACAATTGAATAATGCATTTCTCTTTGAGTCATCTGAGAAAGATCACCAACCATGTTGTCGCGAAGATAGTCAAAACCAAATTCATTGTTAGTACCATATGTAATGTCTGCTGCGTATGCTTCTCTTCTTGAAACTGTGCGCATATGTTTAACATCCAAAACAAAACCTTGGGTTTCGCTTTCTAAACGTTTGACCTCTTCATCTTCAGGAGCGTAAGTAGGGTCATAGATGAAAGACTGTTGGTGCTGAATTGAAGAAACAGACAAACCAAGCATGTGGTATATAGGGCCCATTAAAGAAGCATGCCAACGAGCCAGGTAGTCGTTAACTGTAACTAAATGCACGCCATGCCCTGTTAATGCGTTTAAAACCAAAGGAAGAGTTGCTGTTAAGGTTTTTCCTTCTCCAGTTTTCATTTCTGCAATCTGACCTCGATGAAGTGTAATACCACCGATTAACTGAACATCATAGTGTCTTTGTCCGATTGTTCGCTTTGCAGCTTCTCTTGTTAAAGCAAAAACCTCTGGAAGAATTTGTTCCAAGATTTTCTTTTGCTCTTCGTAATCTTTTGGTTCTTTTTCGTTAGATAACTGAGTCTTCCAGGTTTGTACTTGTTCCTTGATTTGATCATCAGTCAACTCTTTAAAACGGTCTTCTAAAGAGTTAATTCTATCAACCACACTCTGTAGTTTTGATACGACTCTTTGATTCCCGCCAAAGATTTTTTCTAGAAATGACATGCGTATATTATATGTTTTTTAGGGCTAAAAAACAACAGCGGATGATATCAATTTTTTGAATATATACTTTGTTTAGCGGAGATGAAGAGAATATAAAGTCTTGACTTTTGTTAGGGTTTATGGCACTATATACGCACCTTTAAGGAGGAAGTTCACAGTGAACAGAGTACTTGTTGTAGACGATGAGGACTTCATGAGGAGGCTTCTCAACGATCTCCTAACCCGGGACAATGAAAATGCCCGAGTAGTATTCGCAGGAAGCGTCGAGGAGGCAGCCACCATGATCGGAGCGCATGATGACTTCGGCGTGCTACTCACCGACTTCGAGCTCGGCGACGGAACTGGCAACGAAGTAGGGCGGCGGTTTGCAGAGAAGTTCCCGCACGCGGTTGTTGTCGGGATGACCGGGAATCCAGAAAACACGTTTGACCCAGGCATATTCAAACGAGTGCTGAACAAACCGTTCAAAGCAGAGGACAAGGCTGTTCTCGACAGCCTCTGTTCATGAACAAAGGGCCCTAGCAAACGATTGCTGGGGTCCTGTTCGTTATCTACTATCTTTTCTTTGTGCACCTAATCGCCTTCTCTGAGAAACAACTTTATCCTTACTCTTCATCAGCTGTTCCTTTATCTTCGGCAAACACAAATCTATTGCTTCGAAAAAATCATTACCATACGCATCAGCATAAATCCCTGGCTTTGGCATTATTGTAACCTCTGCTCTAGCAATCAACCCTGTTTTATGTTTCGTTGTGTTCTGAAGCTCAACGTGAATATTATTTTCTGGTCTTAAGAACTTTTTTAATTTCTCAAGGTTCTTGTTAACATAATTTAATTCTGATGGACTAACCTTTGCGTTTGTCTTCTTTATTGTAACTGACATTTTGTTTTCTCCTTTGTTAAACTATTTTAACTTCAAATTCTAATTCAACACCAAACTTTTCTTTAACCTTTTGTTTGCAGGTCTCTGCTAACTTAAGTATATCATCACTGGTTGCATCCCCTGTGTTTATGAAGAAATTCCCGTGTTTTTCGGAGATTTGTGCCCCACCTATCTTCAAACCCTTTAAACCTGCTTGATCTATTAAATACCCTGCTGAAGTTCCATGATTTCCAGGACCTAAATTTTGAGTAACGTTCTGGAACATGCAACCGCTGTTTAATGTACCGTATGGCTGACTCTCAGTTCTGGTTTTTAAGTATCCAGTATATGTTTTCTTTGATTCAGCAACATCCCCTTTTGGAAGTAGGATCGCTGCTCTTAGAGCAATGAGATTTTTTGTTTTGATTAAAGAAGAATCATATTTAAAATCAAGTTCTTTGGTATTTAGGCGTTTTACTGATATGTCTTCTGCTATTGGATCAATTACTTCAACCCACTGAATATGGTTTGAAAGAAGATCATCTTTCCAATGCGCGTTGTTGTATATAGCGCCACCGAGGGTTCCTGGAACTGTTGCAAGCTTTTCAAAGCCAACAAGACCGTTTTGATTGGCAAACTGGTTTATGATTGGCAAAACATTACCTGTGTCTGCAATGATTAATCCATTTTCTCCATGGTCTTTGAAAATTAAATCCCTACCCTGACTACGAATGACAATACCTTTAAACCCTTCATCGCTTATGAGCATATTAGTTCCTCCCCCCAAAACCAAGAATGGAAGGTTCTTTTCTTTGCTAAATTTAAGTGCTGAAAGAAAATCATCATCTGTTTTAGCATCTACAAAAAAACTTGCTGGACCACCGATTCTGAATGATGTATATTTTGATAGTTTAATATTTTCTTGCATTTTAAGCTCCAAACTCTTTTTTAAGATCAAAGACCAACGTGTTAAATGAACCAACAGCCATAACTATTACTACATCACCGTCTTTTCTCTGTTGTCTATATTTGTTCAAAGCATCTTGTTTGTCTGAAACATAAAAAGTGTTTTTGTTAAACTCCAGCACTTTGTTAACAACATCTTGACCAGTAATACTGCTTTCTAGTTTTTGTTCTCTTGCTGGATACACTTCAGCTATATACACCAAATCAGCGGAATTAAAGGCTTTCTCTAAATCAGAAAGGGTTTCTTTTGTTCTAGAATATGTATGTGGTTCAAAGAAACAAACAATTCTTCTATTAGGATATTTTTCTCTGGTTGCTTCTAATGTTTCTTTTACAGCGGTTGGGTGATGCGCGTAATCATCAATGATTGTAATGTTTCCATCATATATGGTTTCATAACGTCTCTTAACTCCAGTATATTCAACAAAGTACTTCTCAAACTCGGAAAACTCAAAACCGAGTGTTTCTAGTGTTGTTTTTGCTGCTAAATAGTCGTAAGCATAAGGTTTTCCAGGTAACTTGTAATTCTTTTGTTCTTTGAGTGAAAAAGGAACTTTTTTTGCTTTACTCTTAGAGACTACATCTAAAACATTGGTATCATCAGCATTGTAAACAATAATTTTGTCTTCACCCATTCCAGAAACAAGCTCAATGAATGGTTTTTTAAATGCATCAAGATCTTTGTAAATATCAGGATGGTCAAATTCAATGTTGTTTATCAACAACAAATCTGGATTGTAATATGCAAACTTTGGTTTCTGGTCATCTACTCCTGATCTATACTCATCCCCTTCTATTACAAAATGTTTTCCGGATCCATAATAGAAATTAGTTTGAAGGTCTGTTAAAACAGCTCCAACAAAAAATCCTGAATCTTCTAGCGCTTTCAAAGCAAAAGAAATTAACCCAGAGGTTGTACCCTTACCATGTGTTCCTACCACAACGATTCTTTTTTTGTCAGAAACCAAAACACCTAATAATTCAGGATACCCAACGATATTAAGGTTCTGTTCTTGTGCGTATTTTAATTCTGGATTCTCTTTGTCTGTTGCAGCTCCAACAACAACTAAATCATTTGTCGAAAGATTAAAATCAACAATATTTTTTAAATCAAAACCAATATGGTATTTAATCGCATAGTTATCTAGTACTGACTTTGAAGGATCGTAAATATCGCTTGAATCAGAGCCTGCAACATCAAAGCCTTTTGCTTTTGCAATTCCAGCAAGCGCAGACATGCCTATTCCACCAATACCCAGGAAATATATTTTCTTAGTATTCTCTAAATTAATCATTTCTTAAAAGCTTTTTAATAGCAGGGATTGCTTCTTCAGCTGCTCTTCTTCCTTCTATATACATAGCTTCACCCTTTTTAATACCGACATCCCCAAATCCTTTAACACTTGGGGTTATTACTATATCACAATTAAAATATTCCGCCTTTCTGCGCTCTGCGATTGCATAATTCATTGAACGGTCAAGGATTGAAAAAAGGTTTGGCATTTTAATATCATCAATATTTGCTTGTTGTAAATAATTCTTTCCCTTTAATTTTCTTTGAAGTTTAATCACTGTTTTCTTTAAAATAGAGAGTGGCCAAAAAAACACATTCCAACCTCTTTTAAAATTCAGCATTTTGTTTGAAAAAAGATTTCTTGATGTTGCAAGGTCTATGCCAATGATAATGTCAGAACCAGAAGCTTTTGCTGCTTCTACAGGGATTATATTAAACAACCCGCCATCTAAAAGAACTCTACCTCCCCAGATAACTGGTTCAAACAAACCAGGCATTGAGCAAGAGGCTTTAACTGCCCTTGTAATGTCCCCCATTGAAAAAATAACCTCCTCACCATGAACAATGTCTGAGGCAGCAATTGAAACAGGAATTGGCAGGTCTTCAAGATCGGTATATGGAACATATTTTCTCATCTCTGTCTCTATCTTGTCGAAAGAAAAAACTCCACCATTAAAACTTGTGTCAAAAAGACTTAGTAATTCTTTGCGGTCCATATTTAAAACCCGCTCTTTCATTTTTTCTGATGTTCCTGAAGAATATGCTAAAGCAACAAAGGTTGAGCTACTGCATGTTGAAAACATTGATATTTCAATACCATGCTCTTTAAAAACATCTAATATTCCAAAATACATAACAGCACGGGCACCAGCTCCTGCCATTGCTAAAGCAATTTTCTTTTGTTTGTTCCCTGTTATTTCTGACATAGATCAAGAATTATTTTAGAAATCTTCTCTGTTGCGTTATGTGGCATTAACTTATATATATTCTCTCTAATAGTATTTTGGTATTCCCAGTCATACATTACTTTCCTAACTATATCCACCAACCTCTCTCCGCTTAACGTCCCTTGAGGAATAACTAAAGCGGCTTGTGAAACCAAAAGGATTGCTGCATTTTCAGTTTGATGAGAATCTGGCATTGGTACTATGATTGCTGCTTTCTTTAAGGCGGAAAGCTCGGTGATTGTAGACATACCTGCTCTAGAAATTACAATATCAGAAAGAGCGTATGCACCTTTCATGTTAGAGATTAACTCATACGGGTGATAGTTTGGGTGATTAAAAGAGATTCCTTTACCAATTCCTGTTGAATGAATTACTTGTGAAATCTTAACTAATTCAGGTAAAGCTTCTTCGATAATTTTGTTTAAACTGGCTGCGCCTGTTGCACCTCCGAGTATTAACACCACAGGCATATCTTCTTTTAATCCAAATTCTTCTTTCGCTTTTTTCTTTTCAGTTTCCGAAATATCAACAGTTAGTTCTTCCCTGAAAGGGTTTCCTGTCCAATGAACATGCTGTTCGTTTTTGCTGTAACCAAATATTCCTGAACCGCTTAAAAAATCTTTTAGTGAATGTTCAAAGCTAACAGTGATTTTAGTTGCAAACGGAGAAAGAATCTTGTTGGTTAAACTTGGAATATAGTCTTGTTGGTGTATGACTATTTTTTTCTTTAATATCCAAGCTGCAAAAACAACAGGGACTGCGACATAACCACCTGCTGCAAAGATAATATCAGGATTAAATTTTTTA
>JBBTQQ010000007.1:0-81832 GCA_038065615.1 Patescibacteria group bacterium | reverse complement strand
TCGCAAACCGTTCCTGTCGGCTCTTCCGTCCGGGGTTTCCTGGTATACAAAAAGCCCCGTTTCCGGGGCTTTTATTATTTCTTCTTAGCTTTGGCCTTTTCTTTTCCTTTTCTGAATCTTGGTTGATTATCTTGTTTTGCTCTGACGTAGTAGAGTTTTGCTCTGCTAACATCACCCTGCTTTATGACTTCTAGTTTAGCAATGTTTGGTGAGTGTAATGGATAGATACGTTCTACACCTACTCCACTAGCAATCTTTCTTACTGTAAATGTTGCATTTGCTCCAGTGCCACCTTTTCGTGCAATGACTAAACCTTCAAACATCTGGATTCTTTCTTTTTCACCCTCTTTAATTTTCTGGTGAACTTTCACAATCCATCCGGTTTTAAACTCAGGCATGTCTAAGCGGTGTTGTGTTTTACTAATGTGTTTTACAATTGGCATTTTTTTAGTTAGCTTACAAATTAATATTCTTTGCTTTTAAATCTATTAAAACTTTCTTTAAGTCTTCTGGGAGATCCGCGTATGCTTCTATCCAAGTTTTGTCAGGAAGTTGAACCTCAATGTTGCTTGCATGTAAGAACTGTCTTTTGAGATCAAGTCCGAAAGAACAATTACTCTTTGGACCATATAACGCATCGCTAACTATCGGAAAACCTAGAGATGAAAAGTGTACCCTAATCTGATGGGTACGTCCTGTGTGTAAGTTTACACGAACAAGAGTGAACTCGTCAATGCTTTTGTGGTCTTTAATCTTCTCCCCTTTGAACGGTAAGTACTCTAAAACAGTATATTCAGTGACTGCTTCTTTAGGTTCTTTCGGTAAATTAACAGTCATTTTTCGAAAGTCAGTTGGATGTCTACCAATTGGCGTATTGATGAAACCGTGCTTTGAAGGCAGATGTCCTGCAAGCAAAGTAGTGTATTGTTTTTTAACAGTGTGGTTTTGGAAGGAGTCTTTAAGATGCTCAAACATTTCCTGACTCTTGGCAACAAGCAACACTCCTGATGTGTCTTTGTCTAAACGATGAACAATACCAGGACGAATTTCATCTTCTCCAATAACTTTGATGTCTTTGTATTTATGCAACAACCCCTCCGCTAATGTTACTCCCTTGTACCCAGGTGCTGGATGCACGACCAACCCCGCTGGCTTGTCTATGATTAAAATATCCTTGTTTTCAAAGATCGTTTTAATGTCTAATTCTTTTGCTTCAATCTTTTTTTCTAAAGTATAATCATATTCAACTATGTCACCAGATCTAACAACGAATTTTGCTTCTAAAACTTTTTCCTTGTTAACAAAAACAAGCCCAGCTTCTATGTCTTTCTGGATTCTACTTCTTGAAACTTCTTTGAAGCTCTCTGCTAAAAACCTATCTAGACGAAGCTTGTTTTCTGTAACCTCAAACTTTTTCATTACCATTGTTTGTTAATAAGGTCGGGACGAACTTTTTTTGTTTTCTTCAAAGCTTGATCAGCACGCCAGATCTCAATCTTTTGATGATCTCCTGATAATAAAATCTTTGGAACTCGTAATGTTTTTTTGCCAATCTTTAATACTTCAGGTCTAGTATATTGAGGATATTCTAAAAGATTTGTTGTTTTGCCACCTTTTGAAAAACTCTCTCCTTGAATTGATTCTTCTTTGCCAACTACTCCTGGCACAAAACGTGCAATTGTTTCAATCATAACTAAAGCAGGAAGTTCTCCGCCCATTAAAACATAATCCCCGATTGAATACTCAGCATCAACTAATGAAGAAATACGTTCATCAAAACCTTCGTATCTTCCGCTAACAAAAATTAAACGGTCATTGGCCGCTAATTTCTTTGCTTGTTTCTGAGAAAAAACTTTTCCTGCTGGAGTTAATAAAATGACTTTTGTTTTTTCTTTTTTCTTTAAAGTTTTTTTGAAGACTCCTTGTATCGCACGCGCTAAAACATCTGCTTTTAGTACCATACCAGCACCACCACCATACGGTCTTCCATCAACTGTTTTATGCGCGTCAAAAGTATAATCTCTCAGATTAAAGGCTTTTATCTGCAACAACTTCTTCTTTATTGCCCGAGCAACAATACTGATCTTTTTGTAGTCATCTATTAACTCAGGAAATATTGTAATAACTTCGAATTTCATAACTAAATATTAACACAAAAACAGAAGCGCCGCAGACCTTGATAGATCTTTGGCGCTTCAGTGTTTTCGGCATGAAGCCACACAGCTTCCTCCTTACTCGTCGAGCATCTGCCTGCAAGCCGTCTGCGCGAACATGTAGGCGCGTTGCAGGAAATGCTCGGGCAACTCTTCGGGAATGATTCCCGTTATGGGACCCTCCACTATCAACCGTGCAGGAACCTCAACGATCGCGAACCTGCACGATGCCGAGTGAGCCCATACCCTGATCCAGTCCGACTGCATCTGCTTTACTGCGGCGAACGGTCTGAAGTTGATGCCAGCTGCCGACAGGTTGCCCCAGAACCTCGGATCACTAAGCCCCTGGTGCGCGAACACCGGCGACGCGACTGCGAACTTGCCACCGTCACGGATCATCGGAGCGAAAAGCTCCAGCACGATCTGCAGTCCGATGACTTCGACGCTGAGCATCTCCGCCAACGCCGGAGTCTGATGGTAGGCCTCCGTTCCTTGGTGCAGCGCGTGCTGACACTCGGCGAAGGAATGTCGAGAGACGCCGTAGAAGATTCCGTCGAGCTTCTCGCCTTCGCCGATTGCTTCCTGTACCGCGACAGCGAGATTGTGAACGCTGCGATGATCTGCAACGTTGCACTGAAGATTCCCGACTTCATGCGAGTGGTGACCGACACGGAACACCTTCGCCTCCCGTGACTCGAGTTCCGTCGCTACTGCTGACCCGATGGTGCCAGTTGCCCCAAACACCAAGAACTTTTTCTGTGTCATCTGCATGCTCCTGGCCAAGGGCCGGATTGTTGGTACAAGATACTTCCCTCTAAAGCATCATAGGAGCATAACAAAACCAGCTGCCTTTTACAAGGAACGGCTGGTTTTGATTCGCCTAACTATTTATTAAAGTTTGAACTCATCCATTGAGTCATCCAAACCATGTGTTGTTGGTTCGCTGACATGAGCTGGTCTCATTGAACCTTCTGGTTCATTGATTTTCAAGTTTACGCGAGCCTTTCTCTTTGCACCAACGACGCGAAGCAATGTTCTTATTGCTTTTGCAGTCTGACCCTGACGTCCAATAACCTGACCCATATCCTGTTGGTTCAGATGAAGAGTAATTAATACTCCCATCTCATCAACAGTACGTTCAGTCTTAACATCTTCAGGGTGGTCAACAAGAGCTTTTACGATAAACTCGACAAACTGTTGATCCTGTTCTAGTGACATATTCTTTACTGATTTCTGCTTTATTAGCTTTACTTTCCGGCATTTCGACCTGGGTTAAGCCGTATATGCATATATTACTTTAAATGTTTCTTGACGTCAAAAAAACCGCTTAGTGCGGTTTTTCTTTTATATTATTCAGCTTTTACTTCTTCTGGTTGCTGTTCTACTGGAGTCTCTACTGTTGCTTGAGCTTCTACTTCAGGAGCTACCTCAACTGATGCTTCTTCTTTTTTCTTTGGGACATTGAAAGCTTTAACTTTGTCTGCTTTTAATATTCCTTTAGTTACTAAAAGATTGTGCACTGTTGGTGACATATCAGTTCTTTGAGCAATCCAGTAGTTCAAACGATCTTGATCTTTGATTACCAAGTCTTTGCTATGTGGGTTGTATGAACCAAGAACTTCTGCGAATTTTTTTGAAACCGAAGATTCTTTTTCTGCCAAAACAACTCTGAAATGAGAGTGGTTTCTCTTGCCGGTTCTTTGTAAACGAATGGTTAACATAATTTCTGGCTATTTCTTAGATTTAATTGCTTGATAATGCTAACAAAAATGGCCATAGAAGTCAACAGCTAATTATGTATCAACGATTGAATTGATAAATTGGTGGAACACTGGCTGATGGAGCTAGTTGAAGCGAACCAGGTGCTGATATTGCGGATGATGCGTCATAGTATTTGTCAGGAGCTGTTACAGTAACAGGAGATGACGGAACTATTTTCCAATCAAAATCAAAAGATGTATTCAGTGGGGCGTTGGTAAAATCTACTTTGCTCCATTCAGGATGCGGTTCTAAACTTCGAATTCCATCTGGTACGCTTTGGATAACTCCAGCGGTGTATCCACCCGTATCAGTACTGATACATGCTTTTAGAGAATACGTTAATTTATTACCTACATAGGTATAAACATCTTTTGTTGGACACTCTGGAATGTTGTTTGCCGACTTAGGGATTGCGCCAATATATATTGGCGTTAAATCATTAAGTGAATCAGGGTAATACCCTTTGTCAAAGTAATACATTTCCAAACCTGTAGCGAGCTGTCTAATATCTGCTAAAACTTTAGCATCACTGGCTTTTTTTTGAGGCGCTTGCAAGAAATCTGGCATTTTAACATTTGCTAAGACTCTGTACACTTCGTAATCAGAAGTACCAAGCCATAGATCAATGCTTATCTCCGATTTGGCGATAGTATTGTTTATTATCTTAATGTCCTCTGCAGTAGCTTTTGCACTGCTCTTTTTATCTAGCTCTAAAATCTGCTGATAACTTTTAACTAATGCTTGCTTATCTATTGCTAAAGAATAGTGATATGTTTTTTTCCCTAAGACATCTTCCTTACCTAAGTATTTATGACTAGAAACTATTTTGTTCTGCCTCAGGATTTCTAAAATTTGGTCTTTTAGATTAGAATCTGCTGTGGTTCCGGTTGCTTCTTTTGCAGTCTTGCTATCTACTTTCAACCAGCCATCATAATCTTTAACGAAATCCGATAATAACGGGATACTTTTAAAATTAATATATACAGCGTTGTTTAAGAACCTCATCTCTATTCCACTAAAAGAATACTGACTGCCATCATAGCTATACCCAGCAGCAATATTCCCCTTGACAGTTAAGGTATCATTCTCATACAAAGTATCTACTTGCATCTCAAAATTTGCTGTCATTTTCTTCTCATTACCTTCATATCCATATTTCAATGTTAAATCATGCTTATGCCAATTTTGTGTGCTCGCTAAATAGTTACTAAAACTTAACTTGTTCCAAGCAGTCTGAGGTCCCGCGGCGTAGACGATATAGAAGTAAGCGCCAGCAGCAATAATCAAAACAAAAACAACAACGCTGCCCCAGAACTTCTTGTCTTTTAATCGCTCCTTAAAAGTCTCAGGGGTTGAAGTTGGATTAACATTTGAAGCTTCAGGCACAGTGCTTTGTGATACTGGGTTGTTTACTATTAATGCTTGATCAATATCACTCTGACTCCAACCCGTAATTAATAGCTCTTCTGTTATTTTCGCGTCATCAGAACCTTTTGCTCTTGCTGTTGTCACATAATCTAATAGTTCTTGATTCATAATTTTTGTTTTTAATGCTTTAAATGTCTACGGACATAGTATATGAGACCTAAAATAAAAAGACCAACAATGACATAATCAATGCCTGTGAAATATGAGTGGATTGTGTTCCAATTCTGTCCAAGCTTTAAGCCAATGAAACCCAAGAACAAAGACCAAAAAAACGAACCAATGAATGAAAGAGCAAGAAACGGCGCTATTTTAACTCTTGCAACTCCAGCTGGAAAAGAAATGAATGTTCTTACTATGGGCAAGAGTCTTCCAATAAAGTTTGCGAGCTGACCGTGCCTTTGGAAAAAATTCTCAGCCATATCCAGATCTTTGTGGTTTATCAAAAAATATTTGCCATACTTTTCAATTACTGGCCTACCTCCATAATATCCTATGTAATACAAAACAGCTGAACCAATCATAGAACCTACTGCTCCTGCAAAAGAAATACCAAAAAGCGTAAATGTTCCTGCAGAAACTAAAAACCCTGCAAACGGCATTATGATTTCAGAAGGAATTGGAATAGCGGAAGATTCTAAAGCCATCAAAAAACCTACACCCACATACCCACCTGCTGAGATTATGTCAGTAACAAACCCTGTGATGCTTTGAATTAAATGTTCCATTTTTTGTTATTTAGCAAATACTGTTGCTTGTTCGATTTTAATTGAGAGGATCTTTGATACACTGTCATCCCCCATAGTCACACCGTAAAGTGTGTGTCCTTGTTTCATTGTTTCTCGGTTATGAGTAACAGTAACAAATTGGGTGCTGTGTGCAAGTGTCCCCAATATCTGAGCAAAACGAATTGTGTTTGCTTCGTCTAAAGCCGCGTCTACCTCATCAAGCATTACAAATGGTGATGGGAAACAAGATAGTAATGCGCAAAGCAAAGCTATTGAGGTTAAAGAACGCTCTCCTCCAGAAAGAGCAGAAATGTTTGCAAGTTTTTTTCCTGGTGGTGTCGCTTTTATATCAATCCCAACAACATCATCTGATCCTTTCTCGTACTTAGCAACCAACTTTTCTTCAGGTCTTAGTTTTATTGTTTCTTCTGTACCTCCAGTTTCTTCAGAGATCGCTTCTTCCTCTGCTTCTTGATTTGCTTTCTCTTCTTTAGCACGGATGATACTTAGATATGCTCGTCCACCGTTAAAAAGAATACGGAAGTAACTCTCAAACTTTTCATTGATTCTATTGAATGAATCATCAAACTGTTTTTTGATGTATTCATCTAACTCTTCTATTACTGATCTTAAATCAGCAATTCCCTTTTCTAAGTCCTGGACTTGTCCACTTAAGAAACCGTAGCGCTGTTCTGTTTCTTCGTATTCCTTCAAAGTCAATTCGTCTATTCCACCAATCATACTAAGTTGATTCTGGAACTTATGAATCTTTTCCTCTAAGTTATTTGTGCTTGATTGAATCTTTTTCTTTTCTATATCCGCAAAACCTTCTGGATTTAATGCAAACTTGGCTTCTGAAACAACATTCTCTTTTTGGGTATCTAGCTTTGCTTTTTCAATCTGCAAGAGCGAAATCTGATCTCTTAACTTTGAAAGATGATCTTGTTTACTTCTTAATGCACGTTCTTCGTCTAAGATCTCTGATTTCTTGCTTTGTTCTTTTTGATGGTAGCTAGTTATTTTCTGCTCTAAAACAGAAATTTCTTTTCCAAGATTTAGTAGCTCAGTGTTCAACTCTTTTTCTTGGGACATTAACTGTTCAAAGTATTGATCTGTGCTAGTAGCACCAGCTTTTTGAAGTTCTAAGTTTAGATGCAAAAGTTTTTGTTCAACCTTAGAAAGTTCTGCTTCTGAATATTCTAATGTTATTCCTACTTTTGACTTCTTTAATTCAAAGTTATTTAGTTCCTGGGATATTCTATCTTTTTGAGTTAATATATCTGAAAGTATTTTTCTTTGTTTTTCAAAATTAACAAATGGGTTTTGCGCAAAATGAGTTGTCTTTTGTTTAAATTTAGAAAGATGACTTTTAAATTCCTGAGCAAAAGAGATTATTAAAGAAACGTCTGAAGCACGCTCAAGGTTTTGATAGAACTCATCGAACTTACGATCTAACATTTCTATGTCCTCTGAAAGCTCGTGGAAATTAAGGTTCTCTGGATTATCAATGGTTTGTTGAATATCTGAAAGCTTTTTAGAGATTTCATCAAAAATTTGATGATGTTTTTCTAACTCTGCTGTAATCCCTTTTTTCTCTGAAGTAGCCCTTTCTATTTCTGCATTTAAAGTATTCTTTTGGTGTTCAAGGTTGTTCTTTTCAAGACCCAAGGCTTTGCTATCCAAAGCAACACCTACTGATTTTTCTGCATTAAGCTTTCCCCTAATCATTGCAACATCTTCAAGGATCTTGTTTTTCTTATCCACCGTCCTCTTTATTTCACCCTGTATCTGCTGGTATGCCAAAATTTCTGCTTTGTTGTCACCTTCGTTTTTATCTAAGTTTGAACGATGTCCTGATATTTCATTTTCCAACTCTGTTCTTTGTTTTTCTAAACCATTGATCTTTAAAACAAGTTCTTGCAACGATTCTTGTATACGCCAATATTTCTCAGAAAAGAATTCTGCTTGAAAAATTTTCAACTCTGATTCAATTTCTGTTCTCTCCTCCATGCGCTTTGCTTGTCTACGTAGTGATTTTAATCTTGGTTCAATTTCTTTTAACAAGTCTTGAACACGCATCAAGTTCTGCGCTGTTTGATCTAAACGCTTAAGAGTCTTTTCCCTTCGGATGTAGTATGTTTTTACACCACTTGCTTCATCAATTAAATTTTTGACCTCAGAAGGTCCTGCTAAAACCATTTGATCAATTGTTCCCTGACCAATAACTGTGTGACGGGATGTTCCAATGTTTGATTTTAAAACAAGATCAATAACGTCTAATAACCGGACCTTGTTTCCGTTTATCATATAATCACTCTCTCCGCTTCTATCAATGCTTCTTGAAATTGAAACTTCAGAGTAGTCTAAAGGAATACGCTTGTCACTGTTGTCAAAAGTAACAGTTACTGTTGCAAATGACATTTTGTGTTTTTTTTCAGAGCCAGCAAAAATAACGTCTTCGCTTTTTTTGCCACGAAGTTGTTTTAAGCTTTGCTCTCCCAAAACCCAACGTATAGCATCAGCAACGTTTGATTTACCAGACCCGTTTGGTCCTACAACAGCAGTAATGCCTTTTTCAAACTCTAATGTTGTTTTGTTTGCAAAAGACTTGAAGCCCTGAATTTCTAACCTTTTTAAATACATTTATTTGTGTTTCTGTATCCCAAATTACCACTTAATTATACCATACAACACTTTCTTGACAATGTCCTCCTTTTATGTTAAAGTATTGTGTTCAGCTGTAAATAGTGTTGGATTGCTTTCATAGCGATCAGCACCCGCGCTGGATCGCACACTACACAACCTGAGGTTTACTAATATGACCATGATTCGTCGGCTCCTCGCTTCAATGGCGCGAATTACTGGGATGGTGGTGGTGTTACCGCTCTTCCTGGTCTCCACCGGCATGTGGATGCTTTCATTCCTGTCCTGTCTGATCGTAGTGCTACTGACGATCAAGGCCGCAATCTGGGATGGTGAGCCTCCGAACGAAACCGATGGACTCTCGTTCGTCACGATAGCAATAGGGCTCCTTGGATTGGTCTGCTTTCTGCTAGCCAGAGCAACAGGTCCGTGGGTAATCAAGTCGATCAAGAAAGCCCTCTGGAGCAAGAAGGACGACTGGCGGCAAATCCTCGTATCCGTCGCTGTCGCCGCCCCGATCTTCGCGATCGGCTTCCAAGAGGTGCTACAAGGACAAGTGGAGGTTGGATACTTCCACATGCTGCTGGCTATCATCCCAGGTGCTCCGTTCCTGCGCTTCTGGTTCCTAGCATGGAGAGAAGGAGCCAGGAGAACCATGGAATGGCACAGGTTGTAGGAAGAAGTGTGCGTCTGCCCCGGCTTTGACATTCGTCAGAGTCCGGGGCTTTCGCATTTATACAAACAAAAATCCGGAAACATTTCCGGATTTTAATTTATTCTTTCCTAGAACCTATTTTCTTTCAATGCGTTTTCAGCTGCTGCTACTTCTGCTTCTTGTTTTGAAGGACCTTTTCCTTCACCTACTCTTGTATTACCGATGAATACTCCTACTAAGAAAACTTTGTCATGGTCAGGTCCTTGTTCTGAGATAACCTGGTATGAAGGAGTGACGCCTTGCTTTTCCTGAACTATTTCCTGAAGCTTACTTTTTGGATCCATGTATGAACCTTCGTTGATTATTGATGGAAGCTCCACAACAATGTCTCTTAAAACAAACTCTTTTGCTGCTTCATAACCAAGGTCTAAATATACTGCTCCGATTATTGCCTCTAGCGCGTTTGCGAGAATAACTTGTCTGGCTCTACCTGTGTCTTTTGCTTCACCCTTGCTCATTAACAAATACTCTTCTACATTGAGTTTTCTTGCTATCTCAGAAAGCATTCTGTAGTTAACAAGCGCAGAACGGAAGTTTGTTAGTTCTCCTTCTGGGTGCGGGTAGTTTTCATAAAGATATCTTGTTGAAATCAGCTCTAAAACAGCGTCTCCAAGAAACTCTAATCTTTCGTTGTGGGGTAAATGAAAAGCCCTGTTCTCGTTTAAGTATGAACGGTGAGTAACCGCTGTCATTAAGAGATCAGGGTTATTGAATTTAACTTTTAAAATTTTTTCTAGTTCGTGTATTTCCATATATTTCTGGTGGGCGGTATAGGATTTGAACCTATGACCCTCTCTACGTCAAAGAGATGCTCTACCACTGAGCTAACCGCCCGCGTGTTGTCCTACGGGTTTCGCGTCCTTTATATACTTTGCTTTAACTATATCTAAGAAAAATATGGTCCAAGCAAAATTGGTAAAAACATTTAATATTGCGTTTACCAAAAGAAGCGCAAAACTTAATATTATTATTAAAGCTAGAATGATCGCTGCAAACCATTGCAGTGATAATGATTTTACCAGAATAGCAGGCAAGTATGCAAGGACGCCAATGAACCCAACCATTGTTGCGGAGAGGAAAAAGAGGAAGAAATATATAACAAAAAGCATGACAAACAAAGCAATGACCTGCTGCCAAAAAACAGCTAGCAAATCAAAAGCGCTCGCAAATGCTTGTCTAAGCTTTAATTTGTATATAACTATATAGCAGCAAGCAAATATATTAACTAGTGACAAAACAATGATTATGGGGATGAATATTAGAAGGGCGGTAATAATTAAAACAAAACCTCTGAACTCAAAACCGTTTTTAAAAACCATCCACAAAGGCAGAGCCAACCAAGAAAAAAAGAATATTATAGCTGCATTTGTAAACAATCCTGCGAAAAAAACTCGCCAAACTGATTTAGTTGCTTGTTTTAGCACAGAACGTAAACTAATTGGTTCTTCTTTCTCTAATTCATCAGCCGCGTGAATAATGGAAGACCTCGCAATGGCACCTACTAATGAAGCCAAAACAATTAACACTATTAAAGAAACGATTGAAAGCGTTAATTGAAGAGGATGATTTAATGCGTAATCTAAAATGTACCTGTAATATACATCTAAGTGATCTGCGTTTAAATTAACTCTCCTAACAAAATTCATAACTCCCCAACCTGTTAGGAAAAAACCAAAGAACCATAAGGACTTATGGTTCTTTGTGTATACGTATGCTCTAGTTAATATTTCAGAAAGGCTTAACATTTTACCTTCCTCTTATTATTTTTTAGTTTCTTTTTCTTTATGAACGTGTTCAACAGCAATTTCTTCAGGATGTTTAAGTTTATGAGCTGGGATTATATCACGTACTAACTCTGCAAACTGTTCTTGTTCCAAAGTTTCTTGCTCAACAAGTTTCTTTGCAATGATATCAAGTTTGTCTCTATGTTTGTTTAGAACAGCAGTTGCTACTTCGTAGCCTTGCTTCATTATTTTTGCAACCTCCTTATCTATCTTTGCAGCAACCTCTTCTGAATAGTTTCTTTGCTCTGCTAAATCTCTACCTAAGAAAATCATTTCGTGTGTATCACCAAAGGTCATTGGACCCATTTCATCGCTCATACCATACACTGTAACTAAACGACGAGCTAGAGCTGTTGAAACTTTTAAATCATTAGATGCGCCTGTTGTTTGTTCATTGAAGACTAGTCTTTCTGCAGCAAGTCCTGCTAATGAAACAGCAATATCTTCTAAGAATTCACTCTTGGTGTGTAGGTGCTTATCTTCAGAAGGAACTTTCATTGTGTATCCTGCTGCTCTACCCCTGCTAATAACAGAAACTTTATGCACCATGTCAGCATTTGGTAACACGGAAGCTACTAATGCGTGTCCACCTTCGTGGTATGCAGTAATTTCTTTTTCTTTTTTTGAAAGAATATGGCTTTTTCTTTCAGGACCTAGCATTACTTTCTCTATTGCTTCCTTAAGATTCATTTCAGTAACTTCTTTGTTGTTTAAGCGAGCGGCTAATATTGCTGCTTCGTTTATTAAATTAGAAAGATCTGCCCCTGAAAAACCCGCTGTCCTTTCAGCTATTTTTCTTAAATTAACATCAGCAGCCAAAGGCTTTCCTAGAGAATGAACTATTAATATCTGTTCCCTGTCGTTTATATCCGGGGGATCAATTACAACCTGTCTATCAAAACGACCAGGACGAAGCAGGGCTGGATCTAGGACATCTGGTCTGTTTGTTGCAGCTATAACTATTACGTTTGTGTCTGTATCAAAACCATCCATTTCAACCAAGATTTGATTTAAGGTTTGTTCGCGCTCATCGTGTGAACCACCCAACCCCGCTCCTCTTTGTCTACCTACTGCGTCTATTTCATCAATGAAGACAATGCATGGTGCATGGCGTTTTGCTTTTTTAAATAGGTCTCTAACTCTTGATGCACCCACACCAACAAACATTTCAACGAATTCAGAACCTGACATGTGGAAGAAAGGAACGTTTGCTTCTCCGGCAACTGCTCTTGCAAGTAATGTCTTACCAACACCAGGAGAACCTAGGAGTAAAACTCCTTTTGGAATTCTTGCGCCGAGTTGTAAAAACTTTTGTGGATATTTTAAAAACTCAACGACTTCTTGTAGCTCTTCTTTTGCTTCTTTTACGCCAGCCACATCTTTAAAGGAGACTTTCTTCTTTCTATCATCTTGTAATCTTGCTCCTGACTGTCCAAAGGACATTGCTTTGTTGTTAGCACCCTGTACATTGCGCATCATGAAGTAAATTAGGACAATGAAAATCAAGAAAGGGAGTAGGAAAGGTAGGATTGCGCTAAATATTGTAGAGACAGGACCTCTTTGAAGCGGAGTTATATCTATTGCATTTATTTTCTCTTGAGCAACGCCTCTATTTTTTAAAGTATCGAAAAGGGAAACGCTTTTTTCTTTAGTTGTAATTTCTTTTGTACCATCTTTAAGAGAAACTAAAAGACTGGTATCAGATTCGCTGATTTCTATCTTTACAACTTCCCCTTTGTTTACTTGTTCTACAACCGCACTTAATCCAACTTCTTTGATTTTAACGCCACTGCTAAAGCTTGATGCAACAAGCGCTATACCAACGAAAATCAAGACTACTATACCTGCGTTCTTAAAAAATTTGCTCATATTTCTTCTTTTATATATTTTATCTGTTATTCTTGGTGCCGACGGAGAGACTTGAACTCTCACTCCCGTTAAGGAACATGCTCCTAAGGCATGCGCGTATGCCAATTCCGCCACGTCGGCTTAAGTGTTTAGCTTAATGAATATTAACATTTGTTGAGGAATTAAAAAAGCCCCTGTTTAGGGGCTTTTTTACTAGGTCATTAAAAGCCAAAGAATCCGCCACTACTTGTGGTATTAACAGCAATACGAACGATCGTATACGCCAAGATTACAATAACTAAACCTATAATTGCATTAACCAATGTTTGCCTGCCCTTGCCGGCTACTTCTTCGTTACCTGCTGAAGTAATGTATCTAAAGCCACCAATGACAATGAACAAGATCGCGAAGCTTGCTGATACTGACAAGATTATGTTTATGATCCTGATCAACAAAGTGTTTACAGTGTCAGGTCTGTTTACATCCCCAGCTTTCATTGGAATACATAATCCAGTTTTAGGATCGGGTACTAAAATAGTCCCTTCTTGCAAAACACCTTTGCCCGTCATTCCACAAATGCTTGGGTCAGATGCTGCTGCAGAGACTTCTGGAATCAGAGGTGAAAAAGCAAAAAGACTTGTTCCACCCAAGATTAATGCGAAAGCTAATGTTAAAATCTTTTTTTTCATTTTTTCACCTCACTCTCTTAAAAGAATAATCTAAATTAACTAGGTAGGAGTTGGGGTTCCTGTAGTATTTCCTGTAGTTGTAACTGTTCTTGCTACCACCTGGACTATTACGTATGAAAGAATAATTACCACAACACCGATTAAAGCATTAATGATTGTTGCTCTTCCTTTACCTGCGACTTCTTCATTACCTGCTGAGGTGATGTATCGGAAACCGCCAATAACTAAGAATAATACGGCAACCAAGAAAGCTACTCCCAACAAGATATTCAATACCTTTATGATTATGTCGTTAATTCCTGTATTTGTAGAATCACAACGAACACCACCTAATGAGCTACAATCTGGCTGATATATTGTAGCGGCTACAGAAAAAGCTACTGGTGCTAGTACCAATGTTAAAGCTAATATTACCTCGCCAACTTTTAGGAAATTAATTTTGCTTAGTTTCAAATTTCTCACCCCCTTCCATGTCTTAAATTATACAATAATTATTAGTAAAAGGAAAACAGTCTTGTTAAATACCACCTGAACCGATTAATTCCCTTGAATTATATGTTTTATCCATCTCTATCTTTGAACAACCTGCTCCTGGATCATATTCTAGGTGTAAAACTACTGAGGAGTCAGTCTCACCATTACGTATCAATGGTTCTGAGAAACCAGCGGCCCAGTTTAAAACAGCTGAAAAAGAATCACCGTTTATAGACATATCATCTACGATTTGAGGTTTCATATCAAAAAGCTTTGTGTTATGCGCATCCAATACAGAATGTGTAACAATTGCCGATCCTTTCACTGTTGCTCCAACAAAATCAGGACAGGTTGCTTGGATATCTTTGACTGATCCGCTTGCATTAACTATTAATTCCCCATTTGCTTTTGCTGATAAATTAATCCCTGAAACTAGGTTAGAGTATGATGCTTGAACAGCATTATTTGGATTTGTTGTTTGAGATTGGGATTGAGGCTGACTTTGTGTTTTACTTGAAGCCCCTGGATTAAAGCTATCAGAAAACGTGTTAACCGAAACCCGGATGATTGTATATGAAAGCATTGCTATTACTAAACCAATTATGGCGTTAGTAATTGTTGCTCTACCTTTTGAGGCTGCTTCTTCATTTCCATTTGAAGTAACATACCTAAAGCCTCCTATAACAACAAAGAGGACTGAGATGACAGCGATAATACTTAAAAGAAAATTAACTGCAAATAAAGCCAGTTCATTAAGGCTACAAATTTTCGTATGGAAAAGAGGGGCGAGTAATCCCAAAGACTTTTCTGTTCCAGGACATTGTGGATCAAAAGATGCTAAAGCTATTATTGGCATTGTTGCTATCGCGATGAAGAATATGATTGAAAAAAGTTTTTTCATAGTTATCTTGTTACTGCACTTTCAATAATTGATGCGATGGAATACGCAAGTAGAGCGAGAACAATTCCCACAACAGCCCATGAAATGGATGTTTTAGCCCCTTTAATGGCTTCTTCGTTTCCTTGAGAACTCACGATTATAAACGCGGCTATAACAACCGTAACAATAGCCATTGATGAGATCCCTATCAAAATATAATTGATTAACCTATATACTAACTCTCCTAGATTCTTGTCAGGTAGTGGGTTGCAGAGTTTAGTATCTGATGTATTAAATCCGTCTATAACACATGAGCCTCCATCATTGCTCCTAAGAGGCTGAGTTGGCCGAGAAGAACCAGAGAAATTCAAATTATATTCTTGGGCATTTATTTCGCTATTGTCTGCAGTTACTGTTACTGTTACTTTAAAATCGCCCAACTTCATTAAAGTTGCTTCTGGATCAAAAAGCCTTTGGGTGCTTTTAGCTTTTACTTCTCCAACTGTATACCCTGTTCCGAAAGAGGTATTTGATAACGCAAGATATGTTTTGTCTACATTAATCTTAATTTTTACATTTGAGTATGAATATACTGGATTGCTATTTATTGCTATATGAAAAATTATCCTATCACCAACTACTGGAGTCACATCCACTAATGGTTTTTGTTGAGTGCCATCAAAAAACACAGTAGAAAAATCTACTTTTGGCTGCGCTGCAAAAATAAGCATCGGCATTAACAAAACTGAGAACGCTAATACAATAGATGCTAAAAATTTAACGAGTTTGTTTTTTATCATATTATTTTTCAAACAAGTTTATCCCTAATGGCAAACGTATGTTTACACCAAAAATGTCTCCAAAGAAAGTCATTACTGTTAAGTATGCTCCAAAAATTAAAACCATTCCAGTAATGCTATGACCGATCTGAGTTTTCGCTTCTGTTAAGGCTGTTTCATTACCTTTAAACACTGCCATAATATATCCGGCAAAAGCAAGTTTGAAAACCAAGTATGCAGTAGATATACCAACCAGGAAGTTTATAATCCTACCAATCTGTTTGTATATATCTTTAGGTGCACACATTCCTGCTAAATCACGCTGTTTCTGTTCATCTATGTACCACTGATCCTGTTTGGCTTGGTACTCAACACCGTTTTTGGGATGCTGTATTAACCAATCCTGATATGTTTGAATCTGTGCTGTGGTTGAATTACCGCAAACAGTTAAACCAGATCCTTTTGGATTAGCAGCAAAAACTGAAGCAACGCTAAAAAGGTTTATACCCATTAATATCGCGAAAATCTTGATTTTTGTTTTTGAGTTCATTTGCGATCTCTTTCCTTTATTATATCACAAATAACTATCTTTTTAGCTATTGTCCAAGTCCTGATATCTTCTGCGCTGCTGTTGAGATCGCATTTTCAATGGTTCTTCCCCTTAAAATGATGTCATCTATCATTGTTTGGAAGATGCCATCAGCCTTAACTTGGTCTTTTTTGTAGAAAGATTTGGCAGTTAGGTTTGCTGAAGCAAAAACACCAATTTCAGGATCACCAATCTGTTCGTTTATGATGTCTTTTCTTGGTGAGGGCATTTTGTTTACCTCGTAATATTTTTTAAGAGCGCTTTTGCTGGTCATTGCTTTTATAAAGTTCCAAGCAGTGTTTGGATTTTTTGTTTGCTTTGAAACTGCAAAGCCCCAGTAGTTTGCGAAGTTAACAAGAGTCTGGATGTTATCAGGCTGTGGTACTGGCGTAATATCATAATTTAAATTTGGAGCTTTCTGCGCAATTAAATCACGAGCATAGTAATACCCATACATATATCCGAGCTCGCCATTTGCAAAAGCATCAATTGAATAGTTTGAACGGCTATTCCATGTATAGTTATCAGATGTTGGATTTGAAAAGCTAGTGTAGAAATTTAAAGCATCAGCGGCTGGGAAGAACGAGCTTCCATCTTTTTGAGTTATTGCTTGATCAAATGTTGGTTGTGAAAAATCACTGCTGTATGGTTCAACTCTGTCTTGTAACATTAACAAGTATAAAATATCAACAGTGCGATTAATATTTGCGTTTGTACCAAGAGCAACACCTGATCTGTTAAAGAATGATCCTGCTCCTCTGTTTGTTATTCTCTGACTTTGGTTCTTTAGCTCTTGCCATGTTGTCGCAGGAACCGCGATGCTCGCGCTTCCTAGAATATCTTTGTTGTAATACAAAGCTAAACTGTCTATTGCAATTGGAGCTGCCCAGATTTTGTTTTCAGAAACAAAATCAGAATACACTGTGTCAACAAAATTATTCTTGTAATCTCTTAATGAAACTAGATTATCCGGGGCTGGTAAAAGTTTGTTCTGGTATTTAGGTAACCAGTCATTATGTATTACAAAAATATCAGGACCTTGGTTGATAGCTAAGGCGTTGATTAAATCGTCTTCGTAAGTATCAACATTGCGCTGAGAATACGTAACTTCAACATTAGGGTTATTCTTGTTGAATTCAGTAATGAAAGTGTTCATTCCTTCTGATGTTTCAAAGACTCCCCAAATGTTTAAGATCAGTTTCTGACTAGTATTTCCGCCGCTTGGTGAGCTTGAACCCCTAAAAAAGAAGAACCAGCCAAGGAAGATTACAAGTAATATAGCTCCTACTCCTCCAACAGCCCAATATATCTTTGTTTTGTCCATTTTGTTTCTAAAGGTTACTTACAAAACAATTCTAGCATATTCTGATGTTTAACTCTAAAAGAAAACAGCAAAATCATTAACTTTAATCCGAGGAAATCCGTTGAAACGGATTCTGTAAAGCGGAGGGTGCGGAGACATGCTCTGATCCGCTCTTTGATTTCTTTTTTGAAGCGTCTGCAAGAAAGAGACCTCTCTAATCCCGAAGATGCGTTTTCGCTTCACGGAAAGAATAGTTAATGATTTTGCTGTCATATACTATACGCAAAAAAGATTAAATATTCGTTAATTTTTCATTAACTCGTCTTTTGAGAAGAACAAGAGAATAATTCCTAAAATTATAAAAAAATCTGCAACATTAAAAACCCCATTATATATGTGAACGAAATCAATCACAAAACCATTAAACAAACGTTCTGAAATATTTGAAACAGCTCCTGAAAAGATTAAGACAAAACCAAGTTTGTCTAGAGTATTTTTGTTTTGTTTTTTTGAAAACCAGTTTAAAAGCAGTCCTAAAAGAATGATGTATGTTAAATACATCAAAGGAGTCGGAACTTTTAAACTAAAAACAAAGTTTTCGTTTTCAAATATTAAAGCACTATGCTTTTTAAAAACAAAGTGCTTTGTTGTTTGATCAAGAAAAAAGAATAAAAAAAACAGTAAGGAGTATGCTATCTTTTCCTTAATGTTTTTCATTTTGTTATTCAACTATTGAATCTGCCCAAGGCAAAACTTCTAATCTTGCTTCTGGAATTTCCTGTCCTTCAGCAGTCATACCATAACTTCCATCTTCGATTCTCTTTAAAGCTGACTCAATCTTTCCAAGATCTGCTTTTAGGGTTGCGGCAATATCTTGACTAACCTCATCATTACCAACTTCTTGAGCATTCTCATCATCTTCATCACCCATCTCAGTATGTGATGATAGTTCGCTTAATTCTTCTGAAAGACGTTCTTTTTCCTCTAACAATCTTTCTTTCATTTTTTCCACAAATTCTTTGGAGGGCATTTTTTTCGTAACGTTTAATTACATAGTTATTATATATTAAAAAAAGAGCCTGACAAGCTCTAGATAAATCCACTTAAAAATGCAAAAAGGCCCTGCGGCGAGCTCATAAAATAAATTTTAAGCCCCGAGGGCCTTTATAGTCGATTTCGGCGACTTCTCCCCACATTAGATGCAGGGCTTAAACCTTTTAAGCCCTAAACCTAATGCAGGAGGAAATACATGCATAGAAACCAACTTTAACGCCTGTAACTAAGTCGAGTTACAAACTATAGACCTTGTACTTCTCTTGTGGTCCGTAGACCTAAACGAAACTTTTTGTTTGTATGTGTTTTATATTTTTGTCCTTTTAAGGTAAGGAAAAACCTCTTCATTTTGTTTTTGTTTTCAATCAGCCTACGACTTAAATAGGCTATGACGAGAAGTAACAAGAGAATTGGCCCCAAATTGCTTAGGAACAAGTCCCTGTCTGTAGTTTGTATTTGTTAAGGTGCTGTGGAAAACGTTACGCATATATATTACCACAGAAATTGACCCAATGTCAATTCTCTGGTGCTATTTTGGCTAACTAAAGCCAACAAATGAAGAAAAAAGAGCCAAAAAGGGTGTAAATATCTTGTTAATATCCTGTGTTATACACACCTATTCATACTTGATATCTACAAAAGGCAGTGATTTTAAGTACTCAATGAAGTATTTACCATAATCCTTGTGTATTTTCTGATCTAAGATGTATATCCTCTCAAGATCAGAGCTGAAAAAGAAACGAATTATGCTGTGGAAGTTATGTAATGCTCTTGGAATGTTAAAATCGATGAATTGGTTTGGGTATTTTTCTGCTTGGGCTGCAAAAAGCGGGTGCTTAAACTGTTCAAAAGGAAGTCTGGTCATAACTACGTCTCTAACCTTAATTCTCTTTGCACTCTGCTTGAGAATGAAGTTGTCTGTGGCTATTAACAGTCCATTTGAATGAATACTAAAGTTTTCTAGAAGTTTGTTTGAACCACCAGAGTAACTTTGAGCAGCAACCTTGTATTTTTCCTGAAGTTTTTTGAAATTTGCTTCGTAGAATGTTCTTAATGCAGAAGAGCTTGGCATTAACAAAGCAGCCGGATAGTTTAATTTCTCCAACAATCGCATTAAACCCTCGCTGTCAATTTGTGGAGTAGAGTTCTGTGCTGAAATTATTACTTCAAATCTTTTTCTTAATTCTTGCTGTCCAACTTTTTTTAAATCAAAGTTTTTTAAATTCAAACGATGTTCAAAATATTGAACTAATTTCTCTGAACCAAGAGATGCTGTAAATAGTATTTTTTTGTAATTACTGAATAACTCGGTTGCGATTGTTTCAAGACTTAGTGGTGCAAGAGAAAAAACCAATCTTTTGTCTCCAATCTCTATCCAACGGATCTGCGTTGGATCACTTTCAAAAAAATTCTCCAAGTATTCTAAATTACGATCAATACGATCTGACTTAAATGTTTTGTTTATCTTTTTAATCTTTGCTATGAAGTTTTGTGCCGCTATTTGGATTGCTTCGTAGTTAGTATTAGCCTCTGTTTTTTCATTAACCAAAAACTGATATGACTCACTATCTATTTTTTTCCAGTTCATTGAAGCAAGACCAAAGAACAAATCAACCTCTGCCAAAGATTCACGAACTAAATCTTCATATTGATTGTTCCCTCTTTGTGTTTCGGGATCATAAATTTGTTTGAATGAATATAGAAAATCATTCCAGGAGACTTTTTTGCTTGTAACAAATGTTAATGCCTGTTCAAAAGCATTTAGATCAAGAATAACTAACTTTCTTTTTGAAAACTTAGAAGTATCTTTCAGATTAATAAAGTCAGTGTAATCAACTGCGATAACCTTTGATTTTTCGTCTATTCTCCACTTTAATTCTTCCTCATCAGAATAAGATATCAGGCTTCTAAATTGATTGCCTGTGTATGAAAAATTAAGGTCTACAAGTGATTCTGATTGCCAATTAGCTTCTTTCCAAACCATCATTTTTGCTAAGAAAAAACGCTGATCTAGTGGCATTTTAGACTTAAAGGACTTTTCAAAAGCACTCTTGTTTAAAATGTCTCTGTTTGCAAAAAGAGGATACGCAACTCCTTGTTTCCAAAGCTGATACACAATATTTTTGTTCTCTACGACTAGAAGAATTTTTTCTTTTGTTTTCTTTAAAGCACCGTAAATATATGACTGATATTCAAATCCTAAAGGGAAGGTCACTATCTTTTGGTCGTCTTCTAAAGCTTTAGTTATTTCTTTGCTTTCGCGTATCTCTAAGTTTCTTTCTCTAACCTTTATCTCTCTTGGTTTAAAATCGGTTTCTAAAAATTTAGAAAACTCAGGAAACTTTTTAGAAGGAAAGAAATCTCTTAGTTCTTTTTTAAGTTTCTCAGAGAAAGTTGCAAAATATTGCAAGAGTCTTTCAATGACAACCAATACTGCTTTTGCATCAGCCAGTGCTCTGTGGGCATCTTTGTGATCAACCTCTAAGAAATTCATTAATGCCTCAAGGTTGTATGATTGATTGTTTGGCAAAAACATCTGAGCTAGATCAAGAGTATCGATTTGTTTTCCGGAAAACTTAATACCAAATCCCTCTAAGAATTTAATATCAAAACTAATATTGTGTCCTACTATGACACAATCTTTAACAAGACTTTGAATCTGATCGTATTTGTCTCTGAAAAATTCTGCTTCATCTAATTCTTCTTGACTAATCCCTGTTAGCGCGAGAATTCTTGGTGGAACTTCTTTTATTGGTTTGAAAACAGATTGCCACTCACTCAGTATTTTTATACTCTTGTTTTCAATCTCGAAAAAAACCATGCCCAATTCTAAAACTTCACTCTCTGAAGGATCAAACCCAGAGGTTTCAATATCTAAGCTACAAAAAACTGTAGACTTACTTGTATTAAATTTTTGTTGTTTCTTGACCATAAATACAAAAAGGGCGATTGCCCTTGTTTGTATTATATCAAACTATTTATTTAAAAGAAAAATCCTGTTATTCTTCGTCTGAACTTACTGGAACTTCCCCAGCCTCAAATTTCTCTCTGACAGCCTTGTCTACTGCGGTCATGACATCATCGTTTGCTTTAAGGAAGGTCTTTGCGTTTTCACGACCCACACCAAGCTTTGTTTCAGCATAGGTGTAAGAATTGCCGCTTTTTGATATGACCCCATATGCAACGCCTGTATCTAGCAAATCCCCTGCTTTAGAGATACCTTCATTGTACATGATATCAAACTCAGCTGTTTTGAAAGGGGCTGCAACCTTGTTCTTCACAACTTTAACTTTAATTCTTGAGCCTATAATCTTTTCGCCTGATTTAATCTGGGCTGCTTTTCTAACTTCTAATCTTAAAGAAGCGTAGAACTTTAAAGCATTTCCACCAGTTGTTGTTTCAGGATTCCCAAACATGACTCCAATTTTCATACGAATCTGATTGATGAAGATGACTGTGCTTTTAGATTTAGAAATTATTGCTGTCAGTTTTCTTAGTGCTTGAGACATTAATCTTGCTTGTAATCCCATATGACTGTCACCCATGTCTCCTTCAATTTCAGCTCGTGGTGTTAAAGCAGCAACTGAATCAATAACTATGACATCAACGGCATTACTTCTAACCAAAGTCTCAACAATATCCAGTGCTTGCTCTCCTGTGTCTGGTTGGGAGATTAATAGCTCGTCTAGTTTAACCCCTATTTTAGAAGCATACTCAGGATCCATCGCATGTTCTGCGTCTACAAATGCCGCAACCCCGCCTTTTTTCTGAACTTCTGCAACTATGTGTTGTGCGAGTGTAGTTTTTCCTGATGATTCAGGACCATATATTTCTATGACTCTTCCTTTTGGAACGCCACCAATGCCTAATGCTAAGTCTAGAGAAATTGATCCTGTTGGGATGCTTTCAACTTCCATTGAATGGTTTTGAGCCAAGGTCATTATTGAACCTTCTCCGAACTTTTCTCGAATCTGTGACAATGCTGCTGCCACTGCTTTATTTCGTGTTTCACTGTTTGTAGATTTTTTCTGTAATTTAGCCATGCTTTTTTCTTTAATGATAGATATATATTAACACACTTAGATTAAAAAATAATTAACTATTATTTCCCCTCTGCGGTGAAAGGAATATCTCTAACAACCTCACCCTCTTTACCTACTTTTCCTAGGTTTTTCCCATTTAAATTAACTGATGTACTGCCACCATTACCTGTGCTTAATACTATTTTGTTCTTTGCAAAATATGACTTAGTAACACCGCTAGATATGTTATCATTCTGGGCTGCCCCATTATCAATTTGAACTGTAATCCATGTTGAATTCGGTCCCCCAGTTATTACTAAGTTAACCGCGTTAATTACTGGGGCTTGATTCACCCCAAAGTCACCTATTACCACTAGCTGTTTTGTGCTTTGTTTCCCAAAGTTATTTTTAGCTGAGAAAAGCAAAACCTTTTCACCAGGAGAAATACTAATTGGTTGTTTAAAATTGCCCTCTGAATCAACAAAAATCTGTTGATCATTCATGGTTAAAGTTGAACCAACATCAACATGCCCTTGAACAATAACTGATGATGTCGTTATTCTAGCGCCGTCTTGTGGTTGAGATATAGTTATTCTAGGCGGTTGATTTAATGCATGCACTTGATAGAAAAGATAACCAAAGATGAAAAGAACAAACAAACCAAGACCAGCAAACGTTAAGGTCTTTGGAGTAATTTCAAATTTTGAATCAGTGTAGCTTTTGTATGATACTTCTGCTTTCTTTGTAATCTGATCATGCACTCCTCTTTCTTTCTTGTACTGTTCAATTAAAACATCTGCTTTTGTTCTGTATAGTTCTGCGAGTTTTCTTAAGAAACCATGAACATACACATCAGCAGGCAAACGGTGGTAATAACCTTGTTCTAGATTTTCAATGAACTTTGGAGAAATGTTAGTTATCTTAGCAACATGTTTTAGATCATATGAAAAACTCTCCCGAGCCGCTTTAAGGTATTCGGGGAGAGTTTCCATTTGTATTTTCTTTGTTTCAAATATTTGAGTCATCGCCATACTCCTCATCTGCAACAGAACCCATTTCTCTTGAAACATAAACCTCACGTGGTTTTGCTCCGTCTCCTGGGCCTATTATTCCTCGATCTTCAAGAAGATCTAACAAACGAGCGGCACGAGCATAGCCTACCCTTAATCTTCGCTGTAACAGCGAAGCTGAAGCCTTGCCTGCTTGTTTTACTACTTCTTCTGCCTCAGCAAGCAACTCGTCACCACCATCATCGTTAGAAAGTCCTGGTATGGACATTTTATGTTTTGGTTTTTCTAATATCTCTTCATTGTATATGACAGCACCAGTTTGTTTTTTAAAGAAATCAACAACCCTATGCACTTCTTGTTCTCCGATGAATGCTCCTTGAATACGTCTTGGTTTTTGAACTTCCGCTGTCACAAAAAGCATGTCTCCGTTTCCAAGAAGTGATTCAGCTCCCATTGAGTCTATTATTGTTCTGCTATCAATTTGAGAAGCAACGGCAAAAGCCATCCTTGAAGTAATGTTTGCTTTAATTAAACCAGTTATAACTTCAACTGAAGGCCTCTGAGTTGCAAGAACTAAGTGGATACCAACAGCTCTTGCCATCTGAGAAAGACGCACTATAGCTGCTTCAACGTCATTTTTAGCAACTGCCATTAAGTCAGCGAGTTCATCAACAACAATTACAAGGTAGTTTAATTTTAGAGCTGCGTTAGCATTGTATTCTAATATATTCCTATTCCCTGCTTCAGCCAAAACTTTGTATCTTCGGTCCATTTCAGCAACCGCCCATCGTAGGGCATTAATTGCTTTTTCGTGATCTATGACAACAGGTGTCATCAAATGAGGAATTCCATTGTACAAAGTCATTTCAACGCGTTTTGGATCAATAATAATGAACTTAACATCTTGGGGTGTGTTTTTGTAAAGCAAGGATATCAAAAAAGAATTTAACGCTATAGACTTTCCTGAACCAGTCGCCCCAGCAATCATCAAATGCGGCATTCTCGCAAGATCTGCGACCATTGGATGACCTGAAACATCTCTACCTAAAGCAAAAGCCAAATTGGATGGGTGTTTAACAAAGTTCTCTGTTTGCAAAACCTCTCTTAATCTAACAATTGCCTTAGTAACATTTGGTATTTCAATACCCACTAAAGCTTTACCCGGTATTGGCAGTTCCATTCTAATTGAGTGCGCGGAAAGTGCGAGTGCCAAATCATTTTGCAACCCAGCTATTTGAGAAAGCTTAACTCCGACTGCTGGTCTTAGAGTATATTGAGTAACCGTCGGTCCAACATTTACCTCTCCCATCTCAACTTCTATGCCAAAATCTGAGAGTGTTTTCTGAATTATTGAAACATTTACTTCTATGTTTCCGCTGTCAACTGTGTTTGTAGAGTCCTCCAACAAATCAAACGGCGGCAGTTTCCAGTCTTTTCTGTCATCAAGAATGATTGCCGGCATATCTGTTTTTCTGTCCTGGGAAGGTGCGGAAATTATTGGTTCCATTGACCTTGTTTTTAACTTTGCTTTTTCTTCATCACTATCCCCCGTCATTCTATTCTTTGAAGAAACTTTCTCGGAGACAAAACCATTCTTACCCATACTGTTTATTCTTATCGGTCCAACATCAAAATTAACTTTCCTTCCATTTTCTTCATCTGAATCTGTTTTGCTTGGAATTAATTTCGATAGTGAAACATCAAAGGTTATTAACAAACCCGTAATCATGATACCTATTAGAATAACCAAGGCAGCCCAGAAACCAGTTAGGGAAAAGAATGGGTAACCAAACAATGCTCCAAGGTATCCACCACCAATTGTTTTTGAAACTAAATCTAATGCAGTACTACCATCGCGCATGTAAAAAATATGAATCAACCCTGCTAATGAACCTGCGAGAATAAAGGCTCCAAGGTATGTTCGGAAATAGAAGTGCTGCCCATCACCTTCATCAACGCTTTGTTTATACAAAGCAATACCTATCAAAAGAAAAATTACTGGAACCAGGTATGCGATATACCCAAAACCAAAAACAAAACCATTAGAGATGTATTCACCCACTACACCGGCCTTACCAAAAAGTGAAAGCAAAGTTATAAGAAAAAGGGCTACAAACAACACTACTGCAAGCCCTTTTTTGGTCTCAGGGCTTAAGTTTAAGCTTGGTTTTGGAATGAGGTGTTCTTTGTGTTTCCTAGGTCTTGCCATATGTAATATTTTAACATAAAAAATGCCTCTGGGTTAGCCCAGAGGCATTTGAAATCACTGTTAGCCGTTTACCTTAATCTTCTTGGTCTTTGCTTTTGCTGCTTTAGGTAGAATTACTGTTAGAATACCGTCTTTTAAGTCAGCCTCTACATGCTCGCTATCAATATCAACCGGTAGAATAACGCTTCTTGAAAAACCACCCCAGTAGCACTCTTGATAGAAGTAGTCTTCTGCGGGGATCTTTTCTTCTTTAACACGTTCACCTTTAATGGTAACCATGTCATTTGCAATTGTAATGTCTAGATTTTCAGACTTAACACCAGCAATTGTTGATTTGATAATAACATTGTCTCTGGTTTGATACAGGTCAATATTTAAAGTCCCTTCGTAATCAGACATCCATTCTTCATCAGCGTTTGCTTGAGAAGGAGCGTCTATCTCCAAGCCCTGTGAATCATCAACTTCTGCTAAAACTTGTTCCTCTTCTATATCTTGAACAGTCTGCAAAGGCTGCACATATTGCTCTGTGCTTACGTTTACCTGCTGAGCTGGTTCATCCCCACCCATTATTTTCCCGAAAAATGATCTTTTTTCTTTAGCCATATTTATTGTTTCACTCTGTTATATTCGTGTTTCTATACTACTAAAATTAATGGTTCTGGTCAACAGTTCTAAAGCTTTGAAATTGCTTCACGAACTACTTCCCCATATTGGACTATACGTTTTAAATCAGGGCTGTCTTTTAGTGAGGATCTGAAATTTCCTGTCTGTATTTCATCTTTAACAGCCTCATAGAAATCAAGAGACAATGGCATTACGAGGTTGTGCTCTTTTAAGTAGTCTATATTTAAACGTTCTTGACCTGGGAGAAAATGCGAGACAAGGATTGGAACATTTTGCTCTAAGGATTCAGCAACTGTCAGACCACCCGGCTTTGAAACAACTATGTCCGCGATGGAAATGAGTTCGCGGAAATTTGAATATCCAAGAACTTTAACGTTAGTGGTTTGAAGATATTTCTGTGTTAGGCGTTCTTTTATCTCAACGCTTGTTCCACAAACTACGAGGATCGCTGCGTTTATTTTTACAAGCTGATCTATGATATCTGAATTCATACCAAAGCCTCTACTACCAGCAAAAACAATGACTATCTTATCATTTTCTTTTAACCCAAGATTGTTTCTCACCTTTTGTTTATCAACCAAGGACTCTTGTTTTTGTAATGTAATACCACAAACAGCAATCTTTTCAGGATCAATTCCACGGGAAACCATCTCCTTCTTCTGCTCATTTATATTAGCAAGGTACAAATTCGCATTGTCGTATAGCCAATATCTATGTAAGTGATAATCAGAGAAAGCAATTACAAACTTTCCAGTATATATTCCTTTTTTCTTTAAATATGAAATGATTGCAGATGAATTGGCATGTGTGCTAATTACAATATCGTAATGTTTATTCTTTAATACTTGCTCTAATTTACTAGCATTGAAACTAGCAACAAATGTTCTAAATGGAAGAGTTACTTCTATGAACACTTTGTTTGTGTAAAAAAATTCCCAAATCCATGGAGAGTGTTTTAGGAGGATATAGTAGAGCTTTTCTCCGTATTTTTTTAAGCCCCCAGATTCAACATCATACAGATCTAATAGTTCAACGCTGTTGTTAAGGTCTTCTTTTAAAGAAGCGCCAATGTTTTCAGCGATCTTTTTATGACCCAGCCCTATGGATGTGTAGATTATTAAAATTTGTTTCATCTCAATTACTCTACTCCTTTGAAGCTATAACCTGAAGCTCAACTTTTGCATTCAAGGGTAAAGATTTTACTGTTACTGTTGTTCGCGTTGGATAAGGCGACTGAAACAACTCAGCATATATTTCATTAAATACTGCGTAATCTGATTGCTCTATTAAATATGCTGTAACACTTACAACATTATTTAAACTTAAATTAACTTCTTTTAATATTGTTTTTATATTTTCTACTGTCTGAATTAATTGTTCCTTGATATCTTCTGAAACCAAGACTCCATCTTTAAGACCTATTTGTCCTGACAGGAAATATAGCTGGCCGTAATTGCGTATTGAAGTAATAGGGATCATATTAGATGACATATGTTAATTATTGATTTCTTGGCGGGGCATCGTGGAGGATGTTAGAACTATTTTTCTTTCCTCAAAACACCAACAAGTGACGTGTTAAGGGAAGGCGCTCTCAGTTGATTGAGAGCGGATCCGGGTTCTTGAGTAAATAGCTCAGCTACCCTCCTTATTTTGGTTGTTCTGCTCCCGGAGTATTTACCGTGGGGCTCACGATTGATGAGCTTGCTGGCTCATCTTTCTTCCGCCAGCCTGGACATCCTCGGTGCCCGAGGTCGCCGTAGTATTGCTGGCCACAACGTATGCACACCCGCGACATGGGAACATCATCTCTCCAGCACATGATCTACCTCGATGAAAGATGTGAAACATGACCTCTTGCTGATAATATAACAAAAAACCGCCTCTAGGGCGATTATCTTTGGCGGAAGAGGTGGGATTCGAACCCACGATGAGCTTTTGACCCATACAGCTTTTCGAGAGCTGCGCCTTCAACCACTCGGCCACTCTTCCACGTATTAAATGATGTTCTTTAAAAACGATTTTCTGTGAATATCCAATACCCCATTCTTTTGTATTGCTTGAATATGTTCTTTTGTTCCATAGCCCTTATGTCTTGCAAATCCGTAGTTTGGGAAAACTTTATCTATATTTCTTAACAAACCGTCTCTATGAACCTTTGCGATTATCGATGCTGCTGCAATTGATAGTATTTCTGAATCCCCTGAGATCACAGGTTCTTGTTCTAAAGACAGTTCTTTTATTCTAAACTTTCCATCAATAAAAACAAATATCTTTTTAAGATCTTTAATATTTAGTTGTTCTAAAAGACTGGAAACTGCTCTATGCATCGCTAATAGACTTGCGTTGTGTATGTTTATATCATCTATTTCAGCAGGATGAACCTCTGAAACCGCATAACACAAACAGTTTTGTTTTATAACCACAGCTAACTCTTCTCTTTCTTTTTCACTTACTGTCTTTGAATCACGAACTCTGTAGTACCATTTGTCAGAAGTTCTTCTGTCCCCTATTGTTTCACTCTTTAATATACACGCTGCTGCTACAACAGGTCCTGCCAATGGCCCTGCGCCAACTTCATCACAACCAATAATGAAATCAAAGCCATTTTGAATTTTCTCTTCTTCTCTTTTGTATGTTGGAAATTGCATTATTTTTTTGGTCGGGATGCTCGGACTTGAACTGAGAATCTCTCGCACCCGAAGCGAGTGCTCTAGCCAATTGAGCCACATCCTGTTACTAGTTCTAATCAATAGTTATCGAATCTCCAGCGTTTAACATAGAAACAAACTTAACACCCTGATCTGCTAAGCCAGTTTCCCATATTTTATACATATTCGTCGAAAAAAATTGTTTAATATGCTCATCATGAATTGGCAAAACAGTTTTTGCATGACACTTATATGTAAAATTCGCGCCAGCATTCATATCCATCCATGGACCAGCAACTGGTAATGCTAAAATTTCCGGACTTAATTGCATAACTGACTCTGCGTACGAATCCCCGGGGTGTAAAAACTTTTCGTTAACAAAAAATGCAGTATTTTTTACCATTTGTCTTTTTAGAATAGGCGCATGAGCTGCAAAAAATGCCTGTATTTTAAACGGTCTTAATTCTATTTCACCATCCTCAAACTGTTCAAACGAAATTCCATTTTCACTTAGTACTTGTCCCATATCAGAGTTAGTGTAAATCTTGCACTGAGGATTATTTTTTATAATTATTTTCAGCGCTTCTATATCAAAATGGTCTGGATGAGCATGCGTAATAAAAATTCCAGAAATGTTTTTGAAATCTTCTGCTTTAACTTTCCCTTCCATAAAACAATAAGTTCCTGGATCAAAAAGGATCTTTGAATCCCCTTGTTCTAATAGAATGCAAGAATGTAAGAATTTTGAAATTTTCATATATTTTCTTTCCTTCTGGTGGACCCACGGAGAATCGGACTCCGACCTCATCCATGCCATGGACGCGTTCTACCACTGAACTATGGGCCCTAAATTATGGTGCCCTCGGTAGGAATCGAACCTACGGCCTTTTCCTTAGGACGGAACCGCTCTAATCCACTGAGCTACGAGGGCAAAAAACGCGCTATTTACCTAGGTATATTATCTGTATTTGGTTATTGCGTCTAGCTAACATATAATTATGAAAAGAACACAGATTGATGTATAAATCAAGTATTAGACAATAAAATCATCAATAAATCAAGTATTTCGTTACACATGAAACTAACATCAGACAAAATCCTTAAAACCCTCTTGTTTCTTCTGATTTTTACACTCCCCTTTCAAAAAAGGCATATTTTCTTTGATCTCTCTCCAACCTTGAATAGCCAGTTCTCCGAGTACCTGGCAATAGCCCTATATGTATCTGATATTCTTCTTGTAATTACCCTGTTTTGGTCCATATTTACTGGCAAAATCTCAAAAAACCTCAATAAATACTGGGTTTTTGGGTTAATAGCCCTCAATACCCTCTTTTCACTTTTGATAATCTCACCACGTGGTGTAAATGACTGGTATTGGGGTTTAAAAACCCTAGAATGGCTTATCTTAGCCATTTTTGCCTTAAATGTATCACGTGAAGCAAACTACAGACGGCTTATCAGCATATCATTGGTAATAGCAGGGGTGTTCCAAAGCTTAATAGCTCTTGGTCAGTTTCTCGTACAACACTCACTTGGATTAAGGATCTTTGGAGAACAGATAATAGGGAAATATATAGACGGAGTTGCGAAAATAGATCTTGATGGAGAAAAGTTCATTAGAGCTTACGGAACCTTTGCTCATCCAAACCAGTTGTCTGCTTTCTTGATTGTTACATGTGCAACAGCCATATATTTGTTTGTCCAAGAAAATAAAAATAAACAAAAGATTTTTTATGGATTTGCCGTAGCGATAATGATCATAGGGAATTACCTAACGTTTTCAAGATCAGGCCTCCTCACTCTATACATATCCCTTACTCTAATACTTTTTCTCCTAATCAAAAAAGCAAAGCTAGAATACAAAAAACTACTAACTATCATCTTAACAACAACTATCTTATCAATAGTTATTCTTTTTCCATTCCTTAATGCTCGCACAAATACAGCGCCAACTGTGTACAACAGAACTCTTTACAATACAACTGGATTAAAAATCTTCTCTGAACATCCAATCTTTGGAGTTGGAATAGGGAATATGATCCCGGAAATGAGCAAACAGCTTAATTCCACTGAGTCATGGCAAGTTCAACCTCCGCATAATTTCTTCCTTGAGGTTGCATGTGAAACAGGAATTGTTGGTTTAATACTAATCTCTGTTCTTTTCGCCTCAATATTGAAAAAGGGGATGCATCAAATCGAAAAAACAGAAGGCGAACAATTAATATACAGCATTGCTTTAACTTCAGCGTTCGTAGCAATGATTTTCTTAATGTTCTTTGACCATTATTTCTACACACTCCAACAAACCCAGTTGTTGTTATGGCTTTTGATTGGTATGATTCTAGGACAAACCTCAGACTAGGGCCTATGGTTCAGTGGTAGAACAGGGCATTCGCATTGCTCAGACGGCGGTTCAATTCCGCCTAGGTCCACCAAATATATGAAAACACTTTTAATTGACGCAGACGGTCTTGTAATAACAAGACCAAAATACTTCAGTGAAATGTACTCTGAAAAATACGGAGTGCCTTTAAAAAATATTACAGAATTCTTCATCAATGATTTTAGAATCTGCCGAACAGGGAAAGCTGATCTCAAAGAACAATTAAAACCATACTTACCGAAATGGAAATGGGATGGGACTGTCGAAGATTTCCTCAACCTTTGGTTTACATCAGATGTAATTAAAAACACAAAAATCCTTGATATCATTGATCATTTACGCAAAAAGGGCTTCAAATGCTATCTGACCGCTGATCAAGAAAAATACAGAGCAAAATACATCACAGACGTATTACAAGGTCATTTCGATGGAATGTTTTTCTCTTGTGATCTTGGATATGTAAAAGCAGAGCAAGAATTCTTTGAAGAAATAATAAAAAAGTTAAACATAGAACCAGAAAACATTGAATTCTGGGACGATGAAATTGAAAACACCCAAGTTGCTGTAAACCTGGGCATAAAAACAAAACTATACATTGATCCTGAAACCTTTGAAAAAAGTTTCAACAACTAAAGAACTACTTTAGCTTCTGGCCAAACAATATCCCACAAAGCACCAGACGTATCAACAACATTTCCTCGAAGAGGGAAGTGATGCAAATCTAAAAACGGCACGCTGTTACACTCAATAACTCCGCAAGGATATTGTTCTTTCCATGACTTTGATATGTCTTCGATTATAAAATCAATACCAATGATGGAGTCTCCAATTACTACAGCAACCTTTTCAAACAAAACTTTGTTGTCAGGATGCACTAAATCAGTAACATCAGAATTAGACCCACCTGAACTTCTACCAATATTGTTTCTAACAATGACCATATCTCCTGAAGCAGGAATGGTTGTATAAGACAAACCTAAACGAGCAAGCTCTGCTTCTGTTTGTTCGTCAATTGGAATTTGATGGAAATATGGACCTTGTCTTTTTGGATTCCTGTTTTCTTCCTCAATCAACTCTTTAACATTTCTAACTCCATCTCCAATTACATACGGTGGTTCACGACGCAAAACAGCAACCAGCTTTCCTCCTAAAACAGCCGCTCGATGAACCATACCACTTAACTCTTGCTCTACAATAACAAAAGGGGAGAGTTTTTTTGCAATCTTAAATCCTCTCATTAATTCCTGATCAGTTAATAAGTGAATATTTGTATGTCTGCTTCTAGAACCAATATGTGGCTTAGTAATAACAAAACCACTGCCAGATGGTTTTCCTGAAACAAGCGCTTCGTCATGCAAAGACTTAACGCGATCTAAAACTTTTTTTGCTCCTTTAAATGTAAAAGCAACATCTCCAAAAGCAACCGGAATCCCAGCTTTCATAAACTCAGTTCTCATTTTTGCCTTGTTGTCCATCCAATAATACCCTTTAGAACGAGGACCCTTTGACCTTGGCAATGCTTCAAAGAGAAGCTTTTTACCATCATATTCAGCAACAAAAAGTTCTAAAGTTCTTCCAAAAGCCCGTATTTCTTTAACCTTAATACCTCTTTTGTTTGCAGCCTCCCAAATACACTTTGCCCGGTCAGAATTCAAATCATCCGGCTCATACTTAACCTTTGCTAAGCCAACTTTACTTAACAACCAAAAAATATACCCAATATCATCAATCCCAAAACCATTAAAAACCTTTGAGATTAAACGAGTTAATCCAATTGAAAACTTGTTAAATGGTGTTGAAAACCAGTCAATAATCAAAATGGCCTTAGAAAGACCATGATGAATTGGTACTGGCCCGCAATCCTGGCATTTAATTTCTTTTACAACTCCCATAAAAACTAGAAGTGCAAAATTTTAGCAAACCAGTTTTGCAGATAATGAGTTTTTTGGTCTGTAAAATACAGAACCAAAATAGCGCCTAAATACAAAGCATTCAAAATCAACACTTTGTACAAATCTTTTTTTATTAATTCGTATTCTTGTTCTTGCATATGCATAAAGTATAGCACGGGGGACTGGGTTTGCGGCAAGAGCATATTCATTGTATTATGACTTTGCCTATGAATAATTTGGAGCTAGTAAGCCTCATTGTCGCTGGGGGAAGTTTAATCGCAGCAATATTTGCTATTGTTATGCTTTTGCGTTTCAGAAAAACTGCAAAAGCTTTTTTTACAGGCAAAGAAGCTTCGAACCTTGAGCAGTTCATAATTGCTCAGAGTAAGAAAATAAATGAGCTGACAAAACAAAGTGACATACTAGAGGAAGCAATTGCTGACTTACGTAAACAGCAAAAATACTCAATCCAAAAAATTGGAATGGTAAGGTACAACCCTTTTGCTGATGACGGAGGCAACCTAAGCTTTTCAATGGCACTGCTTGATGATCACAACAATGGAGTTGTGATAACCTCAATGCACGGCAGAGAAGCAAACAGAATTTACGCAAAACCAATAATAAAAAGCAAAAGTGAGTTTACGCTCACAAAAGAAGAAGAACAAGCAATAAAAGAATCCAAAATAATTAACTAGAAAACATATGGATAAAAAAGAAGGATTACAAAACGGAGAGAGCATAGTCGGACCATCAGTGAAGATTGATGGAGACTTAAAAAGCCAGGGCAACCTAAGAATCGACGGAACTGTTACTGGAAAAGTAAAAACTTCCCAAAACCTTTTTGTCGGAGAAAGTGCAAAAATCTCTGCTGATGTAGAAGCAGAAAACGCAATAATATCAGGGGTTGTCCAAGGAAACGTTAAGGTTTCAGGAGCTTTGGTATTAGGTAAAACCGGTCGTTTAGTAGGAGATATGTCCTGCGGAACACTACAAGTAGAAGAAGGCGCTTACTTTGCAGGTAAATGCACAATGAAAGACGCTAACGGCGGCATCATTGAACCAATCGAGGAGAACGCAACAAAGAAAAAATAACGGACTGTTAACTAGATGTACTATTACATTCTTGATCCACATAACATTCCGCAAAAAAACTTTGAACGTCAACAAGCTGAACTACAAAGCTTACTAACAGAATTCAATGTCAGTGGTGAAATGGCGAGAATCACTCCACTACGTTTAATGCAAGATTTAGTTGATACTGCAGCAAGTCGAGGAGTAAAGACTCTTGTTGCTTGCGGAACAGATGAAACATTTAGCCAGATGCTTGTCGCAACCAAGGATCGTGATTTTACTTTGGGTTTCATTCCTTTTTCAAAAGATACACAACTAGGAAGAATTCTAGGAATGACAGATCTTCATACCTGCGTTAAAACAATTGCCAGCAGACGTATAGAAAAACTAGATCTAGCAAAAATTAATGACAGTTACTTCCTAAGCTATCTCGAATTAGGAGTAGGGGAACAAACAAACAAACCAATGGGATTCATGGCTTCAATGAGACTATTCGCGGGAAGCACTATAGACTTAAAAATGCGCATAGATGATTCATACAACATAAGCTCAAAGATAATGGGGGCTCTGATTATAAACACAAGGGGAACAGAAATGTGCGCTGGTGGTCCAATAGGAAACCCACAAGATGGTAATTTAGATATTGTGATGATAGAAAAACTATCAAGATTCACAGCAGCAAGATACAAACAAGAAATAGAAAGCGGGTGCTACGAAAAAATTCCAGGAGCAACCGCAATCCGCTGCCAACAGATTGAATTCTTAGAACCAAAAGGATACAAAATAACGGTGGACGGAAATGAAGTCGCAAGAATTCCATCTGGAGTTACAATTACTGCACAAAAACTAAGAATGATTGTTGGCAAAAACAGAACGTTTTAATATACAAAAATGTCGTCTTTTGTTTTTGAGCAAAATTTCTGAACATACCAAAGTTTTCATCCTCCTTCAAAAGAGCATCTTAAATATCGCGAACTTGATTTTTCCTCAGAAAATCCGTATACTACACAAGTTATGGATTTAAGTTCAATCTCACAACAACTAAATCTGAAAGAAAAAGAGCTTCGCCAAAAAGTTGCCGAAGCAGGTATTAGATTGTCTCCAAGAGCAAGAAAAATAGACAACTACTTAGCTCGACAAATCTTAGATGCACTACTTCCAAAACAGAAAATAGTTGATACAACTCCCAAAGTAAGGAAAGATATAAAACTACCGACATTCATCAAAGTAAAAGACTACGTTGATCTTTTGGGTTTGTCTGTTCAAGAAGTAATAAAAGCCCTACTAAAAAACGGAGTCATGGCAAACATCAATGAAGAGATAGATTACGACACAGCAGCAATCGTTGCAGAAGAACTTGGATTCAATCCTGAAGAAGAAAAAACTCAAACTGATGCTGACCTAGGAGCAAGTTCTCTTGCTGACATGCTAAAAAAAGAAGACGAAGCGTCATTAAAACCAAGAGCACCAATCATTGCAATCATGGGACACGTTGACCATGGTAAAACTTCTTTAATTGACTACATAAGAAAAACTGACGTTGTCGCAGGAGAGGCAGGAGCAATCACACAGCATATTGGTGCGTATCAAGTTAAAAAAAACAACAAACCAATAACAATACTAGATACTCCAGGACACGAAGCCTTCTCAGAAATGCGTGCTAGAGGAGCAAACGTTACAGATATCATCATCTTAGTAATAGCGGCTGATGACGGAGTTAAACCTCAAACCATTGAAGTCATAAACAGAGCAAAATTCACAAACACTCCTTTAATTGTTGCTATCAACAAGATTGATAAAGAGGGGGCAAACATAATGCGAGCTAAACAAGAGCTAGCTGAGCACGGTGTTTTAACTGAAGACTGGGGTGGTAAAACAATCGCAGTACCAATCTCTGCAAAAACAGGCCAAGGAATTGATGAACTCTTAGAAATGGTTTTGCTAACCGCTGAAGTTGAAAACTTCAGAGCAAACCCAAATGGAAAAACCCTGGGCACAGTTATTGAATCACACCTTTCACAAGGAAAAGGACCTGTTGCAACAGTCATCATTCAAAACGGACAACTAAAGATAGGGGACATTGTCACAATTGGTGGAACTTTCGGAAGAGTAAGGGCATTAGAAGACGAGCACGGCAAAAAGATCAAAGAAGTATTACCTTCAACTCCTGTTCAGATTTCAGGGCTTTCAGATGTTCCTCAAACCGGAGACATTCTTTCAACAAGAGAAACACTAGAAGAAGCAAAACAAATTGCTTACCAAATTCAAAGAAAAGAAAGAGTTAGAAGAATAACTCAAAACCAGAGAATAAAAGTGGAAGCAGGAAGCAAAACCTTAAACCTAATTATAAAAACAGATGTCTTGGGTTCTTTAGAAGCAATCAAACAATCGTTAGACAAACTTAAAAACGACGAAGTAACACTAAACGTCATTGCAGAAGGAGCTGGGGAAATAAACGAAAACGACGTTACATTAGCATCAACATCAAAAGCAACAATCATTGGTTTTAACACCAAAGCAAACAGCAAAGCGCTTGGTCTTGCAAAACAACAAAAAGTAACCATTGATATGTACGATATCATCTATGAATTAATTGAAAACGTAACAACTGCTGTTGTTAAAATGCTTTCTCCTGAATTAATAAAAACAACATTTGGAAAAGCAAAGATTCTCAAAGTCTTCATGACAGAAAAAAACACTATGATAGTTGGAGGCCGTGTTGAACAAGGCATGCTTAAAAAATCAGGAGAAATCGCAGTCATAAGAAACGGGGAAGAAGCAGGACGTGGTGAAATCCTTGAGTTACAACAGAGCAAAACAGCCGCGAAAGAAGTAAATAGCGGGGATGAATTCGGGATGAAGGTTAAACTCTCCGGAACAAAGATCGTTGAAGGAGATGTCATTGAGTCCTTCGAAGAAAAACTCAAAGCAAAAGAATTCATTTCTAATAAATAAGTCCTGCTTGCAGGACTTTTAAAAACCCATGCAATTCCCACCCAAAAAAAAGACTAACCGTATAGAAAAGATAAACTCCTTAATCCAAAGATTATTAGGAGTAATACTTTTACCTTACTTTAAAAACAGCAAAAGCATAGTCACAATATCAAAAGTTCAGACTTCCAGAGATATGCGCTGGGCAAAAATATGGATCACAATAATAAATGGAAACGATAAACATATATTAGAACTACTAAAGAAAAATCTTTACGATATACAAGGTGAACTAAACAGACACGTTGAAACTAAGATTGTCCCTAGAATATCATTTCATCTAGACACAAGCGCAAGATATGCAGAACACATCAGCAACATCTTCCACGAGATTGAAAAAGAAAGAGAAGAAACCAATGAATAACTTTGAACAAGCAAAAAAATTCATAACAGACAAAAATCGTTTCCTAATGGCATCTCACGCAAGAACAGACGGAGATGACGGAGGTTCAATGCTTGCAATGTCTGTTGTCTTAGAATCAATGAACAAACAAGCAACACTAGTTGCAGATGGCGGAGTTCCTTCAGGACTTCAATTTCTTCCAAGACAAAACTTAATCCTTTCAGAACTCCCAAATCCAGTAACAAACGAATTCTATGACGGAATAATCCTTTTCGGATGTGGTAAAAAAACAAGAGCTGGCTTCGATGCCATAATTAACTCAACCCTACCAATACTAAACATTGATCACCACCCAGACAATCAAATGTATGGAACAGTTAATTTAGTAGACGCGCAAAAATCTTCAGTCGCAGAATTAGTTTATGACTTTTTCAAATACCTAGACATCAAATTCAACAGTGATATTGCAAAATGTCTTTTAACCGGAATGTTTACAGACACAGGTTCTTTCATGCATTCAAACACTCAGCCTTCAACCTTGATTGCTGCTGGTGAGTTAATGAAATATGGAGCAAGAATCGACAAAATATATGAATCAACATATCAAAGCAAAGACTTAAACTCTCTAAAAGCCTGGGCTAAAGCAATTGAAAACACAAGACTACTAAATGATGACAAGGTTGCGATAAGCGTTGTAACACAAGAAGACTTAGATCAACTTGGAGAAGTATCAAATGATACTTTTGAAGGATTCGTTGAAACACTAAACAAAATACCGGGAATTAAATTCGCGCTCTTCCTTAGACAAGACGACAACCAAGTAAAAGGAAGCTTAAGAAGCGAAGAAAACAAAAACATGGATGTTTCTTTCCTTGCAAATCTTTTCGGAGGCGGGGGACACAAACTAGCATCAGGTTTTGAAATACCAGGAAAGATAATAAAACAACAAGACGGAAGCTGGAGAATAGACGAGAAATAAAAAGAACCCCACTAAAAAGTGGGGTTCTTTTTTGGAGCGGCTAACGGGAATCGAACCCGTGTCACTTCCTTGGCAAGGAAGAGTTCTACCATTGAACCATAGCCGCTTAAATTATTTTTGCTCTTCTAAACCTTCAATCCATCCCATAATTTGATGGTAAAGTTTAGTATCATTTATTCTAATCTGAATTGTTCCGTACGGCAAGATATTAAAAGGTCTTTTGTGTTGACTTGATTTGCTAACGCCATAATAAAATTTAGAAAACCTGCTTGGCGCAATTTTAGTCACCTGGCTCCAGAATTTTAAGAGCTCCTTCTCATTCTGATGTTCATATATCCTTAAATGTGCTGTTATCTTCTCTGAAGATGCACCACATACTTCTCGCAAAAATCTTAAAAAGATTTTAACAAGGTTTGGATCAGAATTACTTAAACTTACAGGGTGGTAGGTTTTTGCCTTACCATCTTTGTATATTTGACGTTTGTAGCCCTCGGCCCAATACAAACCCACCCCCAAGATAAAAAGCTCTCGTTTACTTAATGTTCCAACATCCAATTTTGAAACTGATCTTGTTTCCTTTGCCCTCTGTCTCGCTAAATGTGTTTGTAATTGGTTTCTTTTCAGCAAACCCTTAAAAGAACCTGCTTGCACTCTTAAACTTATTCGCTTCCTGGCTTTTTCAGACAATGGCATTTCAGAGAACCAAAAAGATAGTGTACTTTTTGGCACATTTAACTTTTTCGTTATTTCTGCGTAGCTGTTACCAGCCAATCGCAATTTAAAAGCCTTCTCTTTTTCTTTTCTCATGCTATAAGCATAGCACGGACCGTTCAGTTTTAAAAGAACAAGTTATTTATGGTGCCTCGGGTCAGAATCGAACTGACGACGCCAGCCTCTTCCAAGGCTATTTGGACTATCTCATCATCCTCTAAAAGAGGAGTTGGGCGCTAGTGCAAGATTATTGTTGGGACTCACTTGCTAGTCTCTACACCTTCCAAGAAACTTAAACCCTTCTTGGCTTGGCTCGGGATTGTCGCTTAACTTAATAAACGGTTTTCCCCGAATTCACCCAATTTTTCTCAATGAATATTACTACTCATGGCCCCAAAGATTTTTAGGGCTGCGCTCTACCACTGAGCTACCGAGGCATATTTGGTGGGCGATAAAGGATTCGAACCTTTGACCTCTTCGGTGTAAACGAAGCGCTCTAACCAACTGAGCTAATCGCCCCCGTGCTTTAAAAACCATTGGTGCCCGAGGGGAGATTCGAACTCCCATGGGATTGCTCCCGCTACCACCTCAAGGTAGTGCGTCTGCCAGTTTCGCCACCCGGGCGCGGGTAATTAAAAAGAAAAGATACGAATCTTTAAATCTCGCTAATTATATTACATCTATGAAAAAATTTCCAGTGATCTAAAAGGACACTAATGCAGAAGCTACTCTCCGTGACTCCTTATCTCTTTAGTAGGCTCTGCCTTTGACAAACAAGGTGTATTCTGGTAATCTACGATGTAAACCTTTTAAAACAACTTACATGGAATTTACTCCTCCATTTCCACCACACTTAGATCCAAACAATGGTGGAAACAATACAGGAACAGAAGCATACAGTGAAGAAATATTAAATCAGATGACAACATCTGAGCGCACTCGCTTGGCTGTTAAACTTTACAAAAAAAGAGAAATTGAAATACATGATGCCATAAAAATCTCAGGACTTACTGCTGAGATTTTTGCGTCTGTGTTAAAAGGAATGAACTTAGAAGTTAGACAGATGAATGTTTTAGTTTGTGGTGGTGCTGGATTCATTGGCAGCAACTTTGTTCGCCACATGGTTACTAAATACCCGCATTACAAAATAGTTAACATAGACAAATTAACATACGCAGGAAACATTGATAACCTGATAGACATTGAAAATCGTCCAAACTATGTTTTCTATCAAGGAGATATTGTTGATCAAAAATTTATCGATGAAATAATCGTTAAAGAAAAAATAGACTCAATCGTTAACTTTGCAGCTGAAACACACGTTGATCGAAGCATCCACATTGGTTCAAGAGAATTCGTCATGACCAACACTGTTGGTGTGCAAACACTCTTAGATGCAACAAGAAGACACAACCTATTCAAATTCGTTAACATCTCAACAGATGAAGTATATGGCTCCCTAGAACTTGGTGAACAAAGAATGTTTACAGAAGAAACAGCATTTGAACCAAATGTTCCTTATGCTGCTGCAAAAGCAGGAGGAGACATGCTTTGCCGCGCTTACTACAATACTTTCGGCGTCCCAGTAATTGTCAGCCACTGCTCAAATAACTACGGACCATATCAATTCCCAGAAAAACTAATTCCATACTTAATAACAAAAGCGCTAAATAGGGAACAATTTCCAATCTATGGAGATGGAAGATACATTCGCGACTGGTTGTTTGTACTAGATCACGTCAAAGCAATTGATTTAATGCTACACAAAGGAATTGCTGGCGAAGTTTACAACATTGGTGGTAACAACGAAAAAAGCAACTTGGAAATTGCAAAATTAATTCTCCAATACTTTGGTTTACCAGAGTCAACGATTAAATTTGTTCCTGATAGACCAGGACATGACAGAAGATACGCAATTGATGCAACAAAAATCATGAATGAGCTTGGTTGGTACCCAGAACATCGTTTTGAAGAAGCAATCCCTAAAACAATTGAGTGGTATTTGCATAACCAGGAATGGATCGCTAAGATTAAACAAAGAAACGCTGATATAAACGAGCACATTAAATAGCCTGAAACAAAAATGCAACTTCAATTCAAACAATTTGAAGTAAAAAAAATCCAAGCACCTAACTTTGCAATGAGCCCACTAGAACTCAAAGAATATGTTGATTTTGAAGTTAAGCGGGTATATTTCATATCACACCCAACAGGAAACACTGGACAACACTGCCATCTAAAAGAAGAGGAATTGTTTGTCATGGTTTCCGGATCTTGCACCGCAGTCATAGACAAGGGGCAAGGATTAGAGGACATACCAATGAACTCTCCTCAAAGCGCTATGTACATCGGAAACTATATCTGGCATGGGTTTAAGGATTTTAGCCCAGACGCAGTGCTTTTAGCTGTTAGCTCAACAAACTACAACCCAAACAGGGAAGACTACATTGAAGACTACGAGAAGTACAAGCAAAAGCTAAAAGAGCTAGGTGTATAACTACATACTTACTAAAAGCCCAATAATATGGGCTTTTTTAGACCATTTTTACCCTAAAAAGTCACCTTGACATATGCCTTGACAGATGGGGTAATGTATGATACAATGCTTTCTTGTACGGTGAAAACCGTCCAAGTAAAGGTCCACAAGCCATAAAAGGCTTTAGAACTTTGAAATCTAAATATTTAAGGGAAGAAAGGAATTGATCATATAAAATGAACGCTTCTTTGAAGGCCCTTCAGTCTGCCAAAAACAAGATTGCAGTTTTAGCCGCTCTTGTTTCCTTGGTAACTGGGATTCATCCTGGTTCCTTGGTGGCTCACGCCCAGGCTGTTGGTTCAGAAAAAAGCATAGTTTTTGAAATCAAAACTCAAAACCCTGGTTCATTAATTACGATGGACCATGAGAAATACGCGAAGATCGACAAAAAGGTAACTTTAGTCAGAGAATATTTGGAAAGTAAAGGCGCTCCTTTAGCGGATTACACCGAAATATTACTGGCACAGGATGATTGGAAAACAATCATTGCAATCTCAAATGCAGAAAGCTCCTTAGGTAAACGCTGTTATTACAATAACTGTAGCGGAATTTACGGACAATTTGGGAAAGGTTACGCCGGTCTAAAAAGATACGACTCTACCGCTGACTGGATTGTTGACTTACAAAAGTTGATTGACAGAAGATACAAAGGTTGGACACTTAAACAGATGAACGGAATCTACGTTTATCCAAGAAGCTCCAACTGGTATGCAGCAACTACTCAAATCTACAACGACTTAGTTGAGATAGAACAACAGGTAGAAACAGAGTCAGCTTAAAAAATGCAAGCGAAAATAGAATCCCGCCTTAACCGGCGGGGTTTTATTTTAGAATTTTTTCATTCCCATTTTGTTAAACTTACAATACAAAAATATGGGGATTAAATACAAAGTAAACGAAAAATATTTTAATAAGTGGTCAAAGAGAATGGCGTATACTTTAGGCTATCTATTTGCTGATGGCAGCGTAGAATACTGGCAATCATTCAGAGCTCATTACTTGAAAGCTATTAGCACCGACTATGAATTAATTAGTCGGCTAAAAAAAGAGTTGCGCGCTGAACATAAAATAGAAATCATCCCGCCGGAATCAAAAAAACATAAAATAAAATACAGATTGAGGATAGGCGACAAAGAATTATACGATTCTGTTACAAAACTAGGAATATATCCAAGGAAATCACTGACGATGAGGTTCCCTACAATTGAGGATCGATATCTATCTGATTTTGTAAGAGGGTACTTTGATGGCGATGGCTGCGTATATGTAGAAAAACAAAAACGATTAAGAATAATATTTACAAGTGGTAGCCACAAATTTTTGGAAACCTTGTGTTTAAAGCTAAAGAACAAACTGGCACTAAGACAAACAAAGATATATAACAGCAGACGCAGCTACCAGCTATCATATTCGACGAATGACGCTTTAAAAATATACAAATATATGTATCCACCCCGTACAAAGCTGTATCTTACACGAAAGAAAAGGGTCTTTACTAAAGCACTAAAAAAATGCGATAATTGGAAAGTTAAAGAGTAAAAACTGGCCACGTAGCCAAGTGGGAAGGCGAAGATCTGCAAAATCTTCATTCACCGGTTCGATTCCGGTCGTGGCCTCCATAAGAACAAATAACTTAATATATCTAACGAGCCGATGTGGTGGAACTGGTATACACGAGAGACTTAAAATCTCTTGCTCGTAAGGGCTTGTGGGTTCGAGTCCCACCATCGGCACCAATAAACAATCAAAAGCGAAAAATCAGTTGACGAACGGGATAATTTAATTTTTGTATCTTTATGTTAATTCAATATCTTATTTTTTGTTTTGGTGCAGGATTGATTCAAGGTGCGTTCATAAGACAACCTGGCCCAGGCGGTGTCAGCATTTTAGATGCACCACTTTGGTTTTCTTCGACAGCTGCGAAAATAATTATTCCAATTATTGCTATCGGATTGTTTATAGCTGAAGTTATACTTGGTTTCGTATTTGTAGCTTGGTGGGCTGGTGTATTTATGTGGTTGCCTGCATTATTAATTGCGAGTATATTTGAGCCTGGAAGTTTCATTGTTTCTAGAAATCCTGCTGTACCATTTTTTATCGGGATATTGATTATTATAGGTGCGACCATATCTTTTTTGATATAATTGAGTTTCCTTTTGAATTAAAAAAGAATTTGCCACGAAAGAAAAAGTAAAATCAGGCTAGCCAAATAAATACACCAGAATAAAATGAGCAAACATTTTACAAGAAAAATTGAAGACTTTGTTTGCGAACATTGCGGTCAAAAAAACAAAGGCAATGGTTACACTAACCATTGCTTTAACTGTCTCTACAGTAAACACGTTGATGCGAATCCGGGGGATAGACAAGCAAGTTGCCAAGGATTAATGCGTCCGATTGCCGTTCATTTAAAAAATGGACAATACGTCATTACCCATCGCTGTGAAAAATGCGGCGTTGAAAAAGACAACAAGACAAGTGCTGAAGATAACTTTGATGCAATTGTAAAAATACTTAGCGGAAAATAACTAGAATGGAACCAGGTCGCGACATCAGACAATCTGAGACCCAAGATCTCCCACACAGAAACTATGAGCTGTTAAGGGATACTTTTGATGCGGCATTCAATGCTACACCGGAAATAGAAGGTAGCAGAAGAATCCTGGGTATTGTCACTGAAGATGGCAGAATCGTAAAACTTTTAATAAACGCAGCTGCCTGGGAAGAAACAATGGCAAACTTTTCACTCTTAGCCCAAAGCTTTAAAGGAAAAATAAGAGGTCTGCAGTTAACCGGAGTTCTTGCAAACACAGAAGCACCATCTAGATACAATATTTCATTAGACTTAAAACCAGAAGCACTCGCAGCTGTATCAACAGCAGTTGATCGGCTTAAAACAGAACGAGTCAGAAATAGTGAAGAGTCTCAAACAAGCGAAGAATAAAAAAACCGGCAAACGCCGGTTTTTTTAAATCCCTGTATTAAACTTCCTTTTCTGCTTCTTCTGTTGCCTCTACTTTTTCTTCTTTTTTCTCTTCTGGTTTTTCGGTTAAAGCTTTAATCGACAAACCCAAGCGATGTTCCTGTGGTTCAATAGAGATTATTTTAAATTCTTTCTCATCTCCAACCTTCAAAACATCTTCAGCACTCTTAACTTCTTCGTGTGATAACTCCATTAAGTGAGCAAGGCCTTGAATCTGGTCATCAAGTTCTACAAATACACCAAAAGGCATAATCTTAGAAACTTTTCCTTTAACAACCTGGCCAATCTGGTACTTCTTAACACTGTCCTGCCATGGATCTTTTTCCAACTGCTTCATGGATAATGAAATCCTGCCTTTGTCTAAACCAATAACAACTGCTTTTACTTCTTGTCCAACCTTAACAATATCCTTTGGATGTTCAATACGCTGCCATGCTAATTCTGAAATATGTACCAAACCTTCAAGTTCTCCGAACTTAACGAAGACTCCGAAGTCAACAATACCAGAAACAGTTCCTGTAACAATATCACCAATCTTTAACTTACTTATACGATCTTGCAAATCTTTTTCAAAGACTGATTTTTCAGAAACAATCAATTTCTCTTCGTTCTGATCTGCTGTGATAATCTGAACGTCAAACATTGTACCAACAAACTGGTTCAAAACAGACAATATCTTGTTCTTGTCACCGTCTTCTACTCTTGGGTAGTGTTCGGTTGATAACTGAGAAACAGGCAAGAATCCCATGACATTGTTAATCTCAACCATCAAACCACCTTTGTTTGCTTCCAAAATCTTGGTGCGAACAATTTCTTTGGTCTGCATCTTTTCTTGCAAGGTAGACCAAACTCTTTCCTGTCCTGCTTGGCGGAAAGAAAGTTCAATGTTACCGTCTTTGTTTTCAATATCTACCACGGAAGCAAAAACTTCATCTCCTGGTTTTAAAGAAGAGAGAGTTGCTTCATCATCATAAAGTTCACGGCCGCGAACAACGCCTAAACCATAACCTTCGATGTCTACATATACTTCATTTTTTCCTACGGACAAAATTTTTCCCGCAACAACTTCTCCTGGTTTCAAAACCTTGATTTCAAGGCCTGATTGAATCAGGTCATTCATTGTCTGAGCATTTGCTGTAGCTGTTTTCTCTGACATGTAAATAAAAAATCCCAAGAACTAACTTGAGAATTGATGCGGTTAACCCGCAAATCTATTCTATTAGTTAATTCTTAATAGCACGTTTCTTCTAAGGCCTAATGACTTGTTAATTATTTAATAAACGTGCGAACTCATTAAGCTCTGAAAGTATACTAAATCCCCCCGGTTATTGCAAGACCCAAAGCCTCTAGTGTAAGATGCCGTCATACGAGAAAACACGAACCGGAGGAGCCATGACACAATGGGAAGAAGACAGCTCCTTCGAGCTGCCTGACGACGAATCCTGGAGGGGCGAAGTACACGCCCCACAAGGACCATATGGAGACACGGTATCAACCTGGCAGCCTGGAATGACTGCTGATCAAGCAGATGATCTGGACGACGAAGAGGACGATGTTTCTTCAGATCTCGAAGTCGCAACAGAAGAAGAACTCACAGCAGCTTGCAGTCCTCTCGCAAAGAGGATTAGCAACACTGGCTATCTGATCGTGTACCTAATCTGGATGGAGGAGAACCACATCCAAGAGATCAAGAAAACCCTGAGGGTCTCAGAAAAACAAGCAAGAAGGCTACGTGAAGAGTTGATCGCAGAGATCCTTACTTCCATCGAAACCGTCTGTCCAACTAAGACAGTAGACATGGACGATGCCTTAGGACTCATCTACGAAGAAGGGTTTACAATTCCATGCAAGAAATGCGGAGATCAGCAGGTGCGTTACGGTAAGTACTGCGCCAGCTGTGGCATCAGGAACCCGGACTTCTGCGATGAACTGTTCCAGGTATTCTATGGTCACAGCGCGGCTGCAGAAGAGGAGCATCGTTGCCCTGACGTCCACAAGACCGCAGTAGAAGCTCGCGCTACCGGGTATTGCTCGGTCTGTGGTCTCCACTTCCCACCTCACACCAAAACCAGCCCTGACTAACCCTCAGGGCTTGGTGTTTTTCAGACCCTTTTTAGGCTTCCAAAATTGCTCATTTTTTGGTAAAATATACACATGCAAATCTCATATTTCGGACTAAGTTCATTCAAGATAACAGGTAAAGAAACAACCTCAATAATCGACCCTTTTGGCAAGGATTCAGGACTGACCCCACCTCGCGGAGCAGCTGATTTAATCATCCTTTCAGAGAAAGAAAATGAGATGTATTCTTGGACATCAGGCATTTCCGGAGAACCATTCATTGTAGATGGACCAGGAGAATACGATGTTAAAGAACACACCATCACAGGAATCCCCGTAAAAGACAAAAACGGACGTATTGTAACAATATATCTCATTGAAGTTGAGGGTATTAAAATCTTAGACATGGCGCATATTGAAAAACTCTCTTTGAGCGAAGATGAGCTTGAAGATATTGGAGACGTTGATGTCATGCTTGTCCCAGTTGGTGGAAATGGCGTCTTAACATCTGATGACGCAGCAAAAGCAGTAAACTTCATAGAACCAAAATTTGTCATTCCTATGCATTTCAAAATGCCTGGCTTAAAAATCCACGCTGACTCTGAAGAAAAGTTCCTAAAAGAATTTGGAAACAAATTTGAAAAAATGGAAAAGCTTGTATTAAAGAAAAAAGACCTTCTTGTTGAACAACCAATGAAAATAATTATGCTGGAGCCATTAAGATAATGGGGTGGTTAGAAAAACTAAGAGCTAAACCCAAAGAAGAAAAAATACGGCTGCTTTGGATGACTACGGTAATAGCAGTGGTTGTTCTAATCGGCATTTGGATCTTAATAGGGAACTACAAAAACGGAGCAAACAAAAATCTAGACCTCTTCAAAACAATAGAAAACGGAATAAAGAATTTCAAACTTGATAAATCGCAATTAACACTACCTTCAGAACAAAGTAAATAATATGTCAGACGAAATCGGCGTTTTACGCCAACGTACAATAGAATCAGAAATGCAAGAGAGCTTCCTTGATTACGCGATGAGCGTAATTGTTGATCGTGCTCTTCCTGATGTAAGAGATGGATTAAAACCTGTACACAGACGTATCTTGTATTCAATGCACGAACAAGGTTTAAGACATAACGCGAAATTCAGAAAATCAGCATCAGTTGTTGGAGACGTTCTTGCAAAATATCACCCACATGGCGACGTTGCGGTATATGACTCAATGGTACACATGGCTCAAGACTTTGCTATGCGCTACCCAATCATTGATGGTCAAGGAAACTTTGGTTCAATGGACGGGGACGGAGCAGCTGCTTACAGATACACAGAGGCAAGAATGAGCCAAATGGCTGAAGAACTGCTTACTGATATTGAAAAAGAAACAGTTGATTACAGAGACAATTTTGACGCAACCAAAAAAGAACCAGTTGTTTTACCTGCAAAACTACCTAACTTGCTCCTTAATGGAACCTTAGGTATTGCTGTTGGCATGGCAACAGACATCCCACCACACAACCTTACAGAAATCTGCGATGCGATAACTACGTTAATAGATGACCCTAAAGCAACAACCGAAGATCTACTTCAATTCATCAAAGGCCCGGATTTCCCAACTGGCGGAATTATCTATGACATCAATGCCATAAAAGAGGCGTATGCGACAGGAAAAGGCAGTATTGTAATGCGCGCTAAAACAGACATAGTAGAAACAAAAACCGGCGCATACCAAATCCTCATCACAGAAATTCCTTACAGAGTTAACAAAGCAACACTACTACAAAAATTCGCAGACCTAGTAAAAGAAAAAAGAGTTGAGGGTATCAAAGACTTAAGAGACGAATCAGACAAAGATGGTGTTCGCATTGTTGTTGATTTGAAAAAAGATGCTTTAGCAAACAAAATTCTAAACCAACTCTTTAAATACAGCCAACTTCAAGAAACATTCCACATGAACATGCTGGCATTGGTTGGTGGTATTGAACCAATGATCTTAAACCTAAAAACAGTTCTTGAAAAATACCTTGAACACAGACAAATTGTTGTTAAAAGAAAAACAGAGTTTGATCTAAGCAAAGCAAAAGAAAGAGCACATGTCCTTGAGGGATTAAAAAAAGCTTTAGATCACATTGATGAAGTAATTGCAGTCATAAAGAAATCTCCAACAAAAGAAGAAGCTTTTGAAAACCTAGTTAAGAAATTCAAACTCTCAGAAATTCAAACTCGCGCAATCTTAGAGATGCGCTTACAAACACTTGCTGGATTAGAAAGAAAAAAAATTGATGAAGAACTAGCAGAAAAGAAAAAACTCATTGCTGAATTAGAAGACATACTTCGTTCACCAAAAAAGATTCTTGCAATAATCAAAAAAGAAGTTTTTGAACTTAAAGAAAAATTTGGTGATGAAAGAAGAACTCAAGTTGTTAAAACTCCAATTGGAGAGTTCAAGGCTGAGGACTTAATAGCAGAAGAAAACGTAATCATAACAACAACCAAGTCTGGATACATCAAGCGATTAGCTCCTGACACATACAAAACACAAGGAAGAGGCGGAAAAGGCGTCATTGGCATGACTACAAAAGAAGAGGATGTTGTTGATGTTGTCATTTCCGCAAACACACATGATGACATGATGTTCTTTACTAACAAAGGACGCATATTCCAAACAAAAGTCTATGAAATTCCAGAGAGCTCCAGAGTTGCAAAAGGACAAGCATTAGTTAACTTCCTGCAACTTGGTTCTGGAGAATATGCAACAGCAATCCTTTGCCAAGCAAAAAAATCGCCAGCAAAATACCTGGTAATGACAACCAAAAAAGGTTTAATCAAAAAAGTTGAATCAGATTCATTTACTAAAGTGCGCAGAAGCGGAATGATCGCTATAAAGCTGAAAGGTGATGATGAACTAAAATGGGTTAACCTTTCAAATGGCGATGACCAAATAATGCTTTCAACAGAACTAGGACAAGCAATTCGTTTCTCAGAAAAAGATATTCGTCCAATGGGCAGAGGAGCATCTGGAGTTCGTGGTATGCGTTTGAAAGGAAAAGACCTTCTGATGAGCATGGATATAATTCCAAAAGAAGACAATGTTAAAGATCTCCAAGTCTTAATAGTTACTGAAAATGGATTAGGCAAAAAGACAGACCTTTCTTTCTACAAAATACAGAAGCGAGGTGGTTCTGGTATAAAGACGCTGAAAGTAACTGACAAGACAGGCAAGATCATCTCAATGCACATTGTTACAGGAAGCGAAGAACATGATCTCGTGCTATTTTCAAGAAACGGACAAGCTCTAAGAACCAAACTCAACACCATCTCAACCTTAGGTCGTGCAACCCAAGGAGTTAGAGTCATGCGTCTTGATGATGGTGACAAAGTTGCCTCAAGTGCTGTAATATAATAGGCAGCTTAAGGGCATGTAGCTCAGTTGGTAGAGCGATTGTCTTATACACAATTGGTCCCAGGTTCGAGTCCTGGCATGCCCACCAGAAAAAATCCCCGAACAGTGTCGGGGATTTTTTAATTACTTAGTGTATATACTACTCTGCGCCTTCATAACGCCAAGCTTTTCTTTCAAACCCGGAAAATACGTTGTCTTCTGAACAACAATCAAAAACAAGAGCAAAGCAAGAATTGTTGCAAAACCAAAGGCAGCACGTCCAACAACCCAATCCCTTTGATTAACATTTTCTTCTACATTAACCACTTTCTCTTCTTTCATACCAACAAACAAACTGTACATATATGCAACAATAAACGGAGCAATGATATATCCAAAGGCTGACTGAATTAAATTAAACAAACCTTGTTGATCCTGCATAAACATATCTAGTATAACAACCGGGATAGTAAAGATAACCACCATTGCGAGGATTCTCACAAAAACCATAAACCATCTTCCCTTAACTAAGCTAGTGCTTGCAGAAAGAGCATTAACACCTTTATGATCGTCAATAATCAAGGAATATGTAGAAAACTGAAAAAGAATACTCAAATATATCGCAAAAATAACGCCTAAGACAGCTAACAATATACCAGCTCCTGAAACTGTAAAGAACAGAGTCTTTGATGATTCAAGCATCCCAGCTTCTTTGATAGACAAAGCAACAAAGGCAAGAATCAAAGGCAGAGCAATAGCAGAAGCTAAATTACCAACAATCAATATTCCGATCCATATAACTGACAATATTTTAGACAACCCTAACTTGTATGCTTCCAAAACACCAACTCCTGGTGTCTTTAATGCATAAATCATAGCAAGCTGACTTGCCCAACCAAGCAACCCTGCCAAGATGAGCAACACAAAAGAAAGCGGAGGCAAAAGCTCTGATAAAAGATACGACAAAACCATAACAACCAAAGGTGCTGATAATATGCCAAACAAAAGAGCAAACTTTGTTTTGTATATTTCCCAAGATCTCCCTAACAAAAATCTAACACTCAAAATATTTTGTGGATTCATTCTTCAAATTTAATTCTAAAAACAGTATATCGCATATATCCAAACTCAACAAACCATTGACCAAAGTCGTTTTTTCTGATATAATAGATTTAGAAAAGTTCAAATTCGCCGTGAGGTGAATTGAAACAAAAATAAAATACAATTGAATACAAAAACAAAGTGTTAGGTTCACTAACATTATAATTGCGATAAATACATTGCAATGGTTAAATAGCTCTTTAGTGGAACTTTTCAGCAAAACTCTCCTTTCGGGAGAGTTTTGTTTTTGTAAACAACCCCCCATGTTATGATAACCTCATGCAAAACCTAAAAATCAGGGTCAAAAACATAAAGAAAGAACTAGACAGATTGTTTCCAAAAACAACAACCTCTTTAATATACAAGACTCCTTTTCAGCTACTAATCGCAACAATTCTCTCAGCACAATGCACTGATACTCTTGTAAACAAAATAACAAAACCGCTTTTCAAGAAATACAAAACACCAAAAGCCTTTGCAAACGCAAACATCAATCAACTAACAAAAGACATATACCCAGTTACTTTCTACAGAAACAAAGCTAAAATGATCCAGAAAACAAGCAGAATAATCCACGAAGAATACAAAGACAAGATACCAAGAGAAAAGAAACTACTCATTAAACTTCCAGGGGTAGCAAGCAAAACAGCAAACGTAGTTTTAGGACACGCGTTTGGTATTACATCAGGTTTTGTTGTTGATACACATGTTAAAAGAGTAGCTAAGCGTCTTGGTCTGACTAAACACACAGATCCTGCTAAAATAGAGGGGGAGTTAATGCAAATAGTTCCAGAGAAAGATTGGATCAAATTCGCCGATCAACTAATCTGGCTTGGAAGAAAATACTGCACTGCAAGAAAAGACAAATGCATTGAACACGGATTAAAATTAACCCACTACTCAAAATAATGTTGTACGTACTATCAACTCCAATAGGGAACCTTTCTGATCTTTCTGACAGAGCAAAACAAACTCTCGCAGATTGTGATCTAGTTATTGCTGAAAACCCATCTTACTCAAAACGTCTTTTTGAGCACTTAAACATTCCTGCAAAAAGATTCATTCAGTTTGCAGAACACAATGAACAAGAAAAACTACCAATAGTATTAAAAGAAATAGCGAACAAAAATGCAGTGCTTCTAAGTGATGCGGGAACTCCCGGAATATCAGACCCGGGCTTTAGAATTGTTAGAGCAGCAATTGCAAAGGAAATACAAGTTGTGCCTATCCCTGGACCAAATGCTGCAATAACCGCATTATGTGCATCAGGTTTACCTACTGACAAATTCATCTTCCTTGGCTTTGTACCTAAAACAGAAATTAAATTTACCAATGAATTAAAAAGCGCGGAAGAACTAGAAGCAACCATAATTTTCTATGAATCCCCACATAGAATCATTAAAAGCGTTGGCTTCATTGCAAACACCTGGCCAAACTCAAAAGTGGTTGTTGCAAGAGAACTTACAAAAATGCACGAAGAATTCATTAGAGGAACAGCAACAGAAGTTCTAAACAAACTAGAAGCAAGGGGCAGTGTAAAAGGGGAGATAACTGTACTAGTAAGCTTTAAATAACATGTCAGGACACTCAAAATGGGCACAAATAAAAAGGTCTAAAGGAGCAGCCGATGTTAAAAAAGGAGCTCTCTTCTCAAAGCTTTCAAAACAAATAACTATAGCTGCAAAAGACGGTTCAAGTCCTGACACTAACTTTAAGTTGCGTTTAGCAATCCAAAAAGCAAGAGAAAACGCAATGCCTAATGACAATATTGAAAGAGCAATAAAAAAAGCATCTGGTACAGACGCAAGCAACATGCACACCTTACAATATGAAGGCTATGGTCCAGCAGGAACAGCGTTCATTGTTGAAGCAGCTAGTGATAATCCAAACAGAACATTCCAAAACATCAGAACAATATTCGCTAAAAATGGCGGAAACATTGGCCAACCCGGATCAGTTGCATGGCAATTTCTAACCAAAGGACAAATCCTTGTTGAAAGAGCAGAGAACCTTTCAGAGATCGAGCTTTCAGCCATTGATGCTGGTGCTGATGATGTAAGAGAATCAACAGAAGGTCTAGAAATATACACAAAACCAGAAGACTTAGAAAAAATTAAAAACAATATAACAACAGTTGGTGCAAAAATAGCGCAAGCAGAAATAATAATGGAATCATCACAGGGGGTTGCTCTTAACGCAGAACAAACCACATCAGTTCAAAAACTCTTCGATGCGCTTTCAGATGATGAAGATGTGGTAGCAGTACACACATCAGGAAACCTTTAACCTACAAACTATGATCATACTCGGAATAGATCCAGGCACAGCAACAACAGGCTATGCTTTAATCAAAAAACTTAAAAACAACAGCTTTGAAATACTTGATTTTGGAGTCATCTCAACCAAAAAAACCAAAACCGACTCTGAAAGATTAGTTGAGGTTCAAAAAGACCTGATTAGAATAATAGCTAAATATAAACCAGAAGTTGCGGGAGTTGAAAAACTATACTTTGAAAACAATGCCAAAACTGCAATGACTGTTTCCCAAGCAAGAGGTGTGGTACTACTAACGCTTCAACAAAAAAAGATAAAGCTCCAGGAATTTACACCACTACAAGTTAAATCAATCATCTGCGGCTACGGTAAAGCAGAAAAAAAACAGGTCCAATTAATGGTTCAAAAAACATTTAACCTAAAAACACTTCCTAAGCCTGATGATGCAGCGGATGCTTTAGCCATAGCACTTTGTGCAGGATTTAAAAAAATATGAACAAACACCTAACAAAAGAAACAATTCGAATATTCTGGGATCATTCAAAAAAATATCCCTGGATATTTTTCATAATGGTTTTAACAATGATTTGTGCTGTATCTGCTGATCTTTTCAGACCATTCCTCTACAAAATGTTGTTCAATGAGATTGCGCTAAACCAACCAGGAATGACAACAAGGCTATTTACCATCCTTGTATACATGTTACTCGCTGCTTTAACGTCATGGGTTTTCTGGAGAAGCGCAACTTTTCTAAACCAATTCTTTGAACTCAGAGTCATAAAGGACTTAACCAACACTTGTTTCAAATATCTACAAGAGCACTCATACAATTTCTTCAACAACAACTTTGCAGGAAGCTTAGTAAGGAAAGTAAACAAATTCTCTAGATCATTTGAAACGATCGTGGACATTGCTTACTGGAACATTTCCCAAACACTTCTTAGAATCATAATAATTGTTGTTATTCTGTCCACACGACAATGGGTCGTTGGAGCAGTGGTCTTAGTCTGGGCTTTTGCATACATTGGTTTTCAATTCTTCTTTTCAGAATACAAACTAAAATATGATGTTGAAAGATCAAAAATCGACAGTCAACTAACTGGTCAACTAGCAGATACGATAACAAACAACATCAATATAAAGCTGTTTGGAACTCTCAACTTTGAAATCAAAGCATTCAACGCCCTTCAACAAAAATGGTACAAGATACAGCATTTTAGCTGGACCCTGGCAGGCGTTGCTGAAATGATTCAGTCACTATTTATGGTGCTACTAGAATTTGGCGTCTTTTACTTTGCCATAAAATACAGGGAAAGCGCACATCTAACAGTTGGTGACTTTGTATTAATTCAAATATATATAATTGGGTTGTTTGATCATCTTTGGAACTTTGGTAAAAACATTCGTAAATACTATGAAGCAATGTCAGATGCTCAAGAAATGACTGACATCTTACTAACACCTCATGAGGTAGCAGACATCAAAGGAGCAAAAGATTTAACTGTAACTGAAGGAACAATAAGCTTTAAAAATGTTGAATTCGGATATCAAAAAACAGGATCCATTCTAAAAAAGTTTAATCTTGATATACGAGCAGGGGAGAAAGTTGCTTTAATTGGTCCCTCTGGTGGTGGTAAATCAACAATTACAAGAATAATCTTCAGATTCTTTGATCTACAAAAAGGAAAAGTATACATTGATAACCAAGACATTTCTAAAGTTACTCAAACAAGCTTAAGAGAAGGCATTTCACTTGTTCCTCAAGAACCAATTCTTTTCCATAGATCTTTAATGGAAAACATCCGTTACGGAAAACTAAATGCCACAGATGATGAAGTTAAAGTAGCTGCAAAACTTGCACACTGTGATGAGTTCATAAATAAATTCCCAGATCAATACAACACCTACGTTGGAGAAAGGGGAGTTAAACTTTCAGGTGGTGAAAGACAAAGAATCGCAATAGCAAGAGCAATACTAAAAAATGCTCCTATCCTTGTTCTTGATGAAGCAACCTCATCTCTTGATTCTGAGTCTGAAAAACTAATTCAAGATGCGATGATAAACCTCATGCATGGGAAAACAACAATCGTCATTGCTCACAGACTTTCAACAATCATGAACATGGACAGAATCATTGTCATTGAAAATGGAGAAATAACTGAGGAAGGAAAACACAAAGAGCTTCTCAAAGCAAACAAAGGAACTTACCAAAAACTTTGGCAGATCCAAGCCGGAGGATTTAACAAAGCATAAAAAAACAGGGCTTGAAGCCCTGTTTTTTAAATTATCTTTACAAAATTTCTTTTACCCACCTGAACAATTGAGTCTTTCGGAACAATCGAGATATAGCTTTCACAAGTTTTACTATTAATCCTTACACCTCCCTGATCAATCAAACGTCTTGCCTCACTATTACTTTGAGCTAGTCCTGCACCAATTAAAACCTCAATAATACTTCGTTCTGCGAGCTTAAAACCCTTTAAATTCGTTGGTGTTCCCTTGTCCTTATGCACCCTATCAAAACCAGCCATTGCTGCTTCAGCTGCTTTGTTACCATGATACAAACGAACCAATTCAGTAGCTAAGTGAGCTTTCGCGTCTCTTGGATTTAACTTTCCTTCTTTCAAACCTTTTTCAATTTCCTCAATCTCTGAAACAGAAATATGTGGAATACACATAACAAAATAAGGAACAATCAAACGATCTAGAATAGACATTGTCTTGCCAAACATCTGAGAAGGAGAATCAGTAATGTTAATGACATTACCCCAAGAAGAACTCATCTTTCTACCATCGGTTCCTTCTAACAAATCAAACGTCATAATTTCTTGCGGAGTCTGCTTGTAAAAACGTTGCAATACTCTTCCTGCAAGCAAATTAAAACGTTGATCTGTTCCACCAACTTCCAGATCAGACTTAATAGCAACAGAATCATAACCTTGCATAAGGGGATAGAGAAGCTCTCTTAAACTAACTCGCTTTTGTTCTTTAGTTCTACGAGCAATATTTTCTCGAGCTTCAAACTCATGCAAAGAAAACTGATCAGCCTGTTCAGCAATTTCTAGATATCCAAGCTTCTTCAACCACTTTGAGTTGTAATGTATCTCTGCTTTCTTTAAATCAACAATCTTTCCAAACTGAGAGATATAGTTCTTCATATTTGCTTTAACTTCTTTTGTAGAAAGCATTGGTCGTTCACTATCTTTGTCTGAAGTGTCTCCAATCAATCCTGTAAAATCACCAATTATCAAAACAATCTTGTGACCAGCATCTTGCAAAGCTCTTAACTTCCACAAAACAACAGCTCTTCCAATATGAATAGATTTTGCTGTTGGGTCAATTCCTAATTTAACACGCAATTTCTTTTTACCACTAAGACGTTTCTTTAAACTAACCAGGTCAATAATTTCATTAACGCCCCTGATTAATATTTCGTTTATATCTGTTTTCATGTTGATATTATAGCAACTTTTAAGCATCTAAGATATAATCCATATATGAATAAAGTAAACTATTACAGACCCCAAAAGTACATAAAAAAGGGGGTTAATTTCTGGAATAAACTAATAAACCTCATTAAAACCAAGCGTTTTTGGAGCTGGATCATACGTTTAACAGCACTAGGTTTAGCAACAATTGCTTTCCTTTTCATTTGGTATTCAAAAGATCTTCCCGATCCAAACCGTTTACTTACTAGACAAGTTGCTCAATCAACAAAAATCCTTTCTAGAGACGGTGACCTCCTTTACGAAGTACATGGTGAATACAAAAGAACCCTCATTCCTTTTTCAGAAATGAATGACTACATTAAAAATGCAACCATTGCAATAGAAGATAAGAACTTCTACAAAGAAAGTGGAATCAACCTGAAGGGAATAATGCGATCTGTTTTTGTAAACCTCATTTCAGGAAGCAAAACACAAGGTGGCAGTACAATCACACAACAGTTTGTTAAAAACGCGGTTTTAACCAGAGAAAAAACATGGTCTAGAAAAGTAAAAGAAATAATTCTTTCAATAGAAATAAACGAGAGATTTACAAAAGACGATATTTTAAAACTCTACCTAAACGAAATCCCGTATGGTAGCAATGCATATGGTGTTGAAGCTGCAGCGCAAACATACTTTAACAAACACGCAAAAGATTTAACACTAGCTGAAGCAGCATACCTTGCTGCTCTTCCACAATCACCAACATACTACCAACCAAACGGAAGCCACAGAGATGCTCTTGATGCAAGAAAAAATACTGTTCTTTCAGAAATGAAAAAGCAAGGGTACATTACAGAAGAACAATACAACCAAGCAAAAAACGAACAAGTAGCTTTCCAAAAAATAAAAAACAGAATTACAGCACCACACTTTGTTCAATACATTCAAAGCTACGTCGCTGCTAAATATGGTGACACAAACCTTGAAAGTGGCGGGTTAAAAATAACAACAACGCTTGATTTAAAGCTACAAGAAATAGCGGAAAAAGTAATTGAAGATGGTGTCATAAAAAACGCTAAAGCCTACAATGGTAACAATGCCGCCTTGGTGGCAATAGACCCCAAAACAGGGCAAATATTAGCAATGGTGGGCTCTAAAGACTTCTTTGCAGACCCAACCCCAACCGGGTGTAAACCAGGCTTAAACTGCACATTTGAACCTGAAGTAAACGTAGCAACAGCATTAAGACAAGCTGGTTCTTCAATGAAACCATATATCTATGTCACAGCATTCAAACCAGAATTTGCTCAAACTCCAGCAACACTCAGATTAGATGTAGAAACAAACTTTGGTAAATATGGTAACAAAGATTACATTCCAAAAAACTACAATGGGCAAGTACATGGTCCTGTTTCTATAAGGAAAGCACTCGCAGGTTCTCTAAACATTCCAGCAGTTAAAACCCTAGACCTAATTGGAGTAGACAACGCAGTTCAAACAATGCGCGATGTTGGTATAACAAGTCCATTAAAAAATTGTGGTCTATCCTTAGTTCTAGGTGGATGTGAAGTAACTCTGGTTGATCATGTGAGTGGCTATGCAACATTTGCAAACGAAGGTGTACATCACGAAACCGCAGGTATTTTAAAAATAGAAGATGCTAATGGAAATGTTCTGGAAGAATACAAAGATCAAAGCAAGGAAGTTCTTGATCCTCAAAGCGTATATGAATTAATAAGTATCATGACTGACAATGAATCAAGACAATTTACTTTTGGTTCTAGCTCAGTCTATCTAACACTTCCTGGCAGACCTGTTGCTGCAAAAACAGGAACAACACAGAACTTCCACGATGGCTGGGCCGTTGGTTTTACTCCATCATTAGTTGCAGGGGTTTGGACAGGAAACAACGATGGAACATTAATGAAAATGGATGCTGTCATGACAGCTGCACCAATTTGGAAACAATTCATGAGCGAAGCACTCAAAGGAACAGTAGTAGAACAATTCCCAGTCCCTGATGGTATTCAAAACATTATTGTTGATGCGCTCTCTGGAAAACTTCCAGGGGTATACACGACTGCAACAAAGACAGAGATCTTTGCAAGTTTTTCTGTACCAAAAGAATATGATGACCTACACCTTGCCGGTGGAGTAACAACACTCCACTCTGAAAGACCAGACAATATTTCCTGGGAACAACCTGTTGCTACATGGGCTTTAAACCACGGCTATTCATACATTCCGAAAGGAGATATGCCAATAACCCCAACACCAAGTCAGCCAACAAATGGTCAACTAGACGTTGGCAATCCACCAACAATCACTGTTATTTCTCCTCCTGATGGATCAACCATAAACCTAGTACCTTTCATAATACAAACACATATTTCTCCTGACGTGAACAATAAAATAACAAGAGTTGATCTGTTAATTGACGGTTCATTTGTCCAGAGCATAGACACTGAACCATACAGTTTCCAGATATCTCAACAACTTCCATCAGGCGTCCACACTTTTGCACTACACGCTGTTGATGACAAAGGGAACACTGCTGACACAAGCATCAAATTAAAATTTAAATAGATGTTCTACCTTCTAAGTCTTCTGTTTATTCTTGCTCCTACTTATGTCATCCGATTTTCAATATTCGGAATCCCAAGCAACTTTCTTGAAATACTAGTTGCAATATTTTTAGTTTCCTTCGTAATCTGGACCATCAAAAACAAAACAACAAAAGAATTTACTGCATTCATAAAATCTCAACCAAAGACTTTAAAGAAACTTTTTTTTCTTTTCTTCATATCAGGTTTAATCTCAGCATTTGTTTCTCCTGATTGGCACAGAGCAGCAGGACAGTTTTTAGTTTTGTTCTTAATGCCTCTTTTAGTATATTTTCCTTCATCCTTCATCCTTGCAAACCCAATTAACAAAATACGTTTTGTTAAACTTCTTTTCATAACAGTCGGGTTGATTTCTGCTTATGGCATAATTCAATATTTCACCTTAATTGGATTACCAACAGAATGGTGGGGGAATGCTAATGAACCAAAAAGAATCTTAAGTGTCTTTGAATATCCAAATGCTTTTGCGTTGTACCTAGCACCTTTACTCGCATTTCTTCTCCCCTTTGTTAAACAAGATTCTTTAAAAAACCAAGCATACAAAATATCCTACGCCCTTGGAATAATCGCCCTTTTACTAACACTTTCTAGGGGAGGTTGGGTAGGTTTTGTAGCAGCAGCTGGTGTATATATAATCTTCTTTGCAACCAAAAAAGAACGCATTACTGCTTTAATAGGCTTTTTTGTTGCAGCTTTAATTGTTCTAGCAACACCAAACTTAAGATACCGAATCATCCTTCCTTTTATGGGTGAGAAATCAACGGTTAGCAGATTTTCTCTCTGGAATACAGCAAACAAAATGATTAAAGATTCACCGATCTTAGGAAAAGGACTTTATGGTTTCAAAACTAATTATGATAAATACAACAGTGATCCAAACCTTCCATCAATAAACTACCCACACAACATTTTCTTAAACTTCTGGGTTGAAACAGGACTCCTTGGATTAATTTCTTTCTTAGGATTAACAATATTCTTTATATCAAAAGCCATAAAGCAAAAAGGATTGTTAGCTATATCAACAATTCTCTTTCTAACAGCAATATATTTCCATGGATTTGCTGATGCTCCATATTTCAAAAATGATCTCGCGTTAATATTCTGGATATTACTTAGTTTGTAAAAAAACAAAGCCCCGCTAAATGCGGGGCTTTTCCTGACAGGTAGAATATCAGCTTACCAAAATCAGAATATTATGTTTGATTCGTCTTGTCAATTTGGCGTCAACGAATCAAACACCATTGGTAATAATGTTATAAAAAGCTTTTAGACAGTTTACTTGGGAACGAAATTTAGATGGTCTGTCCTCAAGACACCAACAATTGATGTGTTAAGGGCAGGGGGTTCTCAATCCACTTTGCAGTGAATTGGAACCCTTACCGTGTATCTGCCATGATTTTGTTGGCCTAATTATTCCTCCGGTTCAGTTGTTGTTTTACACCACTTGCTCCATCTACGGTAATAGCTTGGAAGCTCACAGTTTTCACCGGCGAGATTTGTGTATCCCGCGCCAACTCTGCTACCCCCATTTGCGGCAATAATCTCCGCTTCGGTGAATTTCTCGTCTGGCACCGACGTAAATCCGTGTCTGGTCCAATAACCCAAGCCATGGATTATCTCTTCTTTGACGACGCCGGATTTGACCTCCTTTTTCTTCATGATTGCACCCTGCATCTTCTTGCTGAGAGAGATTATTAGCAAAAAGATTTCTGTCACATCGTCTGCTGGGAGAGCAGCCTGCTCCGCAGCAACCAATATGGTGTTCATTACGGCCCTTTCTTGTTCAGCGTTCTCAATCGGAATTCTAAATTCTGCCTTCGTTCTCCCGATCTGTTCTGCAACCGCCATCCTTTGGGCAATTAGCTTAAGAACTTGCAGATCAATTTTCTTAATTTTGCTTCGCAGACTTAGAAGCCGATGTCCAGAGTCGTTCATGAGTAACCCCCTTCATTGCTCCGCGTACAGGCCGAAATCAATTCCAATTTGTACATCATGTATCTAAACTGAAACAGGTTGAGCGATTGATCACCGTCAGTTAACGCTTTTCTGGGGTTGGGATGCACTTCCACAATTAGCCCGTTCGCACCTGCTGCAATAGCCGCATAGCATAAAGCGGGAACAATATCACTGCGTCCGGCAGCATGGCTCGGATCAACGATCACAGGCAAATCAGTCATTGATTGCAACACGGGTACAGCCGATATATCGAGAAGGTTCCTGGTGTAGCTATCAAAGCTGCGTAACCCGCGCTCGCACAGAATTACCTGGTCGTGGGATCCTGCGTTCATGATATATTCTGCGGCGAGCAAGAATTCCTTGATTGTCGCCGAAGGCCCCCGCTTCAGCAGGACAGGTTTCCCTGTTGCCCCAGATGCTTCAAGCAATGCGAAGTTTTGCATGTTTCGCGCGCCGATTTGGATGGCGTCAGCATAGGAAGCAACCAGATCAACATGTCTGGTATCCATTGCTTCAGTCACTACCGGCATGTTGGTTTGATTACTGACCTCGCGCAGAATCTTTAGCCCTTCCTCCTGCATTCCCCGGAATTCATACGGAGATGTTCTAGGTTTGAAAGCGCCACCACGCAGGGCTGTTGCCCCAGAACTCTGCACAGAACGAGCGGTTTGTTCCATCGTCTCCAGCCCTTCTACTGAGCATGGACCGGCGATCACAAACGGTCTGCACTTCTCCGTTTTAAAATCGCATCCACCAAGGTGCATATGTCCGATCTTAACCAAATTTTGGTGCTTCATAACAGGGATTACTTTCTCGTAACGCATCTTTCGTGTCATGGTGTTTCTCCAAAAGGGTGACAAGGTGACATGGTAAGGTTGTTAAAGAACCAAAAAGCTTCCTGGCCAAAACCAGGAAGCTTGAGTCGATTTTTTCAACTCAAAATCCCTAGCTTCAGCCAGGCATAAAATAAAAGTAAAAAGATTGTGTATAGAGCTTTTTCATCGTCGTACTATTAAGAATGTAGTAGTATTTTTTTTGTTATCTTGGAGGTCTTGGTCTAATATCTCAAAGTCATACATTTCAGCTAAAATCTTGGGGCCTAGAATGGCGACATTTTTGCTTAGTTTGCCTGATCTTAAAGTTTCAGCTACTTTTGCCGTATCAATCATTGCGCCAACTCCGGTTGCTAATTTTGTTCTCGGATATTTTCTGCGTAGAGTATTTTTACATTGCATGAAAACCTGTTCGTGAGCCATAATTGTTTTTATTGATCCTTTGGCATCTTTGCGTCGCATTAAGCAATGCCTGACAAAAATTGGAATATTGTTTTCAACCTCAAAGCTATATTTTGCTATTGCCTGCATTGACTCCTCAACCAGACCTCCTGTGCCATTCGCTATTGCGAATACTCCAAAATCTATTCCCCCTTTATTTAGCTCATTCAATACCTTTTCAGAGGTGAAAAGGTATTTGATTTTAAAGTGTTTGATGTTTTCAGCTTGAGTGTAACTTGTTAGCGCTTGTTCACTAAAACTACCTTTGCCACCTTGTATTCCGTATATGGGAAGTCCTAGATTGGAAGGTAACAACTGTCCGTAAATCTTTTTGTACGCAACTCCTAAATCTAGGCGCATTTGCTTGGTGTATGGATTGTAGGTTTGAAGATCCTGGAAAAGTTTCCAGGAATCATTACAAGTTTGCTGCATTATTTCATGAAGTTTTTTTGCCCCCAATGTGTCAATTGCGGTTGGCTTAAAATGAATAGCTTCCAGCAACCTGCCTACAAAGTGAGTTAATCCCTGAGAATATGCTGCAAGACGGTCATGATTTTTGGGGCTTAGCTCTACCACCGTAAAACCTTTTACCTGGAAAAAATCCTTCCAAAATTTGTATTCTTTTTTTGATCCCAGACTTGGCCACATCACAATGGACAATCCTTTTGATTTAGCACTAAAGCTGTCCGGACCGAAAAGCGGATGCGATAATATTACGTTTATTCCTTTTCCTTTCAAATATTTTTTCAAAATCTTGTCTGGATGACTTTTAACAGAAAGGGTATCAATTATAGTTTGTCCAGTTCTTAAGTATTTAAGATTGCCTTTAAGGGACTCCTCAAATTTAGAAATCGGAACTGCCATGAAAATTATTTTTGCTTGCCATGCTTTTTCAGCAGTAACTGATTTAGGCGAATACCTATCATGAATAAGCACGTTAAAATCAGTCCTTAAAATCTTTTCAAGAACTTTACCGAACCTACCATGACCGATAATACTGACTGTTTCCATATGTTTCCTTTAAAAAAACAACCCTTGGCACGAAGCGAAGGGTTGCTGAATTACTTTCTAAATCTACTTACTTAAGCAATTGCAAATGCCAACCCTGTTTACAGTAGCTGAAGTAATAGCTGAAATTTTGAGGTTGATTTTGCATGTCCAAACTATAATCTTTCGCCAAAGAAATGTCAAGGAGCACAAGAACTAAATTAAAAGACCCCGGTATGTTCCGGGGTCTTTTAATTATTCTTTTAAAATCCTTTTTCTTTTGGCTTTATTACTATCCTTCTGTTTGGTTCTTCTCCAATACTCTCTGTTTCAAAATCAAAGTCTGCTGACAAAAATGCGTGTATTACTCTTCGGTCGTGTGGTGGCATTGGTTCTAGAGCAACAGGACGTCCAGTTCTCTTAAGTTGTTCTACTGCTTTCTTTGCTGTTTCTCTTAAATACCACTCTCTTTTCTTTTTGTAATCGTCTACATCTAGAATAAAGCGGTCGGTTGGTCCATATTTCTTGTAAGCAATATTGTGAATCAAGGTTTGCAAGGCATGAAGATTAGCCCCGCGTTGACCAATCAACAAGTTAGAATCAGGGGATGAAATGTTAAAAGTAAAACCTTGAACATTTTGTTCTACACTTACGCTTGAATCTACGCTCATCTTTTCAAGCGCTTCTTTAATTAAAGCCGCGATTTCCGCGGTTTTAATTTCTTGAACTGGACCTTGATTTTCTTGATTATCGTCTAAGTTCATACAACCTCTACCTTTGGTTTATTGCCCTTCATTATATAATATTGCTGCCCTATAGCAAACAGGGTAGTAACAATCCAGTACAGAGGTAAACCAGCAGGAAGTTTAATAGACAAAAGCACGGTTAGGATTGGGAAAACATAAACTGTCTGAATCTGCAAAGCTTTTTGAGTTGTATCCATTGTAGCTCCGCTTTGTGAAGAAACCATCATCTTTGATTGAACAAACTGAGCTATACCAGCAACAACACCAAAGATTATGCTTGGCTTAGACAAGTCTACAAGGTTAAAAAACGTTGGATCTAAAATACCTGGATTATGAACCCATGGATATAAATAAGTTTGTAATTCAGAACCACCGAGTCCTAAAATAAAAACTTTATACAAAGCAATCAACAAAGGCAACTGAATCAACAAAGGCAAACAAGAACCCAATGGACTAACTTTGTGTTCTTGATACAAAGCCATGATTGCTTGGCTTTGCGCAACCTTATCCTCTTTGTGTTTTTCACGAAGATCGTTCAGCTTTGGTTGCAGCTCAGTCATTGCTCGTTGTGCTTTCAAAGACTTGTGAAAAGAGGGGAGCAACAACAAACGAACAACAATGGTTATCAAAATAATAACAACACCAATATCTGGTATATATTGGTACCCAAGGACCATCAGGTTAATCAGCGGATCAACTAAAATTATCTGGAATAAATGACCCATATTTTAAGCTAAATCTATGCCACCTTGTGACCAAGAATTGCATCTTAATATTCTATAAATCCCTTTAAAAAGCCCTAAAATACCGTGTTTTTCAACGGATTGCTTAGTATATTCAGAACAAGAGGGGTAGTACTTACAAAAACCGTTCGGGTGTCTATGCTTAAAAACCCCGTGATCTGGAGAAATGGTTTTCTGATATACAGTTATTAATCCAACGATAATTCTTTTCATACTATGTCTTTAAAACCTTGCTTCTTGTCAAAGTATACTTTAATTGTTCAACAAGTTCTTTATTCTCGTAGCTTGCTGCTTTTGGTTTAGCAACCAACATATAATCACCGGTAACTAAATTTGGTAATGCTAGTCTCATCTGTTCTCTCAAAACCCTTTTAACTCTATTTCTTTCAACAGAAAGCTTAGAAATTTTCTTGGACACAACAAAAGCAGTCCTAGTTTTAGGGGAGGCAACAAATTTAATAACCAGGGCGGATGTATGCATGGTTAATCCTGTGCGGTACACCTTTTGTAATTCCCTGGTTTTGTTTATCCTGTTTGCTTTCTTAAGCATGCAAATTGTTGAGAGCGTTAAACTGTAAGCTTTTTTCTCTTTTTCGCACGTCGTCTTGCCAAAACATTTCTACCCTTAGTGGTGCGCATACGCTTTCTAAAACCGTGTTTGCGCTTTCTCTTGATTTTCTTTGGCTGATAAGTTCGTTTCATCTTTAAAAAGATTAATATTGACCTCTGTATTATACTTTTAATTCAGCTTTTTTTCAAGTCCTCTTAACACTAAAAATGCTTCGAATAAATATCATCAGGATATACACATGATATTAACAATCCCGTTATTTTTCTCCATATTTTAAAGAGTTTCCAAATATTTTACATGTTGATAACTACTTGTTAGAATGCTGGTATTGAAATAAAACGTGTGAATTTGGAGACCTCTCTTCTATGACCAACCAACAACTTTGGCAGGCTATTTTAGGTAACCTCGAAGTATCATTAAGCAAAGCCAATTTTACAACTTGGTTTAAAAATACAGCTATTCTAGAAAAAAACGATGACCATATAATAGTCAGCGTACCTAATGGATTTACCAAAGAATGGTTGCAAAACAAGTACAACATTGAGATCGCCAAAGCACTAAAAATGATTGCTCCTGAAATAAAGGAAGTGAGATACCAAGTTCTTGGCGGAAACACACCTTCTCCAAAGACAACTACTGAAACAAACCAGAGAACAGTCTCAGCAACACAAGCGCAAACAACTCAAAGACCAACAAATACACAAAATACCCATGGTTTAAATCCAAAATACGCTTTTGAAACCTTCATCACAGGAAAAGGGAATGAACTTGCACATGCGGCATGTGCTGCGATTGCTAAAAATCCAGGGCAAGTTTACAACCCTCTTTTTTTGTACGGTGGAGTAGGGCTTGGAAAGACTCACTTAATGCAAGCAGTAGGACACGAGGTCTTAAAAACCAACCCACAAGCAAAAGTTTTGTATGTTACAAGCGAAAAATTTACAAACGAATTTGTCCAAGCAATAAGTTTGGGGAAAGTTGCTCAATTCAAAGAACTGTATCGTAATGTAGATCTGTTAATGATTGACGACATCCAGTTTCTAGCAGGAAAAGAACAAACTCAAGAAGAATTCTTCCATACTTTTAACACCTTACATCAAAATAACAAGCAAATAATCCTTTCATCAGACCGATTACCAAAAGATATTCCAGCAATTGAAGAAAGGCTTGTTTCTCGGTTTGAATGGGGAATGATTGCTGATATCCAAGCCCCTGATTTTGAGACCAGACTAGCCATTTTACGCTCAAAAGCCGGGGAAAAACACTATGAAGTAAGCACGGAGGTTCTAACCCACATAGCAGAAACCATCCAGAGCAACATAAGAGAGTTGGAGGGCGCTCTAAACCGTTTAATGGTCTACTGTCAGCTAAACAACACTAAACCAACACTAGAGCAGGTTAAAAGCGTTTTAGTTGGTGTTGCTTCAGCAAAGAAAAGAGTTGTTTCTGTTAAAAAACTAATGGAGGTTGTTTCTGATTTCTACAACATCACAACAGAGGATCTTTTAAAACAGTCCAGAAGAAAAGAATTCGTTAAACCAAGACAAATAGCAATGTTTTTAATGCGCAAACAACTAGAAAATTCATTCCCAAGTATTGGTGATCACTTCGGCGGGAGAGACCACACAACGGTTATGCACGCGGTAGATAAAATTTCTAAATTGATGAGCGAAAAAGAATCATTAAAGCAAGAGATAGATTTAATTGTGAATAAGTTGTACATGTAGTGTTCCAAACTTGTTCCTCTAAGGATGCAATAGTTGTTCAAGAAAAGTTCACAACTCAAGTTTAAAAAAAGATGGAATTTTTATTAGAAAAATAGACGCAGGTTGTACACAAAGTTATCCGAATAATAGTTACAAACTTTCTTCAACAAAACACAAACAGAGTAACATAAAAAAACTTCTCCACTGAATCCACACCCCTTATTACTACTACTATATTTATTAAACTATTAAATTAATATATATGCGATTAGTTTGCACACAAGAAAATTTAAAAAAAGGATTAGCTATAACATCAAGAGTTTCAAACGGAAGCACAACACTCCCGGTTTTAAATAATATACTTTTAAAAACAGAACAGAGCGGGCTAAAACTTTCTTCAACAAACCTTGAGATGGGTGTTAACACGTGGATTAGATGTAAAGTTGAGGAAGAGGGTGGTATTTCTGTCCCGGCAAAAACAATCAGCGATTTAGTGAACAACCTTCCTAACGACAACATCACTTTGATCGTTGAAGACAATCATTTATTAATTGAAACCAGCAATTACAAGACAAAAATTAAAGGACTTGGTCCTGATGAGTTCCCTTTAATTCCCCAAGTAGATCAACAGAATTCAGTAGAGATAGATGGAAAAGACCTTAAAAACAGTATATATCAGACGGTTTTTGCTGCAGCATACAGCGAGAGTCAACCAGAAATTTCAGGTGTCCTATTCGCCTTTGATGACGCTAAATTAAAACTAGTAGCAACCGACAGATATCGTTTAGCCGAGAAAGAAATTAGTGTTAAGGGGAGTGTTCAGAAAAACATTATTGTTCCAAACAAAACTATACAAGAACTAGCAAAGATTTTGACAAACACAGATACACAAACCATTTCTGTTTACTTCACCCAAAACCAGGTGATGTTTAAAACCGAGGACACAGAATTAACATCTCGCTTAATTGACGGACAATACCCGGAATACAAAGCAATTGTTCCAACAAACTTCAACACTGAAATTGATTTGTCTCTTGAAGATTTAAGTTCTGCAATGCGAACAGCTGGAATATTTACTCAAACTGGGAACAACGTGACTTTAGAGTTTTCAGAACCAGACCATTTAGAGATAAGTGCTTCATCTGGAGATATTGGAGAAAGTAAGGTTAATGTTTCGTCTTCAGTAAAAGGTGATGCTGGAAAAATAATATTCAACCACAGATACATCCTTGATTGCTTGGCTTCTGTTGGAACAAAAAACGTTACATTCCGAATTGTTAACGAGAACGCACCAGCAGTATTAGTAAGCAAAGATTTGCCAGGATATGTTTACTTAGTAATGCCGATAAAGGTATAAGGGAAAAGTGAGGGAAGAAAGTTTCTAAATGCGTATTAAAAACATTCAATTAAAAAACTTCCGTAACCACCAAGATTTAAACTTGGATTTTACTAGCGACTTCGTTGTTTTCTATGGACCAAATGCAACAGGGAAAACAAATCTTTTAGAATCAATATATTTTCTTTCTCTGTTTAAATCTTTTAGAGATGCTTCTACATACCTTTTTTCAAAAGGAACATTTAATCTCCAATTAAAAGCAATAATTGAACGTGGTGGAAAAGAACACGAGCTAGAGGTTTTCTTAGAAAATAGGGGGGAAAAAATCTTTGCAAACTTTAAACTAGATGGAGTCAGGAAAACAAAGAATCAGATAGAAAGCTATATAACCGCAGTTATTTTTGACCCAACTCACGTTGATTTACTCAACAAAGCTCCTGAGGACAGAAGAAGATATCTAAACATACTGCTCTCTCAAAAGTCTACAGAATACATGGAAAACCTCTACAATTACAAAAAGGTTATTACCCAGAAAAATCAGCTCCTACAAAGCATTAAAAGCGGCAAGGCGTCTCCTTTTGAGCTAACTGCGTGGAATGACCAGCTAGCACTTTTCGGCTCTGCTATAGTAGAACAAAGAAGACAATACATAAATTACTTGAATCAAACAATCTCTGAAGTGTATGCTGCTGTTTCGGGGTTTGCCAGACCCATTGATGTTGAATACATTGGTCTTACAGGAGAGAACAAAAATGATATACACAGCAACTTTAAAAAAGCACTCTTTGATAATCAACAAAAAGAAATAATGGCAGGAACTTCTTTGATCGGTCCTCACAGAGACGACTTTACACTAAAGAGTGAAGGTTTGTACTTGGCACCATTCTCTTCTCGCGGAGAATTGAGATCCCAAGTCTTGTCGTTAAAAATTCTTGAACTAGAGTTTTTAAAAGAAGAGCAAGATAGTCCAATTTTGCTTCTAGACGATGTGCTTTCAGAGCTGGACGAAGACAGAAGAGTGTTTCTTCTAAAATACTTAAAAGGACGCTTCCAAACATTCATTACAAGTACAGTCCCTGTTGAAATGGAAGCACAGCATGTTAATTTAAAACAACTAAGCCTAAGTTAAAATACAATGCAAAGAATAAACAAAACACTTTACGCAAACATTCGTAAATACAAAATTGAAGACAAAGTAAAAGCAAACGAGCTTTTAAAACTCTGGGACAAAGTAATTGCAGACTTCATGCCACACGCTGTTAAACAAACAATGGCAATATCATATGAAAAGGGAGTCTTAAAAATAGCTGCGCTTTCAAAAGACATAGCATATCAAATTCACCTGTATCAAAAACGCCTTATTCAAATGCTCAATGATTTATTGGGCAAACGAATGGTATTCAAAATAGTGTGCGAAGCTTAAAAAACAAGGCATTTCTGCCTTGTTTTGCTATTCATTCCCCGGAGGTCCGTGATAATGTCCCGTCTGATTTATAATCAACTTTTCAACTTCCCGAGGCTCGGGAATATTTTGAAAGATAAAGTTTTCTTTTTCACCAGCGGTCTGAACTTCAACATTTCCATATCCTAAAACCGTAGACCAAAAACCTCTGACTTCACTTGTCACATCTTCAACGTTAGGAAGAGTTAGTTCAGAGATACGCTGACTGAAAATACCTTTTTGCCAAATGTCTACAATTCTTTTGTTAGTAATGATTTGAACGTTTAAATAATAGATTGTCCAAAGCATAAACAAACCTAGAATCAAAAACATAACATAAATGTTTTTACCGAGGTTTATAAAATTCAAATATGGTGCTTCAAAAAGCCTTGGAATATATTGAGGCGCATATTTATCAAACAAGAAAAGAACCATCACAAAAAGAAGCCATGCAATAACTCTCGTGAACATAAAAAACCAATGTTCACGAACAACGAGGATGATCTCTTCGTCTTCTTGTTGCCCTGGAAATAGTTTTTTAATATTCATACAATTAAATACTGTTTAATATACCAACGCCTTGAGCAGCAATTGTTAAAAAGAAAACAAGATACAAAACAGCGACCGCAAAGCTTAATGCTCTTGAGCGGCCATTTTTAATTAAAACAAAGACTGTTGAGAAACCAAAAAAAGTAATTAATATAATTACAGCGTAAAAGACAAAACCAGTTATGGTTTGAGTTAGGGTGCTTGGGTTAAAGGTGTTAAATTCTTGCATTAGAGAAGTGTGTTAGTTTTAACGTTTTTTCCAAGATGTTTGTAAGCAAGATCAGTTGCTTCTCGCCCCTTTGGTGTTCTTTTAATAAAGCCGAGACGAAGTAGATATGGTTCATAAACATCAGTTACAGTGTCCTCCTCTTCAGAAGTAGACATAGCTAAGGTCTTTAAACCAACCGGACCCCCTCCAAATTTATCAATCAGGGCCTCTAAAATACGTAGATCATTGCGGTCTAAACCCATTTCATCAATCTGCAGCATTTCCAAGGCTTTCTTTGATGTTTCTGCGTTAATTTTACCATTGCCATGCACTTCAGCAAAATCACGAACTCTTTTAAGAAGTCTGTTTGCAATACGAGGAGTGAATCTAGAACGTTTTGCCAGTTCAGTAATTGCTTCCATTTCATACTCTAATCCAAGTAATCGAGCGCTTCGTTGTAATATTTTTTCAACCTCTTCTTGTTCATAGAAATCAAGACGCTGAACCATACCAAAACGATCTCTTAATGGAGCTGAAATTAAACCCATGCGAGTTGTTGCCCCAACAATCGTAAACTTAGGTAAAGATAACCGCATAGAACGAGCTCCTGGTCCTTTTCCTAAAACCAAATCTAAAGCAAACTCTTCCATAGCAGGGTAGAGTATTTCCTCAACATTTTTGTTTAAGCGATGAATCTCGTCTATAAAAAGGATGTCGTTTTCTGAAAGGTTGCTTAAGATACTTGCAAGATCACCGCCACGTTCAATAGACGGTCCTGACGTTATTTTGATATTCACGCCCATTTCATTCGCAAGAATGTGCGCAAGAGTTGTTTTACCTAAACCAGGAGGACCATAGAAAAGAGTGTGTTCTAGATTTTCTCCCCTTTGCTTAGCAGCCTGAATCATGATCTTCAAGTTGTCTTTAACTTTTTCTTGTCCAATATAATCCGAAAGTTCTTTCGGACGTAGTTGCATATCTAAAGTAGTATCTTTCTCAAGTGGGGAAAGAATCTTTTCCTCTTGTTTTTCTTCTTTACTTTGTTTTGATGATGAGATCATACTATTGTTCAGAAGTATTACTTGTTCCACTACTTGCTTGAGTTGGTACAGGATCAGTGTTTTCTACAGGAGTTCCTTCACCAGGTAATTCCAATGTTTTATGAAATAGAGCAGGGGATTGATACACGCTTTTAAAGACCTCTTTCTTTATTGTACCATCAGACATGGTAACTGTGCGCCCCCATGTTGCTTTCATTGAACCATCAGGCTGTTTGTCATATGTATAAGGGTTTTCAAACTCTATCTTTCGCTCGTCTTTTGTACCATATATATAGAAGCGGAGATGATTTCCTTTTTCTAAAACAGGCCATATTAATATGTGTGCAGGAGAATCATTAATGAACTTTAGATCTTGAGATCCTGGGTATATTGTTGCATCTGTACCTTGTGGTGCATAGTATTGCACAGCATATGAGTGGTTTCTTCGTTCAGTTATGGGGAAGCCCGCTTTCATCGCAGCCCTAAACATCGTTGAAGAAACCTGACATAAACCACCACCAAACTCAGGAACAGTCCCTTCTTTTTTTATGACCAGTTCAGGAAGGAAGCCATGCTCGCCATCTACAGGTCCAAGGTACTTGTTAAAAGAAAAAGTTTCACCTTGCGCCAGAAGAGTTCCTTTTTCTTTACTAACTCCAACTTTGATATTAAAGATTCTGTTTGCAGGAGATCCAGAATAGTTAGATTCACCAAATGCAATCAATTCATTAATACCCATTTCATTAGTATCAGAAAGTTTAACATTTGATTCAGTTTCATTGATAACCAAAGTGCTTTGCTTTTCTTCTGAATCAAGATCAGAAATGATTTGATCGATTGATGACTTAGTATCTAAGTCACGACCGTTTCTTCCAGGATTAAATTCAGTTGCAATTCCATTTTCTGTTTTGAAAACAGCGTCTTCAGGATCGCCATTAATTTCAGAAGAAATGTCTTTAAGAGATGTATAGATCGCAGCAACATTGTAATTTTGAAAAGCAGATTTAGTTTTTGTTTTACTTCTTAAACCTAATTCAGTTAAAACAAAAGCATCAGCGTTTTTTTCAGGTTCTAACGAAACAAACCTTAAGCTAGTACTAGTTGGTTTCTGCCATACTTTTAAAGTAGAAGAAGGAATATTAAATTCCTGATCATCAGCTATTAAAGTAAAAGCCTGAGCTCTTCCAGAGAACGCAAAAAATACGATAGTTAGAACTAACAAACTCAAGTTATATTTTAAAATTCTTTTTAACATTTTTTATAGTTATTTTTCTCTCGTCGGTTTTAACCGAAACAACCTCAAACTTAAGAAAGATTGTTTTTTTAGGTAGATGCTTTTTAATTCGTTCAGCCCATTCAATGACAAAAAGGGTATTTTTCTTTCCCCAGAGCTCCTCAAGTCCTAAACCCTGTACTTCTTTTAAAGAATTAGTTCGGTAAAGATCAAGATGGTAATACGTTTTACTTCTATGCACATACGGAACCATCAAAACAAAAGTTGGACTCACAATCCTACTTTTAATGCCCAGTTCCTTTAACAAAAGCTTGGTAAAAGTGGTTTTACCAGCTCCAAGCTCTCCGCTTAAAGCGAGAATTTCCCCGCCTTTTAGGGTTTTAGCAATTGATTTTGCGAATTTTCGGAGCTCTTTCAAGCTTCGTACCTTTAAAACCATACCCTAATTTTATCAGAAACTAAGGGTATTGCGAAAAACCTCGTAATATTGTATATTTACGAGCTATGCAAAATCCAGACCAACAGAAATTTTTTGAATTAATAGGTAAATCCCAGAGGATCCTTGTTGCCTTGCCTGCCAATCCAAATGGGGATACCTTAGGAGGCAGCCTTGCTTTGGCTGCTTTTTTGCGTAAGCTAAACAAAGAGGTTGAAGTATATTGTGAAAAAACAGATTTCGGAATCCTTTCATTCCTTCCTGGAATTGAAGAGATTCACCAAGAAATAGTTTTTCCAAAGAGTTTTGTAATTTCTGTTAAAACAAAAAATGCCAAGCTTGATGAATTAAGCTATGACATGCTCCCTGAAAACGTAAACATTTATTTAAAACCAAAAGAAGGAGTTTTTACTCCAGAAGACGTTTCATTCTCAAATGATGTTACCCAGTTTAACTTAATAATCTGCGTTGACGTAGCTTCCTTAGAATCACTCGGAGCTTTGTATGAAAAGAATGCTGAAATGTTTTTTGCAGTTCCTAAAGTAAACATTGATAATCACATACATAACGATAACTATGGAACAATAAATATTATTGACGTTACAGCATCCTCTTCATCAGAAATACTACTCGCGCTCTTAAGAGACTACGAAGCAAGTCTAATCGATGAAAATATTGCAACCAACCTTTTGACAGGTATCATTACAGAAACAAATAGTTTCCAACACAATAAGACAACTCCAAGTTCATTCATCAATGCTTCTGAGCTAATTTCATATGGAGCTAAACAACAAGAGATAGTAAAAAATCTTTTTAAAACCAAAGAACTTCCTGTGTTAAAGCTTTGGGGAAGATCAATGGCACGAATCCAAAGTATCCCTGAATACAACACAATCTTTTCAGTGGTCGGTATTTCTGATATTGAAAAATCAGAAGTCGGAGAATCAGAGATATTTCAGGTAGCTCAAGATTTCATGGTTAATATAAATGACGCGAAAATGGTATTCTTTGTTGCTGAAAGACCAGATTATTTAGAGATGTATGTTGCTTCTAATCCAAACATTAAATTAAAAGAACTTGTTAACTACCTTGGTGGAAGCTTCGTAGCTGATGGTTTGGGTAAAGTAACCATAAAAGACAAGCAAATTACTGAAATAGATCAATTCATCAAAGAAACGTTGTCAGATTTGAAGAGCAGACTTGGCATATAGTATACTGCAAGCATGCAGTTACAAGACGAACAGAAACAAAAAGATTTCCAAAAGAAACTAACTCAAGTAAACCGAAAAATGGAAGAAGAGCAAGCTTCGCAAGGCTCTTTCATTTTTGGTATACCATACATTGATCTCTTCACTTTCCCTATTGATTTAAATGCAATGGGTTTGTGGAGCGAACAACAATGTACTGATTCACACGCGGTTGTTTTCTACAAAGAAGGTAATGACGTTAGAGTAGGAACTACAGATCCCCAAAATCCGGCGTTAAAACAAAACACAGAAGCTTTAAAAACAGAACACGGATACAAAGTAACTCTGTATTTTGTTTCTGCGTCAAGCTTGCAACAAGCATTTAAAATGTTTCCAAAAGTCGTTAGACACATAGAAGCAAAAGAAGAGGGTGTAGTAGTCAAAGCAGAGGAAGATTACGTAGCTTCTTTAAAAGAATTAGAAGACGGAGCAAAGATTTCAGCAACACAAATCCTTTCAGTGTTACTTGGGGCTGCTGATAAACACAAAGCATCCGACATTCACATTGAACCAGAAGAACATTTCATAAAAATACGTTTTCGTCTAGATGGTGTTCTTCAAGACATGGCACATCTAAGTAAAGACTACCAAAAGACAATCATCTCGAGAATAAAGATACTGTCGCATTTAAAACTAAACGTTGAAGACATTCCACAAGACGGACGCTTCACTTACATGCTAAATACAAAACCAACTGATGTTCGTGTTTCGGTTTTGCCTTCAGCGTATGGTGAGGGAGTAGTTATGCGTATCTTAGGAATGGGAGCAGTAAGTTTAAAACTAAAAGAACTTGGTTTTTCAGACAGAGACTATGAGTTAATTCAAAAAGAACTAGAAAAACCAAATGGCATGATCATTACAACAGGACCAACTGGTTCTGGTAAAACAACAACACTCTACGCTTTCCTAAACCAACTCAATGAACCAGGGGTAAAAATAATTACATTAGAGGACCCAGTTGAATACAAACTAGAGGGTATAAACCAGACACCAATTGATTCTTCAAAAGGATTAACCTTTGCAGCAGGATTAAGAGCGATACTAAGACAGGACCCTGATGTGGTCATGGTTGGTGAAATTAGAGACCAGGAGACAGCAGAAGTTGCCCTTCAAGCAGCACTTACAGGACACATTGTTTTAAGCACTTTACACACAAATGACGCTGCTGGAGCCATCCCAAGACTTCGAAATATGGGCATTAAACCATATGTCATTGCTCCTGGAATGAATGCAATCATAGCTCAACGTTTAGTTAGAAAACTCTGTCCAGACTGTAAACAAGAGGTTAAACTAGACCCATTTCTTTTGACCAAGGTTCAGAAGATACTAAATGAGATTCCAAAAAATTCCGGAGTAGAAATTCCTGTAGAACAAAAGTTTTTCCATTCAACAGGATGTGATAAATGTAACAAGACAGGATATAGAGGAAGAATTGGTATTTACGAATTAATCATAAAAGACGATGCTGTTGAAAAATTAATCCTTACAGAAGCAGGAAACAATGAATTAAAACAAGCAATGATTGCTCAAGGGATGCTAACAATGGTTCAAGACGGATTAGTTAAAGCACTCGCTGGTATTACTGACGTTGAAGAAGTGTTTAGAGTTGCTCAGGAATAACAAATGGATGAATTATTAAAAAAGATAATAGTAGAAGCAGGAGACGTGGCTTTAGATTTACAAGCAAAAGCAAAAGTTGAGTACACTAAAAAAAGCGCGACAGACATTGTTACGGATGGAGACTTACTTTCAAACAAGATAATCACAGACGCAATAAAAGAGAAATATCCAGATCACGTAATTCTTTCGGAAGAGGGAGAACATCATCTTGGAGAAGAATACACCTGGATCATAGATCCAATAGACGGAACCTTTAACTATTCGAAAGGTGCTCCTTTGTTCTGTGTCATCATCGGTCTTGCTTACAAAAAAGAAATGTTAATGGGCGCAGTATATGCTCCAGCATTAAAAGAATTGTACTTTGCAGAAAAAGGAAAAGGAGCTTTCTTAAATGGTCAAAGAATTCGTTGCAGTGATATAACAGACATAACATTGGGTTTCGGGAGTGCTCTTACAGGTATAGGTCCAAATCGTATTGAACTATGGAATAAATTTCTTCAAGAAGGCAAAAAGCACAATATATGGTTAGGTAGTCCTGGGTCACTAGGGATAGGGCTTTCTTGGGTTTGTGATGGGAAGAGAGACTGGATAGTCTCACGAGGAGGTAATATCTGGGATTACGCTGCTTCCTCTTTAATTCTCGCTGAATCAGGAGCTAAAATATCAGATATAAACGGGGATCCTTGGAAGTTAGTTGAAGGTATAGATAACATCATTGCTGCAGGAACAACCGAGTTACATGAGTACCTCGTAAAGATGCTAAAATAGCGCTGTTTAGGGTATAATCAGAGTATGCCTAAGCCTCCAGAGAAGAACTTTAAGCGCTACATGTTAGTTGATGGAAATGCCTTAATCCATCGCGCTTTTCACGCTATTCCAAATCTTTCAACAAAAGCAGGTGAACCAACCAACGCAGTTTATGGTTTTTCCGTTATCTTGCTTAAAGCCCTAAAAGATATTAAGCCAACGCATATTGCGTTGACTTTTGATTTGGCAGGGCCAACATTTAGACACGACAAATACAAAGAATACAAAGCAACAAGAGTTAAAGCAGCTGATGAGCTTTACGCGCAAATTCCAAGATGCAAAGAAGTAGTAGCTGATTTAGGAATTCCAATCTATGAACAATCTGGGTTTGAAGCTGATGACATGCTTGGAACTCTTGCAGAACACATTAAACACTCAAACAATGATCATAAACATTTTGAAGTAATCATAGTCACAGGAGATTTAGATACACTCCAGCTTGTTGATGAACACGTTAAAGTTTACACACTGCGTAAAGGAGTAACTGATACCATAATCTATGATCCAGCAGCAGTCTTTGAACGCTATGGCATCAAACCAACACAAATGGTTGACTTCAAAGCCATAAAAGGGGATCCGTCAGACAATATTCCAGGAGTAAAAGGAATTGGTGAAAAAGGTGCTTTAGATTTAATCAAAGAATACGGAAGCATAGAAAAGATTTACGCTAATTTAGACAAGCTTAAAGAAAAAACAAAAAAACTTTTTGAAGAACAAAAAGAACAAGTAGAATTATCATTGTGGCTTTCTCAGATAATCAAAGATGTAAAAATAGAGTACAACATTCCTGAATATGAATTTTCACAGATAAACTACGGAAAAATAGTTGAACTATTCCAAAAGCTTGAGTTTAGAACTTTAATTCCAAAACTACCGCAAATATTAGGAAACAAAGAAGTCTCAGTTGAAGAAGCACAGAAAATACAGCCTAAAAGCAACGATAATTACGAGTTAATAGACACAGAAGAGAAACTAAAAGATTTAGCCACCCAGTTATCCAAACAAGAAGAATTTGTATTTGATACAGAAACAGAAGGACTAGGTGCTTTAGACTTTAACCTTGTTGGAATCTCTTTTTGTTTCAAAGAAGGACACGCTTACTATCTACCAGTAGAAGTTTTGAGCTCTTCAAAAAATAAAGAAATCCAAAAGATATTTGCAGATGAAAAGATTAAAAAGATTGGGCACAACATTAAATATGACTACCTTGCTTTAAAGAAATACGGAATTGAAGTAAACAATCTTTTCTTTGATACAATGATTGCTTCGTACCTTTTAGCTCCTGGATCAAGATCTCATGATTTAGACAGTTTAGCTTTCAACGAGTTTGGATATCAGATGCAACCAATCGAAGAATTAATTGGAAAAGGGAAAAAACAAATCAGTATGAAAGATGTTCCAAAAGAGAAAGTTTGTTTCTATGCCGCAGAGGATGCTGACTATACTTTCCGTTTAAAGCAAAAACTTCTACCACAATTAAAAAAAGAAGAGTTGGACAAGATTTTCTTTGATATAGAAATGCCTTTGACAAAAGTACTTGCAGAGATGGAAGAAAACGGTGTCCTCTTAGACATCCCGTTATTCAAGAAACTAGAAAAAGAAGTTCAATCAGACCTTCAAAAACTAGAAACTAAGATTTACAAAGAAGCGCATGAGGAGTTTAATATTAATTCCCCAGCACAGCTAAAAGTTATTCTCTTTCAAAAATTAAGTATTCCAATAGGTGGCGAAGGAATGTTTGTAAAAAAAACAAAAACCGGATATTCAACCGCAGCATCTGAGCTAGAGAAAATGAAAGGACTGCACCCAATCATTGACATGATCTTAGAATACAGGGAACTAAGCAAACTTCAATCTACCTATGTAAAAGCACTCCCTGAATTAGTCAGCAAAAGGGATCATCGTTTACACACCAGTTACAATCAAACAATTACAGCAACAGGAAGAATATCTTCCTCTAATCCAAACCTCCAGAACATTCCAGCAGGAAGCACTGGTTATGCCGCTGAAATACGCAAAGGTTTTTTAGCAGCACCTGGAACAAAGCTTGTTTCAATAGACTACTCACAGATTGAATTAAGGGTTGTTGCTCATTTGTCAGGGGATAAGACGATGACTGAGGTATTTAAAAAAGGGGAGGACATTCACACTGCAACTGCAATGCAACTGTATGGGATTGATGATCCAAGCAAAGTCACCAAAGAAATGCGTCGAGATGCAAAGACTATAAACTTCGGGGTGCTTTATGGACTTTCTTCATTTGGTCTTTCAGAAAGAGTTGATATGACTAGAGCAGAAGCAACAGAGTTTATTAAAAAATATTTCAAAGCGTTTTCTGCAGTTGATACATATTTAAAACAAGTTGTTACTGAAACTAGGACCAACGGATACACACATAATGAACTTGGAAGAAAAAGATACTTCCCAGAAATTAACTCATCACAATTTCAAGTTAGAGCAGCAGCAGAGCGCGCAGCAATAAACATGCCAATGCAATCATTAGCAGCAGACATTTTTAAGATCTCAATGAACAAAATAGAGGAAGCAATTGGTATACAAAAGGAAGACATAAAATTGTTGTTGCAAGTTCACGATGAACTAGTTTTTGAAATACAAGAAACAGAGGTTAAAAAATACGCTGAGAAAATCAAGGAGATCATGGAAAATGCGTACAAATTGAAAGTTCCTCTAGTTGTAGATGTAAAGGTAGGAGACGATTGGGGGGAAATGAAAGAATTGGGAATATAAAAATACCGCTGTAAAGCGGTATTTTAAATTCTTTTGCAAGTTATCTCTTTAAAGCCTTTGCCATTCTTGATTTGTTTCTTGATGCTTTGTTCTTATGAATGACTCCTTTTTTTGCAGCTTTGTCTAAAGCAGACATTGCTTTTCTCATTGCTTCTGCAGCTTCGCTTTTTTTACCAGCTTTTAAAAGTTTTTTTACTTCTTTAACGCTGTTTTTTGCAGCTTCTTTAACTGTTAAGTTAAATGTTCTTCTTCGTGCTGATTGTCTCATTGCTTTAGCAGCACCCTTTGTATTTGGCATTTACTATTTCTTTAATTATATATAGAGGATTTTCAAACGGGTTATGTTTAATTTAACATAGTAATCTAATATTTTCAAGTCGCATAAGTAATTATACAAATAAACGAAAACGCCCGCCTGATTGTGATTCAGGTCGGGCGCGTTCGCACCTACGTTGTAGTTAGTGGTGGCCTTCTCCGCCTTTGATGAAGGAGGTTGCCATTCCCGCCATGGGCAACCACCAGAGGATGCCGGCAACCTCACCACCGATCTTGACCCCCAACGACCACGCGATCATGAGGGAGAGGCAGTAGCACAAGGTTGCGAAAACCATCCATGAGTTGGGGTGTTTTCGGAACTCCTCGATGCCGCTTCGGTTGATCGCCAGGATCGCGACGACAACTGGAAGCTTCATGTCTCCGAAGAGGCTGAAGCTCACGCCGTTGTGCTCGGCGGTGACGATCTTGCTCATGGTCACCAACTGCATGATGATGAGCGCGAAGATCCATGTTCTGACCGATGGCCATTCGAGCAGAATGAGCTTCTTCGCCCGCTTGTGAACTGGCTCCTTCTCGGTGCTTCCATGATCGTGGGGCATATATTGCCTCGCCGTGTCGGCGGTGTGGGATAATGGGACATGTATAGGTGCGTCCTGGTTTCGAGTTTCTTCATTTGTCCTAAGAAGAACAAACAAATACGCTACAGCCAGAATATGTGACTGTAGCACATTTAAACCTTTATGTCAATGAAAAAACTAGTAAGTTCAACAAGTAAGCGCAACACCGTAAGGGTAAACTTAGAACATGAAGCA
>JBBTQQ010000006.1:0-38151 GCA_038065615.1 Patescibacteria group bacterium | reverse complement strand
TCGCAGGAACTTCTTTAAGTAAGCAAGAAGCTAATATTTTTTCGCCTCTAACAATATCATATCTAATTGCGCGACTCTCATTGAAGTCTTCCTCTTTGGCTTTTACTAGGAGACTTTCTTGATTACCGGTTACGGTGTTTATCGCAGTAACTTCGCCTACTATTGGTCCAGAAGGATCAGGTCTTGCGTAGGCATCAAGGATTTCTTGATCTGCTATTTCTTGATTTACTTCTCCCTCCGTTGCCTTGCTTCTGCGCCTAACAAGGTCTGCCAACAATGGATTTATTTCTGTATATTCTTTTTCCGCTTCAGCATAACGTTTTTCATTTCTTATAGCTAAAGCTTTAATTGTCTCGGACCACGTCTCTGGAATGGAATCTTCCGATTTGGATGTTATATCAATAGGAGGCTCTTCGTTTCCAACTTCATGGTTTGGTGGATAATTACCCATTTTATTATAGTTATTTAGATTAAGCCAAAAGGTTTAATATTTATGGCGGGGTGTGGCAGGCTCAGTATCGCTCTTCTATTGGTATTGTAAATGATTTTAGAAGGTTTGGGAAAAGATTTTTTTGAATAAAAAAGACGTGCTATAGGTACTAGATTGATCAGTAATGTTGTTTGTTGGTCGATTTAAAGTAGTTTTCAGATGTTCCTTATACATTGACTAAGTTTAAAACATTGAATACAATGTTTAGTCCTTCTATACAGGGGGATATGGCGGTCGTGTGCCAGGCTTTCGCAAAAACACGGCAACGAAGGTTTTTCGGGAGGTGGTATGTACATCACGTTTTCCTGGCCAAAGGCAGAGGTGCATGAGAAAAGCGCACAAGCGCTTGTACGACCGATCATGGACCGCCTGCTTCGGACGCTCCAGTGGGAAGTGGGCGTGGAGGGGCACCTCAAGGACAGAGAGGTCCTCTACATGGGAATCGAAAGGCTGAGTGCCAATCTCTACGCTCTTCCGTTGATGGGGATTTACAATGTTCCCCTTTGGCAGAAGGTGGAGGAGGTTGTGGAGGTTCTTCGGGAGTTCGGCGTTGATCCTGTGGTTCTGGTCAACGGCGACATGTCCGTTTTGGCCTACGCTGCTCAGGAAGAGGCACGTGCTCGTCACTTCAGGCAGGGTCTGGAAGCTGCGCGTGAAGCTGTGAAGGAAACGCGGCGTTGGTTCAAAGACTCACGCCTCGCGAAGATCCGGCAAGACATCAACGACTGCTTCAAGCGTGAATCGAGCGTCGAGTTCATGGGTTACCGTCGAGTCCTAATTGTAGTAGACAAGAAGTAGGCTCGGCGCTAGAAGAGTAGGAGAAAGAGGAGTACCCCGGCGGGCAGTTTTGCCGCCGGGAGACACAAAGCGGAACGCTGGCATGCATTGCATCAGCGTTCTTTTGGTATCTTGGAGACTAAAATCGACCAACAATGTTTCTTGTTGGTCGATTTAGTTTTGTTCTCAAACATCATTTCTTTAACAGTTCTTTTACCTGCTTGATCCTGGTAAAACCCGTGCGGACAACATCTTCGATAAGGGCGGGACCGCGATTGTTCTTGTGCAAAGTCTCCAGCATCGCTGCGGTCATTCCGCCCTTGGTTGCCACTTGCTCGATGATCTGATTCAGCGGCAATTCTGAATTTAAGCACAAAGCTGCTGCGTTTTGAAAAGTGTGCGCGATTATTTCCCTTGCCATCTTTTCCGGGAACGCGTTGCAACTTACAGGGCGGGTGTAGCACTGGATGTGATATGCAATGAGACCAAACATGCAGCCAGAGATCAGGATTGCCTTGTCCAAAGCCCTTTCATCTGGAGCAGTCCAGTTGCGACCCAGAAGTCCCAGGATGTTTTTTGCAAGTTCTTTTTGCTTTGGATCAATGTTCCTGGAGCTGATCCAGACATTGGTTCCGTTTCCATTCTGGATACCAATGGTCGTGGCGCACCTGACGATGTTGCTTGTTCGGATGGCGCTCTGGATGGTTCTAAGTTTTAACACAGCGACAAGTGAGATGTACAGAGTGTTTTTGTTAGGACACACAAGCTCTTGAGAGATTGTTTTGAACAGTCCGGGTTTGACCGTGATGAACGTGATGGTGCTCTGTTGGGTTGCTTGAGCGTTTGTTTCTGCAAAGATGCATCCAGGAAACTGTTGCTGGAGTTTTTGCTGGCGTTCTTTCCTGATCCAACCAAAGACGATCTGGTTGGGTTGAAATAGCGCGGTTTGTAGCAGGAGAGAGGCGACCATGCCACCCATGTTGCCAGCTCCGATGATTGCGACTTTCTCGTTTGAGAATTCCATATTTCCTCCTGGAAATTGGGAAAAACAAAAACTGCTCCGAAGGAGCAGTGATGTATGTTCGAAAATTTCCAGCACAAATCACTTACCCTTCGGATAAGTGAGTAGGTGGAATTAAGTTGAATGAGATATATTGCATGTGTTTAAAACAAAAACTCGTCTTTATTACCCTTAATCTTAAAGAGTAACAAGGACGAGTTTTAATCGTGATACCACCTTGCTTCGCCTTACTATTGCTAGTAAAGCCTTTGCAGCTGACAAGCATCAGCTTTCCTTTGTAACGGTAGGAATTCCGGTACTGCTCATCGCAGACAGCTCCCTGGCTGGTTCACCTTTTTTAGAGGCTACTATTCAGTTCACAGCTTTTAGATTTAGTTGTAAATGAAGTATATGGGGGAAGGAGGGGAGGTGTCAATGAGGGGGAGGGGAAATTTGGGAAATACAGACTTGATTAGATAGGTTTTGGATACAAAAGTTTAAACGGACAGGAAGCTTAGTGAGATGGTTTTTATTGGTTAGAGAAACAATATTGATTTGCCATCATTTTAAACACGGCCAGTAATTACCCTTTTGTAGCACACATTTTTTAAAATTGTCTAAAAGTTCATTTGATTTGAGCATGATTTGTTGTTCAATTTCAGTCTTCTTATAATACTTGTCATCAAAATTAGCCTGAAATTTTTCCTCTCCTTTGTAAATTAGGACTAAGCCGGAGCATAATACAAACAAAGCCACTAGAAGTAAAATAAAGTATTGTCCGAAGTCCGATCTAACCCTCTCATTTTTTATAAAAAAGTTAAGAGAAAAAATAAAAAATAGTAGACCCCCTAACATGAGTAAAGAAAAACCGACTGCTGTGATAAAAGAAATTCCTGAACGAAGGATTTGTGTCTCTATAGAAATAAAAGTGAACAAGGTTACAAATACTGCCAATATTTCAATATTTCTATTTGAACTTTTTATTTCATCTTTTTCTTTTGCAGCTAAGTCATTTTCTATTTTCTTGATCCTACCGGCATATTTGTTAAAAAAATCAATATACGCATCATCTTTTTCTCCGCGAGTTTTGGTATTGGAAAGATCTACTTCTTCCCAAGACCCTGTATCCGAACTAGGAATTTGTACTTTAGTAGACATATTAGATTAGTATGAATATCTTGGTTTCGTCGTCCAGTTCTTTGATTAGAGTTTGTAGGGCTGTGCTTTCTAAATTATCTGGCAGTGCTTCTTCTGCTATAGTATTACAGTCTTTTGATACTATTAGACCAGATTTAACTAAATTAGTATTTTTGGTTACATTTCCAGGATCTATTTTTTCTATACTATTACACTTGAATCCGCCTATTGTCCTACGTACATTGATCCTTAAGTTTATTTCCTTGATATCTAAAGACTTTATCTTTTCTTCTGGTAGCAAATTTTTTAGAGTCATTATATCTGATTCGACAAATAAAGTTTTTACAAAGCCCACTCTACCTATAGGGAGACCTAGAATACTCGATAAAACATTTATAACTTTCAGTAGCGTTTCTTGATCATAGTTTTCCTGAAAAAATAAATCAATGCGATTTTTGAATACCTGTATGTTAAAAGTTTTGTAATCGATGATTAGGCGTGGAAATTGCACTGGCGCATCAGTTGGTACGGGAAGGTACCGTGTTTCTGTTTCTCCTAGTACTTTTTTTATCTCAAGCGCAAACGCCTCAAAAGCGTTAAACTCTTTTTTGAGGAAAAAAGCAATTTGTGTCCGAAGTAGTTCTTTCTTCATATTACTTTATTCTGTTTTTAATTCTTTTTGCTTAATCCATTTTGAACCTTCTGGTGTTAGGACCAAAATATCAATTGGACCCCCCACGCCAGGTATATCTCCTGGATCTGCTTGAATGCCGTCTGAAAATCGTTGGATTGCAGATGTTGTTTGTATTGCGAGAACTGAGAAATCAATAGCGTCTTGGAGAGGCATTGAACCCCAATTAATAGCGTACTCAAGAGTGTTTAATTGTTTTTCAATTTCCGTTTGGCCTTTTATCTTTATGGATTCGCTTATGAACGGCGTGTTAAATATTCTAGGGTCCCATCCTTTGACAATTCGCGACACGACATCAGTTTGTCCAATCCAGTTTGCTCCATATTCCATTCCACGTTGAGTACTATCTCTTCTTAAAATATTATCGCCTGGGACGTAGACATTATAAACTTCGTGTGAGCCATCTGTATTGTATCCAGCTACAAAGAGCACAAGACCATCTATACTGCCAGTCCCTTCTTTTATGTTTCCTGCTATGTCTTTGAGTTTGAACTTAACATTGTATTTTTCTTTTTTTATTTCTACGATTTCGAATCCTTGCTTTATGAAGTTTCCTTTTAGCTGTTCAGGCAGTTTAAGAAGTTGTTCTTGCCAGTTTAGTTTTTTATCAAAATAATCATGTAATTTTTCCGCAATTTCTTTTACCGAAAGTTTTTCAACTTCAGTTTCTCGTTTGAACTGTTCAATAAATTTACTAATATTTTTTTGAACCCCATTCTCATTCAAAAAAGCGAGGCCAGTAGTAGCAACTCCTATTCGGTTGTTAATTAGAAAAAGCTTTGAGGCAGAATCAGAGCCAATCCTAGAAACCCCTTTTTGATTTCGATAGGATTGGCGACTATCAGCCGCTAAAACGATTCCTTCTGGAGTTGTTGTGTTTATAGCTAAACTCATAGATTTATCTTAACAAATTTATAAAGCAATTTCAAAAATTTTCTTTACTAAAGCAGTACGAGCATAAAAAGCGCGGCTGACTGATCCATGCCCAGGACCTTTGGTTCGGGCTTGTATCCATTTGCCATCTTTGCCAGTTAAGGCTTTAAAGCCCTTGGTTATTAGTTTGTCTCGGATAAAGTCGTAATCCGCTTTTATCTCTTTTATTAACTCATCATCTTCTGCGAAATCTAAACTTGTTACTTGGAGCAGCTTTGCTTCTTTTGAATTAGTACCATTCCATTCAACAGCACAGAAAACAATGGCTTTAAGTTTTGCCCAACAATGACTCTCAAAGAATGAATGTTCTTCTAGCTCTTTAGGATTTATCATTGTAATTGCCATTGTTTCTTTTGGCGTAAGCTGCCCTTTTACTTTATGAAAGGCAACTGATTTGAGTTCGTAGGAAAGACCATTGGGTGCTTTTGATACATTTGTCTCTAAACCAGCTAATCGTTCTAAGACTAACCCCTTCCAACCCTTGTTTTGTTTCCCAGTTTCATATGTGGTGATTCCATGTTTTGAAGCTAACTCTCGCAAGTCTTGACCAACATATTTCTTTAGATTTTTTATCGCAATTGTGCGTGTAATTATCTTCATATTTTAGTTTTCTTATTTATCAAACCGCGTTCTAATTCTTCTAATCTCTTTATTGATACGTCTAAATACTTTTTTTCAAGATCAATACCAATGAATTTTCTCCCGAATGTATGAGCAGCGATGCCTGTTGTTGAGCTTCCTGTGAAAGGATCAAGTACAATATCTCCCTTTTTTGTGCTTGCCAAAACCACTCTTTTTAATAAGTCTTCTGGTTTCTGTGTTGGATGTTTCCCGAATTTTTTTTCTGCGGTTTTTGGAGTGCCCATAGACCAAACAGAACGCATTTGAAGGCCTGGCTTCTTTAGTGCATCTTCCGGCCAAGTCCCATTCTTCATTAAGTCGTAGTTGAAGATATGTTTTGCTTTTTTGTCTTTTCTTGCCCAAATCAGAGTTTCGTGACTAGCTGTGAAAAAACGACAACTTAAGTTTGGGGATGCGTTTGGTTTAAACCAAGCTATGTCATTAAGTACATGGAACCCCGCAACTTGGAGAGCAAAACCGCATTGGTAAATTGAGTGGTAAGTTCCACTAATCCAAATAGTGCCGCTTGGTTTCAAAACACGTTTAACAGCTTGTATCCATTCAAGGTGGAATTCAAAATCTTTTTTTAATCCGTTACTTTTGTCCCAGATGCCTTTATTCACACTGACTCTTTTTCCAGCATGAACGGTAAAACCTCCGTTTGAAAGGAGATAGGGTGGATCAGCAAAAACCATATCAATGGAATTTTCAGGAAGCTTAGCCAAAATTTCTAAGCAATTCGCTTGGTATAATAGAAAATCTTTATTTTTGTAATATGGTTTCTTCATTTATTGTCTTTCTGTATTTATCTTTTGGCGTGCCACTCGAGTTAGGTACCAGAATACTAGATGTATTGTAAGGGGTTTCAGGGGTTTAGTCTATTTGGCTATTGAGGTACTTGAGTCGGGGGCACTTCCCCTCAAATACTCATTTAAAGCTTCTAAAACACGAACAGTAATAAGTTCAAAATTTTTAAAGTCCCATTCAATATTTCCGAGAGGCCTGAATATATATTGCTTACCATCAAAAGTATCATTGATTACCATTGCGTCCTCAACTAAGATTTTTAGTTTAGCTATTTTAAGTTGTTCTTTTAGGCTAGCTACATACCAGTCGAAGGCTTCGGGGGGTAGGTTTCTTTTCATCAATGACCAAATAGGGGTTTGTTCCGCCTCCTTTTGAAGCTCCTCGTCAGTTGGCTCCGTTTCAGGCTTTTCAATAATTTGAGAAAGAATAATGCTTCCTTGATGCGCTGTATGATGCCTATTCCTTTTAAGCTGAGCATACCAATTATTGAAATCTTCGGTTTTAAATAACGCCGCAATCTCTGGGCTTTTTTCCTCGAGAGCTTTAGAGAATTTCTTTTTTAGAACACCTATGTCTCTAAAGTTTGTAAACCCTAATGCCAGAGAACCGTTCAGCACCCTGGCAAGTTGATCTAGAGCGCCCCATAACAGAAGGTAGTAGTGACAAAGGTAATAGCTAGCTTCAAAGTCGAATCCTTGTCGCTTAGTCTTTTGTCTTTTTGCGCGGCGTCTTTGCTGCACGTAGAATAAAAGCTTATCTCTGGTGTAGAGAATGTTTGAAAATCTATTGAGCGTAAGAGAGCGCACTGCCTCAATGGTCTCATAATTCAAGCCAAGACCCTTGAATTTATCAGCATAAAATTCATTACCCTTTCTTCCCAACTCATCATTCATTGAATAGAATACTGTCCAGGGCATATACCACGTAGGATACTTCATGGCCCAAGGGATTTCATGACCTCGGACAAATATTTCAATATGTCTCCTAGCTTCCTCGAAATTTCCTAGCGAGCAATTTAGCTCTTTGTTTTCCTTGAATACACTGACAGCCTCTATATTCTCAGATGCAAAGACATCAATATCCAACTCTGCTAGATGGAGCGGCAGGTCGTTATTTTTTGAAACAAACTCGACTTCAAAATGTTGATACCTTTGAGTATCCTCGTTTGAGATTAGAAGCACTGCTAGCTGAACTGGACAGTTTTCAATATTTCCCAAATAGGCTTTTAGGGTAAAGACATCAACAAGCAGAGCGAGGGTAGATTTGAGATCGCCCGGTTCTATCAAAATTCTCAGCTTATAGCTTAGTAACCCTCCCTCTTCTATTTCTGGATGAATTTTTCCGTAAACAAATGGCATTACAGTTATACTACTTCTTGAGGGCATTTCTCGCGAGTAGGTTTAAACGATTAAATGTCCAAACGACTTACATGTATGTAGGTCACTCAGATACTAAATATTCTTGGCGGAGAGGGAGGGATTCGAACCCTCGAAAGGTTTTGACACCTTTACCGGTTTAGCAAACCAGCGCACTAGGCCTCTATGCGACCTCTCCAAAGCTCTTCTATTAACTCCCGATATTATACATTCCCCATGCTCTTTTTTCAACTTTAAAAATCTCTTGTAAAAGTAAGACAGGAAACTTCTTCTGCTCCTGCTTGTTTTAAGATCCTCGCGCATTCCTTGACCTGCGTGTCTTTCTCTAAACAGGTATCAATTAACACTACTTTCAACCCTTTGCAGTCACAAGCAATATATTCGCTTGGATTTTCCTTTGTTTTCTTAAGTAGTGCTAATGTTGGCATTGCTAGGAGTCTTCCTAGTTCTTGTGATATTGCTTCGCTTGGGTTAAATCCCTGTATTGTATGTTGTCTTTGGTGAATAGGAACAAAGGTAATCACAAAGTCTTCTTGTGGAAGAGCTTGTCTTTCTAAAAGGAATTTAAATATTAGTTCTGCGGCAGTTGTATTAAGTCCTTTAATTAAGTCGCAGTTTAACGCATTTAACATTTTCCGTATCAATGGTTGTTTTGTAGAACAAACAGAAATGACTTCCTCATATTTTTCCTCTAGGAAATCAATGCTGTCCCAGCAATTCCTGCAAAGAAGCATACCGTATTCTCTACAACCAGCGCAGTGAGTAGGGAAGAGCATCTCTAGAAGTTGCTCGTTTAGTTTTTGGGTGCTTAATTTAAAATCCTGTCGCATACTATATATACGCCAGGATCATTAAATATTTGTTAAATGTGTATTAAGAAAAGATTAACTTTTTTTTCTGGAGCTTAATTTTAACGGTTGAACCTTGTTTAAACTTGTCGGTTATGAGTTTCTCTGCAAGTGGGTCTTCGATAAAGTCCTGAATGTTTCGTCTTACAAGACGCGCTCCTTGGCTTGGATCAAAGCTCTTGTCTGCAATGAACTTAATCACTTGGGCGTTTGTTTGAAGAGTTATGTCTTGGTTTTTAAGATGATCTGAAAGCTCTTTTAATTGAAGAGCAGTGATTTTTTTAATTTCTTCATAACCCAAAGGTTTAAATACAACGATCTTGTCTATGCGGTTTATGAACTCAGGTCTGTATTGTTCTTTAAGCGCTTGAGTGACTTTTTCTTTTAATTTGTTGTATTCAGCTTCAAATTTAGAAGAGTCTTTTTTCTTTGTTTCTGATTCTTCAAAACCGATCTTTGCAGCCTGAAGGTTTAAATCATGTAAACCAATGTTTGATGTCATGATTATAACGGTGTTCCTAAAGTTTATCTTCCTTCCTGAAGCATCGGTTAACTGTCCTTCTTCCAAGATCTGAAGGAGGATGTTAAAGACATCTGGATGTGCTTTTTCCATCTCGTCAAAAAGAATGACACAGTATGGTTTTCTTCGAACTGCTTCTGTTAGTCTTCCACCCTCTTCATAACCAACATATCCAGCTGGAGCACCAATTAATCTTGAAACATTGTGCTTTTCCATGAACTCAGACATATCAACCCGGATTAAAGCATCTTCATCTTCAAAGATTTCTCTTGCAAGAACTTTTGCGGTTTCTGTTTTACCAACGCCTGTTGGACCAAGGAAAATGAATGAACCAAGCGGACGCTTTGGAGAAGTAACTCCAGCTCTTGATCTCCTGATTGATTTTGAAATTACATCAACAGCTTCTTTTTGACCAATGATTTTTGTTTGAAGGATCTCTTCAAGGTTCGTTAGTTTTGCAGCCTCTGTTTTAACAAGCTTGTTTAAAGGAATGCCGGTCATGGTTGAAACGGTTTTCGCAATGTCTTCAATTGATATTTCTTGACGGTGTTTATTCTTAGGATCACTAACAACACCCTGAACCTGATTTATGGTTCTTGAGAGCTCTGATATTTGTTTGTCTAGTTTTTCTCCTTGAATACGGAGGTGTTCTGCTGTAACAAAGTCTTGTGCAAGTACTGCTTTTGTTTTTTCGTCTTCTAACTCTTCAAGTTCTGTTTCGAGTTTCTTTATGGTCCTTAAAGATTTTGAGTTAACACCAACGGTTTTTAAGTAAGCTGCTGTTTCGTCTATTAAATCAACTGCTTTGTCAGGAAGGAAGTGATCTTGAATATATCTGCTGCTTAATTCAACCGCCGCTTTTATGGCATCGTCTGTGATTGTAATTTTGTGGTGTTTTTCGTAGTTTGGTCTGAGCCCTTTTAATATTTCAATTGCTTCTTCCTGAGAAGGCTCATCAACAAGAATTGGTTGAAAGCGTCTTTCTAAAGCAGCGTCATGTTCAATGTGTTTTTTGTATTCACTAAGAGTTGTTGCGCCAATGGCATGTAGTTCTCCTCGGGCAAGCGCAGGTTTAAGAATGTTTGCTGCATCTAAAGAACCGGTTGTTGCGCCAGCGCCAACTACAGTGTGTAGTTCATCAATGAAGAGGATTATCTTTGAATTGTCTCTGATTTCATCAATGATTTGTTTTAGTCTTGATTCAAACTCTCCTCTAAACATTGATCCAGCAACAATTAAAGCAAGGTCAAGTGCCAGTATTTTTTTATCAAGCAAAGAATCAGGAACCTCGCGTTTAACTATCGCTAGAGCAAGTCCTTCAACAATCGCTGTTTTTCCAACGCCTGGTTCTCCAATTAAAACCGGGTTGTTTTTAGTTCTGCGGTTTAGGATTGAAACCATGCGGTCAATTTCTTTTTTTCTCCCTATGACTGGATCAATTTTTCCTTGTGATGCTTTTTTTGTTAAGTCTGTTGTGAAGTAATCCAAGGCTGATCCTTTGATTCCTGCAACAGTTTGAGCTCCCATTCCGTGCATGTTGTTTCCTGGCATGTTTGGGTTTTGGTTGTCTCCAAAGCCAAAGTTTTGTCTGTCTGCAGGCGCGCTGTCTAAGGGTCCGCTTGGCGCGATGTTTTCATCAAGCATGGTTGGGAATTTAGAAACGTTTTCAAAGACTGAGATTAAGTTTTGTTTTAATTCGTTCATATCAACTCCTAGTTTAGAAAGGATTACTTTTGCTCTGTTTGCTTCAATGTCTAATATGCCATAAAGGAAGTGTTCGGTTCCAATGAACTGGTATTGGTATCTTGTCGCGGCAACCGCTGCTTTTTCTATGGTGCTTTTTATGTTTTCAGAGAGTATTGGTTTCCACGCAACTGTTAAGTGTCCTTGGTTAACTTTTTCTAGCTGTTCTTTTATGACTGTTAGATCAATACTGCTTTTTAGAAGGATTTCTGAAGCAAAAGAGCTTCGTTCTGATATAATTCCATAGAGAAGATGTTCTGTTCCAATATGGTCGTGTTTTAACTGTTCTGATATCAATTGAGCAGCAATTAAGGCGTTTTTAGCTCTTGTTGATAGTCGTTCAAGGATAAATGCGAAATTATTCATAGACCCATTATATTTTATGCAATATTCAGTGTCAAAACACAAATTTAAGAATCCTTTAGAAGAACGAGTTAAAAGGCTGCGCAAAAAAATGCCTTGTAAAGAATATGCGTTGTATTTAGTTTCTTTAACGGCACAAGGAACAGAGCAATTGCGAGGAAAATTAGAAAGAAAAAAATACACTAAAGAAGAAATATCAGAAACAATTAATCGTTTAACAGAATTAGGATATTTGAATGATGTTTTGCTTGCGCAAACATATTTTGAAAATCTTTTGCGTTTTAAGAACTTTGGATACTATGGCATAAAGAAGAAGTTGATGCTTAAAAAATTTGATGACAAAGACATATCAAGATTACTTAAGACTTTGAGTGTTAAAAGAGAAACAGAGGTTGCAGAAAGGGTTTTAAAGCAGTCTTCAAGAAAAAACAGGGAACAATTAGCGCGTTCTTTTCAAAGCAGAGGCTTTAGACTTGAAAGCTTTCAAAAGCTTCTTCCCCCCGTTGATTATTAGCCCCTTTATAGATATGATTTAGATATATGAAGACAAACACTGAAAGACAATACGCGCCTGATTTAAATGATCCGGATATAACCAGGTTGTATCCTGATGGGGACAAAGAAGCTGATCAGCTTGATCTTTTTAAGGATGAACAAGCAAAGATTAAGGCTGAAACAGAAGCGCGAAGAGAAGATGAGCAAAGAACAATGGCTTTGGCAAACAAGCCGATTAGGGAACAATATGCTGAGACAGGTGTTTTTAATGCTTCCATGGCACACGAGATATACATGCATTACATAGGAAAGAAAGTTGGAGAAACACCAAGACCTGAGATGGATTTAAGCTTTTTGAAAGAACTTAATGATCCAGAAGCAGCCGCTGTTCTTACAAAATATAAAGGCATAATTAACCTCGATGGGTTAGAACGTCTTTCTTGGGAAGTAGCAACGGTTTTGAATGATGACAATGCTTTTGTTTTCTTGCGTGGGTTAAAATCTGTTAATGAAAGAGTTTTAAAGGTATTAAAGAGCATGGATACAAAGACAAGGCTGGTTGCGTCTGAAGATGTTAGAGCGCAACTTAATGCTTCGTATCAAAAGGATATATATGAATAGATTAAAAGTTGCGGTGTTAGCTGGTGGAATTTCTAATGAACGAGAGGTTTCTTTAGACACTGCCGAACAAATATTAAGTAATCTTTCTCAAGAAAAATATGAGGTTTTTAAAGTTGAGGTTAACGCTGATTTAAAGTGGATTGAAGAATTAAGGAATAACAAGCCTGATGTTGCTTTCATTGCTTTACATGGTAAGTTTGGTGAAGACGGCAGGACGCAAGCAGTTTTAGAATACTTGGGTATTAAATATACAGGGTCTGGAGTTTTGGCATCAGCTTTTGGAATGGACAAGATTAGATGTTCGGAGTTTTTGTCGCATAGCGGATTAAATACTCCAAAGGTGGTTTCTTTTCAAAAGGGTGTTAATTTTAAAGAGGCACTAAACGTAGTTAATGAAAAGATTTCTTTTCCTTGTGTAGTTAAACCAAATGAATCAGGATCAAGCGTTGGTGTAACAATTTGTCAGAATGAGGAAATGTTTGAGCAAGGATTAGAAAACGCATTTAAAGAGGATGTCTTGGTTTTGGCTGAACAATATATTAAAGGACAAGAACTAACTTCAGGAGTTTTAGGAAATACAGGCAGTGAATTGTTAGCATTACCACCAATTGAAATCATTCCGCACAAACAGTTTTTTGATTATGCAGCTAAGTATCAAAAAGAAAGTGATGAGATTTGCCCGGCAAAGATTTCAGATGAGTTAGCAAAACAAGTTCAACAAGGGTCAGTTTTAGCACACAAACTTTTAGGTTGCAGGGGATTAACTCGCTCTGATTTCATATATGATGGTCAAAAGCTTTTTTTCCTTGAAATTAATACTCTTCCAGGACAAACAAAGGAAAGCTTGTGTCCTAAAGAAGCAGCAGCAATTGGTTTAAGTTTTGCTGAGTTTTTAGAAAAACAAATACAATTAGCCCTAGAATGAGAACATGGAACCGTGTTTCATTAGAGTCGCTTTTGTAGTATAATATTTTAAGTAAAAACATGATTTTAACTACAGAACAGGTTAGAAAAATTGCGGCTTTGGCTCGCATTAAATTAACGGATGATGAAGTGGAAAAGTTCCGAAAGGAACTCTCCGTTGTTTTAGACTATGTTTCTGAGTTAGAAAAGGTAAATACAGATGGCGTTGAAGAAATCTCTCAGGTTACTGGTTTAGAAAATGTTTTAAGGGAAGACATTGCTCGTCTAAGCGAGTTTAGAGACGCGATAATTGCTTCTTTCCCTGAACGCAAAGATGATTTTTTGAAGATTAAGAGTATTTTGTAATGGAATTAGCATATTTAGAAATCAGCGAACTAGCTGAAAAATTACGTAAAAAAGAAATCTCGTCTGTTGAACTGACGAAATATTTTTTGGAGCGTGTTAAGAAATACGGAACTGAAAATGAACTCAATGCTTTTTTAACTATTACTGAAAAAGAAGCGCTCTTACAAGCAGAAGAAGCAGACCGCATATTATCTAAAGATCCAAATGCTTCTGTTTTAACCGGTATTCCATATGCAGCTAAAGATCTTTTCTCAACAAAAGGTATTAGAACAACAGCATCATCAAAGATTCTAGACCAGTTTGTACCAGTCTTTGATTCTACGGTCATTTCAAAACTAAATTCAGAAAAATCAGTTCTTCTTGGAAAAACAAACCTTGATGAGTTTGCACATGGTTCGTCAACAGAAACATCTGCATATGGACCAAGCAAAAACCCTTGGGATACTACAAGAATCCCTGGCGGTTCATCTGGTGGCTCTGCAGCAGCTGTAGCAGCAGGACTCGTTCCTTTTGCTCTAGCAACAGAAACAGGAGGCTCCATAAGGCTGCCAGCGTCTTTGTGTGGTGTTTGTGGTTGGAAACCAACATACGGCAGAGTTTCTCGTTATGGCGTCATTGCAATGACATCTTCAAATGATAGCCCTGGAACAATTGCTAGAAGCGTTAAAGACCTTGCGTACACAGCAGAGATTCTTTCAGGACATGATGCTAAAGACTCAACAACGAGTGTTAAAGATATTCCAAATTATGCCGCAAACCTTAGAAGTGATTTGAAAGGTGTTAAAATCGGTGTTCCTAAGGAATATTTTGTTTCAGGAATGCAACCAGAGGTAGAAACAAAAATACATGAAGCAATTGAAAAGTTAAAAGAGCTTGGTGCTGAGATTATAGAAGTGTCCTTACCTTTAACTAAATATGGTTCTTTAGTTTACGCGATTGTTACTCCAGCTGAGATTTCTTCAAACCTTGCTCGTTTTGATGGAATTAGATATGGGCATAGATCAAAGGATGCAAAAGAACTTTTAGATATATATGCCAAAAGCCGTGAAGAAGGTTTTGGTGATGAAGCAAAGCGTCGCATCATGACAGGAACATATGCTCTTTCAGCAGGGTACTATGACGCGTACTACTTAAAAGCTCAAAAAGTCAGAAGACTTTTAGTTAATGAGTTTAATGATGTTTTTGAAAAGGTTGATGCATTGGTTTGCGCGTCAGTTCCAAACGTTGCTCAAAAGATCGGTACTGCTAAAGACAATCCTTTGTTTGGATATATTGCAGACCAATTAAATATTCCCGCGTCTATGGCTGGACTTCCTGCTTTGTCCATTCCCTGTGGTTTTGCAAAAACAGAAGATGATACTTCTGTTGAAATGCCGGTTGGTTTACAGATCATTGGTCCACAGTGGGGTGAACAAAATATCTTCAATATTGGACACGCATACCAGACAATCACTGACTGGCACAAGAAATATCCTAAAGGATTTGGAGAATAGCATGGAAGAAAAGAATGTTACAAACGAATACACTCCTGTAATTGGTCTTGAGATTCACGTTCAGTTGAAAACCAAGAGCAAGATGTTTTGTGATTCTCCGAATAATCCAGATGAAACTGTTCCAAACACAAACATTTGTGAGGTTTGCACAGCACAGCCAGGAACATTGCCTGTTGCAAACAAAGAGGCTGTTCGCTTGGGAACAATGCTTGGTCTTGCTTTGAATTGTAAGATTGCTAATAACTGCAAGTTTGACCGTAAGTCATATTTCTATCCAGATCTTCCAAAGGGGTACCAGATTTCTCAGTATGACAAACCAATTGCAGAACATGGATATTTGGATATTAATGTTGACGGTGTAGTTAAAAGAGTTCGCATTCGTAGAGCGCATTTAGAAGAAGACGCTGGTAAAAACATCCATCCAGAGGGTTTAGGGTATTCTTTGGTTGATTACAACCGTGCTGGTTGTCCTTTAATTGAAATTGTTACTGAGCCTGATATTACATCCGCTAAAGAAGCAAGGATTTTCTTAGAAGAGTTGAGAAACATTGTTAGATACATTGGGGCAGGCAGTGCTGACATGGAAAAGGGAACAATGAGACTTGAGCCAAACATTTCTGTTAGAAAACCAGGACAGCAAGAACTCCCTAATTACAAAGTTGAGGTTAAGAATATTAACTCATTTAAGTTTGCAGAGTCTGCAATTGAATACGAGATTGCAAGACACATTGAAATGCTTAAAGAAGGTCAAACTCCAAAACAGGTAACAATGGGTTGGAATGAAAAAGCATCTCAAACTGTTGAACAGAGAAGCAAAGAAGAAGCAAATGATTACAGATATTTTCCAGATCCTGATCTTCCGGTGTTAAAACTTTCTGATGAATTCATTTCAAATCTTCAGTCCGCGCTTCCAGAACTTCCCGCTGCAAAACGTCTACGATTTGAAGAAGAATATGGTTTGCCTGATGAAGACATTCAAAACCTCGTTAACTGGAAAGAATTAACAGAGTATTTTGAAGAAGTTGTTTCTGAAATACAGGCTTGGATTAAAGCAGAACATACAAACGAAGATGAGTTGAAGCTTGTAAAAATGGCTGCAAACTGGTGTTTGCAGGATTTCTCCGCATTGTTAAATGCCGCAAAGATTAACCCAAGCGAAAGCAGAATTACCCAGGAAAACTTTGCTGAATTGTTAAAACATATTGCTGATGGTAAGATTAGTGTAACAGCAGGGAAAAAGGTTTTTTCAGAGATGTTTGAACACGGCGGTGAGCCTGACCACATCATTGAAGACCTTGGATTAACGCAGATTAGTGATACTAGTGAGATTGAAAGCGCAATAGACAATGTAATTAAATCTAACGAAAAAGCTGTTTTAGATTACAAAGCTGGTCAACAAAAGTCCTTTGGTTTCTTAGTGGGTATGGCAATGAAAGAACTAAAGGGTAAAGGCAACCCGCAGTTAGTAAATGAAATATTAAAGAAAAAATTGGAGTAACTATGCATAGAGGACAAAGCCCAGAACAAGAGCTCCCAACAAATATATATGATCCTAAAAAGGCTGAATACAGACCGCATCCAATAGATTCGGTTGAGTTTAAGGCGCGTGTTTTAGGAGATGTTAAAGAATATTTTGATCAGGCTGTAATTGCTAAGCCCAATGATCTTGAAATGATCGCAAATAATGTTGCGACATATATTGGTATTAGTTACTGGGACGGAGAAAGCAATGAACAGAAACGAATGATTGCTGAAGCGCTAAGAAGCAAGGGAGATTTAAATTTAAATCACAAGAAACTTGTAAGTCTAGTTATCCAAGCTTTGCTTGCAAGAGGCGAGCAACCACAACACGAAGTTGAAGAAGAAAAAGAAGAAGCAGCCTAAGCTGCTTCTTTTAAAAAGTTTTTTGTTTTCAAAGCAGTTTTTTGCATACTGCTTTTTTTGTTTGGATCAAACCAGAAGATCTCTTTGTTTCTTTTAAACCATGTTCTTTGTCTTTTCGCGTATTTCTTAACTGCTGTTAAAAGATAAGAACGCATTTCTTCTTTGGATATTTTTCCTTGCAAGTACAGAGAAACAAAACGATACTCTAAACCAAAGTTTTCAAGAGTCTTCCAGGAAGCACCATTTTGATGGAGTTTCTTAACTTCCGCGATCATTCCTTTTTTAAGCCGTATATCTAAACGTTTTGATATCTTTTGAAGAAGCTTTGTTGTATCCATATCTAAACCAATATACAAAACTTGGTATTTAGGAGTTCCATTTAAGTTTCTGAAAGCAGGTTTCCTTGACCCTTTGATTATCTCCAGCGCCCTTATTAATCTCCGTTTATTCTTTGCATCAATGTTTTTTGCTCTTTGTGGATCTTGCTTTAAAAGCATGGCAAAAAGTTTTTCTGCTGATAGTTTTGAGAGTTTGTTACGAAGTTCTTTGTTTGGAGCAACGTCTGAAAAGTTCTGGTTTTTACAAACCGAATCTATCCAAAAACCAGTTCCCCCACAAAGAATTGGTAGTTTTTTAGCTTTTAGTATCTTGGATATTGCTTTTTCTGAAGCTGTTTTAAACTTAGAAACATTGTAGGATGCGCTTTTTGGGCTTGCTACATCAAGAAGATGGTGTTTAATGCCCTGCATTTCCTTTTTAGATATTTTACCGCTTCCTAAATTCATGCTTTTGTAGACCTGTCTTGAATCAGCAGAAACAACTTCACCATTAAACTTCTTAGCAAGAAAAACCGCTAGATTTGATTTTCCGGTTGCTGTAGGACCAACAATAGCTAATATTTTTGGGAGTTTTTCTTTAGACATAGATTTTTTACAGAACTTAGTATATTATATTGAGACCTAAAAAGAAAGGACAATATGAAACAAAAAATATATATTGCTTTAGTAGCTATTGCTCTTTTAGCAGCAGGATGTAATGCAAAGGTTCAGAAGAATGAAGATACTAATACAACAGAACAAACAAACCAACAAGAAGCGAACAAGGCTGAAAGCAAGGAAGTAGCAAAGGCTGAAACAACCCAGGACCAAACTTCACAACCACATTTTTCAGACGGTAGTGATATTGAAGCAGTTCCAACTCCTGAAGTAAAAGAAATTAAGATTACAGCAAACGGATTTGTACCAAGCAGTATAACTATTCAAAAAGGGGACTATGTTCAGTTCACAAACACAGATTCAAATCCACACTGGCCAGCTTCAGGCCCACACCCAGTACATACAGCACTTCCTGGTTTTGATGCCTTGAAAGGAATCACAACAGGAAACTATTACAGATATCAATTCACTCAAGTTGGTACATGGTCTTTCCATGATCACTTGAATCCATCTTTGAAGGGGACAGTAACGGTTAAATAACTGGGGAAATGTTTGAGGACCAGTTACGCTCGTGCGTCGCTGGCCCTCGTTTTGTTTCAGTGGTCGTGGACGGCCCGCCTTGTTGGCCCTAGGCGGGAAGGGCTCGAAAGATCACCTCCGAGAAGCGGTAGTGTTCGTCCGCGATGTCATTGTGGCGTCCTCCTGAAAGGGAACACCTTAATTATACCATCTCTATTTCTTTTCTTGTATTTCTTTGACCAGTTTAGCCACAAACTTCTTCAGAGGCATTGCACCAAGGTCTTTTTGGGCTCTTGTTCTAACTGATATTTTCTTTGATTTCATTTCTTTTTCCCCAAGAACAAGCATATATGGCGACTTATTCATCTGAGCTTCACGGATCTTCTTTCCTATTGATTCATCACGATCATCAACCTCTAAACGAATGTCTGGGATGAGTCCTTTAAGCTCTTTTTCCACAGCCCTCGCATACTTATTCTGCTTTTTGGATATTGGCAGAATTGAAACCTGGACAGGGGATAACCAGAGTGGGAAAGCTCCGGCAAACTGTTCTATGAGGATTGCTAGGAAGCGTTCTAAGGATCCAAGTAAAGCACGGTGGATGACAATGGGGCGCTTTTTTGTCCCGTCTTTGTCAACGTATTCTAAATCAAAACGTTGTGGGTTTTGGAAATCAAGTTGAACTGTTGCAAGCTGCCACTTTCTCCCAAGTGTATCCTTAACCTGCATGTCTATCTTAGGACCATAGAAAGCACCATCCCCCGCGTTTATTTCGTATTTCCAGTTTGCTTTTTTTAGTGCTTTTTCTAAAGCATTCTCAGCTTCGTTCCACTCTTCTTTAGTCCCCATTGATTTTTCAGGTTTTGTTGAAAGAAATACATCTTCAATTTTCATGCCAAAGATTTTGTATACCCGAGTTATTCTCTTTAACAGCTCAGCAACTTCTCCTGCAACTTGATCAGCAGTTAGATATATATGACAATCGTCTTGTTCAAAACCACGGACTCTTGTCATTCCACCAAGAGCGCCCGAGAGCTCGTTGCGGTAAAGTGTTGTTAATTCAGCAAGGCGAAGAGGAAGGTCTTTGTATGAATACAGACCTTGTTTAAAGTAGAGCATGTGTCCGGGACAGTTCATTGGCTTTAGAGCAAAGTCTCTGCCCTCAACTTTAAATGTAAACATATCATCTTTGAAATGTTCCCAGTGTCCTGATGTTTTGAATAACTCGGCATCAAACATTTGAGGGAATTTTACTTCGCTGTATCCAGAACCATACGAAACTTCTCTAACAAACTTTTCAAGTTCGTTTCTAACAATTGTTCCTTTTGGCGTGTAGAAAGGAATACCAGGTGAAAGTTCGTTGAAAAGAAATAGTCCTAGTTTTGGGCCAAGAACTCTGTGGTCTCGTTTTGCGAGCTCTTCTTGAAGTTGTAAGTAATTATCTAATTCAGTCTTTGTTTCAAAAGAAAGGCCATATATTCTTTGCATTTGAGGGTTTGCTTGATCTCCACGCCAATATGCTCCAGATGTCTTTTCAAGCTTGAAAGCGTCAGTTTTGATCTCTGAAGTGTTGTTTACGTGTCCACCACGACATAGATCAACGAATTTTCCTGTGTGGTAAAGAGAAACATGAGTTGGTTTTTCTTTGTCAGAACCTGAATCTCCCGTGATGTCTTTAAATACTGTGGTGCCGTGTTTTTCAATGTCTGAAATTAGTTCTACTTTGAAAGGTTGATTTTTTTCTTCAAAGAATTTCTTTGCTTCTTTGAAACTCATTTCCTCATGTTTGAATTCGAGTTTCTGTCGAACTAACTCGCGCATTCTTTTTTCAAGTCTGTTTAAGTCTTCAGGAGTTAGTGCTCTTGGAAGTAGGAAGTCATAGTAGAATCCGTTTTCTATGACAGGACCAACCCCAAGCTGAGCTTTTGGAAACGCTTCTAAAACAGCGCTTGCTAGGATGTGTGCTAAGGAGTGTCTTAGGTTGTGTAGTTTTTCATTTTGCATAGTTTTTACTTACTAATTAGAAGGGGTGAAGTATATTAATATAAAACCCCAAAGCAAGGACGCAAGATTTTTGCGAAAATGCTTTGGGGTTCAATGTTGAACGGTTCCACCCAAATTAACTTTATGTTGTTTGAAGCTCACAGTTGGTAGCTGTATCATTGCTTCAAGAGCTGTTGATAGTATACCAGACTTTACAAGTTTAGGCGAATTAGGTATTCTTAGCTGCTGTATTTCCCGCAGTTCATCCACCACAGCAGATAGTCTCTTGAGGAGGAGACAAATGACGACGGCAACACGTTCTGATGTTTCGATGTTCAAGGTGTATGGTCTTGGTCGTTATTGGCAGACCATGATCACGACGCGGAGCATGACCGAGTTCGATCTTGCCAAGGCAGCGTTCTTCACGCTATTGGCCAGCACTGAGATGGGGTTCGAAGATCTGTACAATGAGTACCTCAAAGATCTCAAAGAACCCCACAACGGCGATCGGGTTTTCGAGTTCCTGCGCCGGTTCGTGGACTAGCCGTCGTCGCAACTTAGGCCGGGGAAGGTGTTTTCTTTCATAGAAACATCAACCCCGGCTTTGCGATTTCTATCTTCCGTTTTTTACCAGTACTCTAGTTATTTCCTTCAGTGCTCTAAGTTCTTTAAGCATTTGTTCTGAAAAACTTACTTTTAATTTAGTGTTGATTGTTTTTTGTGGTGTTCCCAATTCATCGGTTATTAACAAGTTAACCGTAGTATTCCCTGGGAATCTTGTTAGGATTGCTTTCATTGAATCCATTGTTTGTCTGCTTACTTTTTCTGGCAGATATATTTCAATGACGCTGTTGTTTTCAATGTCCTGAACGTTCATCTGGTAAAGGTCATCGTTTGGTAGTTCTCTGACTTCTTCAGCAATGAGTTTAAACTCACCGTCTTTTTCAGATAACCTTCCGGTTATTTGAACAATCTGTTCTAGTTCAATTAAGTTTCCAAATCTTTGAAGAGTCTTTGGGAAGATTAATGCTTCAATGCTTCCACTTTGATCTTCTAGGTTTAAGAAGACCATTGGTTCTTGTTTTTTAGTAAGGCTTTTTTTAAGTTTGGAGATGATACCTCCGACAGAAACGTTTGCATCAATCATTTCATCAGTTAATGCTCCAACTTTCATTATCTGAGACAAAACATTTTTGTAGTTATTTAAAGGGTGTGATGAAACATAGAGTCCTAAGAGTTCTTTTTCCCAGAGTAGTTTTTCATCATCCGTTGCTGCTGTTGTTTCTGTTAAGCGTATATCTGAGTCATCTACTGGAGTCGCACCAAAAAGACTTTCTTGTCCCGACTGCTTTATCTTTGCATGGTCTCTAACAAATTCAAGGATATTCTCTGTGTTGAAAAGCATTTGGTTTCTTTCACCAAAAGCATCAAGGGCTCCTGATTTAACTAATGCTTCCCATGATTTTTTGTTGAAGTTTTTTGTTTCAATTCTAAGTAAGAAGTCTTTAAGGTTTTTGAATTTACCCCCAATTTTTCTCTGCTCCTTTATTTGAGTTATGACATCATATCCAAGGTTTTTAATCGCGTTTAAACCAAAACGAATGTTGTTTTGATCAATGACTGTGAAGTTGTTTAAGGATTCATTAACATCCGGAGGAAGGACGTTTATTCCCATTTTTTTGCATTCCTCAACTGCTTCGTAGATTTTAACGACATCGCCAGATTCAGCAGTCATAACAGCTGCCATGAACTCAACTGTGTAGTTTGCTTTCATGTACGCGGTTTGGTAGGAAACTGTGGAATATGACGCTGAGTGTGATTTGTTAAAACCATAGGCTGCAAATGGTTCAATCCAGGACCAGATTTCTTCTGCTTTGCTTTGTGAGAATTTGGAGTGTACAACACAACCTTTAACGAATTTTTCTCGCTGTTTTGCCATTTCAGCAGGGATCTTTTTTCCAACAGCTTTTCTAAACTTATCAACTTCTTCCCATGTGTATCCCGCGATGTCGTGCGCTATTTGTAAAAGGTCATCTTGGTAAACAAGAACACCATAGGTTCTTTTTAGGATTTGTTCAAAAGTTGGATCAAGGTAGGTAACAAGTTTTGGATTATGCGCACGCTCAATGAAGAGCGGAATGAATTGCATTGGACCTGGACGGTACAGCGCAATCATTGCCATGATGTCAAAAATGTCTTTAGGCTGGAGTTCTTTTAAGTATCTTGTCATTCCAGAAGAACCCATCTGGAAAACACCGAATGTGTGCCCTGAAGAAAGAAGTTCAAAGGTTTTTTTGTCAGGATGAGGTAAATTGTAAATATCTATCTTAGTATTGTGTCTTGCTTCAACAATCTTGATTGCTTCCTCAAGAATTGAAAGATTCCGAATACCGAGAAGGTCGATTTTAACAGCACCGATTGCTTTAGCATTTGCGTTAACATCCAGTGAGTACATGTCATATTGGGTGATTAAACGATCACCATCAGGTTCTTTTTGAAGTGGCATGTAATCAGTTAACTCTGTTGGGGTTATGACAACACCAGCAGCATGCACTGACGCGTGTCTTGCTCCACCTTCTAGTTTAGTCGCAATGTCAATGATTTTTTTTGTTTCTGGATCTATTTTGTAGACTTCAGCAAGGTCGGTTGATATATTGAGTGCTTTTTCAATCGTCATGTCAAAACCTTGTTTTCCTAGTGGAATCATTTTTGCAATTTTGTCGCATTTACTATACGCAACGCCTAAAGCACGACCAACGTCTCTAACAGCTGCTCTTGCTTTCATTGTTCCAAATGTTATTATCTGAGCAACTTTGTCTTTACCGTATTTGTCCGTGATGTATGAAATTATGTCATCTCTTCGATTGTCAGCAATGTCTAGATCAATATCAGGAGGGGTTGGTCTGTGCATTGTTAAGAAACGCTCAAAAGGAAGCTGGAAGTATATTGGATCAATGTTAGTTATTCCAATCGCGTATCCAACCATGGATCCAGCAGCTGAACCTCTGGTGTTTGTAATGATTCCCATACTTTTGGCAGTGTTAACAATATCTGCAAGAACCAGGAAGTATGTTGCAAACCCTTTGTTTATGATGATGTTTAATTCGTAATCTAATCTTTCAATGATGTTTTCAGGAAGTTTGTCGTTTTTAGCGTAGAACTTTTTTGCTCTCTCAAAAGTGATTGTTCTTAAGTATTCTTCGGGTGTTTCTTGTTCAGGGGTTTTGTATACAGGGAAGTACCTTTGGTTTATTGGTATCTCAAGAGAACACATTTCAGCAATTCTTGAAGTGTTTTCAATTGCTTCTGGGTAGTCACTGAATCTTTGAGCCATTTCTTCAGCGCTTCTTAAAGAAAGGTCGCTTGTAGTCATATCTAAACGATCAGTGTCACTTACTGTTTTCCCTGTACCAATGCAAACTAAAACATCCTGGGCTTCAAAATCACCAGGATTGATGTAGTGACAGTCTGCTGTGGCTACTAAACCAAGCCCTTCTGTTTTAGCAAGGGCTGAGAGCCCTTTGATTACTTTTTCGTTTTCAATATCAAAATCACTTGCTTGGTTTTCTGTTCTTTGATTTCTTTGTATTTCTAGAAAAAAGTTTTCTTTACCAAAAATATCTACGTATTCACTTAAAACCTTTTGTGCTTCTATGAGGTTTTTGTTTTTGATCGCTCTGTATATTTCACCTCTAGGACAACCAGAAAGCGCGATTAATCCCTCAGAGTGTTTTTTAAGTAGCTCTTTATCGATTCTTGGTTTGTAGTAAAAACCGTCAAGGTGTGCAATGGTTGTTAGTTGAATCAGGTTTTTGTAACCAGCAAGATTTTTTGCGAGCAGGGTTAGATGGAAATAGTCGTCATCAATCTTTGGTTGTTTGTCGTTTATAGTTCGGATTGCTATGTACGCTTCCATCCCAATGATTGGTTTGATGTCTCGTTCTAAAGCTTTGGTGTAAAATTCAATTGCACCGTACATAACACCATGGTCTGTTAAAGCAAGGGCTTCAAAACCTAGTTCTTTAGCACGATTAAGCAATGGGTCTATCTGGGAAAGACCGTCTAGAAGGGAAAGGTGAGAGTGGACGTGAAGATGGGTGAATTTCATGGTTTTTTAATCTGTAAGTCATTATATATCAGATCAGTCAGCTTAGAAAATGAGCTTTTGTGGTATACTTAGGGAAAGTATGAGTGACTTCCAGAAAGAAAAAATAGAGATTGAAATACAAGAGAAGGAGATAGAGACCAAGGAGTTTTTGCAGAGCTTTTCAAAAGGAAAGCGTTATGCAATATATGCCCTGGGGATTCTTTTAATTCCGATATTTTTCATTGCTAAGTATTCTGTTTCTGCAACGTATTTACATTTCTTTAAGGTTAATCGAGAGATCGGTGTTCATGAGGCAATCGTTACTAATTTACCCGTTCAGATTTTAGAAACCAATGCTTTAAGTATTCTAGGTAGCAGTTATTCTGCTTATGCTTTGATAAAGAACCCAAACAAGGATTTGGTTGCTTCTGAGTTAAAGTATGTTTTTCATTTTCAAGACGCAGAAGGGAAAGACTTAGTTTCTCAAGAAGGCAAGACTTTTATCCTTGGGGGGGAACAAAAGTATATAGTTATGCCGAACGTTAAAATATTTCAAGCGCCAGTTAGTGTTAAGGTTGAAATTACTGATCCGGTTTGGAAAAGAAGACTTAGTTTACCAAATGTTGTTTTGAAGAGTGGTGTTCCAAAGTATGGTGATCAAACTGACCCTATTGGTTTTTACATTTCAAATAGTTTGTACAACCAAAGTACGTATACATTAGGAACAGTAAAGGTTAATGCTGTTGTTTTTGACAAATCAGGAAAAGTGATCGCAGTTACTCAGTACACTGCGAATACTGTTGCTTCTCAACAAACTAGGGATTACAAGATGTTTTGGCCTTTGCCAATTGCCGCAAATGTTTTAGGTGATCCAAAGATTTTTGTTGAAACAAATATTTTAGATGACATTAATTTAAAAGCCGCGGAGTAGCATGGATACAATTATCAGTAAAATTAAGCATTTTGATATATCCCTGGCAGTAACCTGCTTTCTTTTGTTGCTAATGGGCCTTTCTTTGCTTTACAGCACCAGTCTTTCGGGAAGTACTCAGGTTTTTACAAGACAACTCATACATGCGGTTATCGGTGTTGGTTTGTTTTTCTTTTTCGCATATTTTGATTTTAGAAGCACAACTAAGATTAGTCGGTATCTTTATGTTGTTTTTGTTTTGTCGCTTGTTGCTTTGTTAATTATTGGTATTACAGTTAAAGGAAGTTCCCGCTGGTTTAATTTCGGATTTTTTAATCTACAACCAGCTGAGTTTATGAAGTTGATTATGGTTTTGATCCTCGCAAGATTTTTCGCTTTGAGAAGAGGGGAGATTAACACCTGGAAAAATATTCTTCTTTCATTCATCTACGCTTTGATCCCAATGTTTCTCATTGCCAAACAACCAGATCTTGGTTCCGCAATCATTATTTTCATCATCTGGTTAGGAATGCTTTTTTTCAGCACAGTTAACAAAAAAGTTTTTGTATATCTTTTTTTAATCTTTGTTGTTTTTGCGGGAATCTCTTGGAAGTTTCTTTTGCATGATTATCAACGAAATCGTATTGAAACATTTTTAGAACCCAGTCTTGATCCAAGAGGACAGGGCTACAATGTCAGGCAAGCAACGATTGCTATTGGTTCAGGAAGTTTGACAGGGAGGGGATTAGGAAAGGGGTTGCAATCACAGTTAAGGTTTTTGCCAGAACGACAAACTGACTTTATTTTCGCATCAGCATCTGAAGAACTTGGTTTTGTTGGTTCATCTGTTATTCTAATTCTTTACTTTATTCTTCTTTTCAGGCTCCTGGTTATCTACCGTATTAGTCGTGATGATCTTTCTCGTTTTGTTGTTATTGGAATATTTTTTATGATCTTTGGTCAGGTGGTTATTAATATTGGAATGAACATGGGGATATTGCCAGTTACAGGAATTCCGTTGCCTTTGCTTTCATATGGTGGTAGCTCTTTGATGACAATTGCAATTTCAATGGGTATCGCAGAAGCAGTTGCTGTTAATGCTAAGGGATTGCGATTGTAGTTTTTTGTTCTTTTTGATTAATTTGCTACAATTTAGGGAAAGGAGAAGACTATGATGAAAAAAATAGATTTCCAGAAGGTTATTGAATGGCTGTCTTTTGCCCTGAAATGCCCTGTTTGTGGGTATAAATACAATTTAGACAGAACTAAAATTATTGATACTAAACAAGAGGAAAACAGCCAAGCAACGCTTTTGGTGCATTCTGACTGCGCACAATGTAAAAGCTCGGTAGTTTTTGGTATATCTATTAATGGTGGTGAGATTTTCTCCGTAGGTATGATTACAGATCTTACTAGTAATGACACAAAGAAGTTTTCTCAGAGACAACCGCTCTCAAGCAATGATGTTTTAGATTTACATAGGTTTTTAAACAAGTTTGACGGTAATTTTGTAAAAGCCTTGACGAGTTAGGGTTTAGAAATAGGGTTTATATATGGGCTTGTAAATTTTAGTGATAGCTGTTAGAATATCACAGTAATATTTATATACCCCTAAAAGATATTTGTATGGAAAAAATAGAGTTACAGGCACAAACCAGACCAGAAACCCCTGTTGAAAAACTTAGAAAACAGGGCTTTATGCCAGCTATAGTTTACGGTCATAACAAGAAGACAGAGCATTTAGCATTATTGCTAAGCGCTTTTGAAAAAGCATTCCGCAAAGCTGGAGAATCAACTTTGATTAACCTGGTTATTGATGGTCAGCCAAGAAATGTAATTATCCATGACACTCAGCGCCACTATTTAACAGGCAAGTTTGAACACGCAGACTTTTATGAAGTAAGCATGACTGAGAAACTCAAAGCAACGGTTGCTTTAGAGTTTGTCGGTGTTTCAAAAGCAGTTAAAGAAAACGGTGGTATTTTGGTTACTGTTTTGGATGAAATAGAAGTAGAATGTTTACCAGCAGATTTACCACACAACATTGTTGTTGATATATCTGTTTTGAACGCATTTGAAGATTCAGTCCATGTTAGTGACTTGAAAGTTGATAGTAAGGTAGAAATCTTAACTGACAAAGACGAAGTTGTTATTAAAGTATCTCCTCCTAGAACAGTCGAGGTAGACCTTTCAGCTCCTGTTGTTGAAGATGTCAGTAAGGTTGAGGGTGCTGCTGAAGTAAAACCTGAAGCCACTGAAACTCCTGAAGTTAAAGAATAACTTTTAAACCGGCTGAAGAAGCCGGTTTTTTTGTGTCTGAAATGAGGAAGACGCCGGGCAGTACCGACGTCTTCGTTGAGCAGCGCATAGATCCGCGAACCTTGTGCTGCTTGGCAACCAACAGGTCTTGGCACGAGCCGTGTTAGCCTACAAGTGCTCGCTGTTGGGTTCATCCTCCATGCTTGTACCTGCGAAGGATGGGCCTAGCGCCCTAGTGGTATCAGCAAAGTCGTTCGTCATTCACCTGAGATACTATTTCAAGCTACTTCATACTACCGCGTGGTAGTATGTGGCGTGTTTCTTTGTGCCCACTGAGCATATAACTAAACCAACCTTCTGGGTTAGATATATATTACACCTGGGATTTTAAATATCAAGATGTTCTCTTATTTTATCTTTATCTCAACTATTCTGTCCCACAGAGCAAGGTCTTTGTGGATTGTTGTTTTTGCTTTAGGCATTAGTTTGTGGATAACTGAGGAGAGTTTTTTTGCTTGGTTGTAGTTAATTTCAAGAAGAATAAGGGAGTTTTTAAGGTTGAGCTTTGAAAGTTGTTTTAGTAGGCGCTCTATTTTTTCAAGCCCCTTTTTGCCTCCAACCAAAGCAAGACGTGGTTCTTTTAGAATGCTTTTTTCAAGAAGTTGTTTTGGCTCTAAGTACGGTAGGTTTGCGGTAATTAACACATTCTCAAAATTCTTTTTTAAAAGTTTTGTAAAAGGTGAGCTTAAGTTTCCTTGTTTGAAAGAAATGTTTAAACCTTTTGCGTTTTGTTTTGCAACAAGAAGTGTTTTTTTAGATATGTCTGATCCAAAGAATTGTGCTTTGGTCTTAATGTTTCTTTTTAAGGAAACAATGATTGCACCAGATCCTGTGCCAATATCAATGATTGTTTTAGGTTTGTTTTGTTTAGCCCATGATATTGCTAAATCAACAAGGGTTTCGGTTTCTGGTCTTGGGATTAAAACGTTTTTGTTAACACATATTTTATGTCCATAGAACCACTTATACGAAAGAACGTATGCCAAAGGAAGCCCTTTTTTAATTAGGGTTTCCATTTTGTTTAATCTTTTTTTCTGAGCAGGGGAAAGTTTGATCTCAGGATGGGTTAAGACGTATTCTTTGCTCTTTTTTAAAACCTCTGCAATTAATATTTCCCGCATTTTAGAGTGCTGCTTTTTTAAGCTTAAGATCTTCTTCAATTAAGTTGTTTACGATCTCATCAAGCTTCCCTTCCATGATTATATTAATCTGGTTAAAATTTTGGTTGATTCGGTGATCAGTAACGCGGTCTTGAGGAAAGTTGTATGTTCTAATTTTTTCTGATCTGTCTCCAGTTCCAATTTGAGAGTTTCTTTTGTCTTTGTATTCTTTTTCTTTTTGTTCTTGGTAATACGCGGCAACACGAGATCTAATAACTGCTAGGGCTTTTTCTCTGTTTTGAGCTTGTGATCTTTCATCTTGGGACTGCGCTGTTATACCAGTTGGTAAGTGCACGATCTTTATAGCTGAATATGTTGTGTTAACGCTTTGACCGCCATGCCCTGAAGCTGTGTTCGCGGTCATTTCCAGGTCTTTCATTGGAATATCAATATCTACTGCTTCAAACTCTGGTAGCACCGCAACAGTTATTGTAGATGTGTGAACTCTTCCAGATTTTTCTGTTTCAGGAACTCTTTGAACGCGGTGAACTCCTGATTCATATTTCATTTTGCTGTACACTTTTTTTCCGATTATTTCAAAAACAACTTCTTTGAATCCACCAATGTCGTTTTTGCTAGATGAAATGATGTGTGTTTTCCAGCCATGTTTTTCTCCAAACTTTGTATACATTCTGTAAAGTTCAGCAGCAAAGAGTGCTGATTCATCTCCACCAGCACCAGCACGGATTTCTACAATAATGTTTTTTTCGTCTAAAGGATCTGATGGAATGAGCAGTGTTTCTATATAGCTTTCTAGCTGCTCAATTCGTCTAGTGATGATTTTGATTTCTTCTTTAGCAATATCTGCAAGTTCATCTTTGCTTTCAGCAAGTTCCTGGTTCTGTTTTAATTCGTGCTCGTTTTTTTCTAGTTCTTGGATTTTTTCAACAACAGGAAAAAGGTCAGACTGTTTTTTGCCTAGTTTTGCGATCTCATCTGGGGAAGCCTGGCTTAGTTTTTCTGAGAGGTCGTTGTATTCAATTAGGATTTTTTTGTAGGACTCTTTCATATCTTTAAGTATACCCGATTTATTACCAAACAAAAAAGCTCTTTCAAGTCTTTGTCTTTAAAGAACGACCTATGTTTGTTGTCGTGTTTAAAGAAGGCTTAAAGAGCTTTTTAAATAGCTACTTAGCTTTTTTTTCTGTTGAGGTTTTTCTTGGCTTTTTGACAGTCTTTGAAGCAGCCAACTGTGTTGATACCGCAGCGCGCTTTTTGAATCTATCAACAACACCTGCAGTGTCTACTAGCTTTTGTTTGCCGGTGTAGAATGGATGGCATTTAGAGCAGATTTCCACATGGATTTCTGGTCTGGTAGAACCTGAGGTAAAGCTGTTTCCGCATGCGCAGGAAAACTTAGCGTCCTTATAATATGTTGGATGGATATCGTTTTTCATACCGCAAAACAATAACACAATCTGTGGAAAAATGCAAGACTTGTGGTTTTGCAGTTTTATATGGTATATTTGATGTATAGTTTAGAGGGAAAAAATAGTGCGACACAAATATAAAATTAAACATCACCATCATATGGACTACACAGGTAAAAACGCACAACTTATGCGCTTTTTGGGTATAGTTGTGCTAATCGTGCTTTTAGCAGGATTAACATATTGGTACAACCAAAGTAATAAACCAAAGGTCTTTCCAAGAACAGATGCTGCAGCAGGGCAGATAATCTCTGGTTTTCCAGAAGAACTGATCTTTCATGCTACCAAGGTTAATGAAAGCTATTTAGTTGATTACGAGAAAAAACAGATTCAGTACACTGTTGATTACAATTCCAAGGACAAGCTTGTTGCTGCATTTGCAGAATCTTTAGAATATTTGGAGAAGAACAACTACAGGATTATTAATCAGAGAACTGAACCTACGTCTGCGGGTATATATGGCAAAAGAGAAGACGGTGATATTAACATCCTTATACAAAAGCTTACTCCGACGACAACCAATTTCGTCATCTCTTTTGTAAAGAAGATTAAATAACCGGAGACATATATGCAAAAGATTTTTAAATTTTACAATGAAAACAAGAATAACTTAATAAAGGGTTTGGTTTTAACTTTATTAATAGTTAGTTCTGTTAATTTCCCTGTTCAGAAAGCTAAGGCAGACAGCTGCGTGGTTAATTCTTTTGGATCATATCAAAATCCAGTTGCCTCAGGCGGATTTGCAGACTTGTACTGGACTCAAACAGGGTGTGCATATCTTGAGCTTTACGCAGACACAGGCGGATTTGTTGGTGATGTACTAACAACCAGCTATGCAACTTCTGATACTTACAGAACAGGTTCTTTGGCTTACCCAGGACCATACGGCTTCTATCTTCAAGATCCAAATGGTGCAAGAGTTGGCTCTATCTCAATCAGCGTTGCCCAAGGAGGTAACAACTGTCTTACAAGCAATTTTACATCTCCTAGTTTAAGCATTACTTCTGGAAATTCAGCAACGCTAACTTGGACTGCTTCCAATTGCGGAAGCCTTAGCATTGACCAGGGAATAGGGGATGTTAGCGGGTTGACTCAAAAAAGCACTGGTCCTTTAACAAGCACGACTACGTTTACTTTAACAGGAGGCGCGTCTCCTTTGTCTGTTACAATAACTGTTGCAGCTGCAAGTGCTTGTGCTATCAATTCTTTCTACGCAAATCCAAATCCTGTTTCATCTTTTGCACCAACTTCAAAACTGTATTGGACAACCAGCAATTGTTCCGCATTAGAGTTAATTGACGTCACCAACGGAACATTTGTTTCAGTTCAGCTTAATAACCCAACAGATGGATATTCTGTAACAATTCAAAATACCTCCCAAGATTACTATCTTGATGCAGGCAGTCCACAGGTGCCTCAGCAAATAGTAACTGTCACTAAAACAAACCCATGTACAATATCAGGCCAGCAAGCAACAGTTAATGGTGACAAGAGTGTAACCATAACCTTTAATCTATCCTCTTGTACAAACGCAACCATTAAGGGAGGAAGCTTAACTGCTGGTGGCTCTGGAACAGTAGCATATACATCACCGTCTTCAACTACTAACTATACCGGGCCTGTAAGTATTTCAACAGGTGCAAATGAGGTTTCAAGTTCTTTCCCTACGATGACATATTACATTGATGCCTGGAGCACAGCACCAAACGGAACTGTTGCAGCACAACAAAGCGCGACAGCAACATTAGGACCAACGTGTAGGTTGAGTATAAATAGGAGAATAAATTATGGGGATGCACCTAGTGTGACTTCAAGTACACCTTTTAATTTCTCTCACAGCGGTCCTGAATCGTTAGCTGGTAGAGATCTTTCGCAGTTAACGCAAGTAGCCTGTGGTACGTATATTGTTGGTGGTTTTGCTTCTCAGATAACGACAAATGCAACTGATTCTAATGGTAATGTTTTTCCAGCAAACAGGAAGAGCAATGAATCATACTCTCCAACTTTAGGATCTGGTCATGAGAACGAAGCAATAATTGTGGAGTATCAAACACCAGCAAAAATAGAGATAAAATAGTCCAAATATGGTCTATTTCTACGTTTTCCTTGACAAAAATTAAATAATATCCTACAATGCAGACACGATTGGTCTGCATTGTTTGCAGTACCAACAGAACCCGCCAACACCCACAGGAGGGCATTATGCGGAAGATTAGTTTGCTGCTCTCGGCGAGCCTGTTTCTTTCGGCTTGCGGCGGGGAAAATGGTGGCATCACCGACCCCGTCATCAAGACTTGTAGTGGTTCCATCAGCCCGTCGTCGCAAGTGACGATAAGTGCTGGTCAGACCACTTCGGTCAAGCTCAGCTTCAGCAACTGCTCGAGCGTCACGGTCAGTTCTGACAATGACGTCAAGTACCAGTCTGGCGTGAATGTTGCGCCTGACACGACTCTGCAGCTTTGGCCTTCCAAGGTCACTGTCTACACTTTCGTCGGCAACGGCGAGGGTGCGCAGCCAACGGTGCGTCTCACCGTCAACGTCATTGGAAAGCCCGAGCTCACCATCGACAACAGCGCGATTCCTGATTCTGGGGTCGTGCTGAACACAACGGTGATGCTGCCGCTCCACAAGCAGTACATCAGTTCGTGCAGCGCGCCGGTTTTTAACGGAACGCCGACCACAGCTGACCCGAAGACTGTGAAGGCTGTAGCTTCTATCAGCGGTGAAACGCTCGTTTACAGCCCAGGCAGTACAATGCCTGTGCTGGTAAACGGCAAGCGGCAGGCAACTATTACGGTTTCTTGCCTCGGCCAGGACAACTCGTTTGTCACGGCGAGCATCATTGTGAAGCTAGTTGTGCCAACGCTTGTCTGTAGTGGCCTCACTCCGAACACTGGTCCGTTGAACTGGGGTGGAAATGTTCTCCTGACCTGCACCGGAAACTCGCTCGTTTCGAGCAACGGTGTGGATTTCGGGGGGACGGTCATGTCCAACTCTGCCGACTGGCCTTATCCGCCAGACAAGTTCATCACCAACCCCACGAACTTCCACGACCCCGAGCATTACGGGTTTGGAGTTGGTATCATCGGTGATCCGATGACAGAGCCGTACACTGTGTATCTGTGGTTCAAGAACTCGGAGCGGGCCGAAGCCCCACTTCGATTCAGCATGAGTTTCAAGTAGCAAGCAACAAGATCTTCCTTCAAGCGAGACCGTTCATACCATCCAGGTGTGAACGGTCTTTGCTTTGCTGTCCAGGTCCAGATAGATATCCGACAGTGGTTAAGTTTGTAACGCAACATAGTCTTTTGTAGGTAGAGTTTTAACTTCGTATTTCTTTAAATATTGCATTGGTGTTAGTTGGGTGTTTGTAAGAAACTTGACAAAAATTGAATAATATCCTACAATGCAGACACGATTGGTCTGCATTGTTTGCAATGCCAACCACGAACCCCGCAAACCTTTAAGGAGGGTCAAATGCGGAATATCTATTTGCTCTCGGCGGGCCTGCTCGTTTTGGCTTGCGGCGGGGAACGTGGAATCACGAACCCTGTTACAAAGACCTGCGTAGGGACGATCAGTCCTTCTTCGCAGGTGACGATCAGCTCGGGCCAGACGACTTCGGTCGTTCTGGACTTCAGGAACTGCTTGAGTGTCACGGTCAGTTCTGACAATGACCCGATGTACCAGAATGGCGTTACTGTTTCTCCGAACGCAATCCTGCAGCTTTCGCCTTCCAAGGCGAGTGTCTACACCATCACTGGCAACGGTGAAGGTGTACAGCAGGTGACCGTTCACCTCATGGTGAATGTCATCGGAAAGCCGACACTGTCGATCGACGGCAGCGCAGTCCCGGACTCGGGCATCGTGCTCAACACGACGGTTTCGTTACCGCTCATCAAGCAGTACATCAGCTCGTGTAGCGCGCCGGTTTTTAACGGCACGCCAACAACGGCTGATCCGAAGACCGTGAAGGCGACTGCTTCGGTGAGTGGTGATACGCTCGTCTACACCCCCGGCAGTACCATGCCGGTTCTGGTCGCAGGAAAGCGGCAGGTGACCATCACGGTCAACTGCACTGGTCTGGACGGGACGCCTGTCTCGGTCAGCATCACGAAGGCACTCATCGTGCCGACGCTCACCTGCACCGGGATCACTCCGAACAGCGGTCCACTGAACTGGAGCGGAAACGTTCTCCTGACCTGCACCGGCAATTCGCTCGTGTCGAGCAACGGTGTGGACTTCAAGGGAACTGTTGGAACGATCAGTGGGTGGCCGGATTCGCCTCCGGACAACTTCATCACCAACCCTACCAATTTCCACGATCCGAACCATTACGGCGTCGGAGTAGGTGTGATCGGTGATCCGCTGATCCAGCCTTATGACTCATACCTTTGGTTCAAGAACTCTGAAAGGAGCGAAGGTCCTCTGGTGTACGTCATGAAGTTCCGGTAAGCAGCAAGTAGATTTTCTCAAGCGAGACCGTTCATGCCATCCAGGTATGAACGGTCTTTGCTATATATTTTCCATGTTTAATATATTTAGATAGAAATTACCCAGTTGCTCATAATTTTTTTTGGCGTTAAGCTATAAACATTAGCTCTATTTTTTTATATTCTTTTACATATTAACTCTTTAGCTAAGGGAACTTAATTTATATTTATAACCATGCTAGATCTGCATTTTCACTCTATTTATTCAGACGGTAAATTAACTGTTCCGGAACTTGCCGCAATTATTAAAGAAAAAAAGTTGGAATATTGCGCTTTGGCTGACCATAATACTGTGGCCGGCATTCGAGAATTAATAAAATGTCTAGATGGTTCGGGAACCAAGGTTGTTCCAGCAACAGAGCTAACAACTAAATATAAGGATAATGAGGTTCATATTTTGGCTTACGATTTTGACATTGACGTAGTAGCACAAATTTTGAAGGAACGTAACGAAATTGTTAGAAAAGCAAAAATAATGGAAATGGAAGCCGCAATTAGACTCTTTCTTAGAGAGGGGCTTGAGATTACTCCTAGTTTGGTGCCATCTGAAAAGCAACCAGTAGGTCTAACTGTTGCTCTTGATATTTGTGTTAGTAGTGTCAATCAAGATTTTTTTCAAAAAAATACGGAAGAAATTTTGTTCCGGAAGATATATATTATGAATATCAGGCCCCTGGTAAACCCTGTGCAATTGAACGAAGTGGCGTGACTATTGAATGGGTCGTGCAAAAATTTAAAGATGTAGCACAGGACCTCATCATCGCGCACCCTTTTGTTTCGGTAAGCGTTGTAACTAAGCCCTTAGATGAGTCCAGTATCAACGATTTACTACGGATTGGGGTAACCGGGATAGAAGTATATCATGATGAGACCTCACAAGATCAAATCAAATTTTTAAAAAAAATGGTTGATCTGCGAGCGCTTAATTACACGGGGGGTTCAGATTTTCATGGATCTAAAGGAGACCTAACACTAGGTCACTATGCTGTTAATAAAGCCGTGCCATCATTTAGATTAGCGAGGTTTAATTGTAAATAATATAAAATGTCTAATGCCATTTTGATAAAAGAAGTAGAACATATCTTAATTTATCAGGGTGCGGTATACGGGGTTTCTGCGCTCTTGCCTTATTTAAAACTCTACAAGTAGAGAATTTTCTTATAGTTTTTATTTATCGCTACTTGAATCTGTTGTATAACTTGTTCGTGGATTTTGCTGTTTCCGTTACCATGTGGGTCCTTTATATTCTTATGGTTTAAGGTTATTTCTGAAAAAATATGCAACTTATTCTTAGCAAAAGGGAATTGTTTTAAAAGGGAGTTCTTTGCTGATGAATAAACTTTTTTATCCATCGCTATGATCGTAGTAGCATAGCTTATTGCAGACAAAGTTATTTTTTTGTAGGTATGTTTGCTTATATCAATCTTTAACTTTTTTAGCGTTGGGTATGCTGCCTTGTACTCTTTTGGGTATTGGCTTAGTTTTTTGTACAATGGGTTTGGGGTATTTTTAGTGCCCTGCAAACCAAAAGAATCTGCTTTGTATTTTGCAGTTAGTTGTTTCTTTTCTAAAAGGTTGTTTAAACACTGCGCGGCTATTACTGACCTTTCTATATTGCCGTTGCAAATGAAAATAATGGATTTCTTCATATCATTACTATATCAAAAAAATCAAAGGGGCAGAAACTATTTGCCTTTTTTCTTAAAATCCAGTATACTCTTTTTGATATTAATTAAGCATATTTCGGATCAATCCTGCTTTGTAAGTAGCTTGAGGGTGAAAACAAAGTCTGCCGGAATAGAAGAACAAGGATAGCTAGAAAGGAATTTAAATGAAAGACATTCAATTGTCTGACCTATTAAAGGCTGGTGCTCATTTTGGTCACCAGACTTCTCGTTGGAACCCAAAAATGCGTCCATACATTTTTGCTGTTCGAAACAACATTCATATTATAGATTTGGAAAAAACTCGTTCTAAGCTTTTAGATGCAATGGTTTTTGCAAAAGAAACAGCAGCTAAAGGTGGTTTGGTTTTGTTTGTAGCAACAAAACGTCAATCAAAACAAGCAGTTAGAAACGCAGCCATTGCTGCTGGTATGCCATATGTAATTACACGCTGGCTTGGTGGTACATTCACAAATTTTAGAACAATTCAGAAAACCATCAAGAAAATGGAACGCTACGAGAGTCTAAAAGCAACTGGTGAGTTGGAAAAAAACTACACTAAAAAAGAACGCTTGATGATTGATCGTGAACTTGTAAAGATGAAGACTTTGTTTGAGGGTATCAAGGATATGAGGAAGCTTCCTGAAGCAATCGTTGTGTTTGATGTAAACTACGACAGCATTGCTTTAGTAGAAGCGCAGAAATCCAAAGTTAAGATTATTGGTATTGTAGATACAAACAGCAATCCAGACAACATTGATTTTCCAGTCCCTTCAAATGATGACGCTATAAAAGCAGTGCAGTATATTGCAGATGCTTTAGCTGACGCAATTTTAGAAGGAAAGCAAAGTTTTGTGCCACAAGCTTCTGCTGTTTCAACAGAAGTAGCAAAATCTTAATTAAAAGTAACAAATATATAATTATGGAACTATTAAAAGAACTCCGTGAATTAACTGGCGCGGGAATAACAGATGTCAAAGCTGCTTTAGATGAAGCAGGTAATGACAAAGAAAAAGCAATTGAAATCTTACGCAAAAAAGGGCAGTCTAAGGTTTTAAAGAAAGCTGATCGTGTTGCTAACGAGGGTGTTGTCGAAAGCTATATCCACGCTGGTGGTAAGGTTGGTGTTCTTCTTGAATTGAACACTGAAACAGATTTTGTTGCTAGAACTGATGATTTCAAGAGCTTGGCAAAAGAAATTGCTTTGCATATCGCAGCTTCAAACCCTTTGTACGTAAATATCTCTGATGTTCCTGCTGAAGTGGTTGAGAAAGAAAAGGAGATTTACAAAGAACAAGCAAAAGATTCTGGTAAACCAGAGGCTGTTGTTGAAAAGATGATCGAAGGAAAGCTTGCTAAGTATTATGAAGAAACATGTTTAATGGAGCAAGCTTTTGTTAAAGATCCAGAAAAGAAGATTAAAGATCTATTGTCTGATTCTGTAGTTAAGCTTGGTGAAAATATCGTTGTTAGAAGATTTACAAGGTATCATCTAGGAAATTAATTTCGGGAGGCTTCTTGTCTTTCACTTTGATTGCTAATTTAATTCTGATTTTTGCAGTTCTTGGAGTGGTTGTTTTATT
>JBBTQQ010000005.1:0-96133 GCA_038065615.1 Patescibacteria group bacterium | reverse complement strand
TTAGGGTTGCTGTTGTCGATACTGTACCTGTGCCTGTTGTGCTTTGAGCAACTTGGAGATTTGCTGTAGGAGAGGTGGTACCGATACCGACGTTAGCAGCACTTGTATCAACATAGAGTTGGTTTGTGTTAACAGCAAAGTCACCAGTAGTTGAGAGGTTAACATTTAAATTAGAACCAGCTGCTGGAGTAATAGTCAGTGCTGATGTACTAATTAGTGACGGAGTAGATACAGATGTTGGAGCTAATAACTTTGTTGCTGTTAATGTATCTGTAACAAAGGTTAAGTCTGCATCATCAACAAGCAACCCTGCTGTTCCTGCAAAGGTTACTCTAGTAGGAGTAAGGCCGCTTGCTGTGAGATTTGTTGCATTAATATTTGTACCATAGACATTGGCAAATCTTCTTCCTGAGGAACCAAGGTCTCTAGTGTTGTCTGCTTCAGGACCAATGGAACCTGCTACTTCAAGTTTGAAGGTTGTTGGGGTAGTGGTACCAATACCAACGTTGCCACCGTTTGCTGCTAACCAGGAATTGGTATTGTTGCCAAATTTTGCAACTGATGTAGTTAATCCTGCATTACCAAATATTTCTACATTATCACCTGTCCATCCACCCAACCCTATTCTAAATGTATGACCACCAGAACCTTCATTGGTTGCCACTAAATCAAAAGTTTTCGGAGCTGACTTTGCAAATTGCCAAGGATTAGAACTGCCAATTTTTACATCTCCTGCAACTTCAAGTTTTGCCCCTGGATTTGTTGTGCCAATACCAACATTTCCGTCTTGATCAATTCTCACTCGCTCTGCTGGAGTTGCAGATAGGGCAGGGGTTGTTGAAAAAGTTAAATAGCTTGGTAAATTAGTTGGACTAAATGTGCCGTTAGCAAAAGCTTGAATCTTAGCAGTAGTTGCAAATGCACTACCAGTTCCACCTTGGAACAAAATATTTCCCAACTCATGTCCTACGGTAGAAGCAGCACCACTGTTAGATGCTCCTTTTTGGAAAATTAAATTAGAACCATTGCTATTATTAGCGCCAATGCGCATGGTCAGGTTTGTGGCATTACCGGCTGTTTCGTCATTGCCCAACAAGCTAAGGCTTCCAGTACTCAATACTTCAAAATCAACTTTTGAACCTGCGACATGTAACTTTGCTAATGGTACATTCGTCCCAATTCCAACATTACCATCATCTCTAACAAAGAACTTTGATGCTCCTGCTGAATCTTGGACTTCTAGGGAAGATGTTGAGCTTGTTGCTCCGGCACCTTTAATAACAAGCTTGGCATTGGTACCAGAGATGGCTCCAGATCTCGTAGTACCAAAACCAAACGTGTTATTTGTGTCATCAAAGAAAAGTTGAGCATTATCTTGGGAGATTAAACCACCAACACCTGCAAACAAAACACTGCCCAGTGTCATGCCACTATTAGTCAATGAAGTGCCTGTGATTGCACCACCTGTAATACTACCGGAACCTGCATTGATGGTGTTGTTGTTTGTAACAATTCCGTTTGTCCATACACCGCTAATTCCAAAAGCTGTTGTGCCAGTTCCAGAAATTGTTGTTGGTCCTGAAAGACTAATTGCTGATCCGTTTATTGTGCTTGTGCCAGTGGCATTGCCAGCTGTAAATGTAGAACCAGCAGTTGAAGCTAGTGTTGAAGAACCACTTGCTAAGAACGTGCCATTAACATCTAAGGTTGTTGTTGGGCTTGCGTTGTTTATGCCAACCCTGGTATTAGTTGTATCAATATCCAAAACAGAGGTTGTGCCATCAGCTTTTCTAAAATCAAAAGCAGTCACAGAATTATTCTGTGGTACAAAAACAGCTGTAGAGTTTGTTCCTCGGAAATTAAAGGTTGTTGTGCCAGTAGCATTGGTTGATGTAGTCCAAGTGTTGTTAGTATCATAACCAACGGTTAATTGAGGTGTTGTCGTGGATAAAACCACTAGAGGACCAGATGTAGAAAGAGACCCGCCAAATATGAAGTTGTCATCGGTTTTTAAAGTGTCTGGCGCTGATCTGTAAAGATTAGTGTCAGAACCAAAAAGTATTCCTCCTGAAGCAGTTGTGCCTGCGGCAAAATTTAACTTTGAATTCAAACCAGAAACTATCCCCAAACCAATATTGCCCTGATCGTTGATCAGAAACTTTGTGGCACCACTGCTGTCGTCAGCTCGAACAATTGATTTCTTCAAGTTTATTGTCTGTGATGTTCCATCTCCAAGCGCTGTGTCAACAACTATTGTTGTATCATTTGTTACGGCCGTGACTGTTGCGTAAGTTGCAGGTGATGAAGACAAAGAAATTCTGTCACCAACTCCTACTGTTGTTGTAAACGTTGTACCAACACCTGTGATAGTTGTTGAAGCATTACTTACTGTTGTTCCGCCAATGTTAGTTGCATCAGCTGGTTGAACAACAGTTAAGCGAGAAAGATTTGTTCCTGTTCCAATACCAACATTTCCTAAAGCATTAACTCTCAAACGTTCAGTGCTTGAAGAATATCCTCCTGTGTAAATTCTGACATCATTGTTTGTTGATGTCGCGACAATGTCTAAACCAGAACCACCACTTGTTGTAACATAACCTCGATTAAAGCCAAAGCTTGTGTTGGTAGGAGCAAGGCTTCCTAAAGAAGTACTAACTGCTGCAGCTTGCACCAAAAACTCTGCAGCACCGCTTGCAGTGTTTGAAGTGTTGTTTAATATTGCCTGTGATTTTAAATCTGCGCTTTGTAAGATATCCAAAACACTTGTTGGACTTGCGTTGTCTATTCCGATTCTCCTGTTTTGCGTATCAATTGTTAAAACAGGGAGATCAGTTGAGGTCGTGAAATTAAATGCAGTTGTTGAATCAACAGTAGGTTTAAACGTTGCGCTTGGGCTTGTACCCTTGAAAGTAAAGGTTGTTGCGCCAGTTGATGTTGTGCTTGTATACCACTGATTACCAGTATCATAGCCGACTGTTAATTGTGGCTGATTATGAGCTAAAACCTTTAGGGGACCATTGAAATTAGCGTTGTTATTTATGGTTAAATCATCAATTGTTGCAGTGGAAGCAAAAAGTCTTGTAGTTGAAAGGTCGGTTGCGCTAAAAATCGTTGTTGGAGGTGTTGTTGTTGTGTTTGGAAGTGGAGCGGGTGCATATAACCAAGGAGGTACTGGATTTCCTGCCCAAGCCAAACCATCTTTTCCGTCTGATCCTTTTTCACCAGAAGGACCTGCAACACCAGGAACACCTTGAATACCTTTTGGTCCTGCGGGACCTTGTTTACCCAAAACATAAATTATTTTTGTCCCTGTTGTTCCTGTACCAGTCCCTGTTGCTATTCCCGTTTCGCTTTTCACAGGAATTTTTTGTTCTTCAGGAACTGGTTCTTTGCCGTAGTACTTAACAACAGAAGGAGCCCCTGCATCGTAAATTATTTTTGTTGGTTCATTTTTTAAATCAGCGATTTTCTTTGTTGCAAGTTGTGCGTTATAAATTATTCCGCCTGCTAAAACTAAAGCAATAATTGCAAGTGCGGCAGTTAAATATTTCGCTCCTGCTGTTGAACCATTTTTAGTTTGTGAAAGGTGAGAAGTTACAGAGTTTAATATTTTGCCAAGAGCGGTTGTTGGTGTGTGATACAAAGCACCTTCGTCTGTAATTGGCTCTTTTTTAGCAGAAATTAAATCAGCAACTTCTTTTTTAAACGTTATTTGAAAACTTTCAAACTTTTTATCAAGTTCTTTGCTTAAGGTTTTTTCTGGTTCTACTTTGATAACAGGGGCTACTGCAACACCTGAAAGTTTTTCAACTGCATTGCTAATTTTCTTAAGCAATGATGTTTGTTCAACAATCTGTGAGTCAATAACTTCCGTGCGAAGTTGCTCTAATTTCTGCTTTGTATTAACTTCGACTTTGGTAGTTGCAGATTCCTCTAAATCAGAAAGACCAGCCTCTTGTCCGAGTCTTGAATTCTTATATGCTTGCAGGTCATTTTTTGTAATGACCCAGTTATTTCCAATCTTGCTTGCTTTCAGTCTTCCAGTTCTTGCAAGATACGTAACATAGTCTCTGTGGTAGCCGGTTTGCTCAGAGACCTCATTAACTGACAAAAGATCTTTTTCAAGATCTTCTTCTTTAAGTGTATTTGTTTTTTTTATTTTGTTTTTTTCCGACACTTTTGTTTTTGCTTTTTATTTCAATTCATTAACATTTGTTGGCGATTTTCGGAAAACCTCTGGATCAAGAGATAGCAAATTTATGTACTAATATTTTAACAATTATGCGCAGAAATTGGAAGATTAAATCACCCAAAAAGTTGTGAATAAGCCTAGAAACATGGAATATGAAACAAAATCATTTCTAAGAAACATTTTCAAGCAAATAATTTGCACAAAATTATTACAATATCATATTTTATTGTAATACTATTCTTCACTTTCAACCAATGAACGTATGAAAAAGTACAAAGAAAAATAATACTACGGTCGAAGAGTAAAATATAACTTTACGAAAATAATCCTTTATTTTGTAAAGCGTCTTAGTGGATAACCTGTGAGGATAGATTACAAACTATTGACGAACGACGGTCAAATGTAATATCATAACTATGTTAGTTAAGCCGAATTTGCTTTGAAACAAAAAATACGGCGAAATACAAACAAAATTAACCACAAAGGGAGTTCAAAAACGCATGTCACAAGTTTTAAGCCAGAAAACACTCAAGTTGCTCGAAAAGATACGCGAGCAGGGCAAAATTAACGTTTACTCGTTTATCAAGCATTTCTACAAACACGAGTCATACCGTAAGATTTACACTCATATTTACCAGTTAGAAAAGCGCGGTTATCTTGAAAAATATAAGCTCAAAGATCTGGAATATTTAAGAGCTTCTGACAAAGGGATCGCATCACTAGATACATTTAAAAGAGAGCGAGACGGCAAGTGGAAAATGATTATCTTTGATATCCCAGAAAACAAAAGAGCTGTGAGAGACTATCTAAGAACAAAGCTAAAACAACTAGGATTCAAACGCTGGCAAAATAGCATTTGGATCACCCCATATCGCTTGCCTGATGATGTTGTGTCTGAACTAAAAGAATTAAGTAAAAGGTATTTTGTAAGACTAATAACTGTTGAACATATAAACAATGAGAGCGGATTAAAAGAATTGTTCTAACAAATATATAGCTATTAAACCCGAGTACAACCTCGGGTTTAATTTTTTTCTAATGAATATTTAATCTTTTTTGCGTATTAATAGTACATGTGGGGATAGCAGGTTAGCGGGTAGCTAGTCTTACCATCTGGCATCCATGGGTTCAAGTCCCATTATCTCCACCATATTGACATGGTTGATTAAAATTAATATTCTGTAATTGGTAAGACTAGCTATCAACCTATCTTAAAACCCGGATATATTTCCGCGTTTTAAATTTTAACAAGGAGCTTACTACACTCCCCCATTCATTGACACGGCAGACAAAAAATAATATTCTAATATTGGTAAACCTTGCTGTCCGCGTTCTCAAAAGCCCGCTAATTAGCGGGCTTTGTTTTGTTTGACAATCCCCCACCTGAAGCAGATATTGGGTTTCATTCACTTGATTTAAAAACCTGAGTAACTAAGTTATTTCAAGATAGCCAAATAGTGACTTGGTATTTGACAATAAGATAATCTTAAGATAAACTTGAAGTAAAGCAATAATTAATCAATATTAACTATGGACAAGCTAATTGGCTTAAAAGAATTTAGGACAAATGTTGAATCTTACGCTAAGAAAGTAAACCTTGGACAGTCTTTTATTATCTTAAAAAAATCTAAACCTGTTTTCAAAATATCGCCCATAGACGAAGGCGGTTGGGAGGAAGTTCTGGACTTTACGAAAATAAGAAAAGGCGGAGTGGATATCAAGGACTTAATTTCCAGACTATAAGTATGGATAAAATTCAAAAAGCATTAAAAAAGCTCAATCCAAAAGAGAGAGCAATTATTAAGACGACTCTGTTAAAGTTGCAAAATAACCAATTGCAAGGATTGGACATCCAAAAGTTACAAGGTCGTAAAGATATCTTCCGATTCAGAAAAGGTGACCTTAGAATCATCCTACGACGATTGGGTAATAATACTTTAATAATGGCTATAGAAAGAAGATCAGAAAAAACTTACAGAAATCTCTAGAATCCTGGTGCTAATATTCTGCAAAATACCCAAACTAAATCACAGAACTTGCTAATAAATTATGAGACTTTTTTCATTTTGGCAGAAGTTTGACAATCCCCCATTACAGGATTAGTATAGATACACGAGTTTCTTTTAAAAATCATTTGGGAAGTCCGGTGAAATTCCGGGACTGTGCCGCAACTGTAATTATGAACACGCGAGTGGATCATATAAGTCAGATACCAAACCAATTAATTTTCCCGAGCAGGAAAATAGTTTAGATTAACACCTACTATACTCTTGCATCGAAGGTGTTTTTTAATTTCCATATATATGAGCTCCGAAATAAAAGCAGTTCAAGAACAACAGCCGGGATGCCAAGATTGGTGCATCATAGCTAAAAAAGGATTGTGTCATGATGGCGAAGGTCATAATGATATTCTTGCTGTATACAATCAACTAATCGAAAAAGGTGTTGAACCAGAAGATGCTCAAGACCTTACCGACGCTTTTCAACGTGGAGAACAAACTCTTGAACAAATATTTGGATCACAAGAAACCGAATCAACAAAACACGGTCCTGATCACGAAGTTTTAATCAAACCTAAAGAAAAAACTCCTGAGGAAGAAGCACAAATTCAACAAAATATAGCGAACCAAAGAGAGACGTTATCCACAACACACTCATTCAGCAGAGAATACGCTACCCTAAAACTGTTTAAAAACGCTAATGGAGAAATAGACTTACAAGAACAAGGTCGTCTGGGCTTGCTTGAATTCTTTAAAGATGGCGAAGCAACTGAACCTGGATCAATAAGTAAGGATGAATACAAACAATATATAGAGCAAGTCTACACACAAGGGTATGTTCAAATCCCCTGTCCCAATGAAAACGGTGACATAATCTATGTAACAGAACTATGCTTAGACAAAGATGGCAATGTAACTCAAACAGAACACAAACACAAAGACTTTGAAGCTCTGACCAAACCAGCAGACCCTGATCTAGAGACTCTAGCTGACCAAGGTGATGATGAATTTTATGAAATAGCGACTGTGGATAAGTCTTTTGAAGTTCTGCCGCCAGAACCAAAGCCAGTCGTGACAACTCTACAAACACCAGCTGCTCAAAAAATTTCCAAAGAAACTGGTATTACTTTAGAAGTTAAAGATTCAGAAATTGTAGAAACTAAAACAACAAAACCAGAAAAACCAGTACTCTCATTCTTTCAACAAGGGTTGAGGGTAATAAAAGCTGAGGCAATGCACCAAGAAAAACCAAGAACCAACGAAACAAACACTGACGCTCAAATACCGGAAAAACAACAAATGGTAAAAAAACAACCTGCTGTTATTCACAGACATACAACCCTTTCAAAGAAAGATGCTGAAATACCAGCTAATGTTTCTGTAAATTCAAATGTAGCATCGAAAAAAATAAAACCAGCCATAACAATAGCGGAAGCAATGCCAGAAACCCAAGATCAATCAGTACCAATTGCAGAAACAAGCGACATTCAAACCATAATCACTAATACCAGAGAAACATCCACCACTACTGACCGTACAACAGAAACTGTACCTGCGGTTCATTTAGCCAAAACACCACAAGCACCAAAACAAGAAAAGCAACACCAAGATATTTCTGTGGATAAGGCACAGAGTATACAAATTACTAGAATAGACGCGGATAATTCAATCGTATCCCCTGTATATAAAAAAGAAGGCCCACAACAAATAACTGAAGCCTCCACAAACACGACAACAGTTCTACCGCCAAAAACAGTGGAAAAAATCACGTCTTCCCCAGTTATTACCTTCAAAGCCGAAACAACCCCAGTTATTCCAGACGAACCAAAACCAGATGCGCCCGATATTGAAATAACAGAGAAAGGGGAGGTTGTTGTCAGATTAAAACCAACAGAAATAACTCAAGTCCCACAGGGTGATGATTCAAGAGCAGAAACTGTAATTGAATTAGCACAAGCAGAGCCACACACTATTAATACAATAAACGAAGCAATCCCTACAATAGTAGGGGTGCATATTAAACCTACTATCAAACAAAACATTGATATTGCACAAACAACAGAAAAACCTTCTTCGTCCAAAAATGTTGAACAATCAATAGTACTAGAACGTGAAGTAACAACAGGAGCAAAAAAAGAAACAGAAACAATCCAAACCACAGAACCAGAAAAAACTACTACCATCAAACCTGCTGAAAAGATCCCTGTAGTACAAACAGTCGAAAAACAAGTTTCTAAACAGAGCTTTGAAAAACAAAAAGAACAATTGGCTCAAGCAGCACAAACCGCAATCACTGAAATTAGAAGAATTCAGGAACTTCGTCGTGCTCATGAAAAGCTTTCAGGAAACAACTCCATAAGATATTCCCCTCCTCAAAATGACGCAGCAGATATCCCTTCTTCCTTAGTTAGAGAATTAGAAAAAATGGCAGCATAATATAAATGATATACTACGACTTAAAAACTGAAACCAAACGGAAAACCATTGGCAATGTCATTGCCCGTGATACTGAATTGCGTCGTATTACAAGAACTCTAAAAAGACAGTACAACAACAACTGTTTAATTACAGGGGCAAGTGGAACAGGTAAAACTGCCTTACTTGAAGGTTTTGCATATCAAATTTCAAAAGGAACAATAACCGGGTTTGAAAAAACAACCCTCGCTAAACTAGATAGCAGTAATATAAAGAAATACATTAATGGTGCAAACAACTCTGAAGCAGTTGCATTTCTAAATGGTGCTTTCAAAAGCTTACCCGCAGATACCATCATCTTCATCGATGATTTTGAAAATATCATCTCTGAAAGCAAAACATTTGAACTAAATCATGTTTTTGAAGCATTCCTAGAAAGAAACGATCTTCGTCTTTGTATTAGTGTTAATGAAAACAAGTATCAAAAACTCTTGGAACAAAACACAGCATTCTTTCAAAACTTTGAAGAAATATCTTTAAAAGAGAGCGATTCTAAAGAAACACTTCAAATCCTTGAGGCTCTCTGTCCTGCTTTTGAAAAAGAATACCAGATGAATATACAGAAAGAAGCTTTAAAATCCGTAGTTGAGCTTTCAAGAAAAGTTGTTTCAGAGAAAAAATCACCACTGCATGCAATCCACATGCTTGATGAAGCTTTGGCTTTTGCAAAGATTACCAGTGGTTCAAAAGAACTCAACAAACAAGACGTAGCTGAAGTCTTTGCCGAAAAAACAGGCATCCCAAGCGCTTCCTTAAACACAGATGATAGCAAACTCCTTAAAAACCTTGAAACAGAGCTTGAAAAAGGAATCATAGGGCAAGAAAATGCTGTTAAAATCGTTTCAGACATTGTTAGAAGAGGCAGAATGGGATTAAGAAATCCAAACCGCCCAACCGGCTCTTTCCTGTTCTTAGGACCATCGGGAGTTGGGAAAACGGAAACTTGCAAAGTTCTTGCAAAAACCGTGTATGGTTCAGAGCGCTCTTTCACTAGAATAGACATGTCAGAGTTTAGTGAACAACACACTGTTCAAAGATTAATTGGAGCGCCCCCAGGATACATTGGTTTTGAAACAGGTGGTCAATTAACTAACGCGATTTCAGAACAACCGTATTCCCTAATTCTTCTTGATGAAATTGAAAAAGCTCATCCTAAGATCTTTGATATATTCCTTCAAGTGTTTGATGATGGAAGGCTAACAGATGGACAAGGAAAAACAGTTAACTTTACAAACTCAATTGTGATATCGACTTCAAACCTTGGGATTGAAGAAATTGTTCAAGCTTTCAAAAAGGGGACTGATGTTTCCTCCCCTTCTTTCATGGAAAAAACTTTAATGCCAATCTTGATGAAAAACTTTAGAACAGAGTTCTTAAACCGTTTTGATGCAATAGTAGTCTTTAATCCTTTAAGCATTGAAAAACTAGTTGAAATTGCTGAGTTGGAAATTAAAAAGATCGAAGAAAGAGTTAAAGAACACAACATTCGTTTTAACATTGATCCTGAGATATTAAAAGAGAAAATACAAAGCATTAATGATCTACGCTTTGGGGCTCGCCCTGTTAAACGTTTTGTTGAACAAACTTGTGAAAGCTTAATCGCAATGAAACTACTAGAATAATATGACGCAAGAAGAACTACTAAAAGAACCTGAACAAAAACAGGAAAACAGCAATGAACACGTAGAAGCGCAGTCTTCTAGCTTTGATGCGAACAAATATCAAAGGTTAATCAAAATACGGCTTGAAAAGCTAGAAAGCATCAAACAATTCATTCCGTTAAAAACCTACAACCTCATCTCTGAAAAACTACACTCTGAAAGCCAGACCCTAAACAAAACCATCACAGTTAAACAAAAACAGGCACAGATACAGAACCAGGAACAAAGCCTTCCCAAAGCGTTTTTTGAACTCCAATTAATGAAACCAAGAACAATTAGAATCGACTAATATATGTCTACAGACAACAAACAACCATACGAGGTTGAGATAGGGACAAGCAAACACCGAGAAACAACCAGAATCATTGGCATGAAAAAAGCTGATCGTTTTAGACATATGTATATGATCGGAAAAACAGGAACTGGAAAAACAACCCTCTACCAAAACATGGTCTTACAAGACATCAAAGCAGGACGTGGAGTTTGTTTCGTTGATCCACACGGGGAAGCAATAGACTTCATCCTGCAAAGAATTCCGAAAAACAGGATTGATGATGTTGTTTTGTTTGATCCCGCAAATACTGACTTCCCTGTTGGTTTAAACCTCCTTGAATGGAAAGATGAGTCAGACAAAGACTTCCTTGTTTCTGAAGCAATCCAAATATTCTATAAAATCTTTGATCCTGATCAAACCGGAGTTATTGGTCCTCAGTTCGAACACTGGATGAGAAATGCCGCGTTAACTGTTATGGCTGATCCTGAAGGTGGAACTCTTTTAGAAATACCTCGTTTGTTTGTAGACAAAAACTTTGAGATGAGTAAAAGAAAATTCCTTAAAGATCCTATAGTTCAAGAGTTCTGGGAAAAACAAATGGCTAAAACAGCCGAGTTTCATCGTTCTGAAATGTTAAACTATTTCACTTCAAAGTTTGGAAGATTTATGACCAACACAATGATGAAAAACATAATTGGTCAGAAAAAGAGCTCATTTAACATTCAAGAGATAATTGATGGAGAAAAGATCCTGCTAATCAACCTTTCCAAAGGAAAAATAGGTGAAGTTAACGCCCAGATGCTTGGTTTAATCCTTATGACAAAGCTTCAATTAGCAGTCCTTAAAAGAGCGCATATTGAACAGGAAAAACGCCATCCTTTCTATCTATATGTTGATGAGTTTCAAAACCTTTTGACCGATGCTTTCATCTCAATGCTTTCTGAATCAAGGAAATATGCTTTAAGCGTTCATTTAACAAACCAATACATTGCTCAACTCCCTGAAAACATTAGAAATGCGGTTTTAGGAAACATTGGAACATTAATAACCTTTCAAATAGGGGCGCAAGATGCGGATTTCTTAAAAAAAGAAATGCAACCATTAGATGAAAATGATCTTCAAAACGTTCCCCTTAGAGAGTTTTATATAAAGACAACGATTGATGGGGCACCATATCCCCCATTCATGGCTAAAGGAAATGCTCCAAGCGAAAAAAACAAAACAGAAGATTTCTCAGAAGTTATAAAAACTTTATCTGAACTTAGGTACGGACAGATCATCATATAGATTAAAAAGTTATTAAACTTTTTGACTAACAAAAAGGTTTTCCTTTAATATTCAGGTATGAAGATTTTGTTGATTGAAGATGAGCCAGCTATTGCAAAGATCATTTCCTCTGCACTCAAGTACGAAAGAATAAATGTTGATATAGCGAAATGTGGTAACGCAGGGTTGCGCATGGCAGTTGCAAACAAATACGACCTAATAATCCTAGACTACAAACTACCGGACAAAAATGGTGATGAAATATGCTTGCAGCTACGCAATGCTAACTTTGACATGCCAATCATAGTACTTTCAGCTATACAAGACTATGAAAACAAGGTTAAACTCTTAGATGTAGGCGCTGATGACTATATAACAAAGCCTTTTGAATTAGCGGAACTCTTTGCAAGAATAAAGGCGGCATTAAGAAAACAAAGGATTGAGTTTGGAACAATCCTCTCATACGATGACCTTCGTTTAGACTTAAAAAGACATTCTGTGGAAAGGCGAGGCAACAAAATACGACTCAGAGACAAAGAAATTAGAATCCTAGAATATATGATGAGACACGCAGAACAAGTTTTAACAAGAGAAATGATCTTAAGTTATGCATGGGGACCAAACACAGAAAGATTCACTAATGTTGTTGATGTGCATGTACACAACCTTAGAGACAAGGTTGATAAGCCGTTTGGGATACATACGATCCAAACGGTTAATAACATTGGGTATAAATTGAGTAGATAGCTAAGTTATTCTTTAGTAGCATTCACATCGACAATCTGCATAACCTCGTCATTAACTTGAACATACTGCGTATCAGTTAGAATAATCATAGGCGTTTTCATTTTATACGCAAAGGCCGGTACTTTTTGATACGCATCCTTAAACTCATCAGTACCCCAATGTGGCATTACTAAAAAGTTTACTAATCCAATGCCTTTAGGATCAAAGTTGTCTTCTATATAACTTTCTAAGGCAAGTCCTGGAGAAGTATCCTCAGCTACAATAAAGCTTCCTGTGCTAGTACCAATGTATACACCACCATTTTGTACGAATTCTCTTAAGAATACATCAAATCCGGTAAGACGAGCCTGATTCATCATATGAACTAAGCTCCCGCCTTCTACATATATTACATCAGACTCAATCAGATCATTTTTGATTTGTTCGTAGCTTCTACCTGTAATACTGTATTCAAAGATATCAAAACCAGCTGTTTGCATAGCTTCTTTGTTTTTTTTGTGCCAAAGAAGGTCATCATTTTCATGTCCTTTTTCTAATGGTGTAGTAATAAAAGCGGTGCGTAATTTACCGCTGGTTGTCTTTATTTTTCCGGCTATGTCCTTAGCTACACTAGCTACCTCTGATGTTAAAAAAAGTCTTTTCATATATTTATATATTCTTTAATTCACACAAAAAGTTCAATATTTAATGAATGAAGAGCGTTTTGTACCATCCATTCACTAGTTTTTAGCTAAGTTGGCTGTATCTTCGTGTAATTCCAAGTAAGTGTTTCTGAGATTCCCCTAACTATACTAGCAGTATCTTCTCCACAGATCTCCTTTTAAATATGTTAACACTGGGATATAATTAAAACAATGGAAATACAGAAAGACAAATTCAAAAAGCCAAGTCAACTGCCTGTGAAGATTACTGATTGGGTTGGTTCAACTAAGTCGTTAATTATACACACGGCTCTTTTCATTTTTATCTTTGCTTTAAGATTCTTTAATGTTTCTACCAATGACATCCTTTTAATCTTAACAACAGCCGTTTCTCTAGAAGCAATTTACCTTTCAATTTTCATTCAAATGACCGTTAACAGGAACACTCAAAGCTTGGTTGCTGTTGAAGAAGATATTGATGAAATCCAGGAAGATGTTGAAAAACTTGAAAAAGATGTTGATGAGATTCAAGAAGATGTGGGAGAGATTCAAGAAGAAGACCAAGCTGACACGATTTATGAGAGAAAAAACGCAGAACTGCTTCTAAACATTGAGTCAACAATGAAACAACTAACTAATGACATCGCAGCATTAAAGAATCAAAAAAAGTAAGCTTAAAGCTTACTTTTAAATATCTTAATACATCTAGATCTAAAATTGCACCGCTTTCGTCATACCAGTAAAATGTTATCATGTTAAGTCGTGTTTTATTCGTTTATTAATAACCATCCTAGCAACCGCGAACTCAGGACCTAATTGATCATAAATCTTCTTGGTGGTTTTATTCTTTAATATACGTTTTTTGATTACTTCGTAGTCTCCCTTATCACCACCGATCCGGACGTAGTCTTCGCATCCATCCACCCAAATTTTTTTGCACTTGCAGTAAGTAAACTTTTTATGGGTATTCCAAAAAATCTCATCGCCGCAATGAGCGCATTTGTAGTAAGTCTCTTCTTTGGTTTTAATGGCAATTTCCTTTGGCATAGTTTTATCTCTTGAAGAGGTCTAGGTATTCATGCAGGACAAAAATCCGGTTACGGGAAAAACCAGTTACTTCCTTGAGGATACCGACGCGCTCCATCTCGCCAACAAGAGTATTAGTCGCTGTGTTTGAGGCATTAAGATATTTGGAAGCGTCGGAAACCTTAAATGCTGGCGTAGAGAATGATTGCAACAGCAGTTTGTGAGCTAGCTTGGCTCGCCGGCCAAGCTCCATAATTTGTTTCTCGTAGCGAGCGCGTAGATCAATAATCTTTTCGAATGTGTCCTTGCCTTTTTTAGCTGTCTCAATGACTGCCGAGAGAAAAAATACAACCCATTGATCCAAGTCATTTCGCTCACGCACAAAAGTAAGCGCATCATAATACGCCCCTTTGTTTCTTTCAAAGAAGTCTGAAAGATATAGTGTCGGCTTTCGTAGAATTCCAAGTTCAATAAGATGAAGTCCGATCAGCATACGACCAATTCTTCCGTTACCATCATTGAATGGGTGAATTGTTTCAAACTGATAATGCGAAATGGCCATCTTGATCAGATGGGGCATGTTTAATCCTTTGTTGTGCCAAAAAAACTCGAGATCTTTTAAGGCTTCTCCCATATCTTCGGGATGAGGTGGAATGAAAGCGGCTGTTTGAATACTTGTACCACCAATCCAATTTTGTCCGGTGCGAACTTCTCCCGGTTGCTTATGTTCGCCACGAACACCAGACAACAAAATTTTATGAGCTCCTTGTAGAAGTCTCATTGAGATCGGAAGCTCGCTAAGTCGAACAATACTTGTATTCATTGCTTTGATATAATTTTGTACCTCAGTCCAATCGTCTCTTTTTTCCGGGGAGATTTCTTCTTCCGGCAGGACGGCTTCATCCATACCTGTGCGAGTCCCTTCAATGCGACTTGATTTAACCGCTTCATTGCGTACGTGCATTTGAATGAAAAAATCTACATCTGGAACAAGGATGGAGTAGGCATTCAATTCACCGACAAGTCGGATCGCTTCTTCCAAGAGGACGGGGATTCTTTTGTCCTGCCATTCATAAGGACGATTGACAGGGGACGGCAAAAAACTCTGGTATTCGTAGTCTTTGCCCCAGAAGTGCTTCTTATGGGCACCCGCTATAAATTGATTTTGCTGTGCTTTGTTTGCCATAGTTTTATTTGTTTTATTTAAGTTGAAATATGCATTTCCATATTACCAGATATCAACAAAAAGTGCAATAAGGATATGTATATTACGACTTGACACAAAAAGTCGCTATAATTAGCCACAAAGACTTGTCCAGTATAAACCCAATAAATCAAGCATTCCTCTATGCGTTTTTGTAATATGACACTTATGCATCATTACGAAAAAGACGATTTTGTCCACTACGCTATGTTAAAAAGGGGAAATAAGCATAGTATTCACGTTGTACTATGCTTATTCAGGTCCCTCACCCCTAAACAGCAAATCCGTAACCAAGCTTGTCCCTAAAACACAAAAATCCCGACGTAATGCCGAGATTCCTATGATGGTATCCAATCAACCAGACTCGGTTATATTAGATACCGTCTGGGGTGGGTGAAGGGACTTGAACCCTCAGGTCTTCCGCTCCACAGGCGGACGCTTTAACCAATTAAGCTACACCCACCATAATTTAATTAACAAACACCATTTTAAATACCTTTAATGGCTTTATTGTGGACAAAAAAATACTTTTAACCTCTAAATAATGGTGAACAAGGTGATGACAATTATGACAGAGCCAAGCAAGATTATATATGGAGTTATTTCTCCTGTTCTGATCTATGTGATGTACAGCCAAAATCCTCTGATCGTCTGTTCTACATAATATGCATACTTTTTTTACATCAGTCTCTCTGGATAATATCTTACGATAAGCATGAATACCGTTTTTCCAACTAGGACTTTTAACTCCGCTATAGAAAAGATTTCTCCACACAGTCTGACATGATTTGCTACAGAAATATTTCTCGCTTTTTGAGTGTCTCATCTGTGCATTACTTTTCCAAACCTTTAAGTCACAGGTGGCACAATTTATCTCTTTCCCTCTTCTCTGCCCTATATTCTGACAAGTTTTGCTACAATATTTACCCCACCCCTTTTTTAGATGAGATTCCTTTGCATAAAACTGTGTGTCGCAAATTTTACAATGAACTAAAGCCATATTCCTCCAATGTAAATCTTAAACAAAAAACCCTTACACAGATTTGTAAGAGCCGATTTGTTGCTTGCTGTGTCAGGCAACGTGGGTATTCAAGGATTTACTTAAAACAGTATACCCTAAAATACCCACCCTAGTCAATGCTATTTCAGCCCTTCTTCTACCGCCTTAAGCAAATCATCACCTGGAACACCAACAAATGGTTTGTCATTAACAAAGAATGTAGGGGTTGCGTTTACACTAATTGATTCACCAATACTCTTGTCTTTCAAAATCTGACCCTTAAACTTTTCACCTCTGACAGCTTCTCTAAAAGCATCAACATTCAAACCAATCTCTGTTGCATATTTTGCATAGATATCAAGTGGATCAGAACTGTTTTCCCATTCTGCTTGGTTTGTGTATAGCTTGCTATGCATTTCAAAATATTTGCCTTGCTCCCCTGCTGCCAAAGCTGCCTCTGATGCAATCATTGCATTCTTATGCTGTGGTAAAGGAAAACTCCTGAAAACAAAATTAAAGTCCTTGTTATCTTTGTACTTAGCAAGCAGTTCCTGAACCTTTGATTCAGCAACAGAACAAGCAGGACACTGATAGTCTCCAAACTCAACAACATTAACTTTTGCTATTTTGTCTTCTCCCTGATAATTTGTTTGATACACGGCGCCATCAAGCAAAACATTTACACTTGCTGTTACGCTCTCTCCTCCAGACTTTGCAAGAAACATTCCTAAGCCAACTAAAATTACTATTAATAATCCAACGCCTAAAAGAATACCGATTTCTTTTTTCATAATTATCTCCCTTTATTTTCTTTAATATATATTACCATGCAGAAGGCAATGAAACCAAAAGCAACAAAGGACATGAACGGTATGTTTATAAACCCTAGCCATTCTACATATTTAGTAGTACAAGAAATACCGCTTAAAGAACAACGAGCTAGGGTATCTGGTATCGCGCCTTTTGTTAGAAGGAATTGATAAAAAGCTATCAAACCACCAATCGCAGTGAAAGGAAGAACATAATCTGCTATATTTCTATCTTTCTTAACTATAGCTACTGCAATAATCAAGACTAATGGATACATTAAAATCCTTTGATACCAGCAAAGAGTACAAGGCAAAAAATGCTTTACCTCGCTAAAATACATGCTACCAACAAGTGCTGAAAAAGAAGTTCCCCAAGCAAAATATAAGACATTCCCCTTAAACCAAGACCAAATCATATTCATATCTTTCAAGTTATTAATTACTCCCTTAATTATACCATCTAAATTAACAAAACAAGCAGCTCTAACCCATACAATCATTTGACCAACCAAAGCTTTTCATATATAATCTTATATATCTGATTATATATGATTTATGGATACATTTGAAAAACGTCTGGAAAAACTACCCTCTTCCATTGTGAAAAAAATAGGACAAATAGATGAACTTAAGGGACACTGGATATCAGGGGCAAAATTAAACCCACAAGTGCTAGGACGGCTTAAAAAATCTGTTCTAGTTACTTCTGCTGGTGCATCCACTAGAATTGAGGGCGCGGTACTATCAGATGAAGATGTTGAAAAATTTGTACGAGGCATAGGTCTACAGAAGTTCTCCAGCAGAGACAAGGCTGAGGTAAAGGGTTACTACGAACTACTATCAAACATCTTTGATAACTGGCGCACATTACGACTAAGTGAAAGTAGCATAAAACACTTTCATAAAGAATTACTAAAATACACAGAAAAAGATCAACGACATAGAGGCGAATACAAAATTTCTGATAATGCCGTCGAAGTAAAAGATCCGTCAGGAAACACTATTGCAGTAATTTTCAAACCAACACCAGCATACTTAACTCCAAAAGAGATGCAAGAGTTAGTAGAATGGACAACAACAGAATTAAAGAAAAAAACATACCACCCATTATTACTAATCGCAAACTTTGTTGTTGAATTTTTAAACATACATCCATTCATGGATGGTAATGGCAGACTAAGCCGTATACTAACAAATCTTTTACTACTAAAAGAAGGTTATAACTATGTGCCATATGTATCCCATGAAAAAATCATTGAAGATAACAAACCAGACTACTATCTAGCATTAAGAAAAAGCCAAAAAACAATCAAGAGTGGAGAAGAGAACATAGCACCATGGTTTGAGTTTTTCTTGGATATATTTAACACACAATCAAAAGCAGCAATAAAACTCCTTTCCGATGAAAATATCGAAAAGCTATTTTCACCAGCCCAGATTAAAGTATGGCAATATCTACAAGGAGTTGACCAAGCTAGTCCAATGCAGATTAGTGAAGGCACAAATGTCCCCCGCCCAACCATAAATCAAGTACTAGATAAACTGCTTAAATTAAAGCGCGTTGAGCGGATTGGCTTAGGTAGAGCAACAAGGTACAAAAAACTTTAACTCAAGCGCACAATAAACATCGTATGTATGTGCCCACTGCAACTTATTGTTTGACAAACTAATATCTATTGTATATACTTTGGATATGAAAACAATCATCACTATAAAAACTGATAAAGAAGTCAAAGAAAATGCCCAAAAGGTCGCTGCAGATTTGGGGCTGACTTTAAGCGCAGTGGTGAACGCTTCTTTAAAACAGTTTATTAGAAGTAAGGAAGTATATTTTTCAGCGATACCAAGAATGACGCCAGAATTAGAAGAACTGATTGGACGGGTTCAAAAAGATTATGCCTTAGGAAAAAATATTTCTCCTGTCTTTAGTAATGCCAAGGAAGCTCTAGATTATCTCAATTCTTAGATCAGATGCAGGTTATATTTCACAAAAATTTCAAGAAGCAAACCGCAAAGTTTAAGACCTTAAAAACGAAGATAGACCAAAGGTTGTTTTTGTTTATAGATGACCCTTTTAATCCAATTTTAAATAATCACCCTTTAATAGGCAAGTACAAAGGTTATCGCAGTATTAATATAACGGCGGATTATCGGGCGGTTTACGAATCCATCAATGACGACCTGTCCTTATTTATAACTCTGGATAAGCATAGCAATTTATACAGGTAGTTCGAACATCCTCTGCAAACTCCGACCAAACTAGAATTTGCGACACCTTTGACTTTTTGGGCAAAATATGCGAGAATAACGGGGCGCAAGAGTGCGCTTTTAATTTTGAAAGAGACAATGCAAAGAGAACTCATAAGAAATATCGCAATAATAGCACACGTTGACCACGGTAAAACTACCTTAGTTGATGCCATGCTTAAACAAACACACACAGTCAAAGACGGACCAGAAGGTGCTGATTTAATCATGGATTCAATGGATCTTGAAAGAGAACGCGGTATTACCATCAAAGCAAAAAATGCTAGCGTTGTTTACAATGGCGTAAAGATAAACATAATAGACACCCCAGGACACGCGGATTTTGGCGGAGAAGTTGAAAGAACCCTTAAAATGGCTGATGGCGTTCTTCTTCTTGTAGATGCAAAAGAAGGCCCAATGCCTCAAACCAAGTTTGTACTTAAAAAAGCTTTAGAACTCGGTCACAAAGCAATTGTTGTCATCAACAAAATTGATCGTGCTGATGCTCAAACAGAAGAGGTTGTTAACAAAACCTTTGATCTTTTTGTTGACCTTAAAGCAACAGACATTCAACTTGATTTCCCAATCATTTACGCATCAGGTATTAATGGTGTTGCATCAATACATCAACCACATCACCCAGGAGCAAAAGCACTAGAAGACTTACAAAGCCCTGATTTAATCCCTCTTTTTGAAGCAATCATTAAACATATACCAGCCCCAACAGTAAACGCAGAAGATCCTTTTGCAATGTTAGTTCTTGCGATAGCTTACGATTCATACAAAGGAAAAATGGGTACTGGAAAAATCCAGGCTGGAAAAGTAACCAAAGGTCAAAATGTTGTTCAGATAAAAACAGACGGGACTAAAGTAAATGGCAAGGTTGGAAACATCATGAGCTTTGAAGGATTAAGCAAAACCGAGGTTTTAGAAGCTGTTGCTGGTGATATTGTTTCAATCTCGGGTTTTGATGATATTTCAATTGGAGAAACAATTGCAGACGCTTTAAACCCCGTTCAAATTGAACCAGTACATATTGAAGAACCAACTGTTAGAATGACTTTTTCTGTTAACAACTCCCCTTTTGGTGGAAGAGAAGGAAAATTTGTTACATCCAGAAACTTAAGAGAACGTTTAATGAGAGAGCTTGAAACCAACGTTGCTTTAAGAGTTGAAGAAACAGGAAGCACTGATTCTTTCCTAGTTTCCGGACGTGGTGAGTTACACTTAGGCATCTTAATTGAAACAATGCGCAGAGAAGGATTTGAACTACAAGTCTCTCAACCAGAAGTTATCTACAAAGAAGAGAACGGAGTTAAAGAAGAACCATATGAAATCCTTACAGTTGATGTTCCAAGCGAATACCAAGGTCCTGTAATCGAAGAACTTGGAAAAAGAGGTGGTGAATTAAGACACATGGAAACATCCCAATCAAACGAAATCCATGCTGAATACTTAATCCCAACAAGAGGATTAATCGGTTTAAAGAATTCCCTGCTTACTAAAACTCGTGGTACAGCTATTTTAAACAATCTTTTTGATTCATACAGACCAGTAGCGAATATAAACAGTGACACAACAAATTCACATGGGTCTTTAATTGCTGCAGAAACTGGCGTTTCAAACGCATATGGTTTAAATAACGCTCAAGAACGCGGAACACTTTTCATTGGTCCTGCAGTTGATGTTTACGAGGGTATGATTGTTGGTAAGAATAACTTTGACACAGATTTAGAGATAAACGTTAATAGAACAAAAAAACTGACAAATATGCGTTCATCTGGAAATGATGATGCTATAATCTTAACTCCTCCTAAGGAAATATCATTGGATTTTGCATTAGAATATATTGGCAACGACGAACTTGTTGAAGCAACACCAAAAAGCATTCGTCTTAGAAAAAAGATTTTAAACGCAACTGAAAGAAAACGAGCAAATAGATAGGAAAAGAGCGGTCTCCCCGCTCTTTTATTTTTCTTTCATAACCCATCTGTTAACATTGACACAGGGGGCTTTTTTTGGTTAACTGGTATATCAGAAACAAGGAAGGCAATCGCCCTTTGTGGCTGATTAGCTCTCTGACAGTACATAGGAGGAAGCAGAGTAACAAATATAGCAACAACACCGCAGTTCACCCCGTTCAAGAGGAGACGTACAAATGCGTAAGCAATTGCGGTACCTCATGGCTACACTCGCAACAGCAGGAATGCTGTTCGCGACAAGCTGCAAGAAGGACTCACCCGTGGAACCGCTGAAGGCCGCAAGCATCACGGCGGTCTCGGGAAGCGGCCAGACCGCGCGCATCAGTACGGCGCTGATCAATCCCATGGTGGTAAAGGTTCTCGATCAGCACGGCGCTGCTTTGCAAGGCGCCACGGTGACCTTCACGGCAAGTGGTGGCACGGTCACTGCGAACGTGACCACCAACACCGCAGGAACCGCGCAAACCAACTGGACGCTCGGCAACACGCCTGGAAACCAGTCGGTCAACGCCTGCGTTGCGGGTGTAACAACCTGTGCAACGTTCACTGCAACTGCGACAGTACCAGTTGTCACCTCAATCCAGAAGGTCGCGGGCGACAACCAAACCGGTGCTGGCAACACTGCCTTCGCGGTGAAGCCATCGGTGAAAGTGCTTGATGATCTCGGCGCCAGCATGTCCGGAGTTGCTGTGACTTTCACAGTCACTGGCGGCTCTGGCTCGATCACTGGCGGCTCGACAACCACCGACGCATCTGGTATCGCAACGGTTGGAGGTTGGCTCGCAGGCCCAATCGGCGGAGTACACAAGCTCCGCGCGTCAGTAGCCGGAGTCACGAGCACCGTCGAATTCACGGCAACAGCAACCGGTGCACAGACCTCAAGAAGTTTCGAGGTCTGTGCTGATACCCTTCGGCTGATGCCTATTTTCCCTCCGGGGATGAAGGGGAACTGCGCCATGGTGTCACTGATAGCAAGAGCTGACAGCGGCACCGGAACAGTAGCTTCTGTAAGCATGCGAAGCATGCAAGGAGCTTACACTTCATGGAACGACGCAGCGAACAGCAGTGCACTCTACCTGGTGTGGTTCAGCCCGAAGACAGGCATCAGCTTTGGAGCCACAACCAAGGATTCAGTAAAAACCCAAGGCGCGACACAGCAGATCGGGACTGAGACAATCAGCAATGCCTGGTCAGCTGTCGTGCTTCAGACTGTCCTGAGAATCACGGGCCAGGCAAACAACAGCCTCAAGGGAGGCGCCACTGGTTGCAACCCAAACGGTGCTATGACACAGTACACGGCACCGTACGCGTTGACGCAATCATGCAATCCCGCGTTCCAGGGATCGCTCGTGGTGTACTTCCACACCACCGGCGTCTGGACTGCTCAGGATTCATATTACCGCCTCCAGTTCCAGTTCCTCGGAGGCGGAACAGGCGGCTCGGTTGCCTGTTACGAACCTGCCACCCCGGGGGTAGCAGCAAACCTATTCTGCATCAGACCGCCCAAGCCGTAACTGGCTTCGGGCGAAAGCAAAGAGGGTCACGTCCGTAAGGATGTGACCCTCTGCTCTTTTCTACTGCTATTTCATCGCTGACTCTATAATCATGAAGAACTGAAGAGATGCTGGTCCTTGTGTTGTTTTAACTTCTAAGTCTAGAAGCTCTATTTTTCTTAATAGCTCTAAAACCTTTTGTTCTGTAAATCTAGTTGCTAGTTTTTTGTAAACAAAGATTCTTCCTGGAGCATATCCAGTAAGGTTAGCGATTTCTTTGTCAGAAACTTTTTGAGTCAGAAGTTTTTGGAAAACCAGTATATTTCTAAACTGTTCTGAAAGCAAACCAGAGAGCCCTATAATCTTACTTTTTTCGTCACTACCAGCATATTTATCCATATATTCAACTAAAAACTTAGTAACATTAACTTTGTCTTTCTCCCCTATTGCATTAGTAATCCTGAATATATCATCATCAGTATTTTCAGAGACTAGGTCTAAAATATCTTTTTCAGAAACAACATCATCTGAAGCAAAACTCTTTAATTTTCGAAGTTCTGAATCTGCTTGCCAAAGATCATACAAAGGTTCTGAATAGTTTGAGGGGTTGAATGAAACGCCAAGGCGCTTTAAAAACAGGTCCATTGCTTTTCCTGAAAGCCTTAAATCATATTTCTTTGCTTGGTTATTAACCCAAGAAGAAAACTCTGCTCCTGTTGGAATATTGAATTCAACGACTTTTAAGTTTTTGTTTGCCAGAATCTTTTTAGTTTCTGCTTTCCTTTTATCAAGCTTCTCTTCTAAGAAGACAACGCTGTTTGTTGTATTTTTAATGTCTTCTAGAATACCCTGATCAAAACCACGCTTGAAAAAATCATAGACACAAATTAACTTTTTACCACCAAAGAGTGTACTATTCATTGTAGCCTGTTTGATCTCTTGTTCTGAGTCATAATCAAAAAAAGAAACAACCTCTAATGATTCTTTCTGCGCTGTCTTTTTAATCTCTTCTTTCTTAGAAAAGTCGTCTTCTCCTAAAAACAAGTACACCATTATTTACCTCCCTTGTTCTTGCCAAATAGGTCTTGTTGTTTGCGTCCTGCTGAGCTTACTTTTGCGTTTATCATCTTCTGTAAATCGCTTTGTCTAAGCATCCATTCTTGTCCAATCTTAAAGGCCGGCAAGTGTCCAAAACGACACCATTCATAGACTGTTTTCTTGCTAACCCCGAAAAACTTGGATATTTCAGGGACTGTAAGGATATGATCCTGCATATATGTTCAGTATATCAAAAAAACGCCTTTTGGGCGTATATATTGATCTCTGGTGGGTTGGGTGGGATTCGAACCCACGACCAATTGCTTAAGAGGCAACTGCTCTACCAACTGAGCTACCAACCCGCATATTCATTTGTAAACCTTAACAGTACCGATTAAAGTATTGAATTGGAACTTAATTCTCCGAAATATCCGAGAGATTAAAGACCTTTTACAACAGTAATTTTAGCAGAAAATCTGACCTTGTTCCAGAGCATATTGACTCCCAATCAAACGCCTCGATTGTTGCCGTGTGTTTGACCTTGTAGCGAACTTTGTACCCATTGCAATACTGACCGGGCTGTAAAACTAAATTTGAGAACATCGGACGGTTTGCTTGACTTCAACAATGTTAAGCAAATACCTTATGTGCTTTTATACTCTAATAGTTTCTCGGCTGGAGAAATGCCACCAAGAACCTTATGCGGAAAGTAATTCCAAGCGTCCGTAACAAGTTCAAGAACATTGTTTAATTCCGAAGCGTCTCTGACATGGTCAAACATGGCTATGATCTTCATCATGTCGTCGTTGTCTTCTTCGTGAAAAATGACATCCTGCACATCCTGCAGTGAAAAATCGCTCTCTGTTTCTTTGAGCATATCCACGAGCTCCTGCTCAATCTCTTTCCGCTGTTTAAGGATTTGCTGTTTTGACTCTATTTCAAAAACAATACTTGCAGCGCCCTTTTCATCGTCAAAAAGCCTGCGTCCGGATGCTTGGAGTGGATTATTGATTTTAATTCTGGTTTTAGCTTTTTTGCGCATAGTTATTTGTGAATCACTACATAATCTTCTTTATTACCACCAACTCGGACGTAATCCTCGCAACCATCAATCCAAATTTTCTTGCACTTGCAGTAGGTGAATTTTTTATGGGTATTCCAAAAAATCTCATCTCCACAATGAGTACATTTGTAGTAGGTATCTTTTTTAGTTTTGGCGACGATTTTCGTTGACATAAATGTTACATTAACAAAAAGTAATCTAACGGGACTTTAACTACATTGGCATCCTCCAGTAATGCAAGCGAGTTTTTGCAGATCACCACGCCGTACTTGGCTGATCCAACCTTTTTCATGGTGTTTCGGACTTGTGTGCCAAGGTTCTCACCCATCCCAACTTCAATCGGAATAATGTTCTTACCGGCAATCGTTAGAATGAAATCTGAGCCAGCCTTTGCGCTGTCATAATTTAAAGCACCTCGACTATTGACCACGAACTCCCGATACAATGTCATTGCAACAATATCCTCCATGAGTCTGCCCTTCTGGTCAGCAAAAATCTGCTCATTACCAGCAACCGAGAGAAATGCCGACCGCATTGCACTAGACATAAACTGGTAACGTGAAGGCTTTCTGACTTTTTTGGAATTTGAACCATAGGGCATAACACGAATGAGCAGCTCGGCTTGCTCCAAAACCTCAAGTATATTTGAAACGGTGTTGATGCTAGCCTCAAGCATTGTGGCAAGTTTCTGAATACTCACTACATCAGACTCGGCAAGCAGAAATAGCACCCTCTTGATGTAGATAAGGGTCTTGGTATCAAAACGACCGAGACTTTGAACGTCCTGATTAATCACTTTGTCTAAAAGCAAATTAATTGTTTGATACACACGCACTTCATCTTTCATTCGGATAGCAAATGGTAAAGTACCGATTTTCAAATATTCATCAACATAGTGACGGTCAATGGATGACCAAGCACTCACTATGCTTTGCTCATATTTTTTTAGCTTTTCGTAAGCATCTTTAGCAGAGTCAGCATTAAACAACGCGTCTTTTATATTTTGTTTCAAACCCTTAGTTGGTAGTTTGCCATCACGAATCATTAAGAATTCAGTGAAGCTCGTTGGAAAGAGTTTCAGAAAAATAGAACGGCGAATGACATCCGGATTGGTCTGCAAGGAAACAGCTGATGAGCCACTGCATGCAACAAAAACTTTGTTTGACCGATCGTACACAGACTTTAATACTGATGCCCACTTGGGATCGTATTGTGCTTCGTCAATAAATATAAAGACTGGTTTAGTGAGTTTTTCAAAACTTTCACCGATTATCTTTTCGTATGCAGTCAAAACATCTTTCAATGACGATCCGAGAACATCCACTACTTCATCCAACGAAACATAGAGTATTCTACGGTCGCTGACTTCTTGGTAATGATTTAAGAAAAGCTGTGCAAGGATGGTGGTTTTACCGACGCCACGAAGACCCGGGATTATGATCCAGCGATCCTGAGCTTTTGAGTTATGCAAAAAATCCCGGAAGTATTTATCAACTTTGACGTAGATATTTCTTTGCGGATATTTCCTACCCTGCTCGTCCTGGACATAGGACTTGAGCCGGAAAGGGGCTTGTACTAGCTGGTTTTGTACGTATTTAAGAATCTCGTCCATATTTTTGTATCCTTTTGGGGTGATATAGTAATATCATTTACTATACTACTCTAATGATATAGAGAAGTCAAACACCTGTTTATTACGGATAATAAAGGCTTTTTAGAGTATTTACTAAATGGGTCGGGACTGTGTTACAAGCAGGATAAGTAATGTATGGGTAAATTAATGGACTGCCCTTGTGGCAGTCCATTATATCAATTCTATTTCTTCTTCTGTATCTACTATGGTGCGCCCGGTAGGAGTCGAACCTACAGCCTTGTGGTCCGAAGCCACACGCTCTATCCAGTTGAGCTACGGGCGCATGTGTTTAAAACACAAAGTACAAATGTAATATTACCAAAGATTACTGTTTTTTTCAATGGCATGGCAAATCTTTATTTTATAATAAAACCGCCAGTTTAGGCGGTCTTATTATTAGATCAATGCGGAATTAAATTGTAGAACTTCGGAGTTTCTGATTAGTATTGTACGTTTCGTGGTAGAAGCCAGTCCTTTGTTGGGCATTAGCTCGAACCCTAAATAAATACACTCAATACCTCTCTTTGTGATCTCACGAATTGCTGGCTGTAAGTCAGAATCAGAACTTGCGAGTATGGCTATTGCCATTGATTTAGCACAAGCGGCACTGACCATGTCTACTGCAATACTAATATCTACACCTTTTTCTTTGAAAACCAGAACCCCATCTTGATTATAATTACCCCTTACGACACCAGTCAGAATAACTTGGAAACCTTGCTGCTCTAAATGTGTTTTCAGTAATCTTCTAGCCTTAATTAATTCTTGGGATTTTTCTTTAGTATCAGGATGTTCTTTTATCTTTGCAAAGTAAAAGATTTTACTATCAACATTTAACCCTTTTAATACTTGGTCTAAAAGACTTTTGAAATTGTACTTATGCCATTCAGGTCTTAGCTTTTTTTCTGTCTTAAAGACTTCTTCCAATTTGCCCAAGAAATTTCTTCCGTCTACATACAATATTGTTTTCATTTTATTTCTTTCTAAAAAAACCACACCGGACCCTTGCGGGCTGGGTGTGGCGTTTGTAATTAAATATTACCACGTCCAAATAGCCCTGTCAACACATGGCAAATCAAACCTTGTAATCAGGTCCTTCATCTCTCAACAAAAGATGGTTTGCACTGGCAAATCTTTCTAAACGACGATCAAGATAGTCTTTGGTTACCATCCGGCTGTTCATTGCTTTGATTTCTGTTTCCATGGCTGTTGAAAATGCATTCATTGTTCTTAAAACTAAAGCAATTTCTTCGTCCACCCTGTTAAACCCTTTGATCATGATGTTTTCCAAATTCTCAAACCTCTGATCAACTTTTTCAAACCTCTTGTCTACCTTCTCGAATCTCTTGTCTATTTGCTCAAACCTCTTGTCTACCTTCTCGAACCGTTTATCCACGTCTTTAAACTTTTGGTCTAATTGAAGACCTATCTTTTCAAACTCTCTTTTGGTCTCAATATCCATAAACGAACTCCAATTAATATTGTTGGAAAGTTATTGTATCCTAGATCTAAAACTAAAGTCAAAATATTTAATATATAGTTAATCTATTCGCTTGTTTTAGTTCTTTCTTGGTTTTTTTGTTTCAGCTCCTGGTTCTTGTTTTTCGACAAGCACAGCTTTTTTAAAAACTCGTTCTAAAGTAGTCCACTTTGCATCAGCGCTTTTAAGCGCACCAAATTAAACCTTGTAATCAGGTCCTTCTTCTCTTAACAAAAGCTTGTTTGTACTAACAAATCTCTCTAAACGGCGATCAAGATAGTCTTTGGTTACCATATGAGCATTGATTGATTTAACCTCTATTTCCAGTTCTTCATATGTTTTACTCACAGTCATTAATACTAGGGATATATCATTATCAACCTGATCAAATCTTTGATCTATTTTCCTGAATTCAAGATTCATTGTCTTAAACTCTGAGCTTATCTTCTCAAACTCCTTTTTTGTTTCTGTATCCATAAACAAACTTCAATTAATATTGTTGGAGGGTTATTGTAGCGCAGATATGAAAGGGAGGTCAAAAAGTTTAATAGCTGGTTAATCTACTCTCTTGTTTTAACTTATACACAATACAAAAGACCGCCCTGGTTGGGCGGTCTTTTGATCTAGTTTAGACTTCTAGAAAAGTTCAGCTTTAACAAAGCTTCTAGACTAACGCAATTATCTTACGAGAGATTGCGTGACTGTTGGTAAAGTCTTTACCAAGTAGTCGTTAGCCCAGTCAGCTGTTGTTGAAGCATGAGACTGTGCAGACTGGTCTGACCAGACAAAGCTTGCAGAGCCGACAACGCCGGCAGTCAAAGCTAAGCCAAAGTCAGAATCAGTTGCAGCAACAGTAGAACCGACAGCATAGTCAGTACCTTTGCTAATTGTAACTAAGCCAAATGTACCACCAGCTGCAACATCACTGTCAACTGTGACAACAATGCTAAACAATTTCAACTGCTTGTTTGTTCCAGTACAAACAATGGACTGGACAGCAGAGAACAAGGTTGTACCAACTACTACTGCGCCAGTACCGCTTACGCCTGTGTATGGGGTACAGACTAAGTCAGAAGCACCTGCGCCACCTACAGTAAATGTAGCTGCGCCAACAGTGTTATCTGTTGCACCTTCAACCATGGTTAGAGTAACAGTACCAGTCACTGCATATGACTGTTGAAGTTTTTGACTAAATGTACCACCAGTGGTTGTTACACCTAATGTTACATCAGCTGCTGTGTAGCTTGATTGTACTGATTCACGAATATCATTTGCACTTATAGTTGCATCAGCATCAACATCAGCAACATATAGGTTGGCACCTGTGCCAGCGTTATATGCGAATGCTGTTTTGTTTATTGAGTAAGTTGAAGGCTGTGCAATGTTAACTGTCAAGCTATCGCCTGCTACAGGAGCACCGCCAACAGTAGCTCTCAACTCATAGGTCTTTGAGCCGCTGACTGCTTGCTCGCTGTTTGCTACGAAGACAATTCCACCAGCAGTGTCATCGTTAACGTTAACAGCGCCTGTGAATACTGCTGTTCCAGTAATTTGAGTATTGGAATCAGTATTCCACAAAGTTGGGGTGGCCAAAGTGTCTACGCCGCTGACATTCTTTGCAACGGTAAAGACTAACTTTTGCCAACCGATTGCGCCAGTACCACCTGAAGAAATAGTGAATTTCGACAAGGTTTGAGTACTGCCACCAGCTGTTAGCACTGTTGATGGCAAAGCAACGTTAGTGATAGTAGGAATTGCATGGTAAACGTACATGACGTTTCCTGCAATACCAGAACCAACACCTGTTGCGCCTGCTGAAGTACCTGCTGAGTTTCTAGCTGTTGCCACAGTCATTGTGGTCAACAAAGAAGCATTAGAAGTACCTGCGCCAAAGCCAACTGCACCCATTGTCAATTGTACTTGGACAAGAACAGTTGCATTTGCTGCGACTGCGATGTTCAAGCCATGGAAAGCAACGGTTGTTGCGCCTGGCAAGGAACCACCGGTAATCGGTGAACCATTACCATCAAGCAATGTTACTGTTGAAACAGCAGAAGCATCGCCTAAGGTGACAGTTAAGTCAGTGATTGTGTAGCTGTCGTTTGCAGATTGGAATTTGTAAACGGCAGATGTGATTGTACCAGAATCATCAACAATCGTTGAATTTGGAGTACTTGCATCAAGAGATGCTGTAATTGTACCTGTGCCACCTGTAATTTGCTGACCTGAGAATCCTGCATCCAACGAAGTGTTAGATGTGCCGTCAGCGTAGACAGCAATACCTGACTGAGCGGTTGTACCTGCTACAGCCAATGTAGGGATTAACTGGTTAGTGCTTAGAGATGAAGCAATGGTTGCGTAGACATCAAATTGCATGGTCTGGTTAACAGCCAATGTGGTGTTAATTGACCAAGAGTTTGCGTTGCTACAACCAGCGCTGTAAGTACAAGTCACAGTCCCTTTAACAGTTGTTTGGTTGCTACCGTATTTGACGTAAAGGTCTGTCAAATCAGTTGCAGGAGCTGCATCTAATGTAGTATCAGCAAAACCAACATAAAGGGTGTTTAAGTTAACTGCTTCGGTTGCATTGCCTGTTAAGACAAATGAACCGATCTTGTATGTGGTTGCTGGAACAACAACAGTCTGGTTTGCATATGTTGATGTTTTAGCAATGCTCAATGAACCAGAAGCAATGGTTAGGTTGTTACCCAAAACATTGGTCTGGGATGGAACATTAAGGGTTCCTAGAGAAACTTGTGGGGTAGCGTTGCTGGTAGCTGTACCGCCGACCAACAATCCCTGTATTGTAGTAACCGTTAATGCTGCGATATCATCTGCGCCTTCATTGTCATAGATGTCGCCGCGGATTTCAACAGTTGCGGGAGCACCAGGATTAACAGTGAAGTTTGTGGTGAATGCAGTACCTGCAGCTGCAGCAAAAGAAGCTGCCGCAGGAACGCTTAAGGTGCTACCAACCTGTCCGGTTGTGCCACTGTTGGTTAACAACAGGCGGGTATTACGGATAGTGACGTTAGCAGGAGTACCGTTGGTAATCATACCAACGTTCAAGGTGCTAACTTTGATTGCTTCACCATAAGCGGTAAAGGTGTACTTAGCCAATGCTTGATCTGAAGCACCGACAGTTACGTTAGTAGCCTGTGAGTCAGTTGTTTTAACAACTGTCATTGAACCATTGTTAACTGTGAATGCTGATGGACCAAATGGGAAAGTACCGGTTGCTACGACACCTGCATTGTACTGAGTATCAGTCACTGAAAGGTCATAAGCACCACGGAAAGACATTTGAACTGTTCTGCCGGAACCGCCAATTACATCAGCAGTTACCTTCAAAACTCTTGCACCTGACTTTAATGCCTGGCTCATTGTGAAAGTCACATAGCCATTGGAATCCAAAGCTGCTGTTGTAGCAACCTGAACACCGTCTACATAAAGGGTGAAGTTCTTAATGTCAGTTGAAACAATAGAACCAAGTTGGCGCAATGCCAAGCGGGTCATCAATACGTCTCTGGTTGATACAGTTGCTGTACCTTGCCAGACGCTGATTGCTACGCCTGGATCAGTGTTGCCTGAACCAGTTGCTGATGAAAGGGCTACGCCAGCTAATGTAGCTGTAGCTACTGTGAACAAATTGCTGGAAACTGTTCCGCCGCTAACTGCGACTGAGCCGCTCATAGCAGAAGTAAGTTGAACACCAATTGTTTCACCTGCTGTACCATTCATATCAGCTTTTACATAAATGGTCTTTGAACCACTGACAGTAAACAATCCATTTGGATTGTTAAAGTTAACAATGCTTCCAGATGAAACTGATGCTCCATCTGTAAGTCTTGTTCCATTTGAATCAAAGAGGTAAACGTTATTCAAAGAGGTATCAGCTGAAACGCCGAATCTCTTTAAGGAAAGGCTTGTAACTGCACCTGTACCATAGAAGGTAAAGTGTGCTAAGTCTGCTACGCCTTCAGTAGAGACCACTGCTCTAGTAACTGGCATATCTGAAGCTGCGCTTACAGATAGAGTTCCAGATACTGGAGGAATGTTGACTGTTGAACCTGTTGGGTTCAATTGTCCGACAACTCTTGCATTCATAATTCCAGAGCTCATAGAAACTGCTGAGTCGTAGCTGTTTGCAGGAACGACTTTTGCGAAGCTATAGCCCCAAGAATTAAATGTTGAAAGAGAAGGAATGCCCATTTTTCCAGATGCTGTCATTAAGTAAACAGTACCTTTGTCGTTTACTAATGTACCAACTGGGTGGGACATTGCTGTTGTGCTGATATTTGAGCCTTTTGCTAAGAAGGAAACATCACCAGCCAAGACATTCTTGTAAGAATAGCCTGAGCCTAAGAAGTTTGGTTCTGTAGTAAAGCCTGATGGCATTCCGTTAACCATCAAATATACAGTGCCTTTATCATTGATAAGGGAACCATCTGATGGAGGAACGAATGAGCCAGTAGGCAAAGCCATATCCTCAGCGGAAGCTGCTACTACATCTGCCCAGGTGTTAAAACCATAGGACAAAAATGCACCAGCTGAAGTGTAAGGTTGTTTCTGACCATTGCTGTTGACGAAATAAACGGTTCCGTTAGAAACGACGTTTGTTCCGGCAGAGTGAACTGCAGCTGAAGCCACAAAAGGGACAGCAGCTAACAACATGGCTGAAGTTGAACCTATTGCAAAGATTTTCTTTGCTAAAGAGGTTTGCATGTTTTACTCCGTTTTTTTAGACGAGGGATTAATTGTTCATATGCGACAATCAATCTTGATCTAAAAAAAGTGTTATTAATATATTTTCTGTTTCAACTAGCTTCTGACAAAGCCTATTACAAGGCCTTTCGCCTAGAGATCGACCAATCTTTATTAATAAAGAACACTAAACACTCCAGTGCTAGTTGCGTATTATTTGACGCCTATAATAGAGCGTTGTTACACCTCTATATATGTCTTCAAATAACCGCCCGGTTATTTTTATACGTACATGTGCGTGCAAACACAATCTGCATAAAAAAACCAGGAAAGTATAACAAAGTCGCTTAAAATCCCCTATTTAAGCGTGGTTGGTTCTACTTTCCTGATTTCTTTGGCTCCTAAGGTATTCAGCAGAATTCCTTTGGAACTGCTTATGATGGTACAAATCATAATGTGGATAAACCTGGTACAAAGGTTTAAGATACAAGCATTATATAATCTTTATAGGTTCTTGTCAACCAACCGTACAGTAAGTTCAACAAGTAAGCGCAACACCGTAAGGTAGACTAATGAGGTGTTGCACTAGAATGTTGAATGTAGTCCTTTTCTATTAAAAAGCTCCTGCTTCTTATTTTAGAAGCCGGAGAATTTAATAATTATTCATTATCTCTGTTGCGTCATAACCGAGTTCTTCCGCTTGCTTCAATTTATCTTTAAGTACAGCTTTCCAGAGTTTAGATTGTAGAGTTATAAACTTCTTGCTTTTAGGATCATCAAGTTTATAATGACCGCCTTTGCCACCAGCGTAAACCCTTTTTGAAATGCTTTTGCTAGTCTCTTTTGCGATATATCAGACGGGAAACTAGATGGTAGCATATACTTTCTGGTTTGCAGTAGCTACCTGTGAGACAGGAGGATTGAAAACAATTAGTTCAGAAATGCAAAATCTTGCTGGAACTTCAAAGGCTGTAAAAATCGCGTCCTTTAATTCACTTTCTAATTCTTCCGTAGTTTGACCAGTAGCAGAAATATAACCCTTTGGATAATCTATGGATTTTGCATAAAAGAATTTTTGTCCATCTTCATTTTCTAAGCTAATATCAAAAGTCAACCCACGATGACGAAGCTCAATCAATAAATGAGTGATCTTTTCTTGGGCTTGTGCCGGAGTAGCCAAATAAGATTGTATTCTTTGAATAAATCTGGACATAGCTAAAATTAGCTTAATACTTGTTTAAATTATACCCTGCTTATACAGACTAGATCAACAAAACTATAAAACCGCTTATTTGATTTATAGCGGTTCTATTATAAATATTTTTTAAATTGTTCTACCAAATCATCACCACCCATAGCCTTAATCTCTTTGATAATTTCCGTTTGGATATGCAACTCGTTATGCCTAGGTATCATTATAAAAGGGGCTTTCTCAGAAGTCAGATTTTCGGCTATTCTTTTGGGAGGATAATATTTATCATGAATACCTCTGCGCTTGCTTCCCTCAAAAAAACCTAATTTTTTTAATGCTTGTAAGCATTGTCTTTTATTGAAATTATACTCTCCCATTGAAATTTAAGTAGTTCGTAATTGAGCCTCATATTGGACTGCTGGGACTCCTTGAATATTCAATTGATCGTAAATTATATCAGCTTGTCTTTTTGGTACATCAAAATAAGTTAAAACCGCGTCATTAACCATATCTAGTAATTCATGTTGAGTTTGTGCTTGAGTAATTAAACCTGGAAGTTCTGGAACAGACGCAACAAACCAGCCGTCTTTAGTAAGACGTATTTGTAAATGCAAAGTACGAGGAATATTATATTCTTTAATAAGTTCCTCTGGGTGTTTAGCGGGATATATAACTCTAAAAATTTTATGTAATTTTGTCATATATACTTTTTTAGTTGTTCGTATTATACCCTACTTATACAGACTAGGTCAACACGCGACCACTACATAAATTCTAATCTGAAGTGCAACAAAAACTTTGTTAATTTAAAGCTTACTCCCTATAATTTTGCTTGCTGAATAAAATCTCGGAATAACTCTACCTTTTTACTATCACTAGGATTAAAAAGAAAAGGCTCTACATCTCGTGCTAACTCTGTAAAATCAAGTTCCTCAGACAGTTTAAGTAGCTTTGCTCTTAACTCTTCTGGTTCCCTAATGTTCATTTTTTGGTGTAGGTATTGATAGTTGGGCTTGGTAAAAGATAGCAAAAATACAATATCATAAAAATCCCTACCTTTGGCCCGTTTGCGGTTTACAGCAGCATTTATTTTTTGCGACAGTAACAAATCAGAAGTGGCAACAAAAATTTCGGTAAAAACATCAAACTTGTTCAAAATCTTGCGTTCGGGTTGGTAAGAAAAACCGTGCGCTAGACTGTCAATTTGAATAAGAATTTTTTCGCTTTGATGTTGAGACAGCTCGCTGCCAAAAAGAATATCTGGAAAACGAACATTGCAACGATAAGCCTCTTTACCAACAATATCAATTTCTACTTTCAGTCCCTCAGCTTCTAAACCAGATTTTACCTTTTCTGCTAAGGCATTAAACTCGCTCTCTTCTAAACCAAAATTGTCAAAATCAATATCTTCAGAAAAACGATTATTATTATAAAGAATTCTTAAAGCCGTGCCACCTAAAAACGACAGCTTAATGGCATACTCAGAAGCAAAAATAATTTCTAAAATCTTATACTGCAAATACTCCCGAAGCAGTGAACGTTTAAAAGCTCGCAAGTTTTCAGGATATTGCTGTTCAATTTGTTCTAAGGTTAACATTATTGTTGTTGCTTAATAAAATTTATAAACTGCTTGACTCGCTTTTCCAGACTGGGACTATTAAAAGCTTTAACATATCTATTAAACTTATTTAAGTCAGCCTTTGCCAGAAATTCTCGCCCCTCAAATCGCCACTCCTGCAAATCTTCCTTTCTCGTGCTCTTGGAATTGATGTATAAATAATCTAAGACTGCCTTTTCCATCTCCGCTAACTTGTATGTCTGTTTTCCTTGCGTTAGTAAGCTAAAACCAAACAGCAGTTGTGGCTTAAGACTTCGATAAGTAAATTCACCAACAGTTGTCTTAAACTTTTCTGTCTTCTTGCTGGAAGCAGAAGTAATCGAATAAACACCTTCGGGGATCAGACCATAATAAGACAAAGCCATTTCAAAAGAAACATAAGATGGAGAATAAATTTTATTAGCAATCAAAAAAAGCTTTTCCTCACTCAACTGCGTGTCTGCAAACATATAGTAACCACGGCGTATCTTCTTGATGTAACCCTTGTCTTGCCACTCATTTAAACGACGGCGGTAAAACTTCGGTTCTATCTTGCGGATATCCGTTATCGAAAAAACAATAAAGTCTTTTAATTGTTCCTTAAATTCATTATATTGCATACGTTTCTAAAAAAGGCTATTAATAACACTCTTTAGAAACATATTAACATATAATCCTAAATATTACAAGCCTACATATCCACTTGTCCCATAAATAGGATATTTGTTAATAAAATTCACTTTAAATTTCGAATTATTCAGGTACCAGCCCATATTGATTTGCTCTTGCCGTGGCTAATAAACTCCAACTGAGATTGTAGGAATAAATTCTGATCTGAAATACATAGCTACCCAACTGAATCAAAAACCACACCGGACCCTTGCGGGCTGGGTGTGGCGTTTGTAAATAAATATTACACTTCCTAAAAAACTCTGGCAACGCTCTGATAACACTACCCCATGTTAATGACTAAGCTTGAGCTTGGTCTTTTCAGCTAGTTTACTAATCCATCCCTCATGGCGATCCAGTCTATATTTGCTTACCGATAACTCTGTTCTCATGATTTCCAAAGAACCAGCCATTCCATCAAGTGTAACCGTGTGACTATCAACAACTTCTCGAATCCCAGTAACATCATCTTTGACATCCGACATGTCACTTTTTAGATACGAAATATCTACCTTAACACCTGACATATCACTCTTGAGACCCGAAACATCACTCTTAAGACTTGAGACGTCACCCTTCAAACCTGAGACGTCATTTTTGATATACAAGATATCGTCCTGCGTTCTTTGAATAGCCTTACTTAAAGGCTCAATTAAACGAACGCCTTCTTCTCTAAATATTGTCCTTATTTTCTCTGTTACTTCTGGCATAATATTTCCTCCCGTATGAGGAGTTTAACAAAAATATTTTTGTGTGGTCAATGAGGATAACCAAAAATTCTTGTGGATAAAAAATGCAGATCTTCCGCAATCTAAATTAACCGATATTTGGAGCGGGTAGTGGGAATCGAACCCGCGACTTCTCCTTGGAAGGGAGGCGTTTGACCACTAAACTATACCCGCATTTGTTTATAGGCTTCTTGTATCCAGCCCATAATTCTTCTATGTAAGATTACCCCAAATTTTATTTTTCCACAACTCTTGATTATTAAATGGGCAGTCCCATATTGCAATTTACGTTTTTTCAAAACTGATTTGTTTGTCCTGGTATCTATATGATTTTTAAAAAACTGGCTTAAGGGTATACCAGTAACTCCTGACCAATATACTTTAGTCTTGTCTTGGTCTATATCAGGATATGAATGGACCCTAATAGCGAGATTAGCTAATGGCACATCACAATTATTACTAAACCATTTAACAGCACTTTTAATTATTTCTGGGTTTGAGTTTACAACCCTAATATTATCATGAGTCTTTGAACCTTCACCCATATAAATAGCCAAACCTAACATCCACTTATCTCTTTTGGAAAGCTTACCTAATTCTTTTGCTGCAGCTATTTTAATCTCTCTTATACTCCTGATCTTAGCTTTTCTGCGCATAATAGCAGAACGCAACGGTCCTTCTTTTATGCTCTTTCTAACTTCTAAGTTTGGTCTGTACGGTAAATTACCAAGCCAATTACTAAGGGTGCTCTTAGATATCCCTGTTCTTTTTTGGATAACGCTGTATGACCAACCTTCTTTGCGCAGTTGTATTGCCTTTTGTTTTAAATATGATTTCACGCATCCTCCTAATTTCAACTTAAATAAAAACCGGGGGAACCGGAATTATTTTGGTCGGGAACCCGGGACTCGAACCCGGAACCTCTCGCTCCCAAAGCGAGCGCTCTAGCCAATTGAGCCAGTTCCCGTTAAAGTTTGGCCAGAAGTTTCTGGCCAAACATTTTCTAGTTATTCGCTTTTTACCGCTTCTTTCAAACTCTTGCCTGCTCTAAACTTTGGGACTTTTGTTGCAGCAATCTGTATTCTCTCTGTTGGATTCTGAGGATTTACTCCTGCTCTTGCTGCTCTGTTACTTACTGAGAACTGACCAAACCCAGTAATATTTACCTCATCTCCCTTTTTCAGAGTTTCAGAAATCACATCAACTAAAGTATTCAACATTCTCTCTGCTTCTGATCTTGGCAGAGCAAGCTTACCTGCAAGGTTTTCTATTAGTTCGTTTTTGTTCATTTCTTTTGTACTGTTTTTCTTAAAATAATTCCCCACTAGTATACCTCAAGCAGAGGCCTTTTGGCAACCACCTAATGCTTAGTTAATGAAGCAAGAACTTCTTTAACAAAAGCATTAATCCTAAGCCCCCAAATCCCGAAGCGCCCGCAATAGCCAATCCTTTACGAGCTCCGTTAGGACGAACTAACTCTTCTGTAGACTGTGCTTGTAAATCAACCACCCCGCTATTTATTAACTGCCCCAAAGCATCAGGTTGCTCAACCTTTAAAGAATCTTTGGTTGTTCCAAGGTTAGCTCTTTCAACATCTGTTGTTGTGTTTGTTGAAACGCTCTTGCTTGTCTTCGGTTTCTTTGCGCTAGTTTTCTTTGTTGTCTTTTTAGCACTCTTTTTTTCTTTGGTCTGTTTCTTTGCATCAGTGTTCTTTGCCTTAGTCTGTTTCTTAGTTGCTTTTTTCTTAGCCTTTTTCTTCTTGGTTGTTTGCTTTGGCTTTGTTGTACTCGTACTACTCTGAGACTGAACCTGTGTTGTTAATTCAGCACTCTCAACAGACTGAGCTTGAGCATGCATTGGAGTTTCTTTCGCTAAAGCAATGCTCCCTGTTAACAACACTGTTATTGCCATAAAGGCAATCGCAATATATTTCATGTTTACTCCCCTCTTTTAATGACAAAACAAAAAGACCTTCTTTTGGAAGGTCTTTTTGTTAGAAGTCGACTTTATTATACCTTCAAAGTCTCTTCAGGAAATAGTTTTTTGTAAAGAGTTCCCAACACACCGTTTACGAACTTACCAGATGATTCTCCACCAAATGTCTTTCCCAATTCAACCGCTTCGTTTATAGCGACTTTAGGAGGCACTTGTTTTTCAAAGATAAGTTCAAATATTCCGATGCGTAAGATATTTCTATCAACGACTGTGATTTGATCCAATGGCCATTCTGGAGCAGTCTCAATAATCGTTTTATCTATATCTTCAAGATTAGATTCAACCCCGACTAGCAAATCATAGATGAACGCAGTATCTTCCATTCCTGGAGCTAGCTGTTCAATGTTGTGCTTTGCTAGATCTTTAAGCTGTTCTTTTCTACCGTTAAAATCCCACTCATACAGGGTTTGCATTGCTACTGTTCGTGAGAGATGTCGGTTTGCCATGTTTCTCGGTTATTTAACTTTACGGACCTGACGTCCCTTGTAAAAACCACAGCTCTGACAAATCTCGTGCGTTCTTATTGGAGCGCCACAGTTTTTGCAAGCTACGTATACCTTTGCTTTTAAAGCGTGGTGAGATCTTCTTTGGTCTCTTCCTGATCTGGTCTTGTGCTTTTTTGGAACACCCATAGTTTTATGATTATCAAGTTAATATACAGGTTTCATTTTAAAACAAAAGACCCCATATGTCAACGCGCTCCTGAAAACACAGACTAGATCTAAACTAATATTCCTTTTTAACCTTCCTACTATTAATACGCAAAAAACATTAAAAATTCATTAACAAAGTATTAAATATACAAAACAAAAAGACTCGTGCCATAGAGCCTCATAAATAAATGCTCTTACACAAGCCTTTTGGGTTGCCCCCAATCCGTATGCACGAAATCAGGAGCCATAACTAATATTTTGTTTTAACTGGGAATATTAACTAAATATTGCTAGTTTGTCAAGGACCTAAGAAAGGGACGAAAAAAGCAGTCAACCAATGCGGTTGCTGCTTCTTCGCTTGCTCCCCAGGAAAACCTGGGGTTGCCCGCCCCGAGCGCCTCGGGGCGAGCTTCCCTGGTGACCCGGCGCCGCCTTGCTACTGCGCGGTGCCGCTGCCGTCGGACTGCGTGGCCGGCGCCTTGTCGATGCCCTGCTGCCCGCTGCCGTCGTCGTGCTTCACCGCGTCCAGGATGTCCATGATGGTGGGAAAAATGCTCGCCTGGGGCTTGCGGGTCCGCAGTCGGCCGGTGCTCGTGGTGGTCATCAGATGGTTCCTCCGAACGAGTTGTCCTTCGTATCTGGACCCTTGTGCCAGAACGAAAGGGTTTCCTACAGCCACTCGCCCTCTGGGCTTGTGTTGCTTCCGCTTCGCTCACGCGAGCGGCTGCAGGAGAATACTGTAGAAAAAGCATATTAACACCAAGGACTTACCATGTCAACCCTCCACAGAGGATCCAAAAGTGCTAGAATAAAACAGTAATGGCTATATACATTAAAAAAAGCAGTTTCCTGCAAAGAAAAGAGTCTCTTTTTATTCTTCTGTTTGTCATAACCTTAGGACTGTTCTTGTTTTTGAGTTATTTAACCCAGCGTGATGTTGATACCTACTCTTCTCTTTCTGATTGGATGCTTTTGATTGTTCTATTAATCCCTCTCGGTTACAGCTTGGCTAAACTTTTTGAAAAAAGATCTCATAGATTTTCAAGAGGAATCTGGGGTGAAGAAAGCATCAAAAAAGAACTTCTTCGCCTACCACATGACTTTTATGTTTTCCAAGACCTCTCTTTAAGACACGGCGGTGATATTGATTTTGCTGTTATTGGTCCAACTGGAATTTTTGCGATTGAAGTCAAAAGCCACTATCACCCAAACCAGGGACAAATGCATGCTTTTTTAAATCAATCACATCGTGGTGCAATGAAGTTAAAGCATTTCATTGATGCGTACTGCAGAAAAAAAATTTGGGTTAATGCGATCCTTGTTATGCCGAATATGCGCGATGGTGGTGTTAATCATGTTTCTGATGATGTTTCTTTTGTACATAAGGATGAATTAGTAAGTTTAATACTGAATAGCTATACGCATTCCATTACAGAACCAGGATATATCGCAGAGGTCATAAAGAAAGTTTAAATACATCTAATTTAAACACCCTAAAGAGCATTCTTTAGGGTGTTTTGTTGCGCTTGATTTTTTAAAACAGATGTGGCAATATGCAATGAAACCCCACGCAGTATCACGCAGCACCACTTCAACATGCGAGGGATCGCAGGAGGGACTATGTTCGGCAAGCGTGCCACGGTGGACACCGGACCAAGCACATGGACGATCGCGTTCGTCATCATCGTCTGCGCGCTTGTAGCCGGCTACTTCTTCGTCAACCAGACCCCGAAGCCGAGAGCGGCCGCCCAGACGCCGCCCGCGGCTGTCATCGACACGACGAAGCCGTGAAACCCCCGTGAGGCCCCCAGACTGCTTTTGTCTGCGGGGCCTCGTCGTTTTTAAAGGTTAAATTTACTCATTACTTGTCTACCTTTGTTTCCTGGGTGGAAAGCAAGCTCGTCTTTCTCTAACACTATGCTATCCTGAAGGTGTATTTTTTTTGTCTGAAATTTACCTGATATTTTTTCTAAGAAGTCTCCGAGTCTATTCTGTAGCATCTTTTCAAATATCTCTGTTACCTTCGCTGCTTTTGGAGTTGTGTATTTAACAATCTGTGGTTGAGCTAAGTATTCTTTAATCCAAGAAATGTTTGTTTTTTGAAATTCATAAATTTCTTCTCCTCCAAAGTATGGGATTAAAGAAATATATTCTACTGCTGAATATATATGCTGTTCCCTTTTTAAAAGTTTACCTTGTTCTATGTAGTGGTTTAAACAAAAACGATTTGCTGTTTTTTTGCCATGTCTTCTAACCCCAAAAATTTGAAAGTATGCACTTAGGAAAAGTCTTGCTAGCCAAATTCTGTTGGGTTTGGTTAAAACAAATAAATCAATATCACTTCCCTCTCTGGAATTGGTGATTGCTTCAGAACCACCAACAGCAAGACCTTTTATGAAAGGTATGTATTTAATTTTTGAAAGATATTTTTTTGTTCTTTTTAATCGTTTGGTTGCAAAGATGTTGTTTTTTAATCTTTGTTCTGAAATTTCACTTCTACCATTCAAGTAGTAGAAACCGTTTGTTGTTTGAACTTTGTCTTTTAAGTCTGTTTCTAGGATTGTTAGTATTTCTGAAACTGTTGCTTTAATACCTTTGTCTGCAAGCAAATATTTATGTATCTCTAAAAGCGTCAAAGGGTGATTTTGAACATCAAAGTATTTTATGGTTTTTAATATTTGTTCAGCTAGCATCTTTAAAATATATCTGTAATGTTGTCTGCTTCTAACTCTCTCCATTCATCAAAACCGTCTTCTTTGAAGAAGCGCATTCTGTGTGTTTTTTCTGTATCTGAAAAAACATATTCTGTTCTAGCGCTGTCCCCTTGTCTGTGGGAATAGTGCATCTTTTTTTCTAGGACCACAGGCTTTGTTTCTCGTATTAACCTGAATCTTCCTTTATCGTTTGTAAACTCTAGAATCTCCTGGGTCCCCTGTTTTACTAGACCGTCAGCTGTTTCTGCGGTTAAATCCTCTGTCCTTAAATCAACATCTCTAAAGGACTTTTTTGCATGTTCTATTAACATGTTCCATTTATCATCTTGCATAGATGCTCCTTGTTTAAGGCTTCTTTAAGCAGTATATCAAATTAATGGATTAAGTCTTGGGACTTAAATTTTTTACCTTTGACAACTTGTTTCTGGTTATGGTAGTTGTGGCATATAATTAGGGGGGATGGAAATATATGGATTTTAACGGATTTCTAAGTAAGATTCAATTTAAGTTTAAAGACAAGAACAAAGAGCTTTTAGAGCGTGCTTTTAAGTTTGGGGAATTGGCACATAAAGGGCAGAAACGATTTTCCGGAGAAGAGTATGTCATACATCCTCAAGAAGCTGCTTTGATTCTCGGAAGGATTTTTCCAAATGCAACGACTATAGCTGCAACACTTTTGCACGATGTTCCTGAAGACACTAAGGTTGGTCTTTTAGAAATTGAAAAAGAATTTGGAAAAGAGGTTGCATCTTTAGTTGATGGAGTAACTAAACTTGGAAAAGTGCGTTTAAGAAACAGCAAAGACAAGTATTATGTTGAAAATCTGCGCAAGATGTTTGTGGCAACGTCTAAAGATATTCGTGTAATTTTGATTAAGCTTGCTGATCGAATTCATAATATGCGCACAATTCAATATGTTAAAAAAGAAAAACAAAAAAGAATTGCGGAAGAGACTCTTGAAATTTTTGCCCCTATTGCAAACCGTTTGGGTATTGGAGAATGGAAGGACGAGTTAGAAGATACGGCTTTTGAGATTGCAAACCCAGAAGCATTTAAGAAAACAAAGGAAGTTTTGGAAGCTGCTCTTTCTGGAAGACAATCTGCTTTGAAGAAACTACAAAGAGATGTTTCAACTATCCTTAAAACCGAAGGAGTTAAGTTTGAAGATTTAAAAGGTAGGGTCAAGCGTGTTTACTCACTGTACAAGAAACTCCCTCGTTATGACGGGGATGTTAACAAGATTTATGATTTGATTGCTTTAAGAGTCATTACACAATCAACTGCAGACTGTTATGCAGCTCTTGGAGCTATTCATAAGCACTTACAGCCTCTTCCTGGCCGTGTTAAAGACTTCATCGCACTACCTAAACCAAATGGCTATCGCTCTATTCACACCACTGTTTTTGACTCTGAAAAGAATGTTTTTGAAATACAAATTAGAACTGAACAAATGCATGATGAAGCTGAGCGTGGTATTGCTGCTCACTGGGTGTATGAGGAAGAAGGCAAAAGTGATGATATTAACAGCTTTAAGGTTCAGTGGGTTGAAGACTTACAAAGTATGCAGGATGAGGTTAAGAATGCGGAGGATTTCTTGCAAGCTTTAAAGATTGATTTTTTCCAAGACCGTATTTTCGTCTTAACACCAAAAGGAGACGTTAAAGATCTTCCTGAGGGAGCAACCCCAATTGATTTTGCTTTTTCAGTCCACTCTGATCTTGGTTTCTTTATGATGGGCGCTAAAGTTAATGGCAAGATGGTAAAGATTGATCACGCGCTTCACAGCGGTGATGTTGTTGAGATTATTAAAACAAAAAAACCTGTAAAGATTTCACAGGATTGGTTAAAACAGGTTAAAACATCTAATGCAAAGCATAAAATACGGCACTACTTGAATGAAAACCAAAGTGGGATATTTAACACTTTAAAAAACTTGATTAAGAGAAAGTAAAAGAACCTCAGATGAGGTTCTTTTTTAGTTATTCACCTAATGTGTGTTTTGCGTATGACGGAGTGTGTTGAATTAACTCTTCTTCTTCAAACCAAATAGGAATCTCTTTTTCCGCATCCTCTACTGATCCTGATGCATGGATTAAATTCTTAACACCAATTTTCTTTACATCAGCATGCTTGAAAGAAATGTGTGAGTAGTCTCCTCGTATTGTTCCTGGAGCTGCTGCTTTTGGTTCTGTTGATCCAGCCATTTTTCTAACCAATTCAACTGCTTCTATTCCCTCAAAAACAATTGCAACAACAGGACCTGATACTAACATTTCAACTGTTACTCTCAAAACATCAGCGCCTTTTCTTTCACCAAGGTCGTGGTACTGTTTTGTCGCAATATCCTCGTCTGGTTGAACCATTTTCATACCAGCAATTTTTAATCCAACCCTCTCAAAACGCTGAGTTATTTCTCCCACCAATCCTCTGCTAACTGCGTCTGGTTTTAGTAAAACTAATGTTCTTTCCATATTTTTCTATTATTTAATTATTGCTTTGTTTATTAAAACAGGGGTCTTAGGAGCACCATCTTCTGTTCCAAAAGGACCTGGTTCTACGGGAACAGCGCCAATCTTCTTAACAACATCGAGACCTATGGTTACTTTACCAAAGATTGTGTACGCATTTGGAAGATCTTTTCGTGTATCTGTCATTATGAAGAACTGCGATCCATTTGTGTTTGGTCCTGAATTTGCCATTGCTACTACTCCTTCAACATACCCTTCTTTATATGAAGCTGTGTCTTGATTTAGTTCATCTTCAAATTTTCCGCCAAAGATACTTTCACCACCAGCACCTGTTCCAGTCGGATCCCCTGCTTGAATTACAAATCCATGCGAGACTCTATGAAATTTAATACCATCATAGTACCCTTTTTGGATTAAACAGACAAAGTTCTGAACTGTCTTTGGAACATCTTGATCATACAGCTTGATTGAGATTACACCCATGCTGGTTTGTAAAACTGCTGTTTTGTTTGCAATGTCTACAGCTGGTTTAAACTTACCGTTGCTGTCTTTTTGTGATGCATCAGCACATGGATTGCTCTGATTCTCAGCTTGCTTGTTTTCTGTCTGACTAGCCATATCTTTTACTTCCTCTCTGCTTCCCCCTTTATTATTCTTAACGATTATTACTACAGCAGCAATGACGATTATTGCCGCAATTACACTTGAAATTTTAACTGCTCTTGTCATCTTGTATTTTGCTTAATTACTTGGGTATTTTAACAAACTATTAAACATCTTTCAACTTTCGCATTAAAGCTCTGTAGAAGAGAAAAATACCTATGTATGCCAGGATTAAAACGCTTGCTTGAATCTTAAAATTTAAGGTTGAATATTTGAATGAAGAGAGTGTTGAAACAACAAACAAGCAATAGTTTAAAGGGATCAAAAGAATTTTTGCAATCAAAAAACCTATCAAAGGAAAACAAACCAAGTACCCTAAAGCAAGACAGATCGGAAGAATTGGAAGAATTAACAAATTAGAAAGTGGAGCAACAACTGAAAACTGTTGAAAATAGTAAAGGGTTAATGGGACTGTAACAATTTCAGCAGCCAGGGTTGTTGCAATAATGCTCCTGATCTCAAATCTTTTTGGAATATGTATTTTTTCAAGAAGGATTTCAAGTGGTGGAACAAAAAACAATATTCCAAGGATTGAAAGAAAAGAAAGCATAAACCCAATGTCATACTTTATGATTAAAGGATTAAGAAAAACCAAAGCTCCCGCTGTAAAGGCTAATGCTGGCAGGAGTGCATATTGTCTTCCAAGACTTTTTCCAAAAACAAAGATTCCTGACATTAAAGCTGCTCGTATAACCCCAGCGGCAAAATCAGCCATTACAATATAAAGGAAAGCTACCGCTAAACAAATGATCCAAGCCTTCTTTTTACCAATGTATGCACCTAGTTTGTTGCAGAAAAGAAGGATTAAAGTGAGTGTAAATCCCGACACCGCGATTATATGCGCCAAACCTGCTTTGGTAAACTCTGTAATTGTTTGTTCTGAAAGCAACTCTTTTTGTCCCACTAGCAAGGAAACTAAAAGACCCGCTTGTTCTTTAGGAAGCTTTTGTTGAAATTGTTTGTAGACCCAGTGTTTAAATTTTAAACTCCAGAATATTGCTGGATTAGAGTTTAAAGTAAAACCATTTGCTTTTGTTAGGACAAAGATTTCTGGAGATGAAATCTGAGCATAGATATTTTTTGATTGAAGATATCTTTTGTAGTTGAAATCATCATCGCTTCTTGGTTCTTTTATCTTTCCACTTACAAAAACATGATCTCCGTAGAAATACTGGTCTCTTGAAAAAAACGTTGTTAAAAGCATCTGATCAAACCCCTCAGGCTTTAGGGTTATTCTTTTAAACCTTTGTTTGTATATTTCAGGGTCTTTTGTAATTGTTGCTTTGAAGAAAGCTTTTTGGCCATAGTATTTAGAATATGTACTAGTTTCCCAAGAAGAAACCTCAGCTTTCAAAAAACCAAGCAAGAAGAAAACAAGAAATATTGCAAATATTTTTAATCTCCTCTCTTTAATCTTAAAAGAACAAAACAACCCAAACACAAAAAGAATCAACGGAAGTATTATCCCCGTCTGTTTGCTAACTCCCAGGAAAGAACCTAGAAGGAAAAAACTACTTCCCCAAACAAAGATGCTAGACTTGTTCATTTTGCAAGTCTAGCATCTTGAGATTAAATATTTCTTAACTATTTTAAAAGTTTTTTTAATTCCTTTGGAAGGTCTTTTTGTTTAACGGTCTTTTGTTTTCTTGTTTTTAAGTCTCTTAAGGTAACTGTTCCTTTTTTTGCTTCTTCTAAACCAAAAAGTATTCCATATGGGATGTTTTTTGCTTCTGCAAAAGCAAACTGCTTTTTCATTTCTGAAGGAACATAGTAAAACTCTGAATTAATACCAGCTTTTCTCAAGTCTGAAACAATCTTTAAGTATTCTTTTTGAAGAGATTCTTCCATGTTTAAGACCAATACTGAAACAATGCCTTGTTTTTTAACTAAACCAAGGTCTTCCATTGCTGCAAACAAACGATCAATACCAATTGAAATACCAACAGCAGGAACATCTTTTCCCGTGAAAAGTTTGATTAATTTGTCGTATCTACCTCCCCCAGCAACTGAACCATATTTTCTTGAGTCTATTGTTTCAGTAATGATTGTTTCAAAGATTGTTGAAGTATAGTAATCAAGACCACGAGCTAAAGAAAGATCAATCTCAACGTTTCTTATTCCAAAAACTTTTAAGGCTGTGAAAACACTGTTTAATTCATCAAAGCCTTCTTGTCCTTGAGGTTGTTTAAGGATGTATTTGTTTATGAATGCTTTTAGGGCACCTATATCAGGAACTTTTGTTGAGGCAAGGGTAATTAAGCCTTCAGCTTCGTTTAAGCTTAAACCGACTTTTTCTTTTAATTCTAAAACAACTGCTTTAGCCCCCACCTTATCCAACTTGTCTATGGCTCTTATCGCATCTAGTATCTTGTCTTCTGAAACCCCTGCTGTCAGCATTATCGCATTCAATATTTTTCTGTTGTTTACTTTAACAACAAATTTCTTTATACCCAGCTCTAAGAAAATCTGTTCTACCATAGCAATACATTCAGCATCTGCAACACCAGCAGGTGCTCCAACAACATCAACATCACATTGATAGAACTCGCGATATCTTCCTTTTTGTGTATTCTCTGCTCTCCACACTGGAGCAATCTGATATCTCTTGAAAGGCTTTGGCAGATCATTTTGGTATTGTGCTGAAACTCTGGCAAGAGGAACCGTTAGGTCATATCGCATAGCAACATCTCTTTCGCCATTGTCTTTGAAGCGATACATTAATTTCTCGCCCTCTGCTCCGTATTTACCAGCTAGAATGTCTTCATACTCTAAAACAGGCGTTTCTAATGGCTCAAATCCAAAACGCTCAAAGACTGCTTTGATTTTTGAAAACATGATGCTTCTTGGAATCTGATCTGTTGGCAGATAGTCTCTGAAGCCCTTTAGATTTCGTGGTTCTATTAATTTCATATCTGTATTTTAACAGAAAAAAACCGGCTTTGAAACAGCCGGTCTTTGTATTCTCTTTAAGTTATTTCTTCAAGTAAGAAACAACAACTGAGGTTTGGGTGTCTTTTTCAAGCCTGCTTATGACTACGTTAACTTCTCCGGAGGCATCTTTCGCATAGATTGATGAAACAACCGGTCCTTCTGACTTGTTTACAACCTCATACTTATTCTTTTCAAAGAAAGATATGTATGCGCTGTATTCATCTTTAACGCTCTTGTCTGTCTTAAAGCTTGCTGTGTATTGATTCTCTGTCTCGTACTTTATGGTGTAGCTGGATTGGGTCTCTACCGAGCTATCAACTATTAATGCTTGTGGGAAACCAGAAACGATTTTGCCCTTAGGCGCATCAGTCCTGTTTATGCTTGGCTGTTCTGCTTGCTTGTTTTGTTTAGCATAATTCTTTAACAAAAGCATTGATATTAAAGCGATTGCTAAAAGAACCACTAAACCAACTAATATTTTTTGTTTGTTTTCCATCATTTTTTTGTTTCTCCTCTAATGTTTTCTAGTGATGTTAGTATATCACAATTAAAAATCTATGCCCCTAATTGCCATGATTCCCTTGTAATATGGATGCTTAATCATTTTTACTTCGGAAACCAAATCTGAAACCTCTATTATCTTTTTGAAAGCCTCGTGTCCAGTGTATGCAAGGTGTAATTCTTTAGGTTTTTTAGAAATGAGGTTGAGGACTTCTTTTTCAGTTATTAGTTTAAGTTCAAGCGCAGAAATTAGTTCATCTAGAATTACGAGCTGATATTTTTTAGACTTGAATATTTTCTCTGCTTCTTTTAATCCTTGCTTTGCGGCTTTAATATGAATCTCTCTTTGTTTTTTGTCGCCTAATATTCCAACAAATCCAGCTCCAACTTGTTTGCTTTCAATTTTACCTACCTTTTTTGTTTTTGTTGCGTTGAAATACAAGAACTCATTTGAGACAGGCCATTCCCCGCTTTGTAAACGGTTTCCTTTTTTTGGTTGTTTTGCTTTAACAAACTGCAAGATTGAAACATTCATTAAAGCACCAGCAGCACGAACAGCAAGACCCATAACTGCTGTGGTTTTTCCTTTTCCTTTTCCGTAGTAATAAATGTTTAGGCCTTTGGACATAATGGATTTGAATAATTATCTATGTTTAATCTTTATTTAATTTGAGTTTGTTATGATTTGTTCCTGGGCCTAAAAGCTTCAGGTGAACAGTGTAGACCTAACATTTTACACGCGGGGTTCGATTCCCCTGGGGTCCACCAAAATATTGACGTTCTACAATTGTTTTGCTACATTGTCTTTGTTAGGTCTACGTTCCCTAAGAACTCGTGTAAATTCTCTAGCCCCGAGCAATCGGGGCTTTTGATTACCCAAACAAGTCTCTTGGCATTTTGGGCTTGCCTTGTATCTCAAAGCTTTTTTGTTTAGAAGCGCTCCCCGACTTTATACTAATCAAACTCTTAGGGATTTCTAGTTCTTCAGACAAAAGCTCTATGATTGCTTTGTTAGCCTTCCCTTCTATTGGTTCTTCATGAATCCAAACTTCGACTTCAGTATTGGAAATTTTCTTGAGCATTCTTTTTTTAGATTTAGGATGAGCTTTTACTTTTAGGATCATTTTAGTAAAAAGAAAATCGCCTCTAAGGCGATTTCTTTAAGTTCTTTAATTAACCGCACTTAGAATATCCGCAGACATCACATTTCATACATCCCTCTGCCATAACAAGCATTGAAGAACAATCTGGACAAACCGGCGCATGACCATAGTCTGCCATTGAAACCTTTTGTTGTTTAGGCTGAAACTCCGCAACAGAACTTACTTCTACCGGTCCTTCTGAAACTGTCATTTTGACTTCTTCTTTTAAATCGAGTTTTGCTGGTTCTGCTTGTTTGAATTGGAGTTGTAAGCTTTGCTGTTTGCGATTGATGTGCTTTTCCATGGTCTTTGCAATACCATCAGGCAATGAATAAATTATCTCGCCTTGGTTAAATGCAACCTCAGTACTTCTAATTCCCTTCAACTGTTTGATTATTTCCTCTACAGCAACGCCTGATCTTAAACTTAAGGAAATCATTCTGCATAGAGCTTCTGATTGAGCTGCGAAAAAACCACCAGCTTTACCAAGCTGTGCAAAGACTTCAAATGGTCCATGCTCATCTTCGTTTATGGTTACAAAGAGCGAACCATACGGCGTATTTAATTTGTATGTTGTTCCTTGCATCTCAATTGGACGTTCCCTTGGTACAACTTCAAATTTAGTTCCGTTTTGAATGAGTTTTTTAACCAAGAACTTGTGGTCACCAATTTGTAAGAGATCTTGTCCTTCTTGAACAATTTGAGTTACTTGTGTTTCAATCTTTGCTTTTGCCTCTAGTTGTTCCTGAACATCTTTACCAAGGTTCTTTGCATCTGTTGCTAAGATTTGTTCATCTCTTGAACCATCACGGTAAATGGTTCCACCTTTGCAACCAAGGTCATACATCATCTGGTATAGCTTTTTAGTGTCTTCTACAGTGTAGTTTGAAGGGGCATTACAGGTCTTTGAAATTGCTGAGTCTGTCCAACGTTGAACTGCTGCCTGAACTCTAACGTGGTCTTCAGGAGCAAGGCTCATTGCAGTAACAAAGTATTCTGGAAGTTCTTGTCCTGGATTTTGATCCAACCAGTCTTGAGCTAGTTTAATCTTTTCTTCATGAACACCAAGTCTGCTCTTTCTAAAGTATGTCCATGAGAAGAATGGTTCAATTCCTGTTGATGTTCCAACCATTGTTCCGATTGTTCCAGTTGGTGCCTGAGTCATTATTGTTACGTTTCTGACACCATACTGTCTGACTAATGAACGAATATATTCAGGCATTGCTTTCATGTATCCGCTTTCTAAGAATTTTTCAGCATCAAATTGAGGGAAAGATCCTTTTTCACGAGCGATTTCTACTGATGTTTCGTAAGATGTAACTGCAATGAATTGATAGAGCTTGTCGATGAATTGAATTGCTTCATCACTTCCATATCTAATTCTTAATTTAATTAACATCTCTGCGAGTCCGATTGTTCCCATGCCAACTCTTCTTTCAGACATTTGTTGTTTGAAGTTCTCATCAAAAAAGTATGGTGTTGCATCTATGACATTGTCCTGGAAACGAACTGCATACTTTACTGTTTCTTTTAATTTCTGCCAATCAACTTCATTGTTTGAAAGATGTTTTGCAAGATTAACATGTCCTAGGTTACAAACACCCCAAGCAGGAAGTGGTTGTTCACCACAAGGATTGGTACAAGGCAATGCTGCGTAGTAGTAAGAATTTGAAAGATAGTTTGCGCGATCAATGAAGTAAACACCAGGTTCTGCTGAAGACCATGCTGAGGAAATGATTTGATCCCAGATTTCTTTTGCTTTCATTGTTTTATGAACAACGACTTTACCACCAAGTTTTTGCCATGCTTTAATATCACCTTGTGTATTAGCCCACTCTGCTTGGTACAAAGGATCTGATGTGTCTGGGAAAACTAAATCCCAATCAGCATCATTTTTAACAGCTTCCATGAAATCATCAGTAATACCAACAGAAATATTCGCGTTAGTTATTTTTCCAGCTTCTCTCTTCGCATTGATGAAATCAACAATATCAGGATGCCAAACGTTTAGAATGAGCATTAAAGCGCCTCTTCTGCTGTTTGAAGTGTAAACACCACCACCACTGAGCAAATGGACATCTTCAACCTCAAAGTCATAAACATCGCTTTTACCAACCGATTTGATTGCGGTAATCGTGTCAGGAATGGTGTGCATGATGTCATCAAGATATTGGGCGGCAGAATATTGTTCGACAGTATTCAAACGTTTTTGGATGTGTACAAGTTGATTAAAAGAAACCTGCGGAGATGTGCCATCATAGATTCCCTGACGGTCCTTGCTACGCACACCGACAGCAGCTAAAATTTCTGACGGGTAAGTATTAAACATATCGCGCTTGCCATTGAAGTCAGAACGCTTGGCAGTAGAAACCAAATCTGCAAAACGCTCTTTAAATTGATTTCCAGCAACACTTAAACGATAGATTGTTTGCCAACCTTGTTCTGTTCGATCAGTTGCACGAATAGCAGACAAGACACCGTTTGCAGCTAAAAGCTGTTGCACGTCTGTGAGCATTTCACGACTTATGCTGTCAATACCATAACCACCCTTTGCTCCACGGTTGCAACCGTCAGCGTCAAAATACCCGGCTATGAATGACCCAGTCACGCTGGTCGGTGAGCGAAAAATGCTTTCTGGCACACGAATATCTTTTGCTTTAGATTTGAGTAAACCATTTTCTAAGAGCCACTCAATTACAATGCGAGAATACAAAGAAACGTTTTGGCAAGCACCGTCGCCTTTTTCAATTACTGCATCAACACCAAAAAGATTTTGGATCGCATCAACAATTCTCTGACGAATTTCAGGGTATGTATCGGCGGTTGCCATTTTAACAGCTTTAGGAGCAGACCAATTTACTTTTTTACCCCAACTCACATATCCATCACCCAACATATATCCAACAAGGTATGCCAAATCTTCATTGAGCATTTCAGGAAGACGAACATCAGTATTTAAGGTCGTACTCATTACAGAACGCTTGTAATCACTTTTCTTAAGCGACACATAATTTTGACCAGTAGCATTGCCAAGCAACAACAAGATGTCGTCTCCTTGCTTCAAATTTTTTAAAGCAGTTGTTTCAACTCGGCCGTTTAATAGTACTGCGACCTTATGATCTGCTGTTATCTCGGTGCTAAATCCACGCTCAGTTGTTACTTCATAAAGTTCTTTCACGCCATTTCTGAATTTAGCTGTTATTCGACGCATACCTTTATGGGTTTGGGCGTATATTGCTTCTCCTGCTTCAATACGGTCAGCCAATTCTTTTGCAGGAACCAAACCAACATTGGTTGCAATTCTTTCATTCGGTCCAAAACAACCACCCTGTTCAATTAAACCCGTAACAAAGCTATACAAAGAAGCCCAAGAAACAGAACCAGAAGATCTTCCATTAACACCTTTAACATATGCGTATCTTGGTCTCAACGTAGATACGTTTATACCAACACCGCCCCCTCGGGACATGATTTCTGCCATTTGTCTGAGTGTGTCAAAAATACCACCACGAGAATCCTGAGGACATGGTATGACATAGCAGTTGTAAAAAGTTAGGTTTTGACCGGTTCCTGCACCAGTAAAGATTCTTCCTGCTGGAACATATTTCCAGTCATCCATTAGTTCTCTAAATTTCCCCTGCCATTCATTTTGTTTTTCTGGAGTTTTCTCAACGCTTGCAATATGACGAGCTATGCGCTCAAACATTTGTTCAGGAACTGTTTCCAAAGGTTTGTCTACATGCTCTATTGCGCGTTTCTCTACTGTGCCATCGCGCAAGGTTACTTCTACTTGTTTGCTAAACCTATCAACTTCCTTAACTGTTCCAATTTCTCTCTGTCCTGTTTTTAAATTAACATTGATGACAACAGTATCTCCTACTGCCAATGTTTCTTTTTTAGCATCTTTAACTGCATAACGATCTAGAAAGATTTTTTCTCCGAGTTCGGATAGTGCGTTCTTGGTTCTGATTTGTAAGTTTTCACTCATGGTTTTTAATTGTTTTCTGTTATTGGTTATTAAAGTTTTTGCAGTTCTGCTTTGAATTCTTCAATGTCTTCAAACTGTTTGTATACTGATGCGAATCTTACGTAAGCAACCTTGTCGACCTTTTTAATCTTTTTCATGACTATGTCTCCAATTTGCTCTGTCGTTATTTCCGGATCTGCAACTTTTTGTATCTCCTGCTCAATCTGTGATATTAGTTTCTTGAAGTTTTCTTCTGAGACTGGTCTTTTTTCAAATGCCCTCCTAATTCCCCGCTCTAGTTTGTCTCTAGAGTAGAGTTCTTTAACTCCATCTCTTTTTACAACTGTTAGATCTAAAATTTCAACTTCTTCGTATGTAGAAAAACGAAAACCACAGGAATTACATTCTCTTCTGCGGCGAATTGCAACACCATCTCCAGCAACGCGGGAGTCAATAACTTTTGTGTCTTCGTGATTGCAGTTTAGGCAGCGCATGGTCTTAAAATTTAGGTAATATTTCCTTTTTTGAGCCGATGATAACTAGCCCTTAGCTCCAAATAAGGTTAAAAACAAACCGGGGAACATTAAGAATGTGCTTTTGTCTTTGTTTCAGGACACTATATCTTGTGTTCCTAAAAACATCTTAGCACCATATGTTGTGGTAGGCAAATATATCAAAAATCCAATAATTTCAACCTTTTTAAACAACTAAATCAAGTTTATCCACAATCACTAAAAAACAGCAGGCTCTGGTACAAAATCTGCACCAGAGCCATAGCCTGTTTCTTTCATCCGTCCTCCTCCAGGGACGGTTTTTCCTCTTGTCGATTGTTTGTTACTGGTTCGCGTGCTTCTCGGCTTCGCGGTCGAGGTACTCCACGATCTGGTCGTAGGCGGACTGGGTGGATTCACCAGCAGCCAGGTAGTAGGAGAAGACTTCAGTGACCGTGAAGACGGGGTGAACCTTGTACCCAGCAGCCTCAAGCCGCTGTCTGCCGCCCTGTTCCCGGTCGATCAGGACGGCGATATTCTGAACGATGAGACCGGCGCGCTGCAGGATGTCGATCGCACGAAGCTTGGAATCAGCCTCGGTGATCAGATCGTCGACCAACAGAACGGTCTGCCCGTCATGGAAGTCACCATCCACGAGATCACCAACCCCGTGCCCCTTCGCCTGCATCCGCGGCGACACCTGTCCGCGATGCATCAGCAGGGACAAGGCTGTCGAAAACGGTGTACCGGCAGTTGGAATGCCGGCGATGAGTTGGAAAGCACCACCATCAATATCCTCGATGATCTTCTCCCTCATCATCTGTGCTGCCATGTACAGGGTCGCCGGGTGCGACTGGACCCGCCGCAGGTTGAAGTAGAACGGCGAGAGTGGGGCATCTGGGTTACGCTCGTGAAGCGCAAGCCGAAACCCCTTGCCCTCTGGCGACTTGTCGACGCCCATGATGGCGCCAAAGGCCCAGAGGGAGTCTAGGAAGCTTGTCACAGCTTCGTTCTGCCACCTTCCCCCAGTTACTATCATCCTTCCTCCTCCGGTTGGTGTCAGAACTCCACGTGCTTCTCAGTTTCCGCGAGCAGATTCTCGAACGTAGCCACTGGGTCCTTCGCCATCGTGACTTCGCTTCCGACAACGATGCGCGTTGCACCGTTGTTGAAAGCATCCCATGGCGTAGTGATGCGCTTCTGACCCCGAAGGTCGCTACCCGGCATACGAACACCGGGAACCAGCAGACCGATGCCAGGGTACATCTCGTGAAGCGTCGCGACTTCTTCCCCGGAGCAGACCAGATTGCCAACCCCGCTCTCGAGCGCGTATTTGGCAAAGATCTTGACCTGCTCAATCGGCTCACGCCCGTAGAGCGCCAGGCAGTTCATCCGATTGATCGAGGTGAGCAAGGTCACAGCAATGATCTCCGCTGGACCGTGCTCAAGCGCAGCCTTGATGGAATCAAGGCCGCAGCTGGCATGGATTGTGAGTGCAACTGCACCCGCCTCGCGCACCCGCCTCGCGCTTGCGCTCATGGTCTTGGGGGTGTCGCTGAGCTTCAGGTCTGCGAGCACCCTGACGTGAGCACCGCCGGCCGCAAGACGCAACATCGGTACCGTCTGCTTTCCACTCTCGACCCAACGATCGTTGACCTTGAACGACCATGGAAGAAGATCATTGTGAGCAAGTGCAGCGATCAGCTCACCGATCTGATCCGGTTCCATATCGTCAAGAGCCAACACCATACGGTTAAGCAACATCAGTTTGTCCAAGAGTCCTCCGTGTCAGACTGTGAACCTACTTGTATCACGGCATGTACCGCGACATATAAAATTAACATAAGGTACGGGTTTTGCCAAATCCTTTGGACAAACAAAAAACGCCTCGGTTTGCGTAGAAGTCCGTTGCGTTCTTTGTTTTGAATTGTTGCTTAAAATTATCCCTGCACCCTCCGTCTAGATTCGATCCGAGCTCCCATCGCGCAGATCATCTACTCTCTATTGTCCAACAAAATATGCTGGGTTGTAATATACGGCACCAAGTACTGCTCCTTGAGTGTAACTCTGCACTTGTGGTGCTAAAGCAGTTTGTCTTGATGAACCATAGTGATATCCATCAAGTCCCATAAATGCAACTACCGCTGGCTTTATTTCGGTAGCAACAAAGTTTAAGGAATCTTGAACATTAAAAACCACTTTGTTTATGACCTGGTCTAAATTCTGTGAAATTTGAGCAGGACCAAAGAAGTCAGGGAATGCGCGCTCCTCGCCGTAAAAAGATGCGTTGCTATATGATACAGCAAACAAGAAAAGGTTTGCTGCTAAAGCAACAACTAACAACGGCATAATAATGTGCGCGTCTGATTGATAGACTTTAGTCTTTGTTTTCATTTTTCTTTTTTGTTTTTGTTTCATACCCTTTATTCACTAGATCTTTGGGAACAAAGGATCGGTAATCGACCAATCAAAAACTCTAAGGTTTTCTTAGAGTTTCTAACTTTACATATCTATTATATCACAAAATTTCGTTCTTGTCTAGAGTTTTTACTTCATTTTTTTTCTGATGAACGCAGGAATGTCTAACTCATCTGTTTCTTCATCAACGACTGGCGCTGTTCCTGAAAAAAATGGTTTCCTAACTTCTCTCGCTTCTGGAAGAACTTGTTTTTCTTGAACCACTCTTGGTTCTTCTACTTTTTTTGGTTCAATTTTTGGTTCTTCGTGCTTTTCTACTTTTTTAAAGATGTCTTCTCTTTTAATATCATCCATTTTTCTAAATTCTCTCATACCACCACCGAGCTGTTCATCAATTTCTGACAAACGAATTGTGCTTGGTTTTCTTTGCATCTCATCAAAACCTGTTGCAATGACTGTAATCTGAACTTCATCAGTCATGTCTTCGTTAATAACTGCGCCGAATTTGATTTTTGCTTCAGGATCAACGCTCTTTGTAATGATCTTAGCTGCTTCATCAATTTCAAACATTCCAAGGTTGGTTCCACCTGTGATATTAAACAAGACTCCTTTAGCACCATCGATTGCTAATTCTAATAATGGCGAATTAATTGCGTTTCTTGCGGCTTCGATTGCTCTGCCTTCACCAGATGCTCTGCCAATACCCATTAAAGCAGTACCAGCATCTTGCATTATTGTTCTAACATCCGCAAAGTCAGCGTTAACAATACCGTGTGTTGTAATTAAATCGGAGATTCCTTGTATACCTTGTCTTAGTACATCATCAACTGTTTTGAAAGCATCTATTAAGGATGTTTTTTTGTCGATGATCTGTAAGATTCGATCGTTTGAAATTGAGATTATTGCGTCAACTTTGTCTTTTAGATTTGAGTAGCCTTCTTCTGCAACGTCTCTTCTTTTTGTTCCTTCAAATGCAAAAGGTTTTGTAACAACAGCAACTGTTAAGACGCCGTGTTCTTTGGCTAGCTCTGCAATGATTGGTGCTGCACCTGTTCCTGTTCCTCCACCTAAACCACAAGTAATGAAAACCATGTCAGCATTTTCAATAGCTTCAAATATATCATCGTGTGATTCTTCCGCTGCTTGTCTTCCTTGGTCTGGATTCATTCCAGCACCAAGACCTCTTGTGATTGTTCTTCCGATGTGAACTTTTTTATCAGCTTTGGAATTGTGTAATGCCTGCGCGTCTGTGTTTATAGCAATGAACTCAACACCATTAATACCAAGTTCCATCATTCGGTGAATTGCATTTGTGCCTGAACCACCAACACCTAACACTTTGATTCTGGCGTAGGTCTCAATTTTAGGTTTAACTTGCATCTTTTTCTTGTTTAAATTCTTTTTCATTATGGCAAAAACTTCTTAAACAGCTTTTTTAGAGGATCCAATTTTGCATTCTGTAATATATCAAATCCAAACTTTGGTGCTTTAGCACTACCATGATGGTATTCAAAAGCCCAAAGAACTAGACCCACTGCTGTTGCGTATGCAGGGTCCTCCACCCGGTCAATGATTGTATTTACGTTTGCGGGAACTCCAAGTTGTACTGGTAATCGAAGCTGCTTTTTAGCTAATTCTAGTATGCCCGGAAGATTTGCGCCAGCCCCTGTGAAAACAACCCCGGCCGGCAGTTGTCCGTCTCTATTTATGGTCTTTAATTCTTTGTTTACTAGATCAAAGATTTCTTCAAGGCGAGCTTCTGATATTTCAGCAACATGGTGTCTTGAAACACGCTCTTCTTCAGATGAATCAATCTCAGAAAGATCTATTTCTTCGCTTCTGTTTACTTCTCTTGGTATTGCATGAGCATATCTTTGTTTAACTTTCTCTGCTGTTTCGATTGAAGTTCTGAGGCCAATCGCAATGTCGTTTGTAATATGTGCTGAACCAACAGGAACAACTGATGTGTGCAAGAGTTGTCCTTCTTCAAAAACAACTAAACCTGTCGTGCCACCGCCCAAATCTACTAAAGCAACGCCAAGTTCTTTTTGGCGCTTTGTTAGTACTGCTTGAGCTGCGGCAAGAGGTGCTAAAACCATGTCGTTTATCTTTATACCAGCTTGCTGTATTGCTTTAGTTAAGTTTTTTATGAATGGTGCTGCTGCCTGAACTATGACTGTATCAACTTCTAAACGAATACCTGTCATACCGAGCGGATCTTTTATTCCTGTTTGTCCGTCAACAACAAAATTTTTAGGTATGACGTGTATTATTTCCCTGTTCGCTGGAATTGAAATCGCTTGTGAAGCGTCTATCACTCTTATGATGTCATTTTCCATGATCTCACCATCAGCTCTGGAAACTGCAATGACTCCATGTGATTCAACTGATGAGATATGTGCTCCACCAATTGCTACTGTTGCCTCGGTAACAGCAATACCTGTCATGCGTTCAACTTTTTCAAGTGCTTGAGAAATTGTTGAAACAGCTTCATCAATGTCAATGATAACTCCCTTTCTGATTCCAGAAGATGGTGTTTCGCTTACTCCGATGATGCTTGGAACTTTGGATTCTTCATCAATCTTTCCGACAACTACTCTAACGTATGATGACCCTATATCCAAACCTACAAGATATTGTTGTTGTGGCATTTGTTTTTTTTAACTAAGCTTTTCTTTCAAGATTTTTGAAATTAAAGAACCGTCGGCTTTACCTTTTAACTTAGGCATTACTAAAGCCATGGCCTTACCAAACTCAGAAGCTTGGAATGTTTGCCCTGCTAATGCTTCTGTTATGATCTGTGTTACTTCTTGTTCTGAAAGCTGAGCTGGTAAATATTTTTGTAGAACTGTGATTTCGCTTTGTTCTTTTTCTGCTAGCTCTGGTCTGTTCCCTTGTGTGTACGCGGTCACTGAGTCTTTTCTTTTTTTAACTTCAGAACCGAGGACTGAGATAATATCTTCGTCTGTGGAATCTTTTCCCTTAGCTATTTCTTCGTTTTTGATGCGTGCTCTAAGCATTCTTAAAGTATCCAGTGTTGTCTGGTCTTTTGCGATCATTGCTGCTTTTAAGTCTGCGTCAATTTGTTCTTTTAACATGAGGGTTTAATATCTACCGTACTTTTTAATAGGTAATTTACCTGATTTTTTTAACTCTTCTCTTTTCTCTTTTAAATCAGCGCGTCTACGAGCGTCTTCTCTGACAAATCGCTTGCTTTTTACTGGCTCGAAAAATCTTGTTTTTCTAGCACGCACTAAAACACCGCTTTGTTGTATTTTGCGGTTAAATCTTCTGAGTAAACTTTCGAATGACTCGCCTTCTTTCTTTTTAACTTCTACCACTACTGTCACCCCCTTCTAAGGATGTAAAAACTGATTAAAACTGATATGAATATACCCCAAATATGGGCTTTGGTCAAATGAGCGATTCTCTTTAAAACAAAAATGCCGCCCTATTATGGCGACATTATTTCTTCTTTGCTAAACTCGGTCGTTCTCTAGATTCCCTGCTACAAGATGTAGATGCAAGTGTGACACGTGCAGGTATTTCCCAATGTTAAAAACCAATTTGTAATCTTTTATGCTTTCTAGCTCAGCAATTTCCCTTGAAAGAACAAGTAAACGTCCTAAAGTATCAGCATCTTCTTGGGAAACATGTGCCATTGAAAGAATATGTTTTTTAGGGATTAACAAAAGATGTGTTTCTGCTGATGGAAACTTTGAGGGAAAAACCAAAAAATCCTGATCTTCAAATATGATTCGTTCAGTTGGTTCTTCTTTGTTTACGATTTTACAAAATACACATTCTTCCATGCTATTTCCCCAATCTTTTTTTAACCTCTTCAATTATTTGGTCATATCTAAAAACTTCCTGCATTCCTGATTTAACATCTCTTAGAATAACCATGTCATCCATAGCTTCTTTTTGTCCAATGATTAAAGCAATCATGGCTTTTGATCCCTCTGCTAGTTTAAGTTGATTTTTGACACCCTCTCCTCCGAAATGATCATGAACTGAAACCTGTGCATCCCAAAGTTCTGAGAATAGCTTTATGGCTTTCTTAGAAGCAAGATCACCAAGTGGTGCTAAGAAAACCTCTGCTTTTGCTACAGCTAATGTTTCGATCTGTTCTTGTTTTTGTTCTTTAACTGCTTTTTGTAAACTTTCAATGTTTGAATGAAAACCAAAACAAACAACATTTTTGCCGGTCAGTTCTTTATATATCTGATCATGGTATGCTCCCTCTCCTAGAAATCTGTCTACTGTTCCTGTTGGAGTTGTTTCTGTGTGTTTGAAAGCAAAGGTTGTTTTAGATGTTCCTTTTTTTCCAGCAAGCATTGGATTTAACGCGTACATTATTCCCAACTCATCTAATCCTTCTAAAACATTTGTAAGATGTTTGTGGCAAGCAGTGTCTAAGAAATCCACTGATTGTGGAGCGTCTGTTGCAACGGTTTTGCACTCTAGGTTGTTGCATCTGAAAACCTGCATTGGGAACTCTTCAATTGCAGCCACACAATCATTGCAGAGTTCATATTTCTTGCTTTGTAAGTATCCGGTTAATGCTTCCTCGTATTGTCCTTTGCAAGCTTCGTCACCCAAGCTGTCTATCTCCAAAGAAACATTTTGTAAACCTATTGCTTTGAAGAACTTCCAAAGCAAGCTAATCATCTGAACCTCGTTTAAAGGAGAAAACTCGCCAAACATTTCAAAACCATATTGCCAAGAAGAAATGTATTGCTTTTGTTTCTGGTCATAGCTTAAAACCGGAGACAGGTAGTACCATTTTGAAACCTTGTGTCCTTCCGGAATTTTGTATTCATGAAAAGCACGCATCAGAGATGGCATGCTTGCTGCTCTAACAGCAATTTTGGTTGCGCTGTTGTCTACAAAATCAACCGCTTCATTGTTTTCTGCGAATTCTGTTTGAGCGTACAAACTAATATTTTCAAGGAGTGGCATTTCAATTCTGTTGAAACCATAACCACGAGCAATTCTTTGAAGATGAGAGCTTACAAAATCCCAGTAATTATCCTGTCCTGGAATAATATCGGCTAAGCCAGGAAGTGATTGTGGTTTGCTTGATTGAGAAACTGTTGTTTTTTTCTTTATATTCATATTATTTAACCCCGTATTCAATTGTTTCAAATTTCTTTAAGTCACTGAAAGGAAAAGCTCTGACAAAAACTTTTCCGATGATGTCATTTTTAGGGACTGGCCCCCAGAAACGAGAATCAGATGATGCTAGTCGATTGTCTCCCAAAACATAGTACTCATTGCTTCCCAATGTTGTCATACCATCACCTACTGGAAGAGTTGTGTCTGACGAAGGAATGTATGATTCATCTAACACCCATCCGTTTGGATGTTCTTTGTTGTAAATAATGACGTTATCTTCCTCTATCTTAACTCTTTCACCAGGTAATGCAATTATTCTTTTTATGAAATATTGACTTGTGTCTTTAGGATATTTAAAAACTACTACATCGCCTCTTTGTGGATTGTCGAAATGATATGTCCATTCATTGATGATTAAGTATTCACCAGAATAGAAAGTTGGTTCCATGGAAGAACCGGAAACAATGAAAGGTTGAGCTACAGCATATCTAATCGGTAGGATTATCGCCATCGCGATTATTAAAACCTTAACCAAATCCCAAACAAAAAGTCCGAGTTCTTTAAAACCGCTTTCAGTTTCCTGGTTTTCTGTATTCTGTTGTTCTGGATCTGTTTGCATGTTTTTTGTTTGAAACTTTGGTGGACGATAAAGGACTCGAACCTTTGACCTCACCGATGTGAACGGTGCGCTCTAACCAGCTGAGCTAATCGTCCAAAACAGTCGCCACCTAGAGCTAAAAAGTAGAACTTAACTAATTCAATATACCTGTTCTTTTTAAGTATTGCAAGCGTTTAAGAGGGTTCTTTTGCTTCGCAAAAGGCTCATTTTCAGATATACTAACCAAGCTACTATGCAACAATTTCAAGATATACAACCACAAACAAAAAGGCGCTGGTTCCCAAGAATATTCTGGCCAGCCCTGATTATCCTATGCATCATCTTAGGAGTTCTTTTTTCTAAAGCATATTCTTTTGGAAGCAAAGTTTTTGTACATAAATCTTCTTTCTTTAAAAAGGTAACTACTTTGGTGTTTTCAGGAAGCACGTCGTCTCTCAAAGGAGAATCAGAAGGAAGGATTAATATTTTACTTCTTGGGTATGGTGGTGAAGGACACGATGGTCCGTTTTTAACTGACACTATTATTCTTGCAAGCATTAATCCTGAAACTAAACAGGTTGCTCTGACCTCTCTCCCCCGCGATTACTACTGGGAAGACGGAAAACAAAAGATTAATTTTGCTTTTGCTGCTGGATATCAACCACGCCATGATTTTAATGAAGCAGGAGAAAAAGCTTTAAAAGCTGCTGACAAAATTACAGGGCTAACCATTCCATATTTTGCTAGTATTGATTTTAAAGGTTTTGAAAAAGCAGTTGATCGCTTAGGTGGTATTGATGTTCAGATTGATACCAGTTTTACAGACAGCCAATATCCAAATGATACGTTTGGATACTTACCAACCTTGGTTTTTAACAAAGGTCTTGAAAAAATGAGTGGTACAAGAGCTTTGCAATTTGTTCGTTCAAGACACGGCACGAATTTAGAAGACTCAGATATTGCTAGAAGCATACGTCAAGCAAAAGTTTTAGACGCTTTTAAAACCAAGGTTCAAGACTTAGGTATTCTTTCAAGCTCAGGAACAATCAATGATCTCTTAGATATTCTTGCAGATCGTGCTCACACAAATGTCGAACCAAGCGAATTACTACATCTTGCTGAGATATTAAAATCTCCTGAAGTTAAAATTACTTCAGAGAGCATTGACTTAGAAGCAGGAATGTTTTGTGATGGAGTGAAAGAAGAAGTTGGTTATGTAATCTTCCCATGTGAAGGAGTGACAACTAATCAAGTGCAAACATACTTTAAAAACAGTTTCAGTAACACAGCTGTTAAAACAGAGTCTGCTTCTTTAATCTTAGAAAACGCGGGGAGAGATCCTGAGTATTACAACTTAATCAAAAAACAATTAGTTAACGCAGGTGTTGTTGTTTATGAAGTACCATACCGAGGGTTACCGCTAAGCAACAGTGCTTTTTACAAGGTTAATGAAGACAAACCCGCCACTATTACATATATTCAACAATTAGTAAGCACAAAAGCTTTGCCAAAGCCAGAAAGTATGACTGCAAGAGTCGACCTGGTGCTTTTTGTCGCAGGAGGTAAATAGCTATGTCTAACGAAAGAGAAGCATTGGTTGCAATTATCGGAGAACCAAATGTAGGAAAATCAACATTAATGAACAAACTTGTTGAAGCAAGAATTGCTTTAACATCTTCAGTTGCTGGAACAACCCGTGATCGTTTTTATGCTCCTGCTACTTGGAATGCAGTTGATTTCTCTTTGATTGATACTGCTGGAATAATCCTGGAACAACGCGATGAGCTAGAGAAAAATATTCAAAAGCAAGTTGAGATTGCAATCAGTGAAGCTGATTTAATCCTTTATGTTTTGGATGGTAAAAAACCTGCTGACTCAATCAACAGAAACATTATGTTAAAACTAAGGAAACAAAAGAAAGATGTTCTCCTGGTTATTAACAAGATTGACTCTCCTAAAAAGTTTGTTGAGATGGTTTCTGAATATTCTTTTACTGGATTTAAAAATATTTTTCCAATCTCTGCAGTTTCAGGAATGGGTACTGGAGATTTGCTTGATGGCATTACCGATTCTTTGAAAAAACAAGGCTTTGGACAAATTGAAAAAGACCCCTCCACTATATCCGTTGCAATTCTTGGTAAACCAAATGTTGGTAAATCTTCTTTGTTTAACAAAATCATTGGTGAAGAAAGAGTTGTTGTTTCAAGTGTTCCAGGAACAACAAGAAATGTTGTTGATACTGATATAACTTACAAAGGACACAAGATTAAGTTCTTAGACACTGCTGGATTAAAACGAAAAGACAAGAATCAACCGCTACCTGATATATATGCGGCTCTTCAAACAATACGTGCAATGCGTAAAGCTGATGTTTGTTTGTTTATGATTGATGCTTCAGAAAGTATCTCCCAGCAAGATCAAAGAATTGCAGGAGAAATAGTTGAAGCATCTAAAGGATTTGTTTTGGTTGCAAACAAGATTGATTTACTTGCTCCAAAGAAAAAAGAAAAGCTCTTTTCACAACTTCCTGATTACTTCCCTTTCCTTTGGTGGGCTCCTGCTGTTCCAATCTCAGCAAAAGACGGAGAGGGTGTCAAAGAAGTCTTGGACTATATTCTAACTATTGAAGTAAACCGAAAAAAAGAAATTGATAGTCAAACCTTAAAAGACTTTTTCTACGCTAAACAAAAGATTAGACAGCCACAAAGACTTAGAGATGAGAGAGTTCCAAAAGTATATTCCCTACAACAAACAAGCACTAATCCCCCGGTTTTCTTAATGATGGTTAATGAACCTTCTGCAATCTCAATGCAGTTTAGAAAATTCATTCAAAACTCTATTATGAAAGAGCTTGGCTTTTGGGGCACTCCAATCATCTTAAAGCTACAAGCAAAACGTGGTAATCCAAAATTTAATGAAAAAATGGTAAACTACTAATATATGCAGGTAATCATTGGGCTTGGAAATCCTGGTGAGAAATACAAAAACAACCGACACAATGTCGGGTTCTTGGCTTTGGATCATATCTTGAAAGAACTACAAACAATCTCTTGTAATTCAAGTTTTGACTCAAAGATTTGTGAAATACATATGCCGGGAAAAACTTTTTTCATTTTCCCTCAGACCTTTATGAATGACTCTGGAAAAGCTGTAAAACAGGTTCTTGATTTCTACAAGCTAACACCAAAGGATATTGTGGTTTTGCATGACGATGTAGATTTACCTTTAGGGACAATTAAGTTTACAGACAACTCAGGATCAGCAGGACACAACGGAGTTACCTCATTAATCGACTATCTTGGTACTAAGGAGTTTCGAAGAATACGAATTGGTGTTGAAAGCAGAGAGAACAAGGAACATATGCCGACAGATGCTTTTGTCTTGCAAGATTTTTCAGATGAAGAGTTAGAACAAATTCCTTTTGAAAGTATTAAAGCAAGAGTTCTTCTGGAGTTAAAAGAAAAGGTTTAAAGAAGATATATAAAAAACGAAGCGGCGCGGATTCTACAAGATAGTTAGTCTTGCAGAACCCGCGCCTTTTGCGTCGTGTTAGATGTCGATGTCGAAGCCAGTCGGGATGCCCAAGGCCGCTTCGCGGTCCCACATGCCGTGGTCTGCTGAGATCAGCAACCCATCGCGGAACCAGCGGAAGCAGAGATGGTGATCACCGGTCACTTCGTCGTGGTCATCGTGGTGTCGATCCAGCAGGACCCCGCCACAGCGGATGCCGAGTTCCTGATGTTCGCCCCGCAGTCGTTCTGGATGCGTGTAGAGCAACGCCAAGATGGCATACGGATCCAACGAGAACTCCTCGATGCTGTGCTGCGCCTTGGACGAAACCAGCGAGTGCCCGGCCCAGTTCTTGCCGAACTGGACAGGAAGTACGATGAAGTCGCCGGGGTGGTTGTGTTGCTTGGCGTAGAACATCTGCATCTTGGTGATGAGGTGCATGTGCGCCTCGTCCATCTCGTACGCAGCCTTGTTCTCAACCACGATCCCGAGCTCGGAGAGCTTCTCGACCATCAGGCGCATTGCCGAGAAAACATCCTCAGCAATGACCCAAGGCTTGGGAATCACAGCCCAGAGATCTGCTTCTTCTGGGAACGCTGTATTCCGAATGATCTGGTCGACGTGCGAACCATCGAGATTTCCGAACAGCTGCTTGTAAACCCGAACCTGGGTCTCGTGGCTCCGGAAAGACAAGCTCTCCGGATATCCACAATCCGAGGATACAGACCAGGCCCTCGGGTCCCGCCACTTCAGATCGCGTTCCTGCTGGGCGACAACCCTGATGCCCATGACGATAGACTGGGCAACAAGGTTCCCCTTGGAACTGATCACATGCTGTCGGTCATGCCTGGTCAAGCCAGCACGAACCAACGCGTCGTGAAATTCCAAGCCCTGTCCGTCATCGTGACGGATGTTCGGGGTTGCACTCGACGGGACATTGTCCCGGCCCGCAACGTCTGATACCGACATCGCAAACCTCCTGCGAGTTTTACCGTGTGTCTGGCCACGGCGCCTCTCTCTCGTGTGTGAGTGAGCAACTTAATATACCATAAAAACAAAAAAGCGCAAAAGCGCTTTAATATTTCATACAATACCCTATTTACGAGTGAAAGGAAGACAACAAACGCTGCCAACCTTTACTTGATAGCTACTTACAAATAGTAGGAGGGATTCATATCTATTTTCGCTACTCGCAAATAGGGGGCTGGATGAAATATATATAAAGGACCAACTAACACTGTAATTTAACACAGTACCCTTACTTTGTCAACGGTACTAAACCCCCTTTGTTTATTGCCTTTTCTTCGCATTTAGTAGTATATCACACCCAGATATTAGGGATTATAGTTATGGGTTGTTTTTTTGAGGTATATTTGACAACCTTTGAAACATATAGTTAAACTCTTAAAGTAATTAGCGCCGTTTCTGCAACTAATATATAGAGTGGATGAAAAAAACATTAGTAATTGTTGAGTCCCCGACTAAAGCAAAAACAATTTCCCGTTTCTTGGGAAAGGATTTTGACGTTCAAGCATCTTTCGGACATGTTAGAGATCTTCCTAAAAGCAAGATGGGTATTGATATTGAAAATAACTTTGAACCTACATATATTGTTCCTGTCAAAGCGAAAAAAATAATCAGTGAATTAAAAGCTAAAGCAGATAAAGCAACTGAAGTTATTCTGGCAACTGATGAAGACCGCGAAGGAGAAGCAATCTCTTGGCACCTAGTTTCTGCCTTAAAACTTAAAGACAAAGAACCAAAAAGAATTGTATTTCATGAAATTACTAAAAGCGCGATTGATGAAGCTCTAGCACATCCCCGTAATTTAGACATGCATTTAGTTGATGCCCAGCAAGCGCGTAGAATCTTAGATCGCTTGGTTGGTTATGGACTCTCCCCTTTCATCTGGAAAAAAGTCCGTTATGGTTTGTCAGCTGGAAGGGTTCAGTCTGTTGCTTTACGTTTAATTGTTGAACGAGAAAGAGAAATTGAAAAGTTTGTTAAAGAAGAATATTGGAGTATTGATGCTTTGTTTTCTAAGGACAAGGCTTCTTTTCCGGCAAAGCTAAACCGAATTGATGAAAAGACTGTTGAAAAGTTTGATATTGTAAAAGATGTTTCTGCAAACAAAGTAATTTCAGATTTAGATGGTGCAAAGTATACAGTCACTGAAATAGAAAAGAAAGAAGTCAACAGAAATCCAGCAGCGCCTTTTACAACATCAACTTTGCAACAAGAAGCAGCTCGAAAGTTTGGTATGTCTGCAAAACAAACAATGGTCATAGCTCAACAGCTCTATGAAGGTATTGATATTGGAGAAGAAGGTTCAACTGGTTTAATCACTTACATGCGTACTGACTCTGTTAATCTTTCTGAGTTTGCTTTAAAACAAGCAGTAGAGGTCATTGAATCCCGTTTTGGAAAAACATATTACCATGGTCAAGCAAGGAGATATAGCAACAAATCAAAAAATGCACAGGAAGCACACGAAGCAATCCGGCCAACTGATTTAATGCGTCATCCTGATGTGGTTCGTTCTTTCTTGGATCGTGGACAGCAAAAAATCTATGATTTAATTTGGAAAAGAACTGTTGCAAGCCAAATGGCACAAGCTGTTTTTGATGCAACTGCCGTAGACATTGAAAGCAATGGTAAATCTTCTAAGAAATATGGTTTTAGAGCAAATGGACAGGTTGTTAAGTTTGAAGGTTTCATTAAAGCATACACTGAGGGACGAGATGATGAAGAATCAGAGGTAGAAGGACAGTTACCTGAACTTTCTAACGGCGAGTCTTTGGAGCTTTCAGAGCTTGTTCCTAATCAACATTTTACAGAACCACCTCCAAGATATTCTGATGCTACTTTGATTAAAGCCTTGGAAGGACACGGTATTGGCAGACCTTCAACATATGCGCCTACTCTTTCTACAATTCAAGATCGTGAATATGTTGAAAAGATTGATAAAAAGTATAATCCGACTGAAATAGGGTTTTTGGTTAATGATCTTTTGGTTGAACACTTCCCTGAAGTCATAGACATTGGTTTTACCGCAAAGATGGAAGATGAGCTTGATGAAATCGCTGAGGGAAAGATTGAATGGCAACCTGTTATTAAAGAGTTTTACGAACCCTTTAAAAAACATTTGGATGTAAAAAACGAAGAGGTTGAAAAACAGGTTACTGTTTCTGACACTCCTTGCCCTCATTGTGGTAAACCAATGATCATAAAATACGGGAGGTTTGGAAAATTCTTGGCATGTCCTGAGGGTGAAAAGATTACAAAACCAATGCCTGAAGAAGAAGCAAAGATCAAAGAGCTGGAAGAGAAAACAAAAGGAGAGCTCTGCCCTATCTGTAGCGGACCTATGAAAATACAACGCGGAAGATTTGGTTTCTTCTTAGGTTGTGCTAAATATCCAGAGTGCAAAGGAATTAAAAAGATTTTAACTAAGATTGGTTTTAAATGCCCGAGCTGTGGTATTGGAGAGGTTGTTGAAAAGAAAGCTCGTGGACGTGGTCAGCCTTTCTATTCCTGCTCTAGATATCCTGATTGTGATTTCATCATAAACAAGAAACCGCAAACTGAAGAAGAGCTTAAAACGCTTTGGGAAGAACAAAAAGCAAAACCTAAGAAAACAGGAAAGAAAAGATTTTACAAAAAGAAAAAGGAATAGTTAAAAACCGCAGAAAGCTCTGCGGTTTTTTTAATCATTCCTGGTATATATTTCAACATCAAACCAAGCAAGCCAGATTGCTTTCCAAGGGGGTAGTAAACGCATAAAATATCTTAAGTTTGCGAATTGCTTTACAAACCAAGCAAAGAATCCTTTGATGTTCACACCATTTGCAAGGTGTAATAATGCCCACTTCCCTTTTACAGGGATGATGTATGGTGATGGTTTAGTTACATATTCAAATGTTGGATATCCGTTTACTGAAGCAGCAATGTTATGGGCTACAAACTCTGCCTGATCAATTGCCTGTGTTGCTGTTTGCGGCATTGGCATTTTGTTTGAGTCTAGCACACAAGCATTGTCCCCTATTAAATACACATTAGAAAAATCTTTAAGGGTTAAATCAGTGCTAGTCATGCAACGATTTTTGTGATCTGTTTCAGTTTTTGCATCAAAAGGAATATCCGCCCCTTTTATACCAGCTGCCCAAATGATCATATCAAAATTTTGGACCTCTCCATTTTTTAAAGTAATGCTTTTTTCTGAAACTTCTGTGATCATTGAATTGAAACTAATACGAACTCCAATCTCTTTTAATCTTTCTGCGATTGGTAAGTACACTTCTTTTCCCATTCCTGGCATTAACTGATTAGCCCCTTCTATTATCTCAATCTCTATTTTTTCCTCTGGGAAAGAATATTTCCAAGCAACAATCTTTTTAAGGTTTGTAAGTTCTCCTGCTAGCTCAACGCCTGTAAAACCTCCACCTGCAATTATTATCCTAACAGGTCTCTTTGCTGTGGTTGTTGCTGCTTGTTGAACTAGTGCTTCAAGGTTTGATCTAACTCTTAAAGCATCGTTTACTGATTTAAAGGTTAGAGCGTTTTGTTCTGCTCCAGGGATGTTGAAGAAATCTGGAATCGCGCCGGTTGCTAAAACAAGGTAATCATAGTCAACTTTTTCTTCTCTAAAAACAACGTAGTTTTCTTTTTGATGTATTTTGGTTACTTCTGCTTCAATGAACTGAATGTTGTGTCTTGAAAGCACATCAGTAAAAGGAAGGGCAATGCTTTTCTTTAAAGCCTTTATACTAACAAACTCTTCTTCTGAAGAAGCGATTTCATAAAGGTTTGGATAGTAAAGATGATACGAACTTTTGTTTATTAACAAAACGTGTGCTTTTTCCTGACGAAGGTATTTGCGTAATAGAATGGCGGCGTTTAAACCGCCGAAGCCTCCGCCAACAATAGCTATGGTTTTTTGTTTTGGTTGCATGTTTGTATTTTAGCACAAAAAACCCAAGAAGTTATCCGGATATTAAAACACCGCACTTGCGGTGTTTTTCTCGTAATATAATTATTTTTCAAGTGCGGAATTCAAGACATTTTTTGTTTCTTCTGGAGTCAAAAGTCCTTCATCCCTAAGTTGCATACATTTACGCATTATTCGCTGCTCGCCATCTACCCTACCAATTCTTCTTGTTTCTTTCAAAGCTTTCCCCATCCAACCGACAACTTGCTCTTTGCTAAACATGCCCCTATTAATCATGGTTTCCAAATCGTTAGAATTATTATCTACCAAGCTCATCAAATGACCCGGGTAGCCTTTTTCGTCATTCAATGTTTTTGCCATTCCATCACGAGCTTGGACCAAAGACTCTAACCTTAAGCCAAGAGCTTGTTTCTTGTCAAAAGCCACAGGGATTTTCATCAACTTAACATAACTGACAAAACGCTCTTCTATAACTCCGGACTGTTCTGCTTGTTCGTTTAATTTCTTGGTAGCGTCCTCAAAATTTCTTGCCAAATTGGGATTTTGAGCTAAAACAGTTTGGGTTTCATTAGGTAAGTCCGCGATTCCATCTGCAAGAGTTTCGGGTTGCAAATCAGAGAACGCTTTTTGAACTTCTTCAGATGAAATCAAACCTTTTTTAAGGAGTGCTGGCATAGCTCTTCTGGCTGATTTAGATTTAGCAAAATTTAGAGTCTTAACCTTATCTCTCAAAGCGGAATTTTCTGGTTTGTCTAAATCTTCTATTGAAACTAAACCAACCTCGGGCAAATCGACTTTTCCCTCAGTTTCCTTGATATGCTTCGTTTCTTCTAAATACTGCTGCTCCGCTTCTTTTATAATTGTCCTGTGTTGATCTTCAATCACAGCTTCTGTGTGTTCGGCTGTATCCACTTTTGATTCAACTTGAGGTTCAGTAATTGTTTCTATTTCTTTTTCATCACGATTTATCTTTAAACCCTCTGCCGAAGCCATACTATAAGCTTGTTCTTCTAAAGCTGCTCTAGTAGTGATCTGCTCGGAAGTGTTGGTCTCTGCCATTTTACTAGGGACAATGCGTTCTATTGTTGCTTCTGCTTCAGCAAAACCCTGTTCAGCTTGAGCAAGCCGCTGCTCCACTTCTTGCTTTTGTTGCTCAGCTTGATTTAGTTCAGTCTGATAACTGGTTAAATCAGTCTCGGCTTCGGTTTTTCTTTGCAAAAACACTTGGTCATCAGGTATACCCAAAGCACGAGCATCTTCTAGAGTAGAATTATACTCTTCAAGTTCAGCGGTTTTCCTTTGAACCTTTGCCTTTTGTTGTTCAACTTTTTTTGCAGCCTCAATTGCCTGTTGTTTTAGTATTTCTGCTTGAGATTTTGTTTCGGTAACTTCAGTAGACTTCTCCTTAGCTTCTAAAATAGCTTTTTCTCTGGCATCCAAAGCAGCTTCTGTGTCTGCTTTAGTTGTCATTGCTTCTGAGTCTTGAACCGAAGGAGACTCTTCTTCAGCCACCCTAGTAGCTTCAGCATCCTGCCTAGCTTTAGCTTCAAAAATCATTCTCTTCCTAGCTTCAAGCGGGTCTTCAGCAGCATTGGCTTGTGCCGCTGCTTGTTGTGCTTGATCTAACTCTAGATTTTCTGACATTTAAGTAAAAGTTAATATCTTAAGCCTATTATAGCATTAAGTTAATTCTTGTTCACACACTTGGAAAGAAAAACCCAGGAGTTACCTGGGCTTCTTAGTTATTCGTATCTTAACGCTTCGATTGGACTAAGTTTAGATGCTTTGTTTGCAGGGTATATACCAAATATTAAGCCAAATAGCGTACAAACCCCAAAAGCAAGGAGTATTGAACCTATGGAAACAACCGGAGTCCATTTCCCTATTAACGCTATACCAACAGATCCCAAGTATCCTAAGAATATTCCAATGACTCCGCCTAAAACTGTTAAGAATACCGCTTCTATGAGGAACTGTAAGAGGATGTCTTTTCTCTTAGCTCCGATTGCTTTTCTTAAACCGATCTCTCTTGTTCTTTCTGTAACTGAAACAAGCATGATGTTCATAATACCAATACCACCTACTAACAAAGATATTCCTGCAATTGCTCCTAGGAATATTGTTAGTACTGAAGTGATGTTTGAAAGCAGGCTTAAAGCATCTTGAGGATTACGAACGGTAAAATCATCTTTCTGTGGATCTGATATTTTATGATTGTATCTTAAAATTCGTTCAACTTCTTCTTTGGCAAGTGGAATTGAGTCTGCGTCTTTAACCTGAATTGAAATTAAGTTGTAATGGTTAATCCCTAAAAGAAGTTTTTGAGCTGTGCTTACAGGAACAATGATCTGGGTATCTTGATCAACACCAAAAGCACCAACTCCTTTTGGTTCAGAAACACCAACAACTCTAAAGCTCACCTGCTTTATCTTAACCAACTGACCGATTGGATCTTGTTCTCCAAAAAGATCCTCTTTTATTGTTGAACCTAAAATCGCTACTTGAGTTAAACCATCTACATCTGATTTAGTAAACCAGTTTCCTGCTGTTAAATTAATGTTTCTAACAACACCAAAGTTTTCATCTTCGCCGACTACAGGAGCAATCTGGTCAACGTTATTGTATGAAACTGTATATTGTCCTCTAACTTCTGGACTTACATACTCAATGTCAGGAGCAAGTAATTTGTTTCTTAATGATTTAATATCTGAATCAACTAAAGACGTGATGATTATTCCTTGAGCTGATGCTGGTGCTGAAAACTGTGACTTACCGCTACCACCTGGAATTACGAAAAGAAGGTTTGACCCTATTCCTTTAACCTGATTAACAATGAGCTCTTGAGCACCTTGTCCTGCTGAGATTAGGACAATAACCGCGGTAATACCAATGATAATCCCTAACATTGTAAGGAATGATCTTGTTTTGTTAAGAAGCAATGCTCTTGCCGCTATTTTTATGGATTGGAAAAACATATTATATTCTGTTCCTGTTAAGTTCGTCTGAAATGATGACTCCGTCTTTTAATCGGATGATTCTTTTTGCGTATGCGGCAACGTCTTCTTCATGTGTTACGAAGATTAAGGTTCTTCCGGAATCATTTAAACGCTTAAATATACGCATCACTTCTTCGGATGATTTGGTGTCTAGGTTTCCCGTTGGTTCATCAGCAAAGATAACCGCGGGATCATTAACTAAAGCTCTTGCTATGGCAACGCGTTGTTGTTGTCCTCCAGAAAGCTCTGATGGATGATGGTCTTTTCTGCTTTCTAAATCAACTTGTTTAAGCATTTCTAAAGCACGTTGTTCTGCGCTGGATTTGTCTGAATTCGCTGCATACAACATTGGCAACGCCACGTTATCAAGCGCTGATGTTCTTGGTAAAAGATTGAAGGCTTGAAAAACAAACCCAACCCTTTTGTTTCGTATCTCTGCTAATTCATCATCTGTTAAGGTAACAACGTTTTTGTCTTCAAAGAAATAGTTTCCAGAATCTGCTTTGTCTAAAAAACCAATGACATGCATTAGTGTTGATTTGCCTGATCCTGAAGGACCCATGATGGCAACGAAATCACCTTGCTCTATTCCAAGATCAATATCTTTTAAAGCAACAACTTGGTTATCCTCTCCGTTGTTGTAGATCTTTTTGATCTTCTCCATTCGTATTAAATGCATATTCTTCTGTTATTTCTTTGGTTCTATGGTAGTAACTATTTCTTCCCCACCAGACAACCCACTTGTAATTTCAGTATATGAATCACCACTTAAACCAATTGTTACTTCTATTTCCTTAACATTTCCATTTTCTAAGACTGTTACGTATCTATGAGAGTTGCTTTTAACTAATCTGTTTGGAACTGCTAAGACCTGAGTTTTTTCGTTAACTAGTATTACTAGATTAACTGTCATTCCTGGTTTAATATCAATATCTTGTGGGATGGATGAAATTACTCTGTAGTTTATGACTCCTGAAAGAACAGTTGATGCAGGATCAATTGAAAGAACTTCTCCTGTGAAGTGTCTGTCAGGACCAAATGCATCCATTGTCATGTCTATTTTCTGACCTGATTGTAATAGCGCAATTGAAGATTCAGATATATTAGACTCAACATGCAAAGAAGACTGGTCTAGGACTACAATAACGGCTTTTTGCGGAGCAACGTTTTCTCCTAGCTTTAAATCAACAGAAGTTACTGTTCCATCTATTGGAGATGTGATTATATTATTACTATATTGATTCTGGGCTGCTTGTAATTGTGCTTGTGCTGTTTTAACTTGCGCATCAGCAGCAGCCAAATCCTCTGGTCTTGCTAGAGACTGTTTTAGGTTTAAATTTGCTTGAGCTTGTGTTAGGGCTACGCGTGCTGAATCAACAGCATTTTGAGCAGTAACTAAGGCTTGATTCTGAGTTTGCAAAGCGCTCTGATATGAATTGGATGCTGTGATGTATGTAGAAGATTGAGTGTTAGGAACATCGATAACCCAAGAATCACCGGCATTTAAAGTTCCTGTTGTCCCGATGGTTATATACAACCCTCTGTTCCCTATTTTAGCTGGAACTCCACGTTGAAACTCAGCGTAATATCCTTCAATTCCCGAAACATTGTATGTTAATCCTGATCCGCTTGTACCCATAACTACTCTGTATCTACCTTGTTCTGTTCCTGTGTATGTTCCTGAAACTGTTCCTGTAATTGTTGTTGAACCGCTTTCAACAACTGCTTGCAATCCAGAGTTAAGCATTGCTCCTTGTGCAGAAGCAACCAGACTTTTCTGTTGAGATTCAGTTGCAGTGTATGTATTCTGGGCATTTTTGTAAGTTACTTCAGCAGCAACAACAGAAGCTTGCGCAACTGCAATTTCTGGTTGAGAAGCACCACTTTTAACTTTCTGATAGTTTGCTTGTGCTGAAAGCACAGATGCCCTTGCTTGGTTTAATGATGCGCTTGCATCACGCTGATCAAGCATCGCTAGCACCTGACCTTTTCTAACTTTGTCTCCAACTTTAACGTTTATCTTACTTAATATACCGCCGTTTTTAAAACTCAAGTTTAAGTTTGATTGAGAAGTTATGGTTCCGGTTGCTAAGACGGTTTGTTTAACGTCTTGTTTAGCAACTGTGTAAGCTACGGTGTATTTAGGACCATTGCCTGAATTAGCACGCCAAATGATTAGCGAAAGCAAGATTACTCCACCAATAATCCAGTACTTTCTTCTTTTGATGAATTCTTTCATCTTTTCCTCTTAGTTATTTCTTACTTTTAAATTTTCTAGTTGTTTTAGAATCTTTGCAGGGATCTTTAACAGAAGTTCAATTTCTGCATCACTTAAAGACACCAAAAGATTTTGCATTTGTCTTAAGTGTTGAATCTTGAATTGATCAAATGTCTTTTTCCCTATTTTAGACATACTAATCTGTACTGACCTTCTATCTGTTGGATGAACGACTCTTTCAAGGAAACCATTTCTAACTAGTCCTTCTATCATCTGCGTTGCAGCACTGCTTGATATGTTCATTATCTCAGCAATGTCTTTGATGGTTTTTGATCCACCTTCTGAAATGAAATACATAACAACCATCTGCGGACGGCTGAGTTTATACTTTGTTAAAAAAGAATCTTTCTTAGAAAACATGAGCCTTTGTAACTTGGCCATTTCTTCAAAAAAGACCTTTACTTGTTCTTCCCTGTTATATTTCAATGTTTTTAGATATGTTAGTACCTAACATATTAACCAACTTACGCAATTTTGTCAATTGAGCTGGGACTGTAAAAATCCTCAGTTTGTCGCTGTGTTTGAAGTTGATACAAACTAGAGTATTTACCATGTTTTGCAAGTAATGCCTTATGATTCCCTCTCTCCTTTATTTCCCCTGCTTCTAGAAGAATAATCTCATCTGCGTTAACAACTGTTGAGAAACGATGTGCCACAGTTATTGTAGTTACATCTTTAGAAACATCTGAGATTGCTTCTTTTATCATTTCTTCTGAATGCGAATCTAAGGAAGACGTTGCTTCATCAAAAATTAAGATGTCAGGTTTTTTAATAATACTTCTAGCGATTGCAACGCGTTGTCTTTCACCACCAGAAAGCTTAACTCCTCTTTCACCTACTAAAGTTTCTAAACCTGAACTAAGTTTTTTAAGAAAAGGGGAAAGGTATGCCCTGTTTGCTGAAGCTTCGACTTCAGTATCACTTGCTTTGAATGTTCCGTAACGAATATTTTCTGATAGCGTGGTGTTGAAAAGAATATTGTCTTGCAAAACTAAACCAATTCTTTTGTGAAGTGCTTGAAGATTGTAATCGGCAATGTTTTTACCATCAATTAAAATCTCGCCTGTTGTTGGTTCATAGAAACGAAGTAATAACTTAACTATTGTAGATTTACCACTGCCTGAAAATCCAACGATTGCTAACTTCTTTCCTGGTTCAACTTTGAAAGAAACATCTTTTAATATCTCACGCTCTTGATTGTAGTTAAAGGAAACATTTTTAAACTCAACTTTTCCCTGAAGCTTTTTTGGTTTCAAAGCATTTGGCTTTGAAAAAATTGTTGCTTTTTCAGAAAGCAACGTTTGTAAACGATCAACAGCACTAACACCTTCCTGGTATTTAGCATAAATATCTCCAAGATCATAGAGAGGTTGATATATGACGAATGAATACACTCCAAAAAGAATGACATCTGCAAAGGTTAGTACTCCTTTGAATGCAAGAACAGAACCAAACCAAATTAAGGAAACTCTTGCAAGGTTTACAATTGTTCCCTGAACAAAGAAAAGCTGCTGGTATGCTATGGTTTTCTTTTTAACATTGTCGTGAGTTACTTTGTTGTCTTCTTTAATCTGATTAATTTCGTGTTCTTCTGAAGCAAAGGATTTAACAACCTCAATGTGGTTTAACGCTTCAAATGATGTTCCAAAAAGTTTCTCGTTCCTCTTGTTTATCTCTTCCTGTATTTTTTTAACTCTTTTTGTGAAAAAAGATGTTGCTATTATGAACACAGGAACTAGAATAACGGCGATTACACCGACTCTCCATTCTCTGATGAAGATATATATGAGGACAATGGATATTGAAAACACGTTTTGAAAAATCTTGTCAAAAGCAACGCTAAAAAGTGTTGTAATGTCTTCTCTAGCTTTTGATATTTTTCTAAAGACCTCTCCTGTTTTCTGGTTTGCATGGAATTGAATTGGAAGTGATATTACATGTTCATACGCGTGGTTAAAAACATTTATTCCAATTCTGTCACTTACAGTATTAACATAATATTGTTGCAGATTTTTAAATATTCGTGCTGCAAAAGCAGAACCTATCCAAGCAAGCACAGTAATGCCTAAAGCTACGAAGAAAGCGTGTTCTGTTGGAAACTTTGTTAAATTATGTGAATCTCTTAAGAATCGATCTAAAATTCTAGTGTAGAATACTGGCTCTGCTAAAGAGAAGGTTTGCGAAAGCATCACTAATACAAAAATCAAAACGATGTTTTTTCGCTCTTTTTGGAAATACTGTGATAGGAATTTAATATATTTGAACATCTTTAAGTACCTTGAATTTTTCTGATATATATTGTAAAATACGGAAGTTAAATCAATTTTGACTCGCAAAGCTTGCGGGTCGGTAGCTCAGTTGGTAGAGCAGCGGCCTTTTAAGCCGTTTGTCGTGGGTTCGATCCCCACCCGACCCACCATAGAAAAATCCCGCAAACCGGGATTTTTAATTTGGCTTTTTTCTTTACTCTAGTCTGTGGTCTGAGATGTGCCTACCCACGAACACTAAGAAAGCGATCGGCAGAAGCAACCAAACAAAATTTGCTGTTTCTGAAATGAAAACAAACTTTACAAGTGGTGCGAACGTCGTTTTAACTTCAGGGGGTAAGAATGAAAGAATAACACTGATTAAAAAACCGACCTGTAAGACAGCGAAGATAAGGGAAAATACCCATGAACCCCAACGACGATTTTCCACAGAGGTCCTAAAAACAAACTTTGAAAGAACAAGGAAGAAAAAGGCAAACAAAACTAGAAAAGTGGTTAAACGACCTAAATACAAAGCTAAACCAAACTGATCCCCTACTGCTGTACTTAAGAAAGGGGCCTGGATTACCAACAGTTCAGACATGTAAACAGCAACTAATATGCTAATTATTCTGCCTCTACCAGCTGAAAAGCTGTATATTACAGCGACTATGGCCCAAAAAAAGAAGATGAAAGCATCCCAGCTTGGGTTTTGGAAGTTAACACTGTTTAAAAGCGAATTATAATCTTGTGGCATTTTTGTTTCTCTACTCTATTTTGTTTCTCTAATTATACCATACTTGCTCAAAATATATTTGGGATATTGGTAATAAGGGCGTCTGTATTTAATAAGTAAACCCCGGTTTCTTGTTCGCCAACAACAGCCACATACGAACCATGAACAATCCCTCCAGCTATTACTCGCTCCTTATTTATCCCTAACCTCTTAAAATATCTGTCTCTGTTTTTTGCGAACAGCTTCATCAACAGGTATACGATTCCACCAAACCATCGAGCCATCCAAACGTTTTGTGGTCGTTCCTTAAATTCTATGCGCATAAATTTTTTTAGACTTATTTCAGGATACGCGTAACCCTAAAGTCAATAATCTTAACTAGCGTATCCTTTGCGACTTTGTCTCCATAGTATCCCTTGAAGTGTTTAAGCATGTCTTCAAGGGTTTGGTGTTTTTTATGATCTGCGAAATCAGGTTCTTCTATATACCCAAGTGTCTTTTCCCTAACCTTTGCAATTTGTGCCTCGGCAAACTTTTCTCCCGTTGACGAATCAATTAGCGCCAACATGTCTCCCGTTCTCAAATCTTTGTCATCAAATAATCTCCAGGTAACGGTTTTCCTACCTTCTAGAATTTCTTTCACTAAATGGTTCTTAAACTTGAGTGTTTTCATAGACCCTTTTTACTCAATCTCTTCTAGTTGTTTAAGTAAGTCTTTTTGTTTTTTGCTTAATTTTTCAGGAGTATGAACTTTAACTGTTACATACATATCTCCCCTACCAGAATGGTTTAAATGCGGAACACCAATATCAGATATTCTGAAAACCTTTCCTGATTGTGTTCCTCCTGGTATCTTTATCCTCACGCTTCCATCAATGGTTTCTGTTTCTAAAGTCATTCCAAGCGCTGCTTGAGGAAATGAAATTGTTTCTTCTTTGAAAAGATCAAAACCTTTTCTAACAAAGTCTTTGCTTCCCTGAACCTCTATTTGAATATATAGATCACCGACAGCTGAACCACGGTATCCTTGCTCTCCTTCTCCTCTAACTCGTATTCTCTGTCCATCATCAATTCCTGCTGGAATTGAAACCTTGATTGTTTTTCTTCCCCTCTTTAATCCAATACCTTTACATTCAGTACAAGGTTTTTCAGGAACTTTCCCTGTTCCTTCACAACGGTCACAGGCTGTTGAAGTTGCCATTGTTCCAAAGATTGTTCTTCTCTGTGTCTTTATCTGTCCTTGCCCATGACATTTTGGACATGTGTTAATCTTGCTTCCAGGTTCTGCCCCACTCCCATTACATTTAGCACAAGGGTTTTTCTTTTCAATGGCAATTTCTTTTTCAACACCAAAGACTGCTTCTTTAAACGAAATTCTTAGGGGCATTTCTAAATCAATACCGCGATTCCTTGCTTGTGTGTCTTCTCCACCAAACATGCTTGAAAGAATATCTTCAAAACCAAAACCAGCATTGTTAAAGTTTCCTTCAAAGCCACCAAATGGATTACCTGAAAAACCGCCCTGTCTTTGGGCTTGATCAAATGTTTGACCATACTGGTCATACTGAGAACGTTTTCCTGAATCAGACAAAACCTGATATGCATCATTTAATTCTTTGAAGCGATCTGAACTACCTCCCATGTCAGGATGGTGTTCTGAGGCTAACTTTCTGTATGCCCGTTTAATTTCATCTGCACTTGCTGTTTTGCTGATGCCTAGAATGTCATAGTAGTTTTTTACCATACTTGTTATATCTGAAGGGTTTTTGCTGTAACCTGAGTTTCTCTAATTTTAATTAATCCCGAACTTTCAAAGATCTTAAATATTAATAACGCAATCAGAGCAAAGAGTAGTCTTCCTATCGGCCAAAGAACAAAAAGTGAAAGGAAGATGACGTATATACCCGATTTTTCAATGTGATATTCTTGAAGGAAACTATTAAACTGATTTGCAACAAAGTCTTCACCCAAAGCAGACATGCTTTCTTTCCCGTTTAAGTTTAAGTTGAGCTGTTTAGAAAGTTCATTTCTTGCTGTAGCAATCATTTGTGGTGTTGGTTGTTGAACGCCTTGCTGTGTAAACTCAGAGGCTAAAAACTCATTAACTGTTCCATTGGTATTGTACTGGTTAAAGTATTTACCTACATAGGGCCAGAGAGCACCTACTGCTTTTTGAGATACTGCTGTATTTCCAACGTTTGCAACAACTCTGTCCTGAAAATATATTGAAGTGATCGCAAGAAGCGCAATTATAACTAAAGCTATTTTTGAATATGCTGTTGAAAAATAGTTTAGGTCTATCGAGTGTTCCAATGCGCTTGCAAACTCTAACAGTGCTTGGGAGAAAAGAAAAAGCACGATTGCTGCTATGATGTTTCTTCCTGTTGTTCCTAAGAATACAGGGATCCAAAGAACTGAAAGTAATGAAGTAACCTCAAAATCAAAACGATCTCTGGTTGCTGCTATTAAGAAGCTGAAAGCATAAGCTAAGGCGATACTAAAAACGAAACCAAACCAATTCAAGCTGTTGCCTTGGAAAATATTACTTCCATCAAAGATTTGAGAGAATAGATACCAACCCAAACCTGAGAATATTACTGCTCCAAAACTTAGAAAGAGTTTTTTTAGTTTCATTTTTTTGTTTTAGTTATTCTGCCCTAAAGCCAATCTTTGGCTCTGGCGTATCAACATGCTTTATTGTACCAAATTTATCTTCGAAAAGCTTTAAGTTTTGTTGCATTGCGGCTAACACTCTTTTGTAGTGTGCTGGAGATACAATTACTTTTGAAGTAACTATACCAACTCCGCTTGCAGGAAAGATGTTCATGAAATCCAGAACAAATTCATCAGGAGTGTGGCTTACTTGCATTGTGTTTGCATAGACGCCTTTTAAGATCTCGTCTGTGATCTTTACCTGGATCTGTTGATCCTGCTTATTTTCATTGTTCATGTGTTTTCTCTTAATTATTTAACAACCTCTGCATCCACTGGTCCTTCTTTGTTTTCACCAGAAGGTTCTGTTCCGGATGCTTGTTCAGGCGGTGTTTGCTGATACATTGCAGCACCAATCTTTTGAATTGATATGGAAAGCTCATCTAAGGCTTTTTTGATTGCATCAACATCATCTTTGTCTTTGGTGTTTTTTAGAGCGTCTAGTTTTTCCTGAGCATCTTTTCTGTCTGCTTCAGGAGCTTTGTCTCCTGCATCTTTCAAGGTTTTTTCAGAAACAGAAATTAAGGTATCTGCTTGGTTTCGGATTTCAACTGTTTCTCTTCTTTTCTTGTCTTCAGAAGCGTGCTCTTCTGCTTCTTTTCTCATTCTTTCAATATCATCTTTTGAAAGGTTTGAAGAACCTTGAATTGTGATGTGTTGTTCTTTACCGCTTGCTTTGTCTTTTGCTTTAACAGTTAAGATACCGTTTGCATCTATGTCAAAAGCAACTTCAACTTGTGGCACGCCACGTGGTGCTGGTGGAATTCCGTCTAGTATGAACTTACCTAAAGTTTTGTTGTCTTTAGCAAACTCACGCTCCCCTTGCAACACGTTTATCTCCACTGATGTCTGATTATCAGCAGCTGTGCTAAATACCTGAGACTTTGATGTTGGAACTGTTGTGTTTCTATCAATTAATGGTGTTCTAATACCACCCATTGTTTCAAGACCAAGTGTTAAAGGAGTAACATCAAGTAAAAGAATGTCTTTTACTTCACCGCCTAAAACACCGGCTTGGATTGCAGCTCCTTTTGCAACTGCTTCCATTGGATCAATACCACGTTCTATTTGTTTACCAACAAAGTCTTCAACGAATTTCTGAACAATAGGCATACGAGTAGGACCACCAACCAATATAACTTTATCAATCTGGTTAGGAGTTAATTTTGCATCTGCGATTGCCTGCTCCATTGGATGTCTTAATTTCTCAATAATTGGTTTAACCAACTCTTCTAATTTCGCTCTGGTTATTTTCATAGTCAGATGTTTTGGACCATTTGCATCTGCTGTAATGAAAGGAAGGTTTAGATCTGTTTCCATTGTTGTAGAAAGTTCAATCTTTGCTTTTTCAGCTGCTTCTCTAACTCTATTTAAAGCCATTTTGTCTGCTGAAACATCAATACCGCTTTCGTGTTTGAATGTGGTTATGATGTGGTTGATCACAGCAGAGTCCATGTCTTTACCACCAAGCTGTGTATCACCTGATGTTGAGATGACTTCAAAAACTCCTTGGCCAAAGTCCATTGTTGTAACATCTAATGTTCCACCGCCAAGGTCAAAGACTAAGATCTTTTGTTCTTGCCCAACTTTGTCTAACCCGTAAGCTAAAGCTGCTGCCGTTGGTTCGTTGATTATTCTAACAACCTCTAAACCAGCAATCTCACCTGCGTTTTTTGTTGCTTGTCTTTGAGCATCGTCAAAGTAAGCAGGGACTGTAATAACTGCTTGAGAGATTGCGCCTCCAGCATAGCTTTCAGCATCCTTTTTAATCTTTTGTAAGATGAACGCGGAAATTTGTTCTGGGGTGTATTCTTTTCCGTTTAATGAATACTTAAAGCTAGTACCCATTTTTCTTTTTGCTTCAAAAACAGTTCCTTCTGGGTTAGTAACTGCTTGTCTTCTTGCAGGTTCACCAACTAAAAGCTGCCCTTCTTTTGTAAACGCAACGTAAGAAGGGAATGCTTTGCCAGCAATGCTGTTTCCTTCTGCTGATGGAATAATTACAGGCTTTCCGCCTTCCATCACTGAAGCTGCAGAGTTTGATGTTCCTAAGTCTATTCCGATTATTTTTGCCATATGTTCCTTTCTTAATGTTATTACTAAATGTTCTTTTTTGATATTGATACTTGTGCTGGTCTTAAAAGTTTTCCTTGAAGTGTGTATCCGGTTTGATATTGTTCTACCACTAAACCATCTTCTTCTCCAACCACTTCTTTTATTGCTTCATGCAGGTTTGGATCAAACTTTTTTCCAACTGCTTCTATCTTTGATATACCCATTGCTTGAATAGCCGCGTCTATTTGTTTAACTATGCCATCTAAGCCGTTTTTGAAGTTCTTGTACTTTTCATCCTCAATCTCTGGTGCGTGTAATATTGCCATTTCTAGGGAATCAAGAACTGGAAGGATTTGAACAAAACCTGCTTGTTTTCCGAACTGTACTAGCTCTGTTCCCTCTGCTTCTTTTTTCTTTCTGTAGTTTTCTAGATCAGCCTGTGTTCGTTTCCATCCAGAAAGATTTTCTTCTGCTTGGTTAAGGGCTTCTGAAAGCTCTGCTTGCAGATGCTCCATGGTTATATCTCCGCTGCTGGTTTCTGATATTTGTTGTTCGTCCATAGTTATTCTCCTGTGCTTAAGTATTTTGCAAAATATTCAACTAAACTAATATTTTTGTCATACCTCATGGATTTTGGTCCGACTATACCAATTAATCCACGCTCTCCTGTTGGTAGTTCAACTTTAGAAACAATTAATGAGTAGTTCTTTATTGGCGCCAGATGGTGTTCTTTACCAATTAACGCTGCTGGTTGTTCTTTAAAGAAATCACTTAACATCTGATCAGCATATTCATCGATGTCCTCAAAGAACTGAACTACTTCTACAACGTCTCTTTTATCAAACCTCGGATGCTGTAAGATGTTTGAAAGGCCACTAGCTGAATTTTCTTCTGGTAAAAGCGCGAATGCGGCTTGATCTGTTTTTTCAGCTAGTAATCTTGCGATGTTCTTCCCTATTTCATGAGTTTGCTGTTGTAACCTACCAAGCTGTTCTCTTAAAGAGTGTTGTTCTTTTAATGAAAGCTCAAAGCGCTTCATCAGCTCTTTAACAAAGTAGCGATATCCAAAATCAGTTGGAACTCTTCCTGATGATGTATGTGGCTGTTGGATGTATCCGTTTCTTTCTAAGGCCATCATTTCATTACGGATGGTTGCTGAGGATATATCTAACCTATATTTCACGCTTATATCCTCTGAACTAACTGGTTCTGGTGTATTTGAATACTCTCTGACAATAGCGGCTAATATCTTAGCTTGTCTGGGAGTAATGTTTTGGGGCTTTTTTTCATTCATTTAGCACTCTCCTCTACTGTTTGCTAAAGACATTTTAATATTTAGCAGTCTAACATGTCAAGTGCTAAAAGTCATAAATGATATTACATTTTGGTGGTGAGACTGCCGTCTCACCAGCGGCATCAAACGAAAATAGATTTCACAAAACTTTGGTTACTCCTAATTTATAAAACACAGGCGAAATGGATATATAAGGAGTGGGGGTTGTAAATACCAAAATACACGCAAAGAATCGCATAACTATTTTATACGATTCTAAGACTTGACTATATATTAGCATCTGCTAATATATATATACATGGAATCAATAATCCTTGCAGCACTTTCAAACAAGGTGCGCTTAAAACTTTTACTTTGTCTCTCACGTAAAGAGCAGAGTGTAACAAAACTTATTAAAGATTGTGGACTATCGCAATCTGCTGTTTCGCAACATCTAAAAAAATTGCGACAAGCGGGATTGGTAACTGCTAAGCACAGCGGCAAAAAAATAAATTACCGCCTGGTTTCACCACAGGCAGCTAAATTAAGTAAGCAATTATTAAACTTTATAAGGAACACAAAATCATGAAATACGCTGTTACAACCATTGTTATTATATTATTTCTGACAATCTTAGGACTTTTTTTAAAATTTGATCAATCGCCCAAAAGTTTAGAAATCAATAAATTCAGCACTATTCAAAAAGGTATAATAGATGGGGATATCCTGTTAGATGTTCGCACCCCAGGTGAATACGCTGCCGGGCATATTCAGGGAGCACAAAGTCTACCATTACAAGATATCCAATCCGGCACTTTACCAAAAGTAAACACAGACAAAACCCTGTACATATACTGCCAAAGTGGAAATAGGTCTTCACAAGCTACCGCTATCTTAAGAAAAGCAGGGTACCGAGTAGAAGACCTTGGTGGTATGGATAGTGTTGTTGCTATTGGCGGTACGATTGTTAAATAGCTTACTAATCTTAATATTAATGGTAACTTTATATGTTTATATTTGGGTCTAAAATTGACGTGCATAAAATAAAGGAAGAAATAAAGACTGGCAAGGCAATGCTTGTTGATGTACGTAGAGATGATGAATGGAATTCTAACCACGCCGTTGGAGCTATACATTTTCCGGTTGACAGAATCACCCATGGAGAGGTACCGACAAGCGACGTTTCAAGGAAAATTTATTTGTATTGTGCTTCTGGTGGACGTTCTGCTATGGCTACACATGAGTTGAAAAAAAGAGGCTACCTTGCTGAAAATATCGGTGGTTTGGGTAATTGGCAAGCTGCTGGCGGTGCAATAGAATAAACAGTTAACCACTATTCAGGTTTTAATTATTAACTGCTAAAAAATCCTCCATAAGCTATATGAATAACAAGTTCACTATCCAACAATTTGAGTACAAACCGTTGTCGCAATATGCTTATGCGATTTTAAGTGGCAAACAAATAATTTTAATAGATCCTGAACGTAATCCTCAACCGTATTATGATTTTGCAAAAAAACATAACGCCAAGATAATAGGTGTTATAGAAACACATCCACACGCTGATTTTGTCAGTAGCCATTTAGAAATCCATGAAAATAACGGTGCTGCAATATATGTCAGTAAATTTGTTGGTGCTGAATACCCTCACGTTAATTTTGACGAAGGAGATAGGATAGTTTTTGGAGATGTTGTCTTAAAAGCTATAAACACTCCTGGGCACTCACCAGACAGTATCTCTGTGATTTTGGAAAGCAATGGAAAAGATAAAGCTATTTTTTCTGGTGACACTTTATTTGTAGGAGATTGTGGCAGACCAGATTTACGGGAAAATTCCGGTAATAAAAAAGCTGAACGCAAAGAGTTGGCGAAAAAAATGTACAATTCCCTCCGTAAAAAACTCCTTGTTTTAGAGGACAAGATTATAGTGTACCCCGCGCATGGTGCAGGCACTCTTTGTGGAAAGTCATTAGGTAACGCTAGTAACAGCACTATTGGTATTGAGAGTTTAAACAATTGGAGTCTTCAGGAAATGAGTGAAGAAAGCTTTCTAAAAGAACTTCTCACGGATCAACCTTTTATTCCAAAATATTTTGGATTTAACGTTGAGTTGAATAAGAAAGGGGCGGGTATCTTTGCAAAGAATATTTCAGGCGTACCGCGAATGAAAAAAATAACTTGTGAAAACTATACAAGCATATTAGATAAAAATACATTAATTATCGACACGCGCCCGTCACAACAATTTCAAAAATATCGCTTTAAAAACAGCATAAATTTAATGGACGATGGCAGGTTTGAAACATGGCTGGGTAGTATTGTTTCACCTAATGAACAGTTCTATTTAACAGCGGAGAATGAAATGAGGCTTGAACAAATAATTGAACGCATTGCTAATATAGGCTATGAAACTAAGATAAAAGGGGCTTTCATCGGCTCATTTTGCCCGGTCGATTTTAAGTTTCTAGATCTAGAAAATTTTAAGCAGAACCAAAATGCATACACAATTTTAGATATTCGTAACACTCCAGAAATTGTTCAAAAACAAATATTTTCTGGTAGCATTAAGATTCCTTTATCAGAGCTAAGGGAAAGGTTTAGTGAAATTCCTACTGACAAACCTATTGTAGTGCATTGTGCTGGCGGGTATAGAAGTGCGGCAGGTAGTAGTATCTTAAAAAATACGATGACAGATTCAATAGTGTATGATTTAGGCGAAGCAATAACTGAATTTGGGGGATAGTTACTAGATATATGGCTTAAACGGTACTCTGTTTGTTTTTTAAAGCATCTTTTTTAGATATTGTCCTGTGTAACTTCTCTTTATCTTCGACACATCTTCAGGGGTTCCGGCGGCTATTAGTTCTCCGCCCTTGTCCCCGCCTTCAGGACCAAGGTCAATAACCCAATCAGCGCTTTTTATGACATCAAGGTTGTGTTCAATGACAACGACTGTGTTTCCTTTTTCAACAAGTTTGTTTAAAACAGAGAGTAAACGTTTAACATCTGCAAAGTGTAATCCTGTTGTTGGTTCATCCAAGATGTAGAGTGTTCTCCCTGTTGATGCGCGAGATAGTTCTGCGGATAGTTTTATACGTTGTGCTTCTCCTCCAGAAAGAGTTGTTGCTTGCTGACCAAGGTGCATGTAACCAAGACCTACTTCTGAAAGTGTTTCTAGTTTCTTGTAAATTAATGGGATGTGTTTGAAGAAAGTCTTTGCTTCATCAACTGTCATCTCTAAAACATCAGAGATATTTTTTTCTTTGTAATGTATTTCTAAAGCTTCTCTGTTGTATCTCTTACCTTTACATTCTTCACAAGCAACATATACGTCAGCTAAGAAATGCATTTCAATTTTAATGACTCCGTCACCTCCACAAACCTCACATCTACCACCTTTAACATTAAAGGAGAATCTACCAGCTTTGTAACCTCTCATTTTTGCTTCTGGGGTTGCAGCAAAGAGATCTCTAATATATGTGAAAACGCCTGTGTATGTCGCAGGGTTTGATCTTGGTGTTCTTCCGATTGGTGATTGATCTATGTTTATTACCTTGTCGATGTGTTCAACACCTTGAAGTTTCTTGTGTTTACCAACTGCTTCTTTTGAGTTGTAGAAATAGTTTGAAAGAGCTTTTGCAAGAATTTCATTAAGCAAGGTTGATTTACCTGAACCAGAAACACCAGTTAAAACAACAAATTTACCAAGAGGAAGATCAACATTGATGTTTTTTAAATTATGCTCTTCTGCTCCTATGATGCTTAGTTTCTTACCGTTTCCAGGATGTCTTCTTTTTGGAACCTCTATTTTCTCAACACCAGAAAGATATTGCCCTGTTATTGAATTCTTGTTCTTCTTTATTTGTGCTGGTGTTCCTTCTGCAATGATTTCACCACCATGCTTGCCTGCTCCTGGTCCAATATCAACTACCCAATCAGATGACTCTATTGTGTCCTGATCGTGTTCAACAACAATGACAGTGTTTCCTAAGTCTCTTAATCCTTTTAAGGTTTTTAATAGACGGGCATTGTCTCTTTGGTGCAAACCAATTGATGGTTCATCTAGGATGTACAAAACACCTGTTAAACCAGAACCAATCTGTGTTGCTAAGCGAATACGTTGTGCTTCTCCACCAGAAAGAGTGTCTGCTCCTCTATCAAGAGTTAAATAGTTTAGACCAACATCTTTGAGGAAAGAAAGTCTTGCGCTAATTTCTTTTAATATTTGATATGCAATCTTTTTGTCTTTCTCTGAAAGTTTTTTGTTTAAGTCTCTAAAGAAAAGTTCAGCATCATCAATGCTCATTTTTGAAACATCAACAATTCCCTTGTCTACAACTGTCACAGCAAGAGCCTCTGGTTTTAATCTCTTTCCAAGACAAACAGGACATTCAGTAATACGCATGTAATTCTCAATTTCTCTGCGCATATAATCAGAATCGGTTTCTCTGTATCTACGTTCAAGGTTTGGAATTACACCTTCAAATGTAGTGTTGTAATCATATTCAAAATCATCTTCCCCGTGCTCAACAGAGATTTTCTTCTCCCCTGTCCCATGCAGGATTATATCAACTGCTGATTTAGGAAGTTTTGAAATTGGTACATCCATAGAAAAACCAAATTCATCAGCAACTGCCTGAAGAATCCTTGTATACCAGGAGATACGAGACGTTGTTTTGCTCCAAGGACGAATTGCTCCTTCTGCAGGAGTAAGTTTTGGGTTTGGTATGACTAGCTCAGGGACAATTTCTAATTTAGTTCCTAAACCAGTACATTCAGGACAAGCACCGTGTGGTGAGTTGAAAGAAAAGTTTCTTGGCGCTAACTCTGGCATGCTCATGTGCCCTTCTGGGCATGCAAATTTCTGAGAAAGTAAAATTTCTTTGCTAGAATTGTCTGCTAACTGGACTATTACTGTTTCATCACCAAGTTCTAAGGCTGTTTCTAAAGAATCAGCAAGCCTTCCACGCTCATCCTTATCAATGGTGATACGGTCAATTACAACTTCAATCGAATGTTTCTTCTTTTTATCCAAGTTAAGTCTCAAAGCTTCATCTAAATCCATAACAATACCGTCAACTCTAACTCTGGCGTACCCTGCTTTTTTAGCTTCCTCTAAAACATGTTTATGCTCCCCTTTTTGATCTTTGATGAATGGAGCCATCAGGATTATCTTTGATCCATGGGGAAGGTTTGAAAGTTGATCAATCATTTGACTCACTGTTTGTCCAGAAATTTTCTTTCCACAAACAGGACAGTGTGGCACACCAACTCTCGCATAGAGTAAACGAAGGTAATCATATATTTCTGTAACAGTTCCAACTGTAGAACGAGGGTTATGTGATGCGCTTTTCTGATCTATTGAAATTGCTGGAGAGAGACCTTCAATGCTTTCAACGTCTGGCTTATCCATTAAGCCCAAGAACTGTCTTGCGTACGCTGAAAGTGATTCAACATATCTTCTTTGTCCTTCAGCATAAATGGTATCAAACGCTAAAGAAGACTTCCCTGAGCCGGAAAGTCCTGTCATTACGATAAGCTTATTACTTGGTAAATCCAAGTTAATATTCTTTAAATTATGCTGTTTTGCACCTCGTATTTTTATCATACCTTTTATTACAAACAAAGTAAGAAAAAGTATACACCCGATGTCAAGCTCCGGTCAAGGAGCCATGAGAAATGAACCAGCCGCCATCTTGGTGTTACCCAAGGTGGCGGCTGTTGTGGTTCAGGAAGCTCACTGCTGCTTGACGTGTAGCAGCGAGGAACGGGACTCAACCGCGTTCTTGCGAGCAAGCGTGGCGATCTGCGTCGCCACTTGCTTCGACTGTGCATCGGGATCTTCCCGACGACGACGAGCTTCTCCCTTGCTCTTCTTGTGGCGAGCGGCGTTGTCGAATCCGGAATCCCAGTACGCTCTCATACGGGCCATCGGTTCTCCTATCTCCTATGAGTGGGGACTGCACGCAACGTAACTGAAAACCTTCCTGTTATTTCCTCCTCTATAAATGATCCTCGATCTCGTGCATCCGAGTCAGAATTCCGACCAACTTCGGTCGGAGCACGTACACAGTTGTGTCTGGTTGTCTCGCGTGATGAACAAAGTCCTTCACTGAGTGCTCGCACTCTCTCGTCAACAGCATCATGTGCGGGCCGTCAGCATGGCTGCGTGCGTCTCGCCGAAAACTAAAGAACTGCCTCAGCAAAACATGAGCTCGGTGCTTCAGGAAGTTCAGCTGATCAGTCTCGAGCTGCCGCAGCAATCCGTAAAGCTGAGCGACCGCCCACTGATACCGGACAATCCTGTCCTGCTCAGAGAACGAGGAATGAATCTTCCCAGCCTCCATGGTGACAAATTCCATCCGTTCAGAGTAATACGGCAGGAGTCTGAAACCTTCGAGTTGTCCGGCGCTGTTGATCTCACGCTCGAGAGTTTCGAGAAGACTATTACACTTCTCAGTCACTCGAACTAGAGTCTCAGCCCCATTGCTGCTTGGCATGCTTGGTCCTCCTGAGGAAGAGACCCATGGGAATGCTACTAGGACACAGCTAAAAAATATACTATATAATAGCGATATGTACAAGATCAAGGTTAAATTACGAAATACGCCCAAGAAAACAGGGGTTTACCTGTTTAAGAACAAACAAGGTGCTGTCGTATATATTGGGAAAGCTCTGAACCTGAAATCCAGAGTCGGTCAGTATTTTGACGGGCACGATACAAGACCGCAGATACCTTTTTTGGTTAATGATACGGTTGATTTTGATTACATCATTACAAACAATGAGCTTGAGTCTTTGATGCTTGAAAACACGTTGATTAAAAAGCATCAACCAAAGTACAATGTCATGCTTCGTGATGACAAGAACTATGCATATATAAAGGTGGACTATGAAAGTGAGATTCCACAAATATATTCAGTACGAAATCCTGATTCTAAAAACGCGAAGTATTTTGTACCATACTCCTCTGCTATGAAAATAAAGGAGACTCTAATTATCTTAAGAAGAGTTTTTCCATATTGTGCTATCAAGAAAGTCTCAAGCCGCCCCTGCTTCTACTATTACCTACACCGCTGCCCTGGTGTTTGTGTTGGTAAGATTTCACTTTTGGAATACGAGGAAACAATTCAAAAGATTGTCTTGTTCTTAAGTGGACATATTTCTGAGATTAAAAAAGAGATTCAAGCACAAATGCTCAAAGCTTCTAAAACTAAGCGATTTGAAAGAGCAGCAGAGCTTAGGAATCAATTGCAATCCCTCCTCATTATTGAAGAACGTCAAAAAGTCATTTTCTCTAAAAAGGTTTCGTGGGATTTTATCTCTTGTTTTCAAAGCACTGATAAAGCAACGATTAATGTTTTTGTAATACAAAATGGGAAGTTAAACGATCGAAAGAATTTTATTTTAGAAAACACTGAAAACAAAACTGAAGAAGAAATATTCTCTGCTTTCTTGGAAAACTACTATTCTCAAACAACAAATCTTCCTAAGGAAATCTTTGTACAACAAATACCAAAGGAACTATCTGCTTTAAATAAGGTTATGACTTTAAATTCAGGAAGAAAGATTAAGATTACAAAACCAAGGATTGGAAAAAAAGCCGAGGTTATCAAGATGGGAATTGAAAATGCCCAAGAGTATTTTGAGTCATGGGCAACCAGTCAAGCAACTGAACTTTCTAGAACAACACTTGCTTTAGATGAACTAAAGAAAGTTTTGAAGCTTTCTGAAACTCCATTCCGTATTGAATGTTTTGATATTTCAAATATCCAAGGAACAAACTCAGTTGCGAGCATGGTTGTCTTTGAAGGTGGAAAAGCTAAAAAATCAGAGTACAGGAAGTTTAAGATAAAAAATGATGGGAGACCAAATGATTTTGCAATGATGGAAGAAGCATTAACTAGAAGATTTAAAAACAGTGCTGAACACAAATGGCCTCTACCTAACCTCTTGATTGTTGATGGAGGAAAAGGACAACTTGGTGTTGCTGTGAAAGTGCTTTCTTTGTACAAGCTTAAAATTCCAGTTATTGGTCTTGCAAAAAGAGAGGAAGAAATCTTTGTTCCTGGAAAATCTAATTCAATTATTCTCTCAAAATCAAACCATGCCTTGCAGCTACTACAAAGGTTAAGAGATGAAGCACATCGTTTTGCAATAACCTTCCATAAGAAGCTTAGATCTAAACAAGCATACAAATCAGTGCTTGATGAAGTTCCTGGGATTGGTCCAAAAAAGAAAAAGCTCTTAATCCAAAGATTTGGGTCAGTGGGGGGTATGAAGAAAGCGTCTAAAAAGGAACTAGTTTCAATCTTAGGTGAAAAAACTACTAAGGATCTGTTAGAAAACCTCTAAAAAAGCATCGTTGACCGCAAAACCCTTTGTTTGATATACTTTTCGCATGACTAATTTACAAAAAATACTAAGCTTAATTGAAATGGCGGTTGGGGTTATCCTTACTGCTGTAATCCTTTCCCAAAGCAAAGGGGTTGGGCTATCTGGTGTGTTTGGTGGTGGGGATGCAATTTACAGAACAAAACGTGGGTTTGAAAAGTGGCTTTTCTACTTTACTATCATATTAGCAATTGCCTTTGTGGGATTAGGGTTAGCAGTTGTCTTAGTTAAGAAATAGCATTGGAAAAAATGTTGTTAGAAAACTCAATAACTGAACTTAAGAGAACTGGACGCGGGATTAAAGATCTGCGTTCTTTTAAGTTTAAGTATCTTACCCCTATCTTTAAGATGTTTGGCAAAAAAGAAAAGATTTGGGTCTTTTCCCTTCTTGCTTTAATAATCATGGATGTGTTGTTGTTAAGCATTGGTTTGTATTCTGCAAACACGGTTGTTGTACCTGCAAATGGTGGTAGTTACAGTGAAGGTATGGTTGGAGAACCACGGTTTATTAATCCCCTGCTTGCTCAAACTCAAACTGACAAAGATTTAACAAGGCTTGTTTTTTCAGGACTATACAAGTATGACAATCAAGGAAATATTGTTCCTGACTTAGCCGCTGAAAACTTTAAGCTTTCTGATGACCAGAAACAATACACCATTTCTTTAAAACCAAATTTAAAATGGCATGACGGACATTCAATTACTGCAGATGACGTTATTTTTACCATTCAAACAATCCAGAACCCTGATTACAAGAGCCCAGTACATGCACTTTGGAACAGTATTGTTGCAGAAAAAATTGATAACTTAACAATTAAGTTTACAAACAAAAATGTTTCAGCTCCTTTTGTTACTAATTTAACTCTAGGGATTCTTCCAAAACACATCTGGCAAAATGTCCCCCCTCAAAACTTCTATATAGCTAAGTACAATCTTGAACCTGTTGGTAATGGTCCATATTTTGTTAAAGAGATCAATAAGCTGCCAAATGGTACAGTTAGGTCTATTCTCTTAGAGTCATATTCTAACTATGCGAATGGAAAAGCATATATTGATGAAATCTCTCTTAAATTCTACCAAACCAGCCAGGACATGATTTCAGGACTTCACACCAAGGAAGTAGACTCAATTGGTTTCATTCCTTTTGACAAGAAAATTTTTGTTGATCCTAAAAATACAAAGTTAAACATCTTACAAATACCTGTAAACCAATACCAAGCGTTGTTCTTTAACCTAAGCAAAAACAAAGCTTTAGGAAGTCACGCTGTTAGAGAAGCAATGGCAAAGAGCATCAACCGAGAATCTTTCATTAAGGATGTATATGCAGGAATGGCACTCCCTGCGTACACACCGATTCTTCCTGGACAGATTGGTTATGATCAAAATATTGCTTCAAAAAACTCTTTTGATTTAGATGCAGCAAATATGATCTTAGAAAAAGACGGTTGGAAAAAAGATTCTTCTGGGATGCGCTTAAAAGGAAAAGATGCATTGCAATTTACAATTACAACAAATGACTTTTCTTTAAATGTTAAAAGCGCCGAAGCTTTGAAAGAGCAATGGTCAAAGATTGGTTTGAATATTAATATTAATGTTGTTGCAAGCACAGAGTTTGAGAAGAACTATCTGCGTACAAGAAATTTTGAAGCTTTACTCTTTGCAGAAAGCAGTGGCTACGACCCAGACCCATTTATATTCTGGCACTCATCTCAGAGTAACAACCCGGGAGTCAACCTTGCTCAATACAAAAATTTAACAATCGACAAGATTATTGCTGATGCAAGAACAACTTTTAATGGTTCAACTAGAGATGGTTTCTACAAACAGTTTCAGGATATTTTCTCATACGACCTCCCTGCAATAATTCTGGATCAAAGCGTTTTTGTTTATGAAATGCGTCCTGATGTTAAAGGGATTAACATTAAAGTGCTTGCAAATCCAGAAGATCGCTTCTATGATGTAAATCACTGGTATTTAAATACTGGTAGAGATCTGAAATAGCTTCTTGCCCTGGTGGCGGAATTGGCATACGCGTACGTTTCAGGTACGTATGGGAGTAATCCCGTGTGGGTTCAAGTCCCACCCAGGGCACCAGTAGTAACTTGTTCGGAATTAAGAATATGGAGCGATTTTGCAGAAGCCAAAATCGCGCTTTGATTTTCGCCAAAACCCTTTCCGCCTACGGCGGAAGCCGTGAAATCCCAT
>JBBTQQ010000004.1:0-30519 GCA_038065615.1 Patescibacteria group bacterium | reverse complement strand
GGAAGCGCTCCCCTCTACGACATAGACGAAGTCAAGAAAGTCTTCGACGGCAAGAAGACCCTCCAGGCTGCAGGCGTCGTCGCATTGGCGGGGCTTGGCATCTGGGCCGGAACCCAGAAACGGGGCGGGAAGCATCCGCTCTCAGGCAAAACTGGTGGACCACCTCGTGGTCCCGGCGGTGTTCCAAGAGGTCCGTAGTATTCACGCATGACGAGGGCCCGGAAGCCCTCAACAAGGTGGGGGTACGCAGATCAAGCAGTCGCTTGTCTGTGTACCCCTCACCACCTTGAAACTTTAACTGGTGAAATTAGCAAGCAATTAACTTTCTAATTCTACTAGTGAAAGCTAGTAATTAATCAAGTATTAAGATTAAGGATATATATGACTAAATTAATTAGTTTACTCAAATCCAAATATTCTGTCGCAGTAGTGGTCGTACTTGCTGTTGCAGTCTTTGGGTTTACAAAGGTCTACAAACAAGCACAAGCAGATATTGCTTGTACTGGTTACAATACAAATAGTCCGGCATTAAACATCTGGCCATTAACGTGGACTGGTGAGTCTTGTCATGACTACGCATTGGTTGATGCAAAAAACTTAAACGGTGGACGTTATGCTCTTTCTCAAGCAGAACATGATACAGGATTTTTTGTTAACCCTGGTGATCGTGTTCGTGTTAGCGTGTACTTCCACAACGGAGCTAACCAAGCACCAGCATCAGATCCAAACGCAAACATTGCTAGAGATGTAACAGCGTTTAGTTTTTACGACACCAATTCAGGCACAGCGCACACTGTTAACGGAAGTTTGATGTCTTCAAATGCAGGAATTGCAAGCAGCTCTAATCACGGTGGTGATGTGACTGTAAAAAGTAACGTTGCAACAACTTTGTCATATGTTCCTCAGTCTACACAAATGTGTGTAAGTCAATCATATATTCAAGCAACACGCATCTCGGCTAATACTAGCTCAAGCAATGCTTGTGGTACTGCTTTCAACGGCGAAACAATGTATCTGGTTAATTTACCAGACGGTATTTCTACAAATACAGGAGTCGATCTCGGCGATCTCCCAGCATGTTTTCCATACGCAGGTTTTGTAATTTATACATTACAGGTTAACGGAATAGCAGGTCCTGCTCAGGCAAATCTTGATTTAACAAAAACAGTTAGTGTTTCAGGACAAAACTCATTCACTAAATCTGTAAGTGTTAAAACAGGAGATGTTGTTGATTTCAGAGTTCGTGTTGTTAACAATGGTCCTGGAACAGCAAATAATATTAACTTAAGAGATACTTTGCCTTCTGGAATGACTTTGATTTCTGGAACAGGCAGATTAAATGGAGCAGGCGGATTTGATTCTGTCGTAACAAGTACTAACGGTTACAACACAGGGATGAACTTAACATCTGGAAGTCAGATGACTTTTACATTTTCAGCAACAGTTAATGCGACTTCTGGAACTTTACAGAACACAGCTTCTGCTCAAGGTTCTAACACCAACTATGTTTCAGACTCCGCTTCTGTGACTGTTACAACAGTTACAACTGCCGCTTGTATAATTGATTCATTCACAGCTGATAGTTTGAGTGTTAACCAAGGATCTTCCACAACACTTCGTTTTAGTGGCTCAAACGTTACTTCAGGTTCTATGTATATTTCCGGTGGACGTTTCAATGGTTATTCCTTAACAGGACTTTCAAGTATTGATACAGGGGCGTTAAATACAAATACTACATTTACAATTACAGCTAATGGTACTGGTGGCTCATGTTCAAGAAGTTTAACCATAAGTGTTTCCAGCACACCTCCACCAGCAGGAGCTGTTTGTACAATTGACTCTTTGACTGCTGATAGCTTAACTGTTAGTTCAGGAACTTCAACAATACTTCGTTGGACAACGTCTAACATTGGTACTAATGGACTATATTTGTCCGGTGGAAGATTTAACGGTCAGCTTGTGTCAAACAGCGGTAGTATAGACACAGGTGCTTTAAGTAACACTGCAACATATACTTTATTCTCAAATGGTAATAATGGTTCATGTACACGAAGTATTACAGTTATCGTTTCTGGAACTCCTAGTACCCCTGGAGTTGCTTGTATAATTGATACTTTGACTGTTGACTCCGCGACTGTAAATTCAGGATCTTCTACAACACTTCGCTGGACAACATCTAACATCGGTAGTAATGGATTGTACTTGTCTGGCGGTGGCTTCAACGGACAACCTGTATCAAATAGCGGTAGCATTAGTACTAACCCGCTTTTTAACACAGCAACCTTTACTTTGTTTGGTACAGGAACAAATGGTTCATGTACACGAAGTATTACTGTAAGTGTTACTGGTTCTCCTGGTACATCAGGCTATGCTTGTACAATTGATTCGTTTTCAGCAGACAGTTATAACGGGTCATATGGAAATTCAACGATCTTGCGTTGGAACTCTTCTAATGCAAGCAATCTTTACCTTTCAGGTGGAAGATTTAATGGGCAGTTAGTTTCAAACAGCGGAAGCATTGATTCTGGATCTCTGTATGGATCAACTACGTTCTCCTTGTTTGGGGAAAGTAATAATGGATCATGTACAAGAAGTATTTCAATTGGAACTTCTCAGTACAACCCACCATACAATCCAGGGTATTCGTATTGCATAATTGATTCATTTACCGCTGATTCCACAACTGTAAGCTATGGAAGCTCTACAACCCTTCGTTGGAGTGCTAGTAGCTCAAGCAATCTTTCAATCTTTGGTGGGAGATTTAATGGTCAATCTGTAAGCAGTTTTGGCACAATGGATTCAGGACCAATCACTGGACCAACAACATTCACAATTAGCGGATATTCTTTCGGTGGAAATTGTAGTAGAAACTTAACAGTTTATACTTCTTCAGGTCAGGTTGCTGGTGCAAACATTGGTTTGAATTCATCTAAGAGTGCTTTTAACAACACTAAGAACATTAATGCAACAACTGTTCCTGCTGAAAAAGAAAACTACATCACATATACACTAGTGACTACAAACACAGGTAATGCAACAGTTTACAGTTATGTTGTTACAGATGATCTTTCAAATGTCTTACAATATTCAGACTTAGACAGTAGTGATCAGTTGCAAAAAGGATATTCACTTTCTGGAAATACTCTTTCTTTTCCAGCGCAAACAATCTATGCAAATAGCTCTGTTACAAATACATTCAAAGTAAGAGTAAAGTATAACTTACCAAATGCGTCTAACCTAAGTATGGTAAATACCTACGGCAATACTGTTACTATACAGTTAACAGCTCCAAGAGTTTTGGGTGTAGGATTTGTTGCTCCTAAAACCGGTGCTGGTGCAACCCTCGCAGTTATATTCGCTGCCTTTGTTACAATCCTCTTTGGTTTAGCAAAAAGAAAAGGCTTAATTGAAAGACTCATTCAGAAGATGCCAAAAGTAAGAATTGAATAATAGGAAGAGTAAAAATCCGCTAGAAATATAGCGGATTTTTTGTTGCCTGTATATTTTGAATATTGATTTAGAAATGGTATAATAAAAAAAGTTTTAGAAGAAATTAAATCGAAAAATTAAAATAAAATGAAGCTTTCCGTAGTAATTCCCGCATATAACGAGGAAAAGAGAATCCCTGCAACATTACACTCCATTGATACGTATTTAAAGAAGCAGGACTTTGAATACCAGATCATTGTTGTTGTTAATGGTAGCCATGATCAAACTTATGAAGTTGTAAGGGGGTTGGCAGCAAAGGAAATTGCTAACTTAACTGCCGTAAATCTAGCAAAAGGTGGTAAGGGTTATGCTGTAAAAAAAGGCATTTTAGAGTATGCGGATGGTGATGTCATTATGTTTATGGATGCTGATAACGCAACACCAATTTCCGAAGTTTCCAAGTTCTTTAAATACTTTGAAAAAGGGTATGACATAGTTATTGGTTCAAGATATTTAGACCCAGACAAGGTCAAAGTGAGTCAGCCTTTTTACAGAATTCTTTTAAGTAGAGCATCTAATCTTTTAATTCAAGCATTAGTAGCTCCAGGAATTAAAGATACTCAGGTTGGTTTTAAGGCGTTTAATAACAAGGCCGCTAAAGATATTTTTCGTTTTGTAACTATTAGTCGTTGGGGATTTGATTTTGAGGTTTTAAAGATTGGATTTGATAGAGGATACAGAATTAAAGAAGTTGCGTTGTCATGGACAGAACATGGTGGTGGACACGTTCCTTTGAAAGCGTACATTGAATCATTGCTTGATTTGTTCAAGATTAAATACCGTTCACTTCGTGGATACTACAAAAAAGCGTTAAGAGAAAATTAAAACATTGAAAAGAAGCATTAGAATAACAATATTAAGTATAATTTTAGCAAGCCAATTTGGTTTTGCTTTTGTTGTATATGCAGCACCTGTTCAGAAATATATTGTTCAGGTGAATAGCAGTGTTTTGGATTTGAATGTAGTTAATCCATCTAATCTTCAAGAAGTGTTTGTTGATTCAACAAATATGGAATTCAAAAATACTTTTAGCTTTGAATCAGAATATAATCTATTAGAGTTAAAGGAAAAACTAGGTTTAAATATTTCATATATCCAAGAGAACCATAATTTTAAAACAGATGGGGTTGTTGTAAATGATCCTGGTTTTAGCAATGACGGGTATAACACAGACAGAGAGTGGGGCTTAATAAAGGGGAGGTTTCCTGAGGCTTGGGAGAAAACACAGGGTAGCAACAGTGTTGTTGTTGGGGTGATAGATACAGGAATAGATGCTTTACACGAAGATTTATCTATTGGACAGATTGCTTCTGGTTATGACTTTTTAACAAAAACAATTATTCCTTTTGGGATGAATTCTGATGAGAATGGACATGGAACTCTTGTTTCCGGCGTTATTGCAGCAACTCCAAACAACTTCAGAGGTATAGCAGGTGCTTCTTTTACTGTTACTTTAATGCCTTTAAAAGCGCTTGATGCCACTGGTTCTGGTAATTCATCAGATGTTGCAGCGGCAATTGTTTGGGCCGCAGATCATGGCGCTAATATTATCAACATGTCTTTGGGGGGGGTTGGTTTTGCAAATGATGTTGTTCTCTCAAACGCAATTACTTATGCATTTAAAAAGAACATAGTTATAGTAGCAGCTGTTGGAAATGATGTTGCGGTTACAGGTGGAGATTTAGACGTTGCTCCTGTTTTTCCAGTTTGCAATGACAACGGTGAAAACATGGTTATTGGTGTTGCGGCAACTGATGTATATGATTCGAAAACTGTTTTTTCAAACTATGGTAAATCTTGTGTTGATGTTACTGCTCCTGGAAAAAGAATTCTTTCGACTATCAACTATGATCCAAATACGAAACAGCCAACTCCAAGTGCTTATGCTTATGCATCAGGTACATCTTTAGCCGCACCATTCGTTTCCGCAGAAGCTGCTTTGTTAAAAGCTTTTAATTCAAATCTTAGCAATAAAGAAATACGAGACCGAATAATTCAGTCAGCAACACCAATTGATAATTTAAATCAAACTCAATGCAGTGGTAAAGCTTGTAACGGATTGATTGGTTTTGGGAGAATTGACGTCATGAATGCGCTTGATCAGGTTATTAACAAAGTCACTTCTATTAAAGAAGGGGATTTGGTTTCTGTTTCTGAAACAGGATTAATATATTATATTTCCGGTGGGCAGAGACAAAGAGTTTCAGAAAGTATTTTACATCAACGGTTTAGCGGTCAGACACCTAAGCAAATCAGTGAGTATGAAATATCAGGACTTGCTTCAGGACCGTGGGCGCTGCCTTTGACAGGTAGTTTAGTTAAGACTGCAAATGATCCTACTATATATTACATTTCAGAAGGATTGAAACGACCTGTAACAGCATCAGTGTTTAATCAGATTAAACCAGATATTAGTTCAATTCTTTTTGTAACTACAGAAGAGTTGAATTCTTGGGTTTCTGGAAAGTTTCTAGCACCTGTTGAAGGAACATTAGTTAAAGGAAACAGAACGCAAACAGTTTACTGGGTTGTTGATGGTTCGTTGCATCCAATCAATTATGCTTTCTGGAAAGAACGAGGTTTAGATATTTTCCCAATCCTCTATGTTCCAGAATCTGATCTGCCAAACTATCCGATTGGAAGCGTATATATTAGATAATTAGAAAAGGAGTTTAATGTTTAAGAAAGTTTTCGCAGTCGTTTTTTCTTTCATAACCATATTTGCACCATTTTCCGTGGTGCTTGCTGATTTTAATCCAAACAAATTAATAGAGGACAAGACTTTTTCAGACATACAGACATTTGGGTCTGCATTGGGTATCCAGCAGTTTTTAGATTCTAAAAAAAGCATTTTAGCAAATACTAATGTAGGCTTTTTGCAGAAACTTCGTGAACCCACTGACGTTAACTTGAAAACAAATCTTTCAGACCCAGAAGCAAACTTAGGAAGATTAAGATCAGCTGCTGAGTTAATTTGGGACGCTTCTGTAAAAACTGGAATTAATCCGCAAGTCATAATTGTTACATTACAGAAAGAACAAAGTTTAATCACAGGAGCATTTTTAACTGATTCAAAAATACAAAGCGCGCTTGATCACGCTATGGGATTTGGTTGTCCTGATAGTGGAGGCTGTGATTCTTTATTTTTCGGTTTCTATCCACAACTCTTTGGTGCATATGATGCTCAAGGAAACAAATATATTGGAGCACCTGGTTCTTTGATGAGAAGCTTTACAACACCAAATGGAAGGGGTCCTGGTGTTGATGCTCAGAACCAAACTTTTGGAACTCCAATTATACGAACATCAAAGATTAATGATATTGTTTCTTTTAAAAACACAACAGGTGGACCACAGAATCCACAAGCTTTCCAAACTGTAACGCTTTCAAACGCTGCAACTGCTGCTTTGTATAGATACACACCGCATGTTTACAACGGGAACTATAATTTCTGGAAGTTTTTTGATCAATGGTTTAAATATCCAAACGGAACCTTAATCAAACTTTCTTCTGATTCAACCACTTACATTATTAACAATGGCTTAAAGTCAGTTATTCCAAACTTTGTTATCTTGTCCCGTGGTTTAAACGCGGGCAGCACTATAACTGTTTCACCAACAGAACTCTCTTCTTTAGATCAAGGACCAATTTACGGTCCTGCTGACAACACAGTGATTAAAGTAAGTATTGATCCAAGTGAAAAACTTTTTGTTTTTGCAAACAGTGAGAAACATCCTGTTTCAGCCTTTGTTTTAAAGCAAAGGGGACTGAAAGCAGAAAGCGCTTTGTCAGTTACACAAGCAGAGGCTGATTTGTTTGCAACAATGTCTTTGCTTCCTCCTAAAGATGGAACCTTAATTCAAGGTGATGCATCTAAAGCAGTGTATATCATAAAGAATGGTAAGAGGATGAGTGTGAGTGCTTTTACTTTTAAGCAGTATGCTTTTAAATCTAAAGATGTAAACAGATTAACTCAATCAGAAGTTGATGGATATACGCTTGGAGATTTCCTGCTTCCAAAAGACGGAACATTGGTTAAAACAAAAGACAGCAGCATGGTTTTCTTGATTCAAAGTGAGTTGTTAAGACCAATATCAACAACAGTCTTTAAGTTACATAAGTTTCAGCAATCAAAGATCGTTACTTTAACGATTAATGAACTAGCAGCAGCAAATCTTGGTTCATTCCTCCCACCACCTGAAAACACCTACTTTAGACTTCCTGATGGTTCAGTGTTCCTTTACAGTAATGGTTCTAAGCATTATGTTTCTGCTTTTGTGTTTAAGCAAAGAAATATTAAACCTGTTGCAATGGAACAGAACGAAGGCATGATGTTAAACGATGGTTTACCACTTCCTCCTAAAGATGGAACCTTGATTAAAGGGGATAAGTCACAGGCTATCTATGCTATTACAAAAGGACTCAAGGTTGGTTTAGACGCAAAGACATGGACCAGTAAATACAAAAAGCAAAAACCAAATGTTTTGTCTCAAGCAGAGGTAGATTCATATCCTGCTCCTTCTGATATTGAACAGTAATTCATGAGTAAAGTAACTAGAAACATTTTGAGCTTGGTTTTCTCAAGGGTGCTTGCAGCAGCCTTGGTTTTCATCGGTTATGCAAGCATGTTTCGATATTTGGGAACTTATGCTTCTGGACAATACCAGTTTGTCTTGTCTTATGTTTTGCTTTTTTCAGTAGTTGTTGATTTTGGAATCCAGCAGCTGGTTATTAAAAAAGTTTCAGAGAATAGGGAAGAAGGGAAGAAATATCTGGGACATTTTTTTGCAGTCGAGTTTGTTCTTGCGTTAAGCATTTGGATTGTTTTAAGTGCGATAGCGGTTTTTGCTGGATATGATCAGTTGGTGCGTAATGGTATTTTTGTTGCTGGTTTTGGTATGTTCTTAAATGCTTTGACTATTCCTCACAAGTCAATTCTTTCAGCTCATGAAGACATGCATCATATTGCTATCATTAATTTCTTTGATTCAGTTATTAATGTCGCAGTTATATTCTCCGCAATCTTTTTAGGAAAGTCGGTTGTTTTCCTTGCTTTGGTCCAAGTCTTTAATGGTCTGATGCATGTTCTAGCATATGAATATCTAATTAGAAGGTATGTTCCAAAACCTGATTTGTTCAATTTCTTAAAAAGCCTAGATTTTTCTTTAATTAAGAAAATGATGACAGCAGCGCTTCCTTTTGGAATGCTTGTTGGTTTTAGTGTTGTTTACAACAAAATCGATATTATTATCCTCACACATTTTAGAGGATATGCGGAAACCGGTTTGTATACAGCTGCTTACAAGTTTGTTGATCTGCTAGCTTTTGTTCCAGCAGTTGTGTCTTCTTCCCTCTATCCTTTCATATCAGCCCGTCTAGCCTCAGAAGACAAAGAGACAATCAGTTCTTCTTTGCAGAAATACACCAGAATGATGCTAGCGCTTGCAATACCTTTGATGGTTGGTGGAATTATTCTGGCAAAGAAATTGATAGTTGTTGTTGGAGGATCTGATTTCTTTGGTGGCTATGTTGCTTTACAGATATTGGTTTTAGCATCTGGAATTCTCTTTATCTATGCTGCTGTTAACAGTGTCATGGTTAACCAATTAACAAAGATTGCAGTTAAGGTTACTTTCGCTAACATTTTTTTAAATGTTCTAGGCAATATTATCTTCATCCCTATCTATGGCTTAAAGGCCGCTGCTGTTATGACAGTTGTTTCAGAGTTAACCCAAGCCTCTCTTTACTTCTATTTCGTTAGAAAAAAGATTGTGAGTTTTAAATTCTTTAGGTATATTTGGCAACCTTTGTTCTCTGCTTTGTTGATGGGTGTAGTGCTTTGGCCATTAAGGCAGATGAGCCTTGGAATTACTTTACCAATTGGTTTGATCGTGTATTTTGTTGTTTTGAGTGCAAGTGGTTTTGTTAAGAAAGAAGATTTTCTTTTCATTTCTAATTTAAGGAGCAGTTAGATGAAGATTGGTATTGAAGCAGAACGAGCAAATATAGATAACCCAACAGGAGTTGAGCATTACGCTCAACAACTCATTTTAGCTATCTCAAAACAAGATCTAGAAAATGAGTATGTTTTATATTTAAGGACAAAGCCTTCAAAGTGGATGGAGCAGTTACCAAAGAACTTTAAGATCAAGGTCATGCCTTTTCCAATGTTCTGGACACAGCTTAGAATTTCTTGGGAAATGTTTGTTCATCCTGTTGATGTCCTTTTCATAATGGCGTCTGCATTGCCTTTGGTTCACCCTAAAAACTCTGTTGTTACAATTCACGATCTTGCTTGGGAGTTTTATCCAGAAACCTTTAAAAGATTTATGCGTTTGTATTTACGTTTTTCAACATGGTTTGCTTGTAAGTTTGCAAGCTCAATTATTGCAGTTTCAGAACAAACAAAAAAAGACATCGTAAAAACATACAAAATACCTGCTCAAAAGATATCTGTGATATATCACGGATTTGACTTAAGCACTGAAATGCCCGCTAAAGCATCAGAAGAAAAGCTTTTAGAAGAGCAAGAAAAAGTACGAACGCTTCCTGAGAAATATATTTTGTATATTAGTACACTCCAACCAAGAAAAAATGTTTCTGGTTTAATTGACGCATTCATTGAATTAAAGAAAGAAAAACAGATTGAACATAGTCTTGTATTAGTTGGTGGCAAGGGTTGGCTCTATAAAAGTATAATGCAACAGATTAAAAATCATCCTGAAGTTATATATTGTGGTTATGGTTATGATCGCTTTAAATATTTGAAGAAAGCTGATCTTTTAATCCAACCTTCTTTTTACGAAGGTTTTGGAATGAGTCTTTTGGATGCTTTTGCAGCAGGTGTTCCCGTTGCTTGTTCTAATATCTCATCATTACCAGAAGTTGCGGGAGATGCTGCAATATATTTTGATCCTAAGAACAAACAAGAAATGAAAAGCGCAATTTACGCGGGTATAACAGACAGGGCGTTGCATGATTCATTGAAAGAAAAAGGAACAGAAAGATTAAAGAACTTTACCTGGAAGAAGTGCGCTGAACAAACATTGCTAGTATTAAAAGGAAAACATGTTTAAACAAAGATTTTGGTTAGTAATATTTTTTATAGTGCAACTGTTTTTAACGTCTTTCATTGCAACAGGGATTTTAAATCAAAACTGGGCATATTTTAATCTTGGGTTACAGCTTCTAGCTATTCTTTTCTTTGATCTTGAGAACGCGCTTCTTTCAGTCATCTTAAGCATTCCTTTGTATTTAATTCTGCCTAATTCTCAATTAGAGACGCTTTCTGCTTGGCGTTTTACTTTTTTGGCCTTGTTTGTTAAATACTGGTTACAGAATAAAAAACAAGGTTTAAGAATTAAGTTTGCGCCCTGGGATAAATATCTTGGGTGGTTTGTGGTAGCTGTTTTAATCTCAGTTATTTTTTCTAATACAGGTTTTGTTTTGGGATTAAAGAAACTTGCTTTTGGTTTTAATATATATTTGTTATATTTGGTTGTTTTAAATGTTATGAAAGACAAAGAAAAAACACTGTTAGTTATTAAAACAATGCTTTGGTCTCTTGCATCAATCATTGTGCTTGGTTTTGTCCAGCTTATTATCTTTTCTTTTTCCAACATCTATTATTTCTGGCAGTATTGGGCAACGTATATTGCTAGAGTTTTCTATGGTGCTAGCCTCGCGGATTCCGCAGTATATTCTAACTCCTGGTTTAATTTCTCAAGCACTGACCAAAGCTTAAGAATGTTTTCAACACTTCCTGATTCACATGCTTTTGCAGTGATTTGTATTTTTGCGCTAGTTGCTATTGTTTCTTTGTTTGTTTTAGAAAAAGAAAAAAGAAACACTGCTACAAAAGTTTCGCTTTGGATTTTAATGTTGCTTTCTGTTTTAGGAATTATATTCTCAGGAACAAGAGGGGTTTGGGTAGGGATTGTTGTTCCTGTTGTTTTTCTTGGATACTTTTACTTTAAGCACTATGGGAGAAAACTCCTTAAACCAATTGCTTTACCGATTTTAATATTCTTTATTTGCCTTGCTTTTTCTCCATTGATTCAAAAGGGGATTAGCAGTTTTGGTCAAAGCGCGAGCTCCAGCTTTTTACAAAGAGCTGGGAGTATTTATGATCTAAGCGAATCTTCAAATGCAGGACGATTGCAGATTTGGAAATACACTCTAACCAAGATCATTCTTCCAAACCCAGTAGTTGGTATTGGTTATGGTAACTTTGGTTCTGTTTTAAGCGCTTCTTTAGAAGAAGATTTTAATTTACCGAAGCAATATATCACAGCGCATAGTTTGTATTTGGATATTTTTTCAGAAGTAGGAATACTTGGTTTGCTTGCTATTTTAGTGTTTCTTAAATCGCTGTTTTTAAACTTATACTCATTCTTTAAAAAACATTATCTATTCTCTGAAGATCCGCTGGTTGTTTTTGTAGTCTCAGCTGGAATTTCATTCGCATGGTTGTTTACGTACTCTTTAGTTGATGGAACTATTATGAATGACCGTGTTTTAATGTATTTCTTCATAACCCTGGGTATTTCTGGTAGTATATTCAGACAATATATCGACAAAAACAATGACTAAGGTATCCATAAATTTACTGAATTACAGCACTCCGTGGGAGGAGATTAAAAAGTGTTTGGAACATGCTTTGTCCCAAGACTTTGATGATTTTGAAGTGTATTACATGGAGAATGCATCGCATGGGAATGATAACCATGTTAATGAGGTTAAAGCTGAGTTCGGAAGCAATCCTAGATTAAAGGTGATTGATAACAAGGGGAACCTTGGTTATGCAGACGGACATAACAAGTTTTTCAAAAATATAAACAGCGAGTTGTTGATGGTTTTAAATCCTGATGCGCTTTTAGAACCAACGTTTGTTTCTGAGATTATCAAGGTTTTTGAAAATCCACTGGTTGGTGCTGCAACAGGCAAAATGTTGAAACCAGGAAAAACAGAACAGGGAAAAGAAATCTTAGACGGCACTGGTATTATCATTTCAAAGAGCAGACGAGGAAAAGAACGTGGACAATTGGAAATTGATGAAGGGCAATATGATAGCTTAAGAGATATTTTTGGCGTTTCTGGGACAGCTGCTGTTTTTAGGAAAACAGCTTTAGAATCAGTTAAGATTTTGAATCACGAGTATTATGATCCGGATTTTTTTGCATACTGGGAAGACTTAGATCTTTCATGGCGTATGCGTTTGCAGGGTTGGCAAATACAATATATGCCTAGCGCACGGGTATATCACCCCAGAGCAGTAGGAGCGAGCCCCGGGGGTTTAAAAAGGTTTGTTACTTTTGTAAAACACCACAGAAGTTTTTCTTTAAATATCAGACGCTGGAATTGGAGAAACCATCTTTTCGCAATAATTAAAAACGACTTTGGTTGGAATTTTTGGAAAGCAACACCCTTGATATTTATACGAGAGCTTTCCATGGCAATATTCATCACCGTATTTTCTTTTAGCACATGGAGCGTTTTACCAGAGTTTTTTAAACTATTGCCTAAAATGTTTGTTAAACGAAGAATTATTCAATCAAGAAGAAAAGTAAGTTCAAAAGAAATGGAGAAATGGTTTGTATGAAAGAACAGAAAGTTGATCTATCAATTATAATATTGTCGTACAGCGTAATTGACTTGTTGCGTAATTCTTTACACTCTGTTTTTAATTCTGTGACTGGTTATTCTTTTGAAGTTATTGTTGTAGATAATGACTCAAAAGATGGCACTGCTGAAATGGTTGAAAAAGAATTTCCACAGGTTAAATTAATCCGTAATCAAAACAACGGGTTTGCAAAAGGAAACAATAATGCTTTAAAAGAAGCTTCGGGACGTTTCATTCTTTTTCTTAACCCTGATACAGAAGTTGATACTAATGTTTTTCAAGAATGTGTTAGTTTCTTAGAAGAACACAAAGAAATAGGAATGCTTGGGTGCAAGCTTGTCAAAGGTGATGGAACAATTGATCATGCAAGCAAACGTGGTTTTCCAAATCCATGGAATGCTTTGGTGTATTTCTTGAAACTAGATAAGATGTTTCCTAAGAGCAAACTCTTTGGCGGTTATGATATGACATTTATGTCTGAGGACCAAGTAGGTGAAGTTGATTCTTTAGTCGGGGCCTTTATGATGACTCGTAGAGAGGTTGTTGAAAAAGTAGGTGGGTGGGATGAAGACTTCTTTATGTATGGTGAAGATATTGAATACTGCTACAGAGTTAAAGAAGCTGGTTACAAGATATACTATTTCCCAAAAGTAACAACTATTCACTATAAAGGACAGTCCTCTAGGAAAATCCCAGCTTTTACCCTGTATCATTTCCATCGCTCTATGTGGATATTCTACAAAAAGCATTATACAAAAAAGTACCCATTCTTTATGAATTGGGCTGTATTTTTGGCGATTTGGGCACGATACTGGATATTACGCTTAAGAAATGCGATGATTAAAGAACCGTACGTTAGTAAATAATTAAAAAAGAAACAATGATTTCAAACAAGAAGTACATTATTACCATCTTAGCCTTACTGGTTTTTTCGACCGGGACTTTTTTTAGCGGCTTACAACTAGGTGCAAAAGGCTATACTTACAGCGGCGGTGATTACAAGATTATAAATCAAAACAATTATCCTAAGGATGTTGATTATAGTTTACTCTGGCAGACATTAGATATTGTTAATCAGAAATACATAGATAAGCCTCTTGATCAGCAAAAGATTTTGTACGGTGCTGTCGCAGGAGCTGTTTCTGCTATCGGAGATCCATATACAGCATTCTTTGACCCAAAGCAGTACTCAGATTTTAAGACAGAACTTTCGGGAAGTTTTGATGGTATTGGAGCTGAAGTGGGTATGAAAGAGGGGAATATTGTTGTAGTTGCTCCTCTTGATGATGCGCCTGCTAAAAAAGCTGGAATTCTTTCAGGGGATATAATTTTAAAAGTTGATGGTAAAGAAACAACAGGTATGACTTTGGATGAGGTAGTAAGCAAGATACGAGGTCCAAGGGGAACGCAGGTTCAGTTAAGTATATTTAGACCAAACACTCAGAAACAACTTGATTTCAAAATAACGAGAGCAAAAATTGAAATAACCAGCGTAAAGACTGAGTACAAAGAAGTTGATGGAAAGAAAATCGCAGTCATTAATATCCAGAGATTTGGCGATGATACAAACGAGTTATTCAGAGCAGCGGCAATGAAAGCAGTTGCAGACAATGTTTCAGGAATAGTTTTAGACTTAAGAGATGATCCAGGTGGATACCTTGAGGGCGCAGTAAACATTTCATCCTACTGGTTAGAAAAAGGTCAGACTGTTGTTACAGAAGCACATTCAAATGGAACAGCTCAGAAATACACTTCAACTGGAAACAACATTCTTTCTAAGATTAAAACAGTCATCTTAGCAAATGGAGGCAGTGCATCAGCAGCAGAAATTGTTTCTGGAGCCTTAAGAGACCAAGGATATGCAAAAATTGTTGGTGTTAAAACCTTTGGTAAGGGTTCTGTTCAGGAACTAATTGGTTTACCACAAAATACTGCTGTTAAAGTTACTGTAGCAAAGTGGTTAACTCCAAATGGGGTTAATATTAACAAGAACGGGTTAGAACCAGATATTAAGGTTGAGATGAGTGCTGAAGATATAACAAGCAAAAAAGATCCACAAATGGACAAAGCATTGGAGATCTTGGGTAAGTAAGGACACAAATAAAAAGAAATTGACTAAATAGCACCAGACTAGTGCTATTTAGTTTTCATTGAACCCTTGTTTCTGATAATATATAGAGACTATGAAAAGACTAACAGCGCAACAATTAAGACAAGCATTTTTAACCTTTTTTGAAGGCAAAGGACACACCGTTATTCCTTCTGCTCCATTGGTTCCCCAAAACGATCCAACGGTTTTGTTTACAACCGCGGGCATGCACCCTCTGGTCCCATATTTGCTTGGTGAGAATCATCCTGGTGGTAAGCGTGTTGTTGATGTTCAGAAATGTATTAGAACAACAGACATTGATGATGTGGGTGATAACAGGCATTTAACTTTTTTTGAAATGCTTGGTAACTGGAGTTTCGGTGACTATTTCAAAGAAGATGCAATAGCTTGGTCTTTTGAATTTTTAACATCAAAAGACTGGATGGACTTAGATCCTGACCAACTCTATGTTTCTGTGTTTGCTGGAGACGCTGATGTGCCAAGAGACGAAGAGGCGATTACTTCTTGGAAAAAAGCTTTTGCAACACATCCAACAAAGCCAATCTTAGCTGAGTTTTCTGAAGATGTGTATGTATTTGGTGGTGTTAACAGGATTTTCCCTTACAATAGAGAAAAGAACTGGTGGCAGGCAGGAGACAAAGGTCCTGCAGGTCCTGACACGGAAATGTTCATTGATACAGAAGGTGATTTACCAGAGAACATGCGCGTTAAGCACAGCCATTGGCTTAAGTTAACAGGTTCTTCAGAGAAGTGTCACATTAACTGTGATTGTGGACGTTTCATTGAGGTCTGGAACAATGTTTTCATGCAATATAATGGTTTGGGAGGTGGTAAGTATGAACCACTAGCGCAGCAAAACGTTGATACTGGCATGGGCTTAGAGCGCGTACTTACATTTTCACAAGGACAGACTAATGTTTTTGATACAGAGCTTTTTAAATCAGCTTTTGATGTTATTTATGATCAGGTTGGAGAAACAACAAACTTGCAAGAAAACAAAGCCCGAATTATTGTAGATCATTTGCGTGCCGCAACTTTTATGGCTGCAGACGGCGTTGTTCCTTCAAACAAAGAGCGTGGATATATTATGCGCAGAATTTTGCGAAGAGCCATTGTTCACGGCAAGATGTTTAGTATGAAAGGTGACTGGGTAGAAAAAATAGTTTCTAAATATATTTCAGAATATTCCATATCTTACCCTGAGCTAGAACAAAACCGCAGAAATATTTTAAATGTAATTCTAGAAGAAGAACAAAAATTTGGCAAAACATTAGAAGCAGGATTAAAAGAATTTAGGAAATATGAACAAGTTACGGGTAAAGATGCTTTTAATCTTTTTCAATCATTTGGAATTCCTTGGGAAATTACAAAAGAACTTGCTTTGCAATCCGGAATGAATATTAACAAAGAAGAATTTGAAATAGAGTTTAAAAAACATCAGGAACTTTCAAGAACCGCATCCGCAGGAACGTTTAAAGGCGGTTTAGCAGATCATTCAGAGGTTGTCGTTAGAATGCACACCGCAACTCATCTATTGCAGGCTGCTTTGCGTAAAGTGTTGGGTAGTGATGCTTTTCAGAAAGGAAGTAACATCACTCCTGAGAGATTGCGTTTTGATTTCACACACCCCCAGAAAATGAGTGCTGAACAGATTTCTGAAGTAGAAAAGATTGTTAATGAAAATATTTCTCAAGATTTAAAAGTTTCAAAAGAGATTATGACTCCTGACCAAGCAAAAAATCTTGGAGCAATTGGTTTGTTCGGTGAAAAATACGGTGACACTGTTTCAATATATACAATCTCAGATCCAACAACTAATGAGATTGTTTCCAGAGAATTTTGTGGAGGTCCACATGTTGAACACACAGGAGAGATAGGGAAGTTTAAGATCACTAGGGAAGAAGCGGTTTCAGCAGGTGTTCGTAGAATTAAAGCGATTGTTGAATAACATGCATTTAGAATTTTCAAACATTCAGAAAGCAGAAACTAAGCAGGTATCATTTCCTGATGCGCCGTTTTTGAATTACAAGCCAGATTTGGAAAGCATTAAGGCTACTGCTGAAAAATTTAAGCACTACACGAACCTTCTAATCATTGGAAACGGTGGTAGTATTACCAGTTCCATTGGTTTGTTTGGTGTTTTTGGTACAAACGGAAAAAGAGTAGACATCCTTTCAACAGTTGATCCAGAATATATCTTTAAATTAAAGAATGAACTTAAAAAAGAAGAAACACTAGTAATTGCAATTTCTAAGTCAGGAGAAACAGTAAGTTTAATTGAATCGCTCCTGCATTTTAACGGATATCCTTTGCTTTGTATTACTTCAGAAGGAAGTGTTTTGCAAAGTATAGGTCAAAAACTTGGAGCGGAGATTGTTAAGCATCCTCCTATAGGCGGAAGGTTCTCGACTTTTTCAGAGGTCGCGCTCTTGCCAGCCGCAATATGCGGTTTAGATATTGAAGAGCTGTACAAAGGAGCACAAGAATCATATTCACAGATCAATCAGAATAACTTGTCGCTTCAAGCAGCAACTGTTATGTGGGAACTAGAGCAAAAAGGTTTTGTTGATGTTTTTATGCCAATATATTCACACAGTCTTTTTCCCTTTAGTAGTTTGATAGTTCAGCTTTGTCATGAAACTTTTGGTAAAGAACAAAAAGGACAAACATACTTTGCGCATGAAGCTCCTGAATCACAACATCACACTAATCAAAGATTCTTTGGTGGTCCAAAAAACATAGCAGGTTTTTTCATAACATTAGATAACTTTAGAGAAGACAGTAAAACAGAGGTACCACATGGTTTACAAAGCTTGCCTTTGAAAGACGGATCTTTGTACGAATTACATAAGATTCCTTTGTCATATTCAATGTATTCAGAGTTTGAAGGTACTTGGGAAGATGCAGAGAAAAATAATATTCCGATTATTGCTCTACACTTAACTTCTGCAGAACCAAGAGAAATCGGAAGATATATTGCTTTCTGGCAAATGTACGCAGTATATTCTGCAGTGTTACGCAATGTTAGTCCTTTTGACCAGCATCAAGTAGAAAGCTCTAAAGTAATTTCTTGGGATCAAAGAAAAAAGTTCCATAGAGGATAATATGGCAAACATCTTTTTAAAACCAAACGCAGATATTGATGAAATAGTTGCGAAGATTAATGAGGATCGAGGCACAGATGTTACCTTGGTTTTTCCTAATGGCTCAAAATTGTTTTCTGATCTTGCAAGTCTCGAGATCTTAAAAATTAAGACAGATGAACTTGGAAAAAAGATTTCTTTCTTTCTTCAGGATCAAAATATTGCGCAACTTCTTGTTGATACAGGATTTAATGTTAGAGGAACACGCAGACCAGTAGTAAGACGAGCAAAGCTAAAAATGGAGCCAAGAATCATAGAACAAGAGGTCATACAGCAACCCGCACCCTTTGAGCACTTGGTAATTGAGCCAGAGATACAACAGCCGGCGCAAGTAAACGCAGAGCCAATATATCATGCAAAACCCCGGGTTATTAGCGCGGTTGCAGTTGCAAGAAGAAGAAAAAAAAGAAGAGTAATTGTTTCTTTAGTCGCTCTTGTTATTCTTGCTTTGCTTCTAGGGACTTTTGTTTTACCACAAGTAAGCTTAAATATTTATGCACATAGTCAGCCTTTAAGCAGAGACTTGGAAATATCACTAAGCAAAGATTTTAAAGTAGCGGATACAAAACAATTGCAAGTCCCTGCTCAGATTGTCGACAAAGACCAACAAGGAACAAAAACCTTTAGCTCAACTGGTAAACAGAATGTTGGTATAAAGGCGAGAGGGATTGTTAGTATTACAAATAATACAGGGAAGATATTAAAATTAAACGCAGCAACTACAGAATTAAGTGTTGATAAACGGGTGTTTAGGTTGGAAAAAGACGTTAGTGGAATTAAACAAAGCATGGATGTTGCAATAATTGCGGATCAAGCAGGGGATGAATACAATATTCCAGCAGGGACAAGATTTGAGATCTCAAATCAGGTTCTAGGAAAAGCACCGCAGCTTCTTTATGCAACAAACCTAGTTGCTTTGAGTGGTGGAGTCTCACGCTTTACTTCTAACATTTCCCAAGAAGACATTGATTCAGCAACAAAGGAACTTAAAGATACACTGTTTAATTCTGCAAAACAACAACTTCTTAACACGCAAGGTTTAACTTTAAACGATGCGCTTGCAAACTTTGAGGTTAAAAATATTTCTTTTGACAAAAAAGTAGGAGACCAATCTTTAAGCTTTACTGGAAGTGCTTCAGGACATCTAAAAGCCCTTGTTTATAATTATGATTCATTAAAGAAACTCATTGAACAAAGAATTCTAATGACCTTAGAACAAGGTCAGGTTCTAGCAACAGATAAAAAAGAAGAGATCAGTGTTAGTTTCAAGAACATTGATCTAACAGCTGGCACAGCTATAGCTGTTGTGCATGTTGATAGTATTTTGGTTTCAAAGGTAGATTCTAAGGGTATTAAGGCCCAGGTTCGAGGAAAATCTCTTACAGAGATCAAGGATTTATTGCTCTCAGACCCTAAAATCGATGGTTTAGACATAGAAATGAGCCCTTTTTGGGTTAGAAGCGCCCCAGCCTTTTCAGGTCGTATTTTCGTTAATGTCACGAGTAAATAGCGAGGGTTTGGATGGGCGTTTTTTAAGGTTTGACATATCTAGCCTTGTTTGATAGAATATTTCCACGAGAATTTAAGTTAAAACTTATTCCTACGAGCACTCAAGACTTTGGAAAGTCCGATAAAAGCAAGGAAATGATCGAATTAGATGGCAAGGTTGTGGAAACCTTACCTAATGCTTTATTTCGTGTCCAAATTGATTCAGGTCAGATTATCCTGGCTCATATTGCTGGTAAGCTGAGAGTCAACAAGATTCGTGTACTTCCAGGTGACAAAGTAATCGTAGAAGTAACCCCTTATGACTTAACAAGAGGTAGAATAATAAGAAGAATGCGTTAAAAATATGAAAGTAAGATCAAGCGTTAAAAAAATGTGCAAGGATTGCAAGATTGTCCGCAGAAGCGGAAAACTTTTTGTTATTTGCCCAAAAACCCCTAAACATAAGCAGAGACAAGGTTAAACTATGGCAAGAATAGCTGGGATCAATATCCCAAATGAAAAAAGAATAGAAGCATCCCTCCCATACATTTATGGAATTGGCTTGCCTTTATCAAAGAAGATCTTGAAAGCAACCGGAGTTGACGGTAACAAGAGAACAAAAGATTTAACTGAAATAGAGTTAAACAAGCTACGTGATTTCATTGAAAAAACAGGATACAAAGTAGAAGGTCAATTAAGACAGCAAATCCTTTTGAATATTAAGAGATTGAAAGAAATCGGTTCTTACCGCGGTGTTCGTCATATCCGTGGTTTGCCTGTTCGTGGTCAAAGAACAAAGACCAACTCAAGAACTCGCAGAGGCAATGTTCGTAGAACAGCTGGTTCTGGTAGAAAATCTTCAAACGAAAAGACCTAATTTAAATATATGGCAGAAGAAATAAAGACAACTGAAAATACTGAAACAACAGCAGAAACAGCTGCTGTTAAAGCTACTCCTAAACGCAAGAAAAGCGTTAAGACAAAAGTTACTCGCGGTAAAGTATATGTTCAGTCAACATACAATAACACAATCATTTCAATAACAGATCCAGTTGGTAATGTAATTTCATGGGGTTCAGCAGGACTCGTTGGTTTCAAAGGTTCAAAGAAATCAACTCCGTACGCAGCTCAGAAAACCATGGAAGATATAATCCAAAGAGTAAAGGATCGTGGTTTACAAGAAGTCGATGTTTTAGTTAAAGGTATTGGTTCTGGACGTGAATCAGCAGTCAGAGCATTACAAAGTTCGGGTTTAACTGTTTTGTCTATTAAAGATCAAACACCAATTCCACACGGTGGAGTAAGACCAAAGAAAGTGAGAAGAGTTTAATATGGCAAGATACACAGGACCAAAAGTTAAAAAAGCTCGTTCATTTGGCGAAGCAATCACAGCAAAAGACGCCAAAGTATTAATGAAACGCAATTATGCTCCTGGTCAGCATGGTCAGAGCAGAGGACGTGTTTCTGAATACGGAACCCAGCTTAAAGAAAAGCAGAAAGCAAAATGGACTTATGGAATTTTAGAAAAGCAGTTCAGAAACTATTTCAAAGAAGCTTCACAGAAAAGGGGAATCACAGGCGATGCGTTACTTCAAATCTTAGAATCAAGATTAGATAACATTGTATATCGTTTGGGTTTTGCAGAAACCAGAGCTCAAGCAAGACAATTGGTTTCTCACGGTTTCTTTGATGTAAATGGTAAGAAAGTAAACATTCCTTCATATAGAACAAGAGTCGGCGAAGTAATTGCATTTAGAGAAAGCAAGAAGAAAAGCAAATACATAGACGTTCTAAAGCAGAAGTTAAAGAATGCAAAGACTCAGGAATGGTTAGAACTAAATTCAGATCAGCTTTCAGGGAAAGTATTGAGCACTCCAAACCAAGAACAGATTGATAGCAGAATCAATACACAGCTAATCGTTGAATTGTACTCAAGATAATTTAATTAACGCCCCCAAAGGGCAAAGGGAGAACGTTGGTATAAGGTTTAAATGCGTCACGAATTAGGTCTACGTTTAAATCGAAAGCCAGCGTAACAAATGGAAGCTATTCCATTACCAAATCAAGTTAGTTTGTTAGAGCAAGACGGTAACCGTTACACTTTTGTAATGGAGCCTTTGTATCCTGGATATGGTGTTACCATTGGTAATACTTTACGCCGTGTTTTGTTGTCTTCAATGCCAGGTGCTGCTGTTGTTGCTGTTAAGATGAAATGGGTTGATCATGAATTTTCAACAATCCCTAATGTTAAAGAAGATGTTGTTGAAATAATCTTGAATTTAAAACAACTTAGATTAAAAGTACATACAGAAGAACCTGTCAGACTTACGTTGAAAGTTAAAGGTGAAAAAGTTGTTACCGCAGCTGATATTAAAGAGACAGACTTAGTAGAAGTCGTTAACAAAGATCTTTACATTGCAACCTTGGATAACAAGACTGCAGAATTGGACATGGAATTAATTGTTCAACAGGGCAGAGGCTATGTACCAGTAGAACAGCGTGAATCTGAAAAGCTTGAGATCGGTATGATTGCTATAGATGCAATATATACTCCAATTAAGAACGTTAACTATGAAGTTCAGAATGTTCGTGTTGGTCAGATCACAAACTTTGACAAGCTTACAATCACAATGGAAACAGATGGTACCATAAACGGACAGGAAGCTTTAAACATAGCAGCTCACATTTTAGTTGACCACTTTACAATGCTTGTTAATGATTCAGCAATTCCTGCTAATGCAACATCAAGAGCAGTTACTCCAGAAGTTTTTGCTGAAGAAGCAGGTGAAGGAACTTCTGTTAAAAGTATGAATCTTTCAGTGAGAGCACAAAATGCTTTAGAAAAGAATGCAATCTTAACAGTCGAACAGCTTCAAGCAATGACATCTGAAGATATTAAAGCTTTAGATGGTTTGGGTGAAAAGACTGCTACTGAAATTTTAGAAGCTTTAGGAAAGAGCATTTAAGAAATATATGAGACACAGAATTAGCAAAACCAAGAAATTAGGTAGAGGAATGGACAGCCGCAGAAAGCTTTTGCGATCCATGGCCTCTGCTGTAATAGTTTACGAACAAATTGAAACAACTCCTGCTAATGCAAAAGCATTACGTAGCTATGTTGATAAAATGATTACTAAGGGTAAATTAAAAACATTGCACGGACACAGACAGTTGCTTGCTGATTTAAACACGAATGCAGCTAAAAAAGTAACAGAAGTTTTAGCAGAACGTTTCAAAGACCGCAAGGGTGGATACACCAGAATATTGATTTCTGGAAAGTCTAAAGATGGGGCTAAAAAATATATCGTGGAGCTTACCTAATTTTATGAAATCACAGAAAAGTTACATCCCAAAGAAAATAATCAGAGTTTGGTTAGAAATTGACGCTTCAGCAAAGCCACTTGGCCGTGTTGCAACAGTCATTGCTAATGCGCTTCGTGGTAAAGGTAAAAGAGATTTTACCCCTCATCTAGACATGGGTGATTTTGTTGTTGCTACAAATGTTGAGAACATCAAATTTACAGGACGCAAAGTAGAACAAAAGAAATACCATCACTACTCAGGATACCCTGGTGGTTTAAGAACAAAGCAATTAAAGAACTTGATTGTTGATAAACCAGACGATGTTTTGAGAAGAGCCGTTTTTAGCATGATTGATGATAACAAACTACGTAAACCGATGATGCGCAGACTAAAGATGGTTAAAGGTGCTACACATGAATTTAAGATTGATAAAAAGATATAACTAATATGGTAACTACTAAGAAAACCACAACTGAAAAGAAACCAGCAGCAAAAGCTCCTAGAAAGCCAAAAGCAGTCAAAGAAGCTCCTGTAGAGGAAATAGCTGTTGTTGAGGCTGAAAAGATACACACAGAAAAGCCACATGTTGAAAAAGCTGTTGCTTCAACTGCGATTGCTCAGATTAACCTTATAGATGGTAGATATGCTTGGGCAGTAGGTAGAAGAAAGACTTCTGTCGCAAACGTCCGTCTTTTCAAAGGAAAAGGCAAGAGCACAGTCAACAAGAAAGACATTTTAGTATACTTTGGAAACAAAGCATTAGTTGAACAAGCATTTAAACCATTACAGCTTGCAGGCTTAGAAAACCAGGTTTACGTTTACGTTAATATGAACGGTGGTGGTATTAACTCACAATCACAGGCCTTAGCACACGGTATTGCTACAGCTTTGGCAAAACATAACACTGAATTTAGAAAAGTATTAAAACAGAACGGACTCTTAACTCGTGATTCCAGAATGAAAGAAAGAAAGAAACCAGGGTTAAAACGTGCTAGACGCGGTCCACAGTGGGCAAAGAGATAACGAATATACACAAGATCAACTCCCCTGGAAACAGGGGAGTTATGATATAATATAAGTAATTAAAAAGTAGGAAGAAACAAAATGCAATCCATTCCAAAATGGTTAGTACAAACCATTGCTGCAACAGTCGCAACATTATTAGTTGTTTTGACTGTAAGCCAATTGTACACAATAAAAAACAAATTTAGAGAGATTGATGATAAACACATCATAAATATCTCTGCTGAAGGAAAAGTAACCGTAAAACCAGACCAAGCAATAATCAACGCTGGCGTTCAAACTGATGGTGTTACTGCAATTGATGCGCAAAATGCAAACACTAATCTTGCAAACAAGATGATTGCTTTCGTAAAAGGTCAGGGAGTTGAAGACAAAGATGTTTCAACATCAGGTTACAACTTGTATCCAAAGTATGACTACACCAAAGGTAACGGTCAGATTACAGGGTACACTGCAAACCAAAGCATCACAGTTAAAGTTAATGATTTAGAAAAAGTTGGAAAGATCTTAGATGGTTTAACAAAGAACGGTGCAAACCAAATCAATGGAGTTAACTATACTTTCCAAGATCCTGATAACTTTAGAGAACAAGCCCGTGAAGCTGCTTTAAAAAATGCTCGTGAAAAAGCAGAGAATCTTGCTCGTGCTGCTGGAGTTCGTTTGGGTAAGTTAATTACTTTCTCAGAAAATGCTGGTGGAGTCCCAATGCCATACTATGCTGACAAAGGATATGGCATGGGTGGCGGTGGTGCTGCAGTTCCAAGCGTAGAACCAGGAGTTCAGGACATTACAGCTCAGATTTCAGTTTCCTACGAAATCTACTAGTTTTCAGTGTTTAAAGACCGTCTTTAAACAAGGTGGTCTTTTTACTTGATTTTTCCCCGTTATTATGTTATCGTACAAAAGCCTCAAGCAGTCTAGATAATCGCTGGATGCTCAAAAATCGAGCATCTAGAGGAAAGTCCGAACACCCCTAGGAGCAATCTTAGGAAGCAAGTTACTGGGAAATCCAGCCGGGAGGAGACAGGTTTGAAAAGTTCACGTGACTTTTCAAGAATGATCAAAGCCCAGGGATAGTGCAACAGAAACATGTCGCCGATGGCTTCGCAAGAAGATCAGGCAAGAGTGAAATCGTGTGGTAAGAGCGCACGCGTGGACGCAGTGATGCGTTGCGGTGAAAACCCAACTTGGTGCAAGGTCAAATAGGCCCTTCAATGGGCGGGTTGACCGCTTAGACAGATGATTATCCTCGACAGAATTCGGCTTACAGGATTGCTTGAGGCTTTAAATTATAGATTTCCGCATGAAACGATCAGAGCTAATATTCAATATATTATCCATTCCTGTAGACATCATGAGCTTGCTTTTAGCAGGCGTGATGTCTTTTTACATTCGTTTGAATTTAGAAACATATTTTCCGGTTCTTTTTAAACCAGACTTAAAAGAATTTGTTCTTAATCTTCTGGGAGTAATACCGATTCTTCTTGTTATCTTTGCTTTTGCAGGTTTGTACAACCTTCGCGGTACTAGAAAATTTTCAAGTGAGTTTTCAAGAATCATTGCAGCTATCACAATTGCTCTGTTGTTAATTGTCTTTATTTTCTTTTTTGATCAAACATTTTTTAATTCAAGATTAATAATTTTAATTGCTTGGCTAGTAAGCATTATAGTTTTAGTACTAGCAAGATACATTTTAAAGAAAATCCAGGTTGCTCTGTTAAAGAGAGGTTTTGGTTTGCATAATCTTGTTGTTGTTGGTGCAACACAAAATCAACACCCAATGTTGCAGCAAATTAGAAACGACAAGAACTTTGGATATGAGATTGTTTCAGAGATTTCAGACAACCAAAATGTTTTAGAACAGCTAGATCAGATATATCAGAACAACAAGTTTGAGGAGCTACTTCAAGCAGATCCTTCAGCACCAGCGCATTTGAATGCACAACTTTTGCAGTTTGCAAGACAAAAAGGTTTAATTTTTAATTACTTGCCGGATATTTTTGATGTTCAAAGAAACCATCTTGAAACTTTAACCATAGATGGGATGCCAGTCATTTCTATTAAAAACACTCCGTTAACTGGTTGGGGGAGTGTTGTTAAAAGAATATTTGATATTTTGCTTTCTTTGATTTCTTTAATTTTAACGTCACCTCTTTTCCTAGTTATTGCACTAGCCATAAAAATAGATTCTAAAGGCAAGGTCTTCTATGCGGCACCTCGTGGTGGACACAAAAAAGATTTTACTTTCTACAAGTTTAGAACCATGTATTCTCATCTTAGTGTTGGTCAGGAATATGGTGGAAAAGAAGCAGAAAAAATTCGTCAAGAACTTTGGAAGGTTAATGTAAGAGGCGGAGAATCAGGTGCTTTCTTAAAGATTAAAGATGATCCAAGAGTAACAAGAGTTGGAAAGATTTTACGCAAAACTAAGCTTGATGAGATTCCACAGTTTTTCAATGTTTTAAGAGGGGACATGAGCATGGTTGGTCCAAGGGCTCATGTCATTGATGAAGTTGAAAGATACCGCGATCAGTACAGAAGAATTTTCTCCATAAAACCAGGGATATTTGGGCTTTCTCAGATTGCCCAGATTTCATGGCCTGATCTTCCTTTTGATGAAGAAATTAAGTTAAATACCTACTACATTGAAAATTGGTCAGTCTGGTTAGATATACAAATACTAGCAAAAAGTTTCTATTACATTTTTTTAGGAAAGAAAAATATCGCTGATTATTAGTCTATAGAAATATACATGAAAGTCGCAATTGCACATGATTCCATCACGCAGTTGGGAGGAGCCGAACGGGTGCTAGAAGCTCTGCATGAGCTATATCCATCAGCACCTGTTTTTACTTTGGTTTTTGACAAGAGATTAAAAGATCATTTTGAAGGCTGGACAATTGTTTCTTCACCACTGCAATACCTCTATAACTTCATTCCAAAACTACAATACCTTCTTCCGTTCATTCCTTTGTCTTTGATGTTCTTTAACCTCAACGGTTTTGATCTTGTCATTTCCTCAAGTTCTGGGTTCATAAAGAACATGAAAGTTCCAAAAGGAGTTAAGCATGTCAGTTATTGCCATACACCAACAAGATTTTTGTGGTTAGATCAAAAAGAATATTTAAAAAAAGAAGTTCCTGGAATTTTAAGACCATTTGTTGGCTTGTATTTAAAGTGGTTAAAGTCATGGGATTTTAAAAACGCTCAAAATATTGATTACATTTGGGCAAATTCAGAGAACGTAAAGCGTAGAATACAGAAATATTACAATAGAGAATCAGAGGTTTTGTACCCTTGGGTTGATTTAGACAAGTTCTACCCAACCACTCCAAAACAAGACTACTATCTTGTAGCAGGAAGATTACAAGCACACAAACGCGTTGATTTAGTTATCGAAGCTTTTAACAAAAACGGTAAGCAATTACATGTAATTGGAACAGGCAGAGATGAAGAACGCCTTAAAAGTATTGCTCATCAAAATATACTTTTTTTAGGAAGGGTTGATGATCTTGTTTTATGCAATGAATATTCCTCAGCTAAAGCATATATTTTCCCTCAGGAAGAGGATTTTGGTTTAATGCCACTTGAAGCAAATGCTTCTGGCACTCCTGTCATTGCATACGCGAAAGGTGGATCTTTAGAAACAATCATCCCAAACAAAACCGGAGTTTTCTTTGATCAACAAACACCAGAAGCAATTATTGAGGCAGTAAAACAGTTTGAAGAAAAAACCTTTTCTTCAGAAGATCTTTTTGAACAAGCACAACGTTTTAGCAAAGAACAGTTTAAAGCTAGGGTTCTGCAATTGCTTGCAAAGGAAGGATTGGTATGAAAATAATGGTTGATTTAAGGAGTTTGATGGAAACGGGCGGAAAGATCTCAGGAGTTGAGAATTACCTCTTGAATGTCTTGCCTCTCATACATTCAGAAGAAAATTCTTTCTCAGGCTTTTACAACAGCTTTAAAGATGTATATATGCCTGAGTTTAAAAAAGGCTTTAATGTTACAAGAAGATCGATTCCAAACAAGATTTTAAACACCACCTTGTCTTTTTTTTCTTTTCCAAAGTTTGAAAAACTGTTTGGTTCTTTTGATGTTTTATGGTTGCCAGACTTAAGACCTTTTGCAATTAGCAAGAAAACTAAGCTTGCAATCACGGCGCATGATCTTTCTCCAGTAATGCATCCTGAGTACTATTCCCTTAAGCGTCGTCTCTGGCATTGGCTCATTCAACATAAACGATCATTTAAAAGGGCTGACCTTGTTTTTGCAATTTCTGAGTATACAAAAAGTGATTTAATTTCACTTGGTGTTTCTGAAGAAAAGATCAAAGTTGTTAAACACGGTTTAAACCACGAGCTCTTTAATACAGATATATCAGTAGAACAAAAACAAGAAGTTAAGAATAAGTACAAACTTCCAAAAAAATTCCTTCTTTCAATATCAACAGTTGAACCAAGAAAAAACATTGAAGGGCTCATTAAAGGATTTGAGATGGTAGATGATCCTGACTTGTTTTTGGTAATCGCAGGAAGACTTGGTTGGCTTTATAAAGGTGTTTTAGAGCTTGCAAACAGATCAAACAAAAAAGAACAAATCATATTCACAGGATATGTTGATGAAAAAGACAAGCCAGCATTAATTTCTTCAGCGCATATTGTTTGTTATCCTTCTTTTTATGAAGGTTTTGGGTTTGTTCCTCTTGAAGCAATGGCCTGCGGAGTCCCTGTGATTACTTCTGCTAGGACATCAATGGCTGAGATTTGTGGTGATTCAGCTTTGTTAATTGAGCCATATCAGCTTCCTGAGCTTGTTAATGCTATAAAAGCGTTAAATACAGATGATGTTCTAAGAGTGCATTTCACAGAAAAAGGATTAGAGCATGTTAAGGGTTTTTCCTGGGAAAAGAGCGCTTTAGAGATACAAAGGGGATTAATACAATTAGCTCAAACAAAGGTATAATACAGACATGAGAATAGGGATTGATTTAAGAATGGCAGGTTTGGAATATGGTATCGGAAGATACTCTCTTGAGCTTGTTCGCAAGATCATTGAGTTAGACAGGGATAACGAGTATTTTCTTTTTGTCAGAGATGAAAAGTCTTTTTCTAAAACTAACTTTGAGTTTCGTTTAAACGTTAATTTAGTTAAAGCAGACTACAAACATTATTCTTTCTCCGAACAATTTAGTTTTAATAGGCTTTTAAACAAATACAATTTGGATCTAGTTCACTTTTTAAACTTCAATGTTCCTTTTATGTACAACAAGCCTTTCGTTGTTACTATCCATGACATCATTCATCATAGGCTACCTGGAACAAAAAAGAGTCACTTCTTACATCGCTTAGCTTACAGAGCTGTCATGCATCATGCGGTTTTTGCTTCAAGGCGAATCATTACAGTTTCTGAGTTTTCTAAAAAAGAAATCCTTGATGTCTTTAAAGTTCCAGCAAAGAAAATACAAGTAATCTACGAAGCTGCAACAACCGTCCCTATTACTGACTCAGATGTTTCATTGGTTAAGCAAAATTTCGATATCTCAAAACCATATTTAATCTTTGTTGGGGTCATGGAGAGAAAAAAGAATCTTTTAAATCTAGTTAAAGCTTTTGATATTCTTAAAGACAAGTTTAATTTAAATGTTCAGTTGGTTTTAGCAGGGAAAGCTGATCCACACTATCCAGAAATACAAGAACAGGTTAAAGAAATCAAATACAGAAAAGATCTTATTTTAACTGGTGTTGTTTCAGAGAAAGAAAAGTATGCTTTGTACAAAGGCGCTGAAGCTTTTGTTTCAGGATCTTTGTTTGAAGGATTTGGGCTCCCTGGTGTTGAAGCAATGAGCCTGGGTATTCCTTTGGTTGTTTCAAATACTGAAGTGTTTAATGAGGTATATGATAACGGGGCGATATACTTTGACCCGCATGACCCAGAAGATATGGCTCAAAAGATCAATTTTTTGCTTTCTGATGAGAAATACAGGGCATTGATCGCAAACAATGCGTATACCAGAGCACAGTATTTTTCCTGGGATTTAGCAGCTAGAAGAACTTTAGAAGTATATATTAATTAAAGAAGCATGAAGATAATCTTAGTTGGTGGTGGTACTGGTGGACCAGTAATACCACTAGTTGCAGTGCAGCAGAAAATACAGAAAGAATTTCCTAAGGCAAAGTTTTTGTTTGTGGGAACTTCATCAGGCCCTGAAAAACAAATGCTTGTTAAATACAATATTCCTTTCAAAAGTATTGCTTCAGGAAAATTAAGAAGATACTTTTCTTTACTTAATATTTTTGCACCCTTTTTAGTTTTGATAGGATTTGTACAATCGCTGTCCA
>JBBTQQ010000003.1:0-28730 GCA_038065615.1 Patescibacteria group bacterium | reverse complement strand
TTGGCACCTCGATGTCGGCTCATCACATCCTGGGGGTGGAGAAGCTCCCAAGGGTTAGGCTGTTCGCCTATTAAAGTGGTACGCGAGCTGGGTTCAAAACGTCGTGAGACAGTAGACTTTGCTGTCTATAAATTTAGCTATTTGCTGGAAACTCTGGTGTATCTTATGCTACAATAATATTGACCATCCGGTCCTTATTAAAGTGAAAATGTATGAGTGCAGACAACCAGCAGGAAAGACTAAGTTATTGAATGATAACTTAGAATCCTCAGAGACTATACGCTAAATGTCCCGAATATGTGCCGGGATGAAGATATAGTCCGACCTGCATGGCGATATGCAGATCAAACTAGAAATGGTTTGGCGCCGTAGAGCACTATCAGTAATGGAAACGGTATTGTGCAAGTAACAAAAGTGTTGGTCCTTATCTGTTGTGGGTGTACGAAATTTGAGTGGGCACATCTCTAGTACGAGAGGACCGAGATGTATGGACCTCTGGTGTACCCGTTGTCGCGTCCGCGGCATGGCGGGGTAGCTAGGTCCAGTTCAGATAAGCGCTGAAGGCATATAAGCGCGAAGCTGTCCACAAAACTAGATTTCGTTGTTCTAGTTTACTAGAACGTAAGATTCGCAGAAGACTACTGCGTATAATAATCAAGAATTTTATGGATGATTTGTAGCAATACAAATTTGAAGTGAAGTTTACGATTCTATAGGTTGCAGGTGTAAGCACAGTAATGTGTTCAGCCGAGCAATACTAATTAATCGAAAGTTTTAATTCTTTTAAAAAATTAACTGGCAATTTGTGATTGAAGTTCTTCAAAACCACGCGCGCGCAGCGAACTGCGCATTAAGCACGACACTTAAGTGTCACGTGCGATTTAGGAAAGTGTCTTGTTCCCACAAGACAAAGTTCCAAGTTAGGAAATCCTTTTCTAAATCGCAGGTGGCATTTACGGTGCGGTCCGACCTGATCCCTTCCCGAACTCAGAAGTCAAACGCATTTGTGCCGATGATAGCCTAGCGCATGCTAGTGCAAAAGTAGGTAGCTGCCGACTAATAAAAAAGATCCGTTAACCCGGGTCTTTTTTGTTTTTTCTGGACAAAAGTGTTTTAGTGTGATATAATGTTAATACAAATTGCGATTAGAGCTCAAAAATTCTAGCTTTAGTCGCTCATTTTGAAACAAAAACACAATTAAATAATACAAATGGTAAAGAAAATGCTTGGGGTTAGTGCTCTTTTTTTAGTAAGCCTAACTGCTGTAACTCTTGTATCAGCGACAGCAGGAGAACTAGAAAGAGAAGTAGTCCAAGCTCAAACTAGAACAATATATACTCAAAAAGCCGTTGAAAAACAGGGTCAGGTTTTAGGTTTAATGCGCGCGGCATTAGTTGCTTGTGGTGCTAATGATCCAGGATGTATAGACTCGGGTGATAGCGGAGGTTCTACTACAACAACCACAAGCAATTGTGTAATAACATCATTTGAGGCTGAAGGTAAATCATATACCGAGAGCCCAATAAGTGTGAGTGTTGGTGAGACTGGTTTAGCGATAGCTACATTTACGTGGAAGTCAAACGGTTGTCATCACACAAAGTTTACTCAAACTACAAATGGAATTTCTTCAACAAACGTGGATAGCAATTCAGGAACAGCAATTGTTAATCCTTTTTTTATTTCTTGGAATGAACCAACGGGAGCAGATTCATCAACGTACACTATTAGTGGGTATGACACACCTGACCGTTTAATTGATTCAAGAACAATTTCGATAGTGAAGGGGACTACCACAACCACACCTACGACTCCAACAACACCAACAACTCCTGGAACAGGAAGTACAACAATGCCTACAATTGTTGGAGAGGCAACAGCAGAAGTTGGTACTTCAACCAGCTATTCGATTTTCGCTAATGATATCATTGATAGCTACAATGGCGGTCAGATGAAATATACTTTAGATTGGGGAGATGGTTCTACTTCAACATCAGGGTTTTTTGCCGCTGGTGTTTCTTCATATATATCGGAACACACTTGGTCTAGCTCAGGAACATACACCATAACCGGAACAGCAATTCCAACAGTAGGAGCATCAGCAAGTACCACACTTGAAGTGGTGGTTAGCAATACCAGCACAACTCCTACAACACCAGTTGTTAATCAAACCAGCTTGAGTATTGATTCAGGTGTTAGAAGAGACGATACAATAGTATATTCAAAAAGTACGAAGATAAAGACGGGAGAAAACATATTAGTTAGAACTAAGATTACAAATAGTGGTTCTACCACTGCAACGGGCATAATAGTTAAAGCGCCATTGCCTGATGGTTACGCAACTTTTAGTTGGGCACCAAGTCCTAATTCGGAAGCATTTACTGCAGAAGGCTTGCAGATTCCTGATCTTGCTCCGGGTGCTTTCAGGGTCATTGATTTTGGTCCGATTCAGGTAGGTAAGCTTAATACCAGCATCTTTACAACATCTGTGACAGCTACAAACGCAGCCTTAGCTTCTGACACTGTTAGCGTTAATGCAAGTCTTGGTTTAACTCCTACTGTTCAAGACATGAGTATGATTCTACGAGTTTCAAAACTCTATGGCTCTGGAAACTATGATGAAACTATAAATGCGAATGTTGGAGAGGCGTTAGTTTTCTTGATTACAGTTTATGCAGGCCCTGGTGTTTCAAATGCAAAAAACGTAAAAGTAACAGTAACTTCTCCCGATGGTTTAAAAGTTTCTACCACTAATGGAGGGGACCCAAATTTTGTCAGTGGTTTAAGTAACGGCAATATCGCAACTACAACATTAGGCGATTTGTATCCTAATGTTGGTTACAGTACAACCTTTGTCGCAACAGTTACAAAAATAGGACCACAAAGCGTTGGTATTAGGGTAAGCAGTGATAATCTTAAGATAATAACTGGAAGTATTGGAATAAACGGGGCTGAAACAACAGGTAGTGGCACTGGTTATAGCGGGAGTGGTTCTGGTTCAGGATCAACAAATACAAACCCAGGAACGCCAACAACTCCAACAACCCCCACCACTCCAACAATACCACCAACTCAATCTGGCCCTTGTAAAATTAATTCATTCACAGCAAATCAAACAAGTGTAAATCCTGGGCAGATCATTGTTTTATCCTGGGCAACACAAGGATGTAATACAGTTAGAGTAGCAAGAGATATTAGCGCCTCTATAAATGAAGTTCCGTTAAGTTCGAGTGCGATTGGTTCTGTAAATGTTGGCCCTATAAATTCTTCAGTTACATTTAGAGTTTACGGTTCAAAGAGTCAGTCAGCCGCTAACTGGGGTTTTAATATAGACGTTCAGAAAGATTTGAGAGTTTCCTTAACCGGTACTCCGTCAACTAGTACACCAACAACAACAATTCCAATAGGACCAGCTCATTCATCTGGATCAAACATAATTTCAGGTTCAACAGTATACTTCATTTCTGAAGACGGTAAGAAAAGACCATATACTTCAGGAGGTGCTTTCCTTTCATACGGATTTAATTCATGGAGTGATGTCAAAGAAGGGACAGACGGTGACTTAGCTTTAGAAACAGGTTCCTTTGTTCCACCAATGGATGGTTCTTTAATTAATGACAAAGGAACAATATATATAATCACAAATGGAAAGAGATTGGGAGTTTCAAGCGATTCAGTATTCCGTGCGCTTGGATATTCATACAGAAATGTAATGCCAGGCGACACTTCATTTATGACTACAATTGGTCCTGTCACAAGCAGTGAGGTTGGGCATCCTGCTGGAACATTAGTTAATGATAATGGAACGGAATATTTAAATACATGTAATGGAAAGCTTGGCATACCAACAAATGAAGTGTTTTTCTCCTGGGGTTTCTCTTATGCTAAAGATGTTTTTGCAAACGCTGCTGATAGAGCATTGCAAGTTCTTGGTTTAATGACTCAAAAAGGAAATGCCGATTTAAGTCCAACCGCAGATACTTGTCGTTAATCTTTTTAAAACCGGGTTTGAAACCCGGTTTTTTTATGTCCTTTTTCCATGCTATTATCTATATATGCGAAAAATCATTGATTTTGAAATACATTCTAAATACAGCAGAGCTTGTTCACCTCAGCTTGATCTTCCTAATATTGGCGCTTGGGCAAACCGTAAAGGAGTTGATGTTGTTGGTACAGGAGACTTTACCCACCCAAAGTGGCTTGCTGAAATCAAAAGAGACTTAAAAGAAACAGGCAATGGCTTGTTGAAATTAAAAGACAATCCTAAGAGTCCATATTTCATACTTTCAGCAGAAGTTTCTTCAATATATTCACATAATGGAAAAACAAGAAGAATTCATAATATAATCCTTGCTCCTTCAATTGAGGTGGTAGAGAAAATAATTACAGGTTTAGAAAAACGAGGAGCCAAACTTGGTTCAGACGGTCGCCCGATTGTTGGTATTCCATCAAAAGAAGTGTTGAGAATAGTTTTAGAGGCATCAGAAAAATGTATGTTAATGCCAGCGCATGTTTGGACGCCTTACTTTGGTCTTTTTGGGTCAATGAGTGGATATGATAGCGTTGAAGAATGTTTTGAAGAAATGTCTGAACATATTTATGCTCTGGAAACAGGTCTTTCTGCTGATCCTGAAATGTTTTGGAGGATACCAAAATTAGATAAATATACATTGATTTCTTCTTCAGATGCGCATTCACTACCAAGAATAGGGAGAGAGTGCAATGTTTTTGACTTAGAAGAAGATGAAGTTTCGTATGATGAAATAACTAGGATTTTGAAGGAAGGCGATCGAAAAAAGTTTAAACATACTCTTGAGTACTATCCTGAAGAAGGAAGGTACCATTATGATGGACATGCGGATTGCAATATTTCTTTGCATCCAAAAGAAACAGCAAAATTACCTAAGAATACAAAAGGACAGGCACTTTGTCCCAAGTGCGACACTCCTTTAACAATCGGAGTGTTTTCTAGAACAGAACAGCTTGCAGAAAGAGAAGAAGGATATATTCCAAAAAACGCTATACTTGGAAAACATTTTGTTGTTTTAGAGGAAATAATTGCAGCAGGATTTGGAAAATCAGTTTCAAGCAAAAAAGTTCAGGATGAATATGTACGCATGACTGATCAAGCAAAAGAGATAGACATTTTGCTTGAGCTTTCAGAAGAAGAATTAAGAAAAATAACGGGAGAAGAAACTGTTTCCGCTATCATGAAAATGCGTTCTGGGAAGTTAGATATAGTTCCCGGGTATGATGGTAAATATGGCAAAGTATCGCTTTTTGAAGAAGCTATTAAGAAGAAAAAACAAGTGCCAACTCTCTTCGGATAAGGTTTGATATACAGGGTTTTTTCTGGTAAAATATCGAAGTCAGTGAGCACTTTGGAAGGGTCGCATAGTGGTCTAGTGCACGCGCTTGGAAAGCGCGCAAGGTGTCAAAGCCTTCAGGAGTTCGAATCTCCTCCCTTCCGCCAAAATGCCTATGCGTTCATCAAATTCAACAATTTCTGAAATTAAGGACAAACTTAACATAGTTGATGTCCTTTCTTCATATGTACAATTAAAAAAATCAGGTACTAATTTTAAAGCACCTTGTCCTTTTCATCATGAGAAAACCGCATCTTTCATGGTCTCTCCTTCAAAACAAATTTGGCACTGTTTTGGTTGTGGAGAAGGCGGAGATATTTTTGGTTTTGTGATGAAATATGAAAACATCGAATTTCCAGAAGCCCTTAAAGCTCTTGCAGAAAAAGCAGGGGTAGAGCTACCAAAGTACACAGCTGAGAATGTAGAAGAGAACAAATATCAATCAACACTTTTAAAGATCAACGAATGGACTTCAAAATACTACAACCAGGTTCTTGAAAAAAGTTCTGTTGCACAACCTGCTAGGGAATATTTAAACAAAAGGGACTTAAGTGCTAAAACAATTCAAGATTGGCAGCTTGGCTTTGCACCCAATGAGTTTCATTTACTGGAAGAATTCCTTCTTAAAAAAGGATACACTCATAAAGAATTACAAGACGCTGGTGTAATTTCTAAATCCACACGCGGTGATTACTTTGACCGTTTCTTTAACAGAATTACCTTCCCCATAAAAAACTATTCTGGAGATGTTGTTGGGTTTACAGCAAGGACTATGGATTCAGATGCTAAAACAGCGAAGTATATAAATACAGCGGAAACAGCAATATACAACAAAAGCAAAGTCATCTTTGGTTTGTATCAGGCAAAACAGCAAATTAGAAAAGATGACTGTGTAATAATTGTGGAAGGGAACATGGACGTAATAACTTCGCACCAAGCAGGATTTAAAAACGTTGTTGCAAGTTCAGGAACAGCATTCACTTTTGATCAGTTACAGACTCTTTCTAGATTAACAAAAAATCTTAAGTTTTCATTTGATACAGATACTGCAGGAATCGCAGCAACAAGAAGAACTCTTGATCTTGCTCTTCAGCAAGGATTCAGTGTTTACATTGTTAAAATCTCAGGAGCAAAAGACCCTGATGAGTTAATTAAAAAAGACCCAAAGCTTTTTGCCAAAGCAATAGAAGACGCACAGCTATACTTAGACTATTTCTTTGAAAAATCTTTTCTAAATTACGATCCATCCTCAGTTCAGCAAAAAAAACAGATTGCTGCAGACCTAGTACCGCTCATAAAGCAGTTGGTCGATTCATTGGAGATAGAACACTACACAAGAATGCTTGCTCAAAGATTGAATGTTGCTGAAAAGACTGTCTATGAAATAATGGCGAAAGTGAGGAATGGGAAAACAAACAATTCTTCTCAAACAGCAGCTAAAACTAACGCGCCTTTGCTTAAACCAAAAACTTTTCTTCTAGAACAAAGATTGTTAGGATATGCTTTGTTTGATCCTGAGTATGCAAAAGAGGTATCAAAGGAAACAACCCTCGATGATTTTAAAGACCCCGGCATTAAAGAGGTTTTAGAACAGCTCTCAAAGCAAAATATTGACCAAGACAGCGAGGAATTCATTACTACCCTCAAAGACCAGGAACTGGCTAAAATAGCGGTATTTATGGTAGAATCAGAATATCACCAATTGGACAATCCCGCGGTCTTTAAACAAGAATTCCGCAAACTTTTAAGGGATTTTGTAGCCAATAATACAAAAATAGCGATGAATTCAGTGATTGCCGAAATGGCTTTGGCTGAACAAAAGAAAGACAAACAAAAATTAAAAGAGCTCAATGAAAAGTTTTTGGAACTATCCAAGAATTTAAGTCGCATTTAATCCGTTTTTAATGGACCGCATTTATTATGAAGAAGAAACTTAAGAAGAAAAAGATAGTAAAAAAGACCAAGAAGAACAAATTTAAAGCAACAAAAAAAAGCAACAAAAAGGCAAAGAAAACAGCAAAGGTTGCAAAGAGAAAAGTTGTTGCTAAAACTAAAGTAGAAACAGAACAACAGCCTGACATTCAAAAAGCTGTTGACTATTTGATTGCAAAGGGAGCAGAAAGAGGCTTTGTTACAGAAGCTGAGATTTTGCATGCATTACCACATTTTGAAGATGACGTATCTTCTGTAGAATCTGTAATGGATCAGTTGGATAAGCGAGGAATTGAAATTGTTGATCCTGAAGTTGCAAGCATTTGGCAGATTCAAGACGCGCACATAGCTGAAATTCCAAAGACAACAAAAGGCAGAAAGAAAAAAGAAGTTCCCGATTCAACTTATGATCTTGGTGATATCTATGACGATTCAATTCAGATGTATTTGAGAGAAATCGGAAAAGTCCCATTGCTTTCAGGTGCTGAAGAAATTGACCTAGCAAAGAGAATTACCAAAGGTGATGTTGCTGCAAGGAAGCGTTTAACAGAAGCAAACTTGCGTTTAGTTGTTTCCATTGCAAAGAAATACATGGGAAGAAATTTAGGACTTCTAGATTTAATTCAAGAAGGAAATCTTGGACTGTTTAGAGCAGTTGATAAATTTGACTGGAGAAAAGGATACAAGTTTTCAACTTACGCAACATGGTGGATTAGACAAGCAATTACAAGAGCACTTGCTGATCAATCAAGGACAATTCGTATCCCAGTACACATGGTTGAAACACTAAACAAATATGCTCAAGCAGAAAGGCAGTTAGTTCAGGATTTAGGAAGAGAACCATTACCAGAAGAAATAGCTGCTGAAATGGGTATCGAAGTTGAAAAAGTATATCACTTAAAGAAGATTTCTCAAGAAACTGTTTCCATTGATTCTCCAGTTGGAGATGATAGTGAAGACGTTGAATCATCTCTTGGTGATTTCATTGTTGATGAAGATACAACAATGCCACAAGAAGTTGCTGGAAGACAGATTCTCAAAGAATATGTTCAGGAGATACTTCACGATCTTGATCCAAGAGAACAAAAAATCCTAAAGATGCGTTTTGGTTTAGAAGATGGAGTAACGCATACACTTGAAGAAGTAGGAGAAGAATTTGGAGTTACAAGAGAACGTATTCGTCAGATAGAAGCAAAAGCGTTAGAAAGAATGAAAGAACACAGGAATATAACTAAGCTTAGAGATTACTAGAAAATCATTTAAAAGCCGCCAAAAAGGCGGCTTTTAAATACGATTAATTCTCATTAAAAATGCGACAAATGATACACTGTTGGTAGCAATACTAACAAGTAATCATTCATCGCTATGCAAAGTATATCACTCATAGAGCTGGCTTGGGAATTACACAAAGCCGGCCAGTCAGCGGACACCATCGCTCCAAAGGTCGGAAAAGATCGCGCTACAGTATTTCGTTGGTTTATGGGTATTCGAATAAAAGGCATTAAAAAGTTTTTAAAAGATTATCAGAAGGCTAAAAAAGGCAGGAGACAAAAAAGGAAAACCGATCCGGTAATAAAAGCCAGGATTTACGCTATTAGGGAAAAATATCGCCATTGCTGTGGAGAAAAAATCCGTTACTGGATGAAGAAGAATTTTGGTGTTACGATTTCTGTATCTACTATTTATCGCATACTAGGAGAAAAGTACCAATTAAGCAGTAAATACAGGCAAAAGAATCAGAAGCGAGGGCCGGTACCAACCGCTAGCAAGCCAAGAGAAGTGGTACAAAATGACACTGTGGACTTTGGCAGTCTTTATGCCTTTACCAGCCTTGATATCTTTACCAGAGAAGCATCGGTTATTATCGAAATGGGACTTGGAGCCAAGCATGGTGCCATGGCTTTAACAAAACAGATGGAATATTTTAAGTTTGCTGATTTAATGCAAAAAGATGGAGGGAATGAGTTTGAGAAAGAATGGCTGGAAGTTGCTAAAAAATATTGCAACAGAATTAGAACCAGCAGACCTTACAGAAAAAACGAACAAAGTTATATTGAATCCTTTAACAGGACTTTAAGAAAAGAATGTTTAGGCTGGACAAATTATTGCAGGAAAGACCAACAACGAGTCCAAACTAAAGTTAATCAATTTTTAGACTTCTACAACAACACAAGACCTCATTTATCCCTTAATTTGTTGGCTCCTACAGAGTATTTGTCGCATTTGCGATGAGAGAGACCGAAATATTGAAAAGAGATACAAGACGTGATATGATGGTATGTGCAATTTTCTTTGCACGAAGGCTCAGAGAAAACACGCGTCATAGAGGAGGGACGATGCAAAAGGTCAGATTGAACGATCTCGATCATGGTGTCCAGTTGTGCTGTATGAGGGCACGTGATGTCAGGTCCAGGGCGCACGAGCCGTACTCGAAGTTCAAGGTCGGGTGTGCTGTACGTGGGGGAGACGGCAACATCCACATTGGTGTTAACGTCGAGAACTCTGCCTACCCGATGACGCGTTGCGCTGAAGGCAATGCCATCTCAGGGATGGTTGGCCGAGGGGTCGTGAACATCGACTACCTGGTGATCGCTCTCAAGGGTGGTGGTTCTCCGTGCGGTGGTTGCCGCCAGATCATCTGGGAGTTCTCCCACGGCAACAAGGATCTCGCGATCTACTGCTTTGACGCCGAGGACAAGAGCGGCAATCCGTGGGTCAACAAGACCAGCATCGGAGAGCTTCTGCCGTACGCATTCGAGCTCTAGAAGCGGCAGCACCAGTACAATCAGTTTTCAGGAGGAAAGCAAAACCGTGCCCATATGGGCACGGTGGATCAGAAGGGTCGATTGAGGGGTCGGCTTTTTTCTATTCCCGAATAATATGCTGCATCGCATATTCCAGGGAAGAACCAACTTTTTTCCCTGGATTAAAAATATTCTTAGGATCAAATATTTTTTTCGTTTCTTCAAAGAGTTTAAAAACTTTTTCTCCGTACATTTGTTTTAAGTAAGGGCTTCGGATCAAACCGTCATTGTGTTCCGCGGTTATAGATCCATGATATGACAACACAAGATTGTAAACTTCATCAGAAAGTTTAGGGATTATCTTTGCAGTATTTGGATCTTTAAAGTCCATCAAAGGAATGATATGGAAATTACCATTACCAACATGTCCTGCAATAGTGTAGGTTAATTTGTATTTTTGGATCAGTTTGTTTAATTTTGGTAAGAACTCTGGTAAGAACTCTGGGCGAACAATAATGTCATCAATGAAAGGCGCTGTGTGTTTGTTCTTAACATGTTTTCTTAAGAGGGCAAAACTTTCTCTTCTAATGACCCAGTACTTGTTAGCTTCTTGTTCATCTTTTATCAGGTGGGTTTTAACCCCCATTGCCTTTACTTGGTTAAAAGCGTTTTGAGCTTTCTGGTATGATTCTTCGTGTGTTTTACCTGTAAACTCAGCTAAAAGTACGAGTTTAGGGAAGCCCCCTGTTAGTGTCATCCAGAACTCTGGAAGAAACTGCCAGCCCATTTTTATCATGTTTTTAGGCTTCAGTATCTTTATTAAATCAGGTAAAAACCTTATTGCTAGTTTTAATGTGTAGTCATCGTATGATTCAAAGGTTTCTGGTTTTAAGGTTAATATTTTCTGAACAATAGCCACCAAGTTATCTAAGTTTTTTAAAAAGACAACTACCATTGTTGAGTTTTTTTCAGGTGGTACTAGTCTAACCTTTATCTTTGTAACTATACCAAGCGTTCCTTGAGAACCAACAAATAGCTTTGTTAAATCAAAAGTCTTTTTTTCTTTGTCATATATATTCCAGAGATAGTAACCAGCTGAATTTTTGGAAACGTTTGGTTTTGCTCTTTCTATCAAAGTTTGGTTGTCTTTAAGGAGTTGGTTTACTTTTCTGTATATCTCACCTTCAAAAGTTTGTAAGGCAAGTTTTTCTTTTAATTCGTTTTCATCCATTGCTTTGAAAACATACTCTTTGCTATCTGCAAGTACAACATTTAATTCCAAAACATAGTCCTCTATTTTACCGTGTGTTAAAGTTTTTTCACCAGCAGCATTGTTTCCAACCATTCCACCAAGCGCACATATTTCTCTGGACGCTGGAAATGGGGGAAGCAACAAATCACGAGCTAGAGTTTCCTTTTCAAAGTCACGGTAGTACATACCGGGTTCTGCAATTGCATAGTCAGAACCAAGTTCAATTAAACGATTAAAGTGTGTTTTAAAATCAAGTATTATTGAGGTGTTTAAAGCACCGCCACTCATACAACTTCCACCAGCTCTCGGAGTTATTGAAACCCCTCGGTCTGTTTTTTTTGCAGTATTAACAAAAGCAACAATTTTTTGGATATCAGCAACCTCCGCAGGCGCTATGACGACCTCGGGTTTAATTTCAAAGATGCTTGCATCCCTGCTGTATTCTTTAATTGTTGCTTCATCTAAGCGAACCTCTCCTTTTAAACCAAGTTTTTGTATTTGTTCAATATTCATAGTTTAATTGTAGCAAGAAAAGTGCTATTATTACTAGGTAGAATAATAAGAGAATATTTAGAAAATGGTCAGAAATTTAGAAAATGGTGTTGAAAATCGAGAGCAGTTACCGTTGACAGTTAAGTCAGAACTTGAGGATTTGAATGGAGAGAATCCTGATATTGATATTGAGCTAGGTTCAGATGGACTACCAAGAGCAATGGCTTTTTTTGATATTGATAAAACGTTCACACATCTTCAGCCTGTATATATGGAAGCAGTTCCCCAGCTATTTCCTCAAGAAGTTGATGCGGTTAAGCTGTGGAAAGTATACGAGGCGGGATTTAAACTAGGTACTAGTTGGCGAGAGTTTTATAGGATGTATGGTATTTATGTTTTGGGAAAAAAAGAATGGATAGACCCTGAAGTTTATACTGAACAATTCATGAAACCGCACATTGGAGAGATAGATAACCCAGGGAATGAATATTATGAAATAGCGGATAGCTATTTAAAAAAGTTTGATATGCTAGCAACCGCGGCTATACAAAGGCAATACTCTGAGAACCCAGCTGCTTTTGAAGAAACAAAGATCCGACCAATTTTTCATTTAGCTAAATTATACAAACGGTTGAAAATACCAATGTTTGGCATGAGTGCAAATCCAAGAAATTTTGTGCGTCAAGCTAGTAAAGTTCTCGGCCTTTCAGAATATTTCATAGACTGTGCTTCTGATACTGATGTGCCAGGAGCTAAAGAATACAAGATTGATTATTTAATTCAAAAAGCTAAACAAAAAGGTATTCCGATTCCATATTCAAAATTAATCGTAGTTGGTGATTCCATTTCGGGCGATATTGGCAGTGGCATTCGTTTTAAAAAGTTAGCGGAAAGTACATCAGGGCAAGGGCATACAAATTCCGCTGATGAAATATCAGTACACGGTTTGTTAGTGGCAGCTGATCAAGGAGACGTTGACTCTGCAAGAGCCAAGATTCAACAAGATGCTGATCTTGCAGAGATGGCTGAAAGTATGAATATTCAAGCTATCAGGACGGACTTGGTGGAAGAAACTACAAATAACGGTAGGACAAGTTCATTGATGGCAAAAGGACACCAAAATAAATTTTTAATAGATTTAAACAATTAACGAAATATTATGAACATAAATCCGTTTCAGACAGCTTTGAGTCAGTTAAAAACAGCAGCCGAGGTTGCTAAGATTGATCCCAAATTCATTGAACGTATTCAGTATCCAGATAGGTATATTGAGGTGACTATTCCAGTGATTATGGATGATGGTTCCCAAAGGATTTTTACGGGCTTTAGAAGCCAACACAACAACGCCAGAGGCCCTTACAAGGGCGGTATCCGTTTCCACCCTGATGTTAATTTAGATGAGGTTAGGGCTTTAAGCTTTTGGATGACTTTCAAAAATGCGGTTGTTAATGTTCCTTTTGGTGGTGGTAAGGGCGGCATTATTCTTGATCCCAAGAAGCTTTCTGAAACAGAATTAGAAAAACTTTCCCGTGGCTATGTTCAAAAACTTTACCCTGTTTTTGGTCCTGAATTTGATGTACCAGCACCAGATGTAAATACTAACGGCAAAATCATGGGCTGGATGGTTGATGAGTTTGAAAAACTCATTGGTAAAAAAGCTAGAGCAACTTTTACAGGTAAGGCAATCGAAGACGGAGGTAGTCAAGGAAGAACGGAAGCAACAGGTTTTGGAGGAGGTGTTGTTTTACGAGAAGTGTTAAAAGCCGGCTTGGTTGATTTAGCAGAAAACAAAACAATTGCAATTCAAGGTTTTGGAAATGTTGCAACATACTTTGCAGAAAGTGCAAAAGCTCAAGGATTGAAAGTTGTTGCTCTTTCTGATTCAAAGGGTGGTATTTACAATCCAGAAGGTATAGATGTTGCAGCAGCAGAAGCACATAAAAGACAAACTGGAGCTTTAAAGGGTTTATCTGGGACAAGCGAAATATCTAATTCAGAACTCTTGGAGCTTGCTGTTGGTGTTTTAGTTCCAGCAGCATTGGAAAATGTTTTAACCGGAGAAAATGCTTCTAAGGTAAAAGCAAAGTTAATCATTGAAATGGCAAATGGTCCAACAACACAAGAAGCAGATGCGATCTTTGAAAAAAACAACATTATAGTTATTCCTGATATATTAGCAAACAGTGGCGGGGTAGCCACAAGCTATTATGAATGGTATCAGAACATGCATGATGAAAAATGGACCAGAGAAGACGTTTTGGCAAAGCTTGACGCTTTGATGATCAAAGCATTCGAAGGTGTTTTAGAAGCACAGAAGAAATACAATACATCCTTTAGAAATGGCGCATATATAGTGGCTATTGAGAGAATAAAGGAAGCAAGTAAGTTCTAGTATATGAAAACGCATCATGAGATAATTCGTTCTTTGCCTGAGTGGAAAAAACAGAATTTAAAAATCCACCGATTAAGTGGCGGAATGACTAATTTCAATTATCTTGTTTCAATTGAGAAAAAGAGATATGTTGTTCGTTTTGCCCCAAGTATTTCCAAGTCATTAGGCTTAGACAGGGCTAGAGAAATATTTAATTACGGAGTGGCTTACAAACAAGGCATCGGCCCAAGGATCTTTAAACATTACCCATACCACTCCGCTTTGATAGTCGAGTATTTGGAGGGTAGACCTTTAACAAAAAAACAGTCAAAGAGGCCGGAGGCGATTAAGAGTGTTGCAGGGCTGTTAAAAAAATTACACCAAGGAAATGTTTTGAAAGGCAAGCGTAGTCCTGCACAAAGAGGTAGGGATTATATAGAACAAGCAAAACAACTAAAAGCTTGGTTGCCTAGTGATATATCATGGTATTTAAAACAGGTGAAATTAGTAGAGAAACGATTATCACCAATTTCAAAAACAGATCCTTGTCATCAAGATTTAATGTTTGGGAACATAGTCCTTTCGAGGACCGGAAAGTACAGATTAATTGATTGGGAATACTCTGGTAGTGCTGATCGTCGTTTTGATCTCGCCATGTTTTCAGTGAAGGGCTCATTTGGTAAGAAAGAAGACAGCATCTTAGTTCATAATTATGCGCCAAACAACACAGAAAAACTTTACAATGATCTTCAGTATATGAAACTAATCGTTTTTTTTGCAGAAGCCGCTTACGGTCTTTTGCAAAATGCAATTTCTCAAAGACAGGATGTAAATTACAAGAGTTATGCTTTAGAGAACCTGAAAGGTTTCAAGAGGTTAGCAAAGAAGTTAAAACTCTAGTTATTTACTCACCACCAACATTGCTTTCCTAATCCCAGTTATTACTTCGTGGTTTCCTGTGGGATAGTCACGGATAGCATTGAAGAGAACATCATAGGTATACACATAATCCTGGCCTTTCCTGGTGCCAGGATCGTTTGTTATGAACTCTTTTTTAGCTTGATCGTACCCTTTGATTAAAAGCATATGTGTTTCAGGACCTGGTTGTTTGAAGTTTGGGTTATACAACGCAGTGCCATCTGCTGGAACTATGACAATGTTTCCCTTTGATATCTCTTCAATAATTTCATTTATCCCAAAATCATATTTCAGCGCGATATTCGTACCTTTGTAGTAGTCCTTAAACGTTTGAGCTGTGTCTTTTGTTGAGGTGTCAACAGAATTACCATATTTGTCATTTTCAAAGGCAATTAGTTTTCGAATTTCTGCTTCTGCCTGAGTTGGATTAATTTTCCCTAAAATATCACCTTCTAGCCAATGCCAAGCCATAATTAAACTCGCTTCTTCGCAAGCAGCATTTTCATCTTCATCCCATGTTGCAAAAGGAGATTGTGATGTGAAAGGAACTTCAATTAAATATTTCTCAGGTATGACTAATGATTTTGCTTCTTTGCTTTGATTGGATTCGTGAAGTTGTATTACTGTTTCTTGGTTAAGCTTCTTTGGTTTAAATATAAAAAACATAGCTAAGCATATTACCAGAAGTGTTAATATAGCCAGGAGTTTTTTCATAGAATAATGATATCACCAAATATGATATAATGCATTTATGGTAAGCAAAATAAAAAGAAGTCAAAAAATATTGGCATTTGCGCTAATTATCGCACTTGCCAATCTATTTTCCGTCCCAGTTTCAACAAATGCTGAAACTGTTACAGTCCAAGCTAGTGCTGTAGATAAAGTGCAGTTAGAAAGAGAGCTTCAAGCTTTGGAAAAACAAATTGCAGATTTCGAGGCTCAACTTTCTACAACCAGAAATGAAAAAAATACTTTAGCTGCAAAAGTAAAAGAATTAAAGACTGAACAATCAAAACTTTCTTTGCAGATTAGAAGTACAAACTTAATGATTGGAGATTTAGAGGACCAGATTGATATAACCCAAGGCTCTATTTCTGAGCTTGAAAAGAAAATAGGTACGATTAAAACTCAGATTAGTGGTACAATCATTTCGATCTATGAGCAAGATAACAAATCAATTGTTTCAGCTTTAGCAAACGATGGTGGTATATCCGGATTTTTTAAAGAGGTTGATAACAATCAACAGCTTTCAAGGAGCTTAGCGCAAGCTTTAGATCAAATTAAGTCGTACAAAACTGACTTAGAAGATCAGACAGTTCAACTAGAAGAAAAACAACAAGATGCCAGAGATCTCCTGGCTATTAAAGCGTTGCAACAACAAGATTTGGGTGGCAAGCTTTCAGAGCAGAACAGTTTGCTTTCTGACACCCAAGGTAAAGAAAGCCAGTATGCGGCTTTAGTTGCAGCAAACAAACAACGAGCAACTCAGATTAGAAATCAAATCTATGATATTATCGGTGTTTCTAGGGAAATTACTTTTGGCGAGGCTGTAGAAATGGCTAAAACCGCTTCCAGCTACACGGGAGTTAGGGCTGCATTTCTTTTAGCTATTTTAACTCAAGAGTCTAATCTTGGAAAAAACGTTGGTACATGTAATCGTGCCGGAGATCCTCCTGAAAAAAGCTATACAGAGATAATGAACCCAACAAGAGACATTCCTAAGTTTTTGGAAATTACCTCAGATCTTGGTCTGGATCCAAATACAACACCGGTTTCCTGTCCAATGCGAGGGAAAAATGGTGCAAGGATTGGTTGGGGAGGAGCTATGGGTCCTGCTCAGTTTATCCCTTCAACCTGGATGGGTTACAAGGACAAAGTTGCTGCAATAACTGGAAAATCTGCAAATCCATGGGATATTGAAGATGCATTTCTTGCCGCAGCTATCAAAGTTAAAGCAGCAGGAGCTGCTGATACAAAAAAAGAGTGGGCAGCTGCAATGATATATTTTTCAGGTTCAACTAACAAAAGGTACCGTTTCTATGGTGACAACGTTGTTGCAACAGCAAACAAGTATCAAGCCAGTATTGATGCATTAAACTAACAGAATGCTTTTTCTTTTAAAATATATCAGATACATTATTCTCACAGCTGCAGTTCTTTTGGCTATCCTGCTTTATAGCTTTACAGTAAACCAATTTACTAATCTAAATGTGGCTTACATAGAGCTTGGTCAAAATTACGCAATCATAGCTCTTGCTTTAATCTATCTTTCCCTGATTATTACACCAATATATTTTGTTTTTCCACAGCTTCCCTTTAAATCCGTAGCTATTAAATCCAGAAGAGCATTAGGAGTTAGCGCTTTCCTTTTCGCGTTAATACATGCGCTCTTAGAATTCTTTAAAGTCTTTGGTGGTTTAAGTAATCTTAAATATTTACAGGGCATATATTTGCTTGCATATTTGTTAGGGTTAGTAGCTTTACTGATCCTTGTAGCTATGACAGCAACATCTTTCAATTATGCAGTAAAGAAAATGGGTAAGTACTGGAAAATTCTACACCGTTTCATATACCTTGCCGGAATTTTAATAGTTATCCATGTTTTAATAATCGGCTCAGATTTTGCTAATTTTTTTGAATTTGAATCATTAATGTATCTTGCTGCTTTGATGTTCTTGTTAATCTTGCAAGCATTTAGAATAGACGCATGGTTTGTGCGAAAGTATCCAACTTTAAAACCTAAATTAATTTTTAGTATCCTCTCAGTTTTAATTTTTCTTGCAAGCATTGTATTGTATTACTTCAAAACTCATTAATCAAAATATATGCAAAAACTATTCATTCCAGTTTTATTAGGTACATCAAGACAAGGGCGTTTTAGTGAAAAGCCTGCTAATTTAATATTTCAGCAACTAAAGCAAAGAGAAAACATTGAAACTATTTTAATTGATCCAAGAAACTTAAATCTTCCAGAAACTGATGATGGAAGAAACTTAGCAGCCCTTAATCCCGAATACATGGATATGGTTAAACGTATGGATGGTATGATCATAGTAAGCCCTGAATACAACCATAGTTTCCCAGGGACCTTAAAGCGCATTTTAGACATGGCAGACCTTGAATACAGGAAAAAAGCTGTTTTAATTGCCGGCGTAAGCAATGGAGAAATTGGTGGCGCTAGAATGATTGAAGCCTTAAACACAGTTGTAAAAGCACTTGGTTTAGCACCAACGCAATATGATTTAAAGTTTTTCAAAGTAAATGAGCTCTTTGATGAGGCTGGGAATATATCTGATCAAACATATTTAAAGAAGATTGAGCGTGGTATAGACGACTTAATCTGGATGTCTGAAGTTTTAAAAACAGCGCGTGAAAAAAACTAGTCTAGCAAGACTAGTTTTTAAATATCAGTTTAATTTAAGGGCAGCAAGTATCATCACAGTTGCTGCTGCAAATCTAACAAAATATACTTTGAGAGTGTGTTTTTCAAGCAGTTGTGGAGCAAACACAGAAAACAAGAATGCAATGATCATGGAAATTGGCAGAGAGATGATTGCTGCAGAAACTCCGATGTTAGATGCAAAAGCTTTGTTAGATGCTAATATTCCTACGACACCCGTTAGAGCACCCAACAGAGTTGCGCCGAATTCTTTAGGACCGATTTTTTTAAAGTCCTTGCCAAATTTCGGCCAGGTTACAAGTAACATCCCTTGAGCAATTATTGCAATCCAAAGACTTGCTGTCCAAAAGCCAAGCTCGTCAATGCTTTTGTTTATATACACTGCTTCAAGGGCAATAAAGACCATCATTAAAAGGGTGTACAAAATCTTTTTGTTAAAAAAGCTTTTGAAAGAAAATTCTTCATCAATACTAACAAAAAAACCACCCAGGAAAATCACAGAAATTAGAAGCAACTGTTCTGAACTTAATCTCTCATGTAAAAATACTGCAGCAAGGATTACCGCAAAAACCGTTCTAAAATTAAACAAAGGCGCAAAAACAGAAACATCAAGCTTAGAAAGATTTATTACATAGGTGATACCAGCAATCGCATAGAGCAATGCGGCAATAACGACATTAAACCACTGTCCGGGAATAACGGCATGGTTAGCAACGGCAAAGGGGACAATTAAGAGCAGAACCAAAAAATTCCAGAGGAAATTAAAAACCCAAAGATTAGCGCTTAGATGCTTGTTTGCTAGCTTAATGACAATGACTTCTAGACCATAAGCAATGCTTGCAATCCAGGCAAAAATGTAGAAAGGAATCATATACATAGGATATCAGTTTTTTGTGGTAAAATAAATCATGTTATATTTCCTTTCAGGGCGGGTCATTAAAGGTCAGGGCTATGGCAAGAAAATTGGTTTTCCCACTGCCAATATTGACCGTAAAGAATACCTTAAAAAAAAGCGCAATATCCCTTTTGGGGTCTATGCAGGCTTGGTATCTTTGGATGACAGGGTTTACAAAGCAGGTATAGTTATTGGTCCAAAAGACGCCAAGGGATATCCCAAGCTTGAAGCGCATTTAATTGGTCATAGTGCAGATATTTACAGTAAACGTTTAGTCTTTAGAATAGAGCGGTTTTTACACAAGTTTAAAAAATATAAATCAGAAACAGAACTAAAGAAACAAATTGCTAAAGATATTTCAATAATTAAGAGGTTGGATTAAAAACATGACAAGCAAAATGCAAAAGTATGGTCCTTACTTAATATTCATAGCAGCAATGCTTTGGGCAACAGATGCTCCTTTTAGAGTGCATTTAACAAAAGAACTTTCTAGCAACTTCATAGTTTTAGTTGAGCATTTTTTTGATATCCTTATTGTTCTACCAATATTAATTTGGTCCTTTAAAGATCTAGGCAAGTTAGGAAAAAAAGAATGGTTTTCAGTCTTGATTATCGCAATCGGGGGCTCTGCCTTAGCATCAATTGCTTTTACCCAAGCTTTTAGATACGTAAATCCATCTGTGGCAATTCTTTTGCAAAAGCTACAACCTTTAATTGCAATCTCGCTTGCAGCAGGATTGTTGAAAGAACAACTAAGAAAAAATTTCTGGCTTTGGACAGCGGTGATCATAGCTGGTGCTTACATAGTTTCCTTCCCCAGATTTATTCCGCAGCTTTTTATCGGAGAACAGTTTAATCCTAATGCAGCCGGAGTCACCCTAGCTTTAATCGCAGCTGTTTTGTGGGGTGCTTCAACAGTATTAGGGAAGTTTGTTTTAAACAAAGTCAGCTTTAAGGTTATGACCTCATTAAGGTTTGTTGTTGCTTTTGTTTTCTTGTTATTTTTGAATATTTTCCAAAAGACCATTCCAGATCTTTCAAGCGTTACTTTAAAAGACTGGTCTTTCCTTCTAATTATTGCAATTACATCTGGTGTTGTTTCATTGTTCATATACTACAAAGGATTACAGCATACCAAAGCATCAATTGCGACTTTAGCAGAACTTGGTTTCCCACTAGCTGCTGTGGTTGTGAACTACTTTTTTCTCAAAGAAGCATTGGTACCAATGCAGTTTTTAGGCATGGCAATATTGCTTTTTGGGCTCTGGCATTTGAGCAAAGAAAACGAAGAAATTGCGCCTGTGCAAAACCCACTTTACATAAAAGAATAAATTTGGTAATATTTGCCTATGTTTAAATTGTCTCTAAATTTCTTGTTGACTATTAGAAATCACAGCGGTGCTAGTCCGTTGAGACAATTTTTGTTTACCTAACCTTTTCTAAACAAGAATTATCCCAGCGAGCTAACGCCGCTGGGATTTTTGTTTTAACCGGACCGCCCCGGTTAATTGCCCCCACCAACTGTAGAGGAGGAGAAATGCAGAAAGAGCTCGAGCTCGCTTCAGACCTTGGTGTAGACCCGGAAGTTTGCCGGGAAATCCTGGATGCATTCCCCCCGCATTACAGCTGGAACTACATCCGGAGGTTGGTTCTGGCAAACAGGACACATGTCCAGACCCTGATCCGTGCCGATGTCCATCCTCGCCTAATCATCGAGAGTATGATGAGCTCAGGCATCATCTGCTAGAACGCAAAAAGACTTCCTTTTTGGAACCCAGATCATGGGAACCGAAAGGAGGTCTTTTGCTTTGAACTTTTTTCATGTAGTGTGCTTTGTCTTTTTTAGACATCCGTTCAATTGCATATCGTAGCATTGTTCTTGGCATTCGTTTGTAGTGAATATCCAAAAATTCTTTTTCTGTTTTTAAAGATTTTTTTCCAACTTCTCTTAACATCCAACCAACTGCTTTTTGAATTAAATCATGCTTGTCATTCAACAAAAGTTTTGAGATCTTAAGAGTGTCAGTAAACTGACCGTGTTTGATGAATTCAAAAGTTGTTATAATAGCTATTCTTTTTTCCCAGATGTTTTTAGAACCAGCCCAGCGATACAACAAAGCTTTGTTTTTTTCTCTGAACCAATCACCTAAAATATATGGTGCTGAAAGATCAACCAAGTCCCAGTTGTTTATGCTTTTTCTGTTTTTAATATATGCTTGAACAATTTTCTTTTTTGTTTGAAGATCGTCTGTCCGCTCATACTGTATTACAAGGATCTCTAAAGCAATCAAACGGTATTCGTGGATTTTACTTGAAAGTAATTTTTGAATATCTAACAAAGAAAGTTTTGAGAAATGATTCGCTATTTTGCGTATCTCTGGAACAGTTATACCTAAGAAAATATCACCAGCACCATATTCCCCTGGTTTTGTCTTGAAAAAACCCTGCAAGATTTTTGCTTTTGCAGGGTTTGCTTTTTTCTTAAGTTCACTAGTTAATTTAATATATTCAGACATCGGATTAGAAACCTAAAGGGTTGTCAGAGCTAGTTCCTTCGTATATTACTGGTTTCCCAAAGCCAATCGGTGCACAACCGACTAATACTGGAACAAGGCATGGTACATAGAAAGGGAGGGCAGATCCTAGATTCCAGTTTGGTATTGCGACCCTCTTGTAATCAAAAAGTTTAGTTACCGGGGTTATCATAAACAACCCACCAACAGGAGGGCCAACGACAATTAGTTGAGAGGCAGAACATGGGCAGTACATTTTGAACAAGGTTCTTCCACCAATATTTGCAGCATTCACAAGGCTTGCTGGTAAGAAGGTGATGGTTATTATGAAGATAGTGGAAAATATTTTAAAAAGGATTTTTTTCATTTGTGTTCTTTAAAGGTATAATAGCAAAAAAGCCGCGCAATGTCCTATTACGGCGGCTTTGTTGCATATTGACCCCCTGGGTTTATGGGTTCGCGGGTTGTCTGCCCGCCAAGCTGTTCTGAACGGGTTAGGTTTTCAGATTCGTCTTCTGAGTTGCCTCCGCGATTGGTGACAACGTCCTCGAAATCATCGTCCTGACCCGCGAAGAAAATGGAGTCATGCATGTGGTCCCCCTGGTGATTGTTCTCCAGAACAAAACAAAACCAGCTGCCCTGGAGGAGCAGCTGGTCGTATCAAATGCTAAATACGCTGTCCTTCAGGGTCTGAAGTCAGCTGATGAGATGAAGCTGGACCAAGTTTTAATGTCTTTTCTGATTAACATACATATATCTTAGAAAAGATTAAAAAGCTTGTCAATTTGCTTAAGTGGATAAATAGCTTCATAATTAAAACAATGAAAAAGAAAAAAACAAACAAAATATTTAACGTTTTTAATTCAAAAGAATTGAGGGTCTTAAAGAAGTTGAATACTCCTAAAAAGATTCAGGATTTTATTAACAAGATTCCGATCAACTTTGAGATGAAAGGAGAAACATACCTTTCTCCTAGAGAGGTTTTAAAACAAAGACGGGCGCACTGTGCAGAGGGCGCGATCTTGGCAGCAGCAATCTTTTGGCATAATGGGAAAAAGCCTCTATTAATGGATATGAAAACAACACCAAATGATGATGAGCACGTTGTTGCTTTGTTTAAGGAAAATGGTTATTGGGGAGCGATTTCTAAAACCAATCATGCTGTATTAAGATACAGAGAGCCAATCTACAAGACAGTCAGGGAATTGGCACTTTCATATTTCCACGAATATTTTAAAGACAACGGTCAGAAAACACTTCGTAGCTATTCAGACCCGTTTGATTTATCTAAACTACCAAACAAAGACTGGTTAACAACAAAAGAAAATCTTTGGGATTTAATTGATGATTTAGATAGCAGTAGACATCACCAGATATTAAATAAAAAACAGATTAAGTGCTTAAGAAAAGCTGATCAAATAGAGATATTAGCGGGGAAATTAGTTGAACAGAAAAAACCTGTATAATCAAAAAGAATGAAAAAGAAATTAAAATGGTTTGATTTGATAATCTTGTTAATATTACCGATTTTGGCAATATTAACATCTGTATATTTAGTTAACCTTTATCTGATTTCAACCCTTTTGTTTTATGGGTTGCCTGGGTTGTACTTAGCATTACGCTTTGGACATGTTTGGCAAGAAGAAAAAGCACTGCTTTTTGCAGTCTTAGCCTCAACACCTTTCGCTATTGTTGTTGATTATATAGGTATAAAGAGCGGGGTGTGGTATACCACTGAATCCCTTTTTGATCATAGGTTTTTAAATATAATTCCTTATGAAGATTTTTTTTGGATGGCTGTAGCAACTTACACAATGATTGTGATATATCAAACGCTTTTAGAACCGCATGATAAGAAAGAGATCGTTGATAACAGGATGTTGCATTTTCTTCTTTCAGCTTTGTTTGTATTAGGCTGTTTCTTTAGTTTGTTGATTGCTGGACATGAAGAAACTTTTGTTTTTGATAACAAATACACTTATTTATTTTTAGGAAGCTTGTTCTTTTTACTTCCTTCAGTCTTGTTTTTAATGAAATTTCCAAAGTTCCTCAAAAAACTTTGGCCACTTTCTTTGTATTTTCTGTATTTAACAACTCTTTTCGAAATTACCGCGACATATCTAAATCAGTGGATATTCAACGGCGAATATCTTTTACCACCAATAGATATTTTTCAGCGCGCTCCTGTAGCAATAGAGGAATTAATATTCGTTGGACTTGTTGGTCCAATTGCGGCTGTTGCTTTTTATGAATTTTTTGATAACGGTAGAAAACGTGATTAACTGTTTTCTTTAGGAGTTCTCAAAGTCAGCCCAAAGATTATTACGTAGAAAATAAATCCATAAGCACAGCTTGGTAAGCCTAGGGCGTATCTTGCTTCGCCTGCAAGCAATGGTTTCATTTCAGGAACAATGAAACTTCCTGCAAAGATAATACCAAGGAATGAAATAGCCCCTATTATTTCCCGTGCTTTAGATAGCTGAATCTTGTTTAGATATACAAGTAGGGCTGTTATGAACATTATTGTAAACATTCCAAAACCATACCAGCAAGCAGGATATCCTAAGAAGTAAGGGCAAGCTTCATTAAGCGCACAAATGTTTGTTATGAGCTTGGTTAAACTTAAATACCCAGCAAAACAAAGCCCAAGGAAAGTCAGTAGTAATATTGGACTAATATATTTTCTTTGCATATTTTTTGTTATTTAATAATAATACCAACAATGACTCCCAGAGCTATTGCCATTCCTCCGATTAGTAACATTCTAAGAGCATTTTTAAATAATTTTGTTTTAAGGATCTTTGCGCTTAAGAAACCTAGAATGAATAAAGCGATTAAGCTCGCAATAATGGATTGCCAGAAAGCATTAGTATTGCTTTGTATGAGATATGGAAACAAGGGGATTAAACCAGAGATAAAATATGAGAAAAACATTATTACAGAAGCAATCAGAGAGTCACTGAATTTTTCTTGATTGTCTATTTGAGACTCTTCGGTTGTTTTTTCAGAAAGGAAACTCCCAACACCCATTGAAAATGCTTCAACAAAGATTAAGACTACACCTGAGATTATAATCTCTTTTCTTGGTATGCCAGCTGATGCAACACCAGCAAGTAAACCAACTGTTGAAACTAGGCTGTCTTCTGCCCCAAAAATGAAGTTTCTAACAAAAAGAATGAATGTTTTGCTATGCATACTAGTAGCATAACAAAAAAACATACAACCTGCGATTTAATGGGGAAATAACCTCTTGACATATACCCCTAGGGGGTATATTATTCCCCTATGATTATATAAAGGAAAAACCATGTCTAAAAAGTTAACCTTAATAATAGGGGTGACAGTAGGGATTGTTGGTTTAGGTCTCCTCCTTCTATACGCAGAGCCTAAAGCAGGTGAAAACACTAAAACTGATATTTCGCATTCTGAACAAACCTCTAAGTTAAAATCAGATCTCTATGCCTATGATTTTGGAACCATTTCCATGAAGAATGGAAAAGTAACAAAAAGTTTCAAGATTTCAAATACAGAAAATACTCCAGTTATGGTCAAGAAAGTGTATACTTCATGTATGTGTACTGATGCTCTCTTGAGAATAGGGAGTCAATCATTTGGCCCTTATGGAATGCTTTCTCACGGATTTGCGCCTGAGGTTAATCAAGCGATACAACCAAATCAAGAAGCAACAATCGATGTAACTTTTGATCCTAATGCACATGGGCCGTCGGGAATTGGGGTCATAGAAAGAGTTGTTTCTGTAGAACAAGCTGATGGATCTAAATTAACTTTGAATATTAAAGCAAACGTTACTCCATAATGAAAAAACAACTTTTAACAACACTATTGCTTTCGGTTCTTTTAATTTTTGGTTTTGTAATTGTATTTCAAAGATTTTCAGGAAGTTCAGAATGGCTTTGGGAGATAAGTAACCAGGGGAGATTTTTATTCCCACTGGTAACTGCGTCTGCTTTGATAGACAGCATTAATCCTTGTGCTTTCTCCATATTGATTGTAAGTATAATATTCCTTTTTGGTTTAGGAAGAAAACCAGGACAGATCTTAAAACTCGGACTAATTTATATATTAGGAATATATACTGTGTATTTGTTAATCGGACTCGGTATTTTGAATGCTCTTCATATTTTTGATGTTCCTCATTTGATGTCAAAGATAGGTGCTTTGGTGCTCGTGATATTTGGAATTTTAAACATCTTTGAAATATTATTTCCTAAGTTCCCAATAAAGTTGGCTGTACCGCACAGTGCCCATGCAAAGATGAACGAGTTGTTAGAAAGAGTTAGTATACCAGGAATGTTTTTGTTGGGTGCTCTAGTTGGACTTTGTGAGTTTCCATGCACAGGAGGCCCATATTTAAGCATTATTGGCCTTTTACATGATGTCAGAACATACTGGAGAGGAGTAATATATCTTTTTTATTACAACGTCCTCTTTGTTCTTCCTTTAGTATTAATATTGATGATTGCTAACAATCAAGGTTTGGTTGAAAAGGTTAAAGAGATACAAAAAGAAAACAAGAAGACAATGAAATTAGTAGCGGGGTTCTTAATGATTATCTTAGCATTCATAATTTTAGCTATATGATATATCTATTAATATCAATCTTCATATTTACTGTTGTTTTGTATTTTGTTAGAAAAACCTCGGATTTAAATATTTGCCCTATCTGTATTGCAACGGTATTTACTTGGAGCTGGTCATTCATAGCAGTAACCCTTAACCTATTAGATATTCCTCCTATCCTAATCTCATTGTTAATGGCAATTAGTCTTGGAGCCACTGTTCAGAAATATGGTTCAAAGTTTGGGCTGTTTTGGAAAACTTCTGTTGTCTTGATTGGCTTCCCCGCAGTGTTTTTAGTTTCTCAGGGCGTTTTCCTTAAAGCAGTTTTGGTTGGGTTGGTCCTTGCTTTGTTTACCGCCGTATCTTTTATTTTTAAAAAGGAAAAAAACATTAATGACAAGTTTGAGGAGTGTTGTTAAATATGAAAATGAATAATATGAAACCTTTAATAAATCAGATACATAGAGTTCAAGGTCAGATGCAAGGTCTTGAAAAAATGATCGCAGAGAATAAATACTGTGTTGATATAATTGGCTTGTCTTTGGCTATACAAAAATCCTTACAGAGCTTGAACCAAAAAGTGTTAGAAAATCACTTAGAAGAGCATGTTGGTCATCAGTTCAGGGAGGGTCAAGACAAAAAAGTCATCAAAGAGCTTTCCAAGATATACAATCTAAAGAATAAATAATTAAAGGAGATTTTATGGATGATAAAAAGCTAGTGTACGTACTCGGTGGGTTAATAGTAGGAGTTATTTTAATGGCATTTTTTGCCTCCTTTGCTTTTAATAGCAGGAATTATGGAATGATGGGAATGATGGGTTTTAACTCAAGATATTTTCAACCAGGAACAAATAGTGGAATTGATCAGCACTTTATTGAACAGATGGTTCCGCATCATGACGATGCAATAACTATGGCTAAGATCGCTTTAACTAAGGCAGACCACCCTGAGATAAAGGAGTTGTCTCAAAATATAATCAAAGCTCAAACAGATGAGATCAGTAAAATGACAGAATGGTATAAACGTTGGTTTGGAAATGATGTTCCGGATAAATTTGTTAACTCTGGACATGGTTTAGGTTCAGGAATGATGCACGGAGGCATGATGGGAGGTCCTGTGGATATAGTAGACTTAGAAACAGCAAAACCTTTTGATAGGGAATTTATTACTGAAATGATTCCACACCATCAATCAGCCATTATGATGGCTCAAATGCTCAAGGCTTCTACAAATAGAACAGAAATGACAAGATTAGCAGATGATATTATTTCATCTCAGAGCAAAGAGATTGAACAGATGAGAGAGTGGTATAACGATTGGTATAAATAAACCATGGAACACGAACACTGCCATAATACCCAAGATCATCAATCACACGAAAACCACGACAAACATAAAGGGCATTCTCCTGAAATGTTTCGTGAGAAGTTTTTGTGGAGTTTGGTTTTAACAATACCAACCCTGTTGTACTCGTCAATGATACAAGATTGGTTTGGTTTTTCATTACCTGAATTTATTGGTTCGCAATATATCCCATTGATCTTTGGAACAATACTGTTTTTCTATGCAGGCACAGTATTCATAAAAGGAGCTGTTGTAGAATTAAAATCAAAGCAACCTGGGATGATGAGCCTTATATCTCTAGCCATCATTGTTTCCTTTGTTTACAGCATTGCAACAACTTTTTTTCTTAGTGGAGCAGAGTTTTTCTGGGAGCTTTCAACCTTAATTACTATAATGATTTTTGGTCATTGGATGGAAATGAAATCAATCACGAATGCGCAAGGAGCTTTGAAAGAGTTAGCCAAATTACTTCCAGACATGGCTGAATTAGTAAGCGGGAAAATAGTACCAATATCTGAATTGAAAGTTGGTGATGTTCTTTTAATTCGACCAGGAGCAAAGATACCAGCTGATGCTTTAGTGATAGAAGGCGAATCATCAATTAATGAATCAATGATAACGGGTGAGTCTAATCTTGTTCACAAAGCAACTAACAGTGAAGTAATTGCAGGTACTGTTAACAGCAGTGGTTCATTGAAGGTTCAAGTTATCAAGATCGGAGAATCAACTGCTTTAGCAGGAATTATGCGTCTTGTTGCTGAAGCTCAAAACTCTCATTCAAAAGCACAGATTTTAGCTGACAAAGCCGCCTTCTATCTAACAATCGTTGCAATTGTTTCAGGATTTGCAACCTTAACAATTTGGATGTTTTTGTATACCAGGAAACCCCGGACGGAAGAGCCGACAGGAACGGTTTGCGAAT
>JBBTQQ010000002.1:0-57526 GCA_038065615.1 Patescibacteria group bacterium | reverse complement strand
TGCTTCATGTTCTAAGTTTACCCTTACGGTGTTGCGCTTACTTGTTGAACTTACTTAAAAACGGATTGACAATTCAAGGCGTAGATGGTTCTGGTAACCCAATAACTAATCGTGCAAGTGTTGTTGCGACTGTTAAAGCAATACAACGTGATGCATCATTAGGAGACACTGTCATCACAGGTGACAATGTTACTATTAGCGGTTTGAGGTTTGAATTAGCTAATTTACCGGTTGGTGGAAATAAAAATGTTTTTGCTACAGGGGAAAACTTTACTTTAAAAAACTCTGTTGTAGACAATATAGAACTCGGATATTCTGGTCTCTATTTAAGTGACGAGCGTGGCGGTGTGCATGTTAATAATTTTTCGATTCAGAACAACCAATTTCTCTACGGTGAGATCACTATAACTAATGGTGTTGGACAGACTGGTCCAGCTTCAGGAAGAAATATTACCGGCAACTTAATTGAACATATAACTGACTGGGGTGCTGTAAGCTTGATGGGCATGACTGGTTCTGGTTGGACAACACAACCAATCGGTGATGTTACTATTTCTGGCAATACTTTTAATGATAATGCTTTTCAAATTATTGCTCGTGGTAGTGATTATGCTAACCCTGCTGGTTATTGGACAGGTTTCCTTGCTAACAATACATTTGATAAAGCTGTATTAACTCTTACCCCTGACAATGATGCACGCATGAATGCTTTTGAACGATTGGGTTGGGTTAATGATCTTACATATGAATCCATTAACTATCCTTTGAAAGAAGTTTATCTTCGAATGATAGGAACTGATATTCAGGAAAGCATTACTCGTGCCACGGCTGGAGATACTATTAAAGTCGGAACAGGGACATATATTGAACAAGTTAATATTGATAAGGAGTTGACGGTTACAGGTTCAGGTACTAGTTCAACAACAATCCAAGCTCCTGACCCAAGTTTGATGACAGTCTCAGACCAATCAGTATATTTAGCAGGGAGTAGTTCAACTCGTGGCAAAAATAAGGCAATTGTGCGAATTACTGCTTCAAATGTCACTTTTCAGAATTTTCATGTGACAGCTAATAATCAGATATTAGCGTCTTTTTCATCGCCGTACTCTGGAGTAGGAATCTTAGTAGATCATGTAGGCGGTGCGACTCCTGTTGCGCTTACAGGCATATTAATAAGTAATAACCTTGTTGATGGGGAAAATACCCTAGATGCACTTAGTGCAATTAAGATTATAGGGCAGGCTACAGTGACAGTAAGCGGTAATACTCTTCGTTTGAACGGATCTGCTTTTGGTGTACATATTCTTGGTTTAGACAGAATATTACCAACCGGTACGTATCATCCAAATGTAGATGTTACTAATAACATTATTTATGCTGGTACTACAACTAGACCTATTGCTGGTACTTTTTGGAACAGCTTGTTCTATGGAATCTATTATTTCTTTGGTGCAAACGGTACAGCTTCAGGTAACACTATTTATGGCGCATATGGTTGGGGTTTAAATGCTTGGGATGCTGGCGATGTAAACTTTACTAACAACACAGTTGATACAGATGGTTTAGCAAGTAGAAGTGACCGAGGACACGGCTCGCAGTTGATCGGTTCGTCTAACCGAACTTCAAATTTGGTTTTTAATAATAACAAAATTAGAAACAAGTTTTACGCGGCTCTTACTTCTCAGAACTTACCACTTGTTTTAACAGGTCAACATAACACAATCACAAATACATCAGATGGTTTTATTTTTGATCGTATGTCTAGCGGAACCTTTAATATTAATTACAATTCCTTTAACGTCACAGGCAAAGCTATTGCTATAGGTGGAACGAATGGAACACCAAGTGGTACAGGTTATGGTAATTGGACAGGAGTATCCAGTATTTCAATCGATGCACAAAATAATTGGTGGGGTAGTGTAAGTCCAGATTTCACCTCTGTCATTTCAGGAGAAACAGTAGATTATAGCAACGCAATTACCAGCTCAACTCCAGTAATCACAATGAATGGTCCAAGTGAATTAATTATTTATGTGGGTAGTGTATACACAGATTTAGGTGCAACAGCATCTGATCCTGTGGATGGTGATTTAACTACTTCAATGGTTACTAATAACATTGATAACACAGATGACCCAGGTGACTCTACCGTAACATATGACGTTACTAATGCAGCAGGACTAGCGGCGAGGGTAACTAGATTAGTTCATGTCTTTCCTCTTGAAGCACAGCAAGTTATTCTAGACGCTGATACTGATTTAGACAGTTCTCACACTGAAGTTGTTGTTGGAGATAACTCAGAAGATGCCACTATTACGATTCCTGAAAGTGTTACAGAACCAACGATTAACTTTGCTGCTTTGTTAGAAACTTCTGGAGATAACAAGACTGTAACAACATCAGCAGAATTAACTATCAATTCTTCAACTGGTGATAGTGGAGACGTTAATGTTACTTTACCTGCTGGTTTAGTTATAACTGGTGATTCAGGTTGGGATGGTATTTTAAGCGCACCGACAAATAAGATAGCGGAGTATGTTTTATCAGGCGTTAATCTTAGTTCTGTAATTGAAGTTGGGTTAGCCGGTCAGTCATTACCGCGTCGAGCCTGATTCGTCGCTCCTGCAGCACCCTGGGTTCGAGTACAGCGCTGTACACGATATCCAGGGGTACAACGAGCGTACACTGATCATGCACGAGCGCACCCGTGTGGTTGTGCGTCGCAGGGCGCTCGATTCGCACAGTTTCAACGGTAGTTAAAACAGGAGGAAAGATATCTGGTTTTGCGTATACCATCAGAACATTGATGAAGAAACGCAAGAACCATACAAGCAAAGGTGCCTTGGCGCGCTGGATTCATATCTAGCAACCCAAGGCCCTTTACTTTTTACGGTCTTTATGTTAAATTTTAATAGTTAATTTTATCTCTTGCCGGCTTAGCTCATCCGGTAGAGCAACGGTTTTGTAAACCGTAGGTGGTCGGTTCGAGTCCGACAGCCGGCTCCATAATCGCATAAAGGATAATATCAATGTCTCAAGATAATTTGATTAAACTGGAATGCACAGAGTGCAAGAACTTAAACTATCATTCCAGAAAAAACAAGAAGTTAACACCGAAGCGCTTGGAACTTAAGAAGTTTTGTAAGCATTGCAAGAAGATGACAATGCACAAGGAAACCAAGTAGTTCAAACAGCTTGTAAGCCTTGGGCTTATGAGCTGTTTTTCTTGGGGGTGTAGTGTAACGGTCGCACAAATCTCTCCAAAAGATTTAGACTGGGTCCAACTCCTAGCACCCCTGCCACAAAGAACATTAGCGATAGCTAGTGTTTTTTGTTATGCTTATTCTGATGTGGTGGCCGAGTGTCTAGGCGTCTACCCGCAAGGTGGAATAGGTAGGTTTAAATCCTGCCCACATCTCCAAAATCATGACACCACAAGAATTTATTGAGAAAAGATTACAACAGCTGAAACCTGAAAAATTAGAAATGAGTTTTTCATCACAAGATCAGCTTTCTGAGTTTATTTTTAAGACAATCATGTCTAAAAAGTTCAGAAAGTTTAGTGTTTCAGATGAGTACCAAAAACAAGTAAGAGAGGCGATAGATAGGAGCGTTAGTAAAAATGAACCTATCCAATTCGTTTTTGTTTTTGGTGGTTACAAGTTATGGCGTTTAGATGAATCTCCAGATGTTGACTGGGCAGAGCTATTTACACTGATGTACTATGCAAAATGGTTAAAGCCAATTGCGGAGGTGTATAAGTCGGGGTTGGTTTTTGATTTTAGCTCTGATGATGTAATCGTTGAAAGAATGAATAATATTTCTAAGGCGGAGACTGAAAGTTATACTAATGGTTTTAGAGAACTTCTTGGTTCCCTTAGTGGCTATTTGCCAGGAAACATGAAGTTTACATTGACCCCAGTTGGTTCGCATTATACACCCGAAGAATTTGATGAAGATTTGAAAGACAAAATTAGTTTAATGGAAAAACAGTTGGGTGGTTTGCCAACTTTAGATGAAAGACGCAAAAGGATGGTTGAGATGAATGTCCGATTAAAACCAGGTCAAGATAGCGATCCTTTGTGGCGTGAAAAAACAGAATTAATGCATCAAGCTTACTATACTGTGAGCCGTAGAAGACCATACACTAGAGATAGGGATAAGGTTTTGGTATTTAGCACACAGATAGGAAACTGTATTCCAGTGGGAACCACAAAGACTTCTGTGGCTAAATTTTGGGTTGGGGTAGGGGCTTTAAAACAAAAGGAAGATGGATACGTAGAATATGTACTCTCACCGTCTCAGTTAGCAAATTCAGAATACGAATGGGTAAACGTTTCTATTAAAGGGTTAACCGGTAAGAATTTTGAAAAAATTAGAGTTTTGAAATAATTTTTTTGCTAAAATATGATTAAAAGGCTTTTTGGTTTCTCTGAGTTTTCAGCTCCATTAGGGATTAGAATTGTTACGTTTGCAACTGCTGTTCGTTGGGCTGGTTGGGGATTTGCTGAATCTTTGCTCCCCGTGTTTATCTTTTCTTTTTCCAGAAACTATGCTGAAGCTGGTTTAATCCGTGCTGCTTATGATGTTTCTTTCATTCTTGCGCTCCCTATAATAGGGATGGCTGCTGATCGTTTTAAAGCAACCAGTATAATTCTGGTTGGGCTTTTGTTGTACACCTTTATTGGGGCATCATATTTTCTTGCTGGAGTTACAGGAATGGTTGTGTTTGTTGTGTTGGGGCGTTTCTTAAATGGTATTACTTTTGCAATGGATTCTGTTGGTAGGGGAACATATTTCAGAAGAAATGCTTCTGATGGTAAGCTGGCAACGATTTTTGGGTATTTTGATACGATTGCTAATTTCTGGTGGGTTGTTGCTGCTTTGTCTGGTATGTGGCTTATTCAATATTTTTCTATCCATCAACTCCTGTTCCTTATTACACCAACATCTTTGATTGCGTTTTTCATCATCTGGTATTTTCAGAAGACTCCAGAGGTATTTAAACAAAGTGGAGAACCTGAGAATTTTAATCAGGTCTATGGTTTAGCTTTTAGGGATCTCATCCGTTGGGATTGGAAGTTAAAAGCTGTCGCAATGTTTAATTTTTTCATTGCTTTGGTTAGTTCAGTGTTGGCGTTTTTTCTTCCAATTCAAGCATATACAGAAGGCGCTGGTTTAAGTAAAGCAATTTTGATTGGTGTGATGTTTGCTCTGCCATATATTTTTGGTTGGTGGCTTGGAAAGTGGTTTGATAACCAGGGATTGAAGACTTTCGCGTATGGGCTTGTTGCAATGGCATTATTGGTTATTTCTTTAGTCTTCATTGGGTCCTTCTGGTGGCAGGCTCTTGTTGCTTTCTGTGTTGGGCTTGTTTTAGAGTTAATTTCTGTTGGAAATAACGAGCTTATTACAGTATGCGCACAGCCTGAACACTTTGGCAGGGTAGGCAGTATGATGTCCCTTATCTATGATATTGGAGCCTTGGTTGGTCCTTTGATTGTTGGTGTGATTATAGACTCACAAGGAATTAAGTTTGCGTATGTTGTTATGTCAGTCCTGATGATTATTTTGGTTGGAATAGCGTACACGTTAAAATCAAAGTTTGATTTTAGTAAAGTTGTTGCAACAGATGTCTTGCACAAAAAAATGCATAGGCATATTTAAACAGTGTGATATCATATATCTATGACTGATTCTGAAACAAATCCTTGGGAGTCACAAGATCCTGATGCTTGGAAGCAAGAACAGGTTGAAATTCTTCCAAACCCAGAGTTAAGAGCGAATCTTTCAAGGTCATTACTTGATTATATTGATTTTTTATCGCATCAAAATGGATTGGATGAGTCCTTAGGTATGTCTGATAGAGAATGGATATATTATGCAATGCATGTTTTAAAGATGATCTGGAGCGCTCATGCTTCAGACCCAGGCATTGCTTCTAAGGAAACGCTTGAGCATTTAGAACAGCTAATTAGAGACGGCGAAGAATCTTCTAATGGAGTAGGTATGATCGAGGAACGCGTTAGGAGTGAAATTGTTGAAGCGATTAAAGGTATCCAGGGAGGTTTGGTAGAATAATGCATAAGTTTACTAGAGAACAGACACAAATCGTTTGGGTTCTGGCCTTGATTAATTTTTTTAATTACGTAGATAGACAAGTAATTTTCCCGCTGTTTCATAACATTCAAGCAGAGTTTGGCGTGTCAGATACGCAGCTTGGGTTGTTAGGCAGTGTTTTTATGTTGGTTCATTCTTTAGCCAGCGTTCCTTTGGGAATGCTTGCTGACAAGTATTCAAGAAAGCTCTTGATAACTGCGGGGGTTACGTTTTGGAGTTTTGCTTCTTTCTTTTCAGGAATGGCTACAAGCTTTAAAGCTTTGCTTGGAATTAGATCTTTGGTTGGTATAGGGGAGGCAAGTTATGCTCCTGCTGCAACGGCCATGATTTCAGATAATTTTCCGCAAGAAGAAAGAGCCATGGCTCAGGGGTATTTTAATGCTGGTATGTTTATAGGTGGAACGCTTGGTGCTGCTTTAGGCGGTATTATTGCTTATCATTTTAATTGGCGTTATGCTTTCTTTTTTGTTTCTGCTCCAGGATTTTTGTTGGCTTTTTTAAGTAGTCGTTTGTATGACAAAACAGAGAAGAGCGTTCATCCTAAAATTCCTTTCAAACAACTTCTTAAGAATCCGGCCTTGCTATGGGCAATTGTTGGTGGAACTTTAACTGCTTTTGCAGGTGGGGGATATATTGCCTGGGGTGTTGAGTTTGTTAGAAGGTACAAGGGGTATAATATTCAGGAAGCTTCAATAATCCTTGGGCTTACTATGATGATTGCTGGTGTGTTAGGTGTTTTCATCGGGGGTTATGTTGCTGATAGATTGCATAAAAAGTTTGCTTGGGGTAGAAGTGATACAATCGCATGGTCTTTGTTGATTGCCGCGCCTTTGATGTTTTTGGGCTTACAAGCACATGGAAAGTATTTTCTTTTGTTGTTTTTTTTGGGTTCAATGTTTTTAAGCGCATATCACTCTCCTGCCACCGCCGTTATTCATGATGTTGTTCCTAAGCATATGCGCGCTACTGCTTTTGCTTTTTATGTATTAATAATCCATTTGTTTGGAGACACAGCTGCTCCGGCAGTTGTAGGAAGAATTTCTGATTTAAGTCAATCAAGGTTTGGTGGGGACGGAGGACTTCGTCATGGTTTGGAGTTTGTAACAATTTTTGTTTTTTTAGCAGGGATTTGTTTCTTTTATGTTAGTAAATCAATTAGGAACAAAACTTCTCCGGAATATATTGAAGAATAGTTGTTAAATTGAGGTAGCCCTCCTTGGTAGGATGGGGTTGCTTTGTTTTCAAATGAAAAGGTTAAAAGTGGTATACTGAATAGATATATGAAAAGAGCAATAATTTTAATTTTGCTGCTTACAATCATTGTTGTTGCTGGTATGTATTTCATTTCAAAGTTAAAGACAAAACCAAAACAACAGACTGTAACCCAACAGTTTCCTTCTGGAGAAGGTGTTTTTCCACTTCTAGGAACATCATTTCCTCCTGAGAAAAAAGCGGATATAATAACCCCACCGCCTCCAGTTGCAACTGTTGTTGGTGTTGAAACAAACAAGATTACAGAACAACCCAAGGGTCCTAGCACAACTAATCCTTTGACTTCAGAAATAAAAGAAATCCCAGGCTTTAAAGCTTGTGGGGTTTCTGAGTTGCGTTTTAGTATTTCAGTTCCTGTTGCTTGGACATGCAGTCTTGAGGAAAGAAATGGTAATGCTCTTGTCTTTTATTTAGATTCAATAGAAATTGGTAGTATTGAAGTTTTTCTAGGTACTAATCAAAGTTATGAATCATTGAAGCAAGAGATGTTTGCAAACCCTGAGAATAGTTTGGTTGTTGAGAATAATATGTTTTCAACACAAGTAATTACTTTTCAAAATTTAAGGTATGCAAAATCTGTTGCCTTTGTTCATCAGGGCAATGCGTACTATTTTAGAAATAGCTTGATTGATAGAAGCGGGGACTTTGTGTTTAAGCTTTTTTAGCTATTTCTTTAAACCCTCAAAAGATCCTGCGCTTGTTTGTAACTGGAACTTTGTCTTTTCACGAAGTTCTTTTAGGGTTCGAACACCTTGATAGCTCATTGCTGATTTAAAACCATCTAAAAGGTCATTAACGATTTCTGCAACTGTTCCAGTAACAACAACCTCCTCTGTAACTCCTTCTGGTCTGCGCATTCGATCAAGATTTCCTTTGGCGATTCTTTTTGATTGCGATGCGATTGAAGCAGAACCCTCGTAGTTTTTAACAGGGAGTCCTTTTTTGTTGAAGTAAAGTTGTGCTGCTGATTCTTTAGAACCAATTAAGAGGTAACCCGTAAAAACAATGTCAGCACCTGCTGCTATTGCTTTAACCATATCTCCAGCGTTTTTCATGCCACCATCAGCAAAGACTGTACCATTGTAGTTTTTTGCTATAGCGGAGGCTTTTGCGATTGCTGTTAGTTGAGGGATTCCAATTCCAACCTCAGATGTTCTACAAACATGACCGCGTCCTTGGTTTACTTTGACTCCATCAGCTCCGTTTTCAAAAAGGAATTTAGCGCCTTCTGGTGTTGAAACATTACCAACAATCACTGGAAGTTTTGGGTATTTCTTTTTAACTGCTTTTAGAGCTTCTTTTGTGTTTATGGAAAAAGCTCTGGCCGTATCAATCATTAGAATGTCTATTCCTGTTTTGACCTGCAGTTCTACTTCACGCATGTGTTTTGTGGTGAATTCTTTTCCAACACCAATTGATCCAGCTATCAGAAAGTTTCCTTTGCTGTTTCTGGTTGCTCTAGGATTATGGTTTTTGTAGAACAGCCCATGCGCTGTTATGAGTCCAGCTAAATGACCAGCTTTGTTAACAAGTGGAAGTTTCTCTATTTTATTTTCTCTAAGTATTTTTTCCGCGTCTTCAAAGCTAGTATTTGCAGGAGCAACGACAACCTTGTTTTTTCCGCCCATTAAGTCTTTGATCTTTTTGTTTTCATTGGTTTCATAGAGCCAATCGCGTGTTGAAAGAATACCAACTGGTTTTTTGTTTTTGTCTACAACAACAAGAGAATATATTTTATACTTATCCATGATCTCTTTTGCTTGTTTCAGTGTTTGAGCAGGGGATACTGTTAATGGGTTATCTATGTACGCTGAATCAGTTCTTTTGATTTTCTGAATCATATCCAACCTTTCTTCTATTGGAATTGTTTGAGGGATGAAACCCATACCGCCTTCACGTTCAAGTGCAATCACCATTTCAGCCCCAGTAACTGATTCCATGTTCGCGCTACAGATGGGGATATCTAAGTGTATGTTTGAAACCACACGGGTCTTAAAGTCGTGTATTTCGCTTCTAGAACGTATTTCTGAGTATTTCTCGGGTAAAGTTACATCTGAGAAAGTAACCGCGAAATCAACAGGTAATCCTTTGCTTTTTAAGTATGCGTTTACTTGTTGTTGTTCTTTTGGGGTTAGGGTTGTCTGCATATTTTTGCGTTTAATTGCACACCATATTGAAGTATACTCTTGGAAAACAAGGGGAGCAATGATTAAAAAGTATTGATTTTTTAACAGATATATTAGGGTGTAGTTTAAGCCTTTTTTGCCCCTGTATCTTAGACCATTGACAAAACCCTTGATTTTACTAGCTTTTTTTAATCCCTGTGCTATACTATCTCAAGAAAGATAATTAACAAATACTTATGGCAAAACCAATGAACAAGTCTCAACTGCTACAAGCATTAGCAGAAAAGACAGGCAAGAGCCGTAAAGAAGTGGCAGAAATGCTAGAAATTCTCGTAAGCACCGCATACAGCGAAGCTAAGAGAAATGGTGAATTCACCATCCCTGGCTTGGGTAAATTGCAGAAAAAGGATCGTGCAGCTCGCATGGGCCGAAATCCTGCAACCGGCGCCCAAATCTCAATTCCTGCCAAAACAGTAGTTAAGTTTAGAGTCGCAAAAGCAGCTAAGGATTCAATTCTTTAACTAGCTTCTAGCGAAACAAAAGAACATAGCAAACGGGTGCAAACTGTTTTCTGTGTTTAAAGAAATATATACAACCTCCTGATATGCCAGGAGGTTTTATATATCCCTCAGAAATCAAAAGACATCAACATTTCTGTTGACGTCTCAAGCCAATGGTCAAGCTTTGCCATTGGCTTTTGCTTTTTTTCAGTTGTGCCTCCTTGGTGCTAGCTCTTCTTGATCACGTCCTGGACCAGGATGTTGTAGGTGCTTGAAGCACCAAAACTCCCTTCATAGTCCTCGCCATTCAGGGAAAGCTTGAAGGACGCTGGGTTCCAGAGTCCCAGTATCCTGTACAGCTGCAGTGTGCAGGAGAAGCTTACCTCAAACTTCCCGTTAGTGTCCTTCACAGTGGAGAACTTCAGGACCTTTCCTTTGATCCTTTCCGCTGTTGAGCTAGCTGAGCTGGGAATGTCCATAGACGAGACCCTGTAAGCTACCCCGGGAGTGAACCTCTGAGTGATCTGCAGGAGCAGCGCTTCGATTGCTCTAATGCAGACATACTGGCGTGCGACGATCTTCGGCCCCATAGTAGACTCTCCCTTTCAAAAGGATGTTGCCCCACCGCCTGGGTGGAAGTCTCCTGGGCTTTCCAGGTAAGTTCATCGTAGCACTGCGAAAATGAGTCTGCAATGGTGTATAATTTAGGGGATGAGAGCAGAACAGGTTCAAAAAACCGTCTTGTTGTTAAGAATATCTCTAGCCTTTGTCTTTATCTATGCTGGGGTTAGGTCTTTGATTAATCCAAATGATTGGGTTGGTTTTGTTCCTATGTGGGTTTCTAATTTTGGTTTTACAAGGGAGAACGCGCTCTTTGCCCATGCTTTGCTTGATATTGCTCTTGGTCTTTTATTTTTAGGTAATGTTAAGGTTAAGTTCTTTTCTCTGGTAGCCGCTGTTTTGTTGTTTGTCATTGCTTTGGCTCCTGGTTTAGGGGTGTTGGATATAACTTTCAGGGATATTGGGCTTGGTTTGGCTGCTATTGCGTTATTCTTTGCGGTTTAGGAGGGGATTTGATATAATAGGTTTAAGATGTGTATAACTAATTACACAGAAATAATAATTGATTCGCGAACCTAAACCCAAAATCTTTGGGAGTTGAGAGGTTCGCTTTATTTTTTCGCACATCTATATTAATTTAGCTTGTTAATTAATTTAAAAGATCCAACTGGTCGATTTGGATTTAATATATAGTTCGAAAGAACTAAACAAGGAAACACATATGAATTATTACAATGGAACATATCAGGCAAGTCTTTTAGACTCCATGCAGAATCTTTGGTTTAAAGTAGTTGGCTACTTGCCAAATATTTTAGCAGCAATCATCTTCTTAATTTTAGGTTGGATGGTAGCTATTTTCTTGGGCAAGATTGTCCAGAAAGTTTTGCTTGCAGTAAAAATTGATACGCTAGCAAATCGTTTGGGTCTTGATCATTTGTCACACCGAACAGGTAGGAATCTAAGCATTTCCAATTTCGGTGAATGGTTAGTAAAATGGTTCTTCCTGATCGGTTCATTTATCGCGGCAGCTGACATTTTGGGATTAAACCAAGTCAGTCAGTTTTTGTACACAACAGTATTTCCATATTTTGGAAACGTAATTGTTGCTTGTGCAATTTTGTTGATCGGTATGATTGCAGCAAACTTCTTGTCAGCTCTTGTTAAAGGAGTAGTTGCAGCAGGTCAATTGCACGGCGCAGATGCACTAGGCGCTATAACACGCTGGTCAATTTTGATTTTAGCTTTCTTAACAGCATTGGATCAGTTGAAAGTAAATACTCAATTCATCCAGAGCTTGTTTACAGCAGTCGTTGCCATGCTTGCTCTAGCTGGAGGCTTAGCCTTTGGTTTGGGTGGTAGGGATCATGCAAAAAAGGTTTTGGACTCTCTTGAGAGAGACTTAACCAGCGATAGATAACTAAAACAAAAATCCCTTTGGTGGGAATATTAAACAACAACCCCGATTTAGCGGGGTTGTTGTTTTGGAGCCTACATATTTAGTTGTCTAAGGTTAGGGGATTAACATTATCAGACAGAAAAAATAATTCCTTTTCTAGAGAATCAGTGTGTATATTTAGTTTTTCTTTGTTTTTGTTTCAATTCGATCTTTATTAAACTAAGTATATCAGATATTTTGCATTTTGTAAATACCTTTGCTGTCTGTTAAAGTATGGATATATGAAATACAAGATTTTTGGAGCCATCTTTATACTTTCAGCCATTGGTTTGGCTTTGGTGGGAGCAAAGTTGCTGTCAGATAGGGAAACAAGAAGAGAACAGCTTGCAAATATGAAAGCGTCACAGGTCTCTTGGCGTGCTGTTGAGGGTTGGACTGTTTCTGACATTGCTTCTGATTTAGATAAACGCGGTTTAGTTACTGAGAAAGATTTTAATGCAGAATTAAAAGTTGTTTTAACTGACTATGATTTTCTTGGAGAGCTTAAAGATTTAAAATCAAAGCCTAGTTCTTTAGAAGGTTATCTTTTTCCTGATACATATTTCATAGCTTCTAAACCAACAGCATCAAGCGTTGTTAAAAAAATGATGGATAACCTGGAAGGAAAGATGACAACACAGATGCGAGTTGATATTGCTAAACAAGATAGAAGTATTTATGAGGTTTTAACTTTAGCTTCAATTATTGAAAAAGAAGTTGGGAGAAATACTTCAAAGGTTTCTTCTGAAGATTTACAGGCACTTCAAGAAGAAAGAGAAACAGTTGCCGGGATATTTATGAATCGCTTGAGAATTAACATGGCTTTGCAAAGTGATGCTACGATTGGATATATTACAAAGAAAAATAACCCGCAAACAAGTTCTGCTGATTTATTAATTGATTCACCATACAACACTTACAAGTATCGTGGTTTACCTCCTGGACCAATTTCTAATCCGTCTTTGTCTGCAATTAAAGCCGCGATATATTACAAGAAAACAGATTACTTGTATTTCTTAACTATGAAAGACGGTACAGCAGTTTATGCCAAAACTTTGGATGAGCATAATATTAACAAACGAAAATATTTGAAATAGTTTTGTTTGTTTAACTGTACACAATTAAACCACCCATATGTTTACCGGAATAATTAAAGCCAAAGCCCTAGTTAAAAAAGTTGAAAGTAAGGATGGAAACTTATTTTTGACCATTGCAACGCCAAAGGACTGGGTAATTAAATCAGGTGATTCAATAGCCACGGATGGCGTATGTTTGACCGTTAAGAAAGTTAATAAAAATAGTTATATAACCGAATTGATGCCAGAAACATTAAAAAAAACTTATTTCAGCAAGATCGTTCCTAAAGAGTTGAATTTAGAACAGTCCTTACGTTTGTCGGACAGAATGGATGGGCATTTTGTGTTTGGCCACGTAGATGCGTTTGGAAAAATTGAAACGGTTAAACCAGCAGGACGTGCGAAAATCTATAAAATTAGTTTTCCTCGTAAATTTAGGAAACTGGTTACGGAGAAAGGTTCAATAGCCGTGGACGGGATCAGCCTAACTATTGTCTCGGTTTCTAAACAATGCTTTAGCGTCTCACTGGTGGACTATACCTTAAGTCATACGACCTTAGGCAGTAAACAGCCGGGGGATATGGTTAATTTAGAGTTTGATATGCTTGCAAAATATTTAAAAACACTAATTTTAAAAAAATAATATGCACAATGCTGAACAAGTCCAGTTTGAAAAATTTAATGCTAGCGATTATCGAGTCGCCATCGTGGTATCGCAGTTTAACAGGGAGGTTACCGAGCGTTTACTAGAGGGTGCCCTAAAAATGTTTAAGACTTACAAGCTCCAAGATAGTTTGATTAAAATTTATCGAGTCGCAGGTTGCGTCGAGATTCCGGTTATTCTAAAAGGTTTAGCAGAGAACAAACAATATGATTGTCTGGTTGCTATAGGTGCTGTAGTGCGAGGAGAAACTCCTCATTTTGACTACGTGGCTAAAATAGTTTCAGAAGGGATACTTAAAATTATGCTTAATTTTGGCATTCCAGTCGGTTTTGGGATACTTACGACCGACAATATTAAACAAGCCCAAGCACGGACAAGCGTTGGCGGTGCGGCAGTCGAGGCTGCTTTACAAAATGCAAGATTACTAAAAGAAATTGCAAGATAAGTTTAGATAAACAAAAAGTTTATCAAACAAAGATAAAAATCGCTTGTTCGGTTGGCGGTTGCACTTCAGATTAGAATTAAAAACAGTTTTGTTGACTGTTTTTATTGTTTCTGGTATATTGTTGGTGAATAGAATATTCCAAAGAAAGTCGGCGCCCTTTTAGGGCATAATCTGTGAGAGCAGTAAGCCTACCGAGGAAAAGCATTTCAAGATCATCTTAAGTGCTAATTTCACTCGGTTAATAACCGAGATTTATTTTTTAACAGGAATACCGGTCGGTCTATTCAGATATAAGTCATAAAGGAAAAACCTCATGGCTGTTACAAGAAAAGAAAAAGAGCAGATTTTAACTGATTTAGAAAATCAGTTTGAAAATGCTAAAGCAATTGTCTTTGCTGATTACAGAGGCACAACTGTTAAGAAAATTGAGCAGTTGCGTCGTTCATTGCGTAAGGAAAACATTTTTGCTAAGGTTGCGAAGATTTCTTTGATTAAGAAAGCTTTGCAAAAGCATGGTGTTGATATTTCTGCGATGGATTTTAAGGCACCAGTTGCCATTGCTGTATCTAAAGAAGACGAAGTTGGTCCAGCTCGCGTTTTAAGCGCTTTTGCTAAAGAAAACAAGAATGTCCAGATTTTATTGGGTGTGATGAATAACAAAGTAATCACCTCAGCAGAAGTTGGCGCCTTGGCAGCATTACCAAGCAAGCATGAATTATTGGGCATGGTTGTTGGTACAATCAATGCTCCTGTTTCAGGCTTTGTTAATGTTTTGGCAGGTAATCTACGCAAGCTTGTGTATGTTGTTAATGCAATTCAAGTAAGTAAACAATAATTAAGAAAGGACAATCATGTCAGAGAAATTTCAAAGTATTATCTCCGAAATTGAAAAATTGAGCGTCTTAGAACTTTCAGAGCTTGTTAAAGCTTTAGAAGAGAAGTTCGGCGTTTCAGCAGCAGCTCCAGTAATGATGGGTGGAGTAGCACCAGCAGCAGTTGTAGCTTCAGAAGAAAAGTCAGAATTTACAGTTGAATTAACTGAAAGTGGCGCAAACAAGATTGGCGTCATTAAAGTAGTTCGCGAAATCACAGGAGTTGGCTTAAAAGAAGCTAAGGACTTGGTAGATGGCGCGCCAAAAGCAGTTAAGGAAAATGTTGCTAAAGCAGAAGCTGAAGAAATGAAGAAGAAATTGGAAGATGCAGGTGGTAAAGTAACATTGAAATAACCTAAGTTAAGAATTTCTTAATCTCTTAGGAGTAGAATAAAGAGCACTTAGATTATTAAGTGCTTTTTATGTTATCTAAAGAAAAACAGTTTGAGTCTTTAATGCGTCAGCATAGTAAGTCTTTGCGTAATTTTCTTGTTTCTCGTTTTAGTTTTGACAAGGAGAATGTTGAGGATATTGTTCAAGAGACTTTTGTTAAAGCATATATAAAGTTTGAAAAGTTTGATCAGACTAGAAGCTTTAAGGCTTGGTTGTTTGCGATCGGGATAAACACAGCTAAAAGATGGAAGTATAACTTCTTTGAGCCTTTGAACGCTGTTTCTGACGTACAGCTATTTGCGTATTACAACCAAGAGAATCCTGAGTTGGTTTTTGAGCGCCAGAGTATTAAACGCGCTCTGGCTAGTTTAAAAGATATTGATCGGGAGATTTTAGAATTTGTGTATTTTCAAGGTTTAAGCGCGGAGCAGATTGCAAAGAAAACAAAAACGCCGATTAGTTCTGTTAAACAAAGAATTAATCGGGCGTTAAAACATTTGTCAGCTGAAGTTATGGTACGCTGATTTGATAGACTGTTTGGTTGTTTAAGATGTAAGCATTTTTCCCAGAGTCATCAATGGTAAAGTCTTTTAAGTCGTTAAACTTTGAAGAGTCGTACTGTGCTTTTAGTTTGCCGGTTTTGTCGTAGACTATTACTTTGTGGTTTCCAGAATCAAGCACATAGATGTAGTTCCAAGCTTTGGATGCTAGAATCTTTGAGTTATCGCTAAAGCTTAAGCCTGAAGCGCTAAATGGCTTTTGGAGGCCACTGGTGAACTTTAGGACGCTTGTCTTGGTTAAGATGTATACAGAGCCGTCTATGGCAAGATCTTGAGCATCAGAGAGGTTTACGCTTTGTTTGAAGTAGTTTGTTGCAGGAGCTTGGGCATCAACTGTGACAGAGGATATGGCGTTTTTTGCTTTGTCTAAGGCATATGCTTTAGCAGGTGAGCCGTAAAGGACAAGTCCTGTTGTGTTAGATGCTAGTCTACCAGCTTGTTGAACGCTTGCTTTGTTTGTTTGGTCTATTAAGAAAAGATCACCATCTTTGTTTGAATAGTAGAGGTTTTGTTCAAATGATGCGCTTGCGTTTTGGGTTGAGTTAGAAATACTAAACACAGAACCAAAAGCTTTGTTTTTTAAATCATACTGGATCATTGAATTACCACTTGAGTTTATTAACCAAAGACCTCCGTTATTAAATCGTATCCGGTCAAAGTTTGCTTCTTTGTATGTTGTAAGTTCCTTTGGATCTATTGTTTTTAATCCACCAATGTTGTTTTGTAGTTCAATGATTTGAGAAGATAGTGTGTCTTTTTGTTCTTTGAAACCCTTGTCTGGGATTGATGCTAGTTCTGTTTTTGCATCAGCAAGTAAACTTAATGCTTTTGATTGATCAGAATACGCAAACGCGCTTTGGTTTAGTTTGCTTTGAACGTCATCTAGCATTAAAGAATATTTTGTGTTTGCACTGTTTTTGTTGTGGACATGGATTGCAACAAAAATGTTGACTATGAGGATGATGCCAAAGATGATTGAGGAAAAAAGGAAGAACTTTTTTGCCCTTGGCAGTTCTTTTATTCTTTTCATTTCAGAGAACTGTCTTGCTTTTTCAGAAACTCTGTTTCTGATGTTTACTGGTCTAAAGTTATTTAGATCAACGTCTCTTAAATTAATGCTTCTTAGTTTAGAGATGATTTTCTTAGAACCATTTATAGCCATGATGAAACTAGTTGATGTCACATTACTGAATTTTTTTAGAGAAGTGTTTTCTCGGATTGGAGAAAGGTTTATTATTTGTTCACCACCAAATTCGCTAGTAGTGCCTAGTTCTAGAATGAATGTTCCAAAAGCAATGCTGTCATCAGCTAAGTTTTTGATTATTTCCGCGATTGTTTGACAAGCAGCAGCAAGTGATGCTGAGCTGATGATGTCTTTAAAACGTTCAATGGAGATGTAGTTGAATAGCTGGGTTGTGCTGAAAATTAAAAAATCCTTTTTAATAACTTTGCCCAAGGCAAAGTTTTCAAAGGTTTTTAAAGGGTTTGGTTTAGCAGGGGAATCTGCTATGTCTGAAAGTTGTCGTTCCCTTAAAAGGAAAGCGTGGATTTTACCGCTGGTTGCTACATAAAGGTCAGAGTTTTGCCTAACAGCGAGACAGGCGTTTAATTTTCCAACCCAGGATGTTTGTCCTGATGCAGCTAGTTTTGCAAATTCGTCGTTTATTTGTGCTATTGAGTTTTCAAAGGAGTTGATGTTTTCACTTCTGAAGTTTTTTCTAAGGATTGTCTGGATGAGCTTGGAAAGTCGTTCGTATTCGTTCCATGCAGTAGCTCCTGCCACTGGTAGTTCAATTAGGGAGTATATTTCAGCGTTAGTTTCTGGAACTTTTTCTGACAGCAAAGAAACAAAGCTTTTTGAAAGCCTTTTATCACTTATGAATATCTGTCCGACTTGTGTTTCTAGAGCGCTCATTCTGTTTTCTTACCTGTATAAAAATAGCACAAAAAGTGCTAAAATTCAATTAAGAGCAGGGCTGTGATATAATTTTTAGATCAGTATGGTAGCCAATTTTTTAGAGAACAAAGTTAAGGCAAAAGCCATTATATTTTTCTTGAACCATCAAGAACGTGGTTTTAATGTCCGTGAATTAGAAAAGATACTTCATAGCAGGAATCTGAGTCCGCATTTGAATGATCTTGTTAAAGTAGGATTTTTAAAAAGCTTTTCTAAGAAGTCTTCAAAGTTTTACATCTTGAATTCTAAGAGTTCTTTGATCGCTGATTTTAAAAGTATCATTTCAAAGCAGAGAATTAAGACTAAACAAATAACTGATCCATTGGAAAAAGCAATTTTAAAGGTTAAGGGGCTGAAGGTTGCGGTTTTGTCAGGTTTGTTTGTCGGAGATTTGAATGCTACATGTGATTTGTTGCTTGCTGGTCCTGTTTCTCAAAGAAGCTTAGACAATCTGATATCTAAGGTTGAGGATATGGTTGGTGGAGAAGTTAATTATGCTTTGTTTGACTCTTCTGAATACCAGTACAGGAAAAACATCTTTGACCGCTTTATGAAAGACGTGTTTGATAACCGACATTCTATTATTTTGGAAAAAATAGCTTAATTTGATATACTTTGGGTATGGATAGCATATTTAAGATATACACACAGTTTCTTAATTATTTTCCAACAAGCCTACATCCAATAGTTTCGTTTTTACTGGCTATTCTGTTGGTTTACGGAATAATTAAGGTAATTCAAAAAGAGTTTGTTTATATCATAGTTTTGGTGGTTTTACTGCCAGCTTCGTTACCGATTTTGAAGAATATCTGGGAGTCTGTGGTTAACATTATTAACTTCCTCTTATCTAAAAAATAACTAAGACCCGGGAGGGGCAAGGGGGTAAGTATGGTTGATTACGAAGATGAGGACTTAGAAGATACCTGCGCTGTATGTGGCAGGCATCTGAATCCAACTAACCGTTCGACAACCCAGCAGGAATTGTGCAAGGAATGCGCTGGGGAAGCCGAAGGGGCTGATTAAATATTGTAAAGATACTGCTTAGGCAGTGTCTTTTTGTGGATAACTTAACCAGGGTTTTTAAATCTCTTTGTTTTTCAAAGGGATTTTTAATTTTGACACTAGGTGAACGTTCGTTTACTATATATGTATCCCAGCCAACCGGCTGGGATCAAACCAAAAATTATGGACCAGTTAACAGAAAAACAAGCCAGTCTCTTAAACTTCATTATTTCAGAAATACGGGAGCATAGTTTACCGCCTTCAATTTCAGAGATGGCAGTGTTTTTAAAGGTTAAGTCAAAGAACGCGGTTTCTAAATTGTTAGATCAACTAGAAGAAAAAGAATATATTCAGATTTCAGGAAAAGCCAGAGGAATTAAGGTTTTAGAAACACTTGGCAAATCAATTCAGAAAGGAATGTTTTCAGTTCCGATTTTAGGGAATATCCAAGCTGGTATGCCAATGCTTGCTGAAGAGCATATTGAAGACTGGATTAATTTACCCCAGACATTAGTTAGAAACAGACAAGATGTGTTTTTACTAAGAGTCAGAGGTGACAGCATGAAGAATGCGGGAATTTTAGAAGGAGATCTTGTTATTGTTAAGCCAACAAAGGATGTTAAGAATAACGACATAGTGGTGGCGTTGTTGAGAGATGAAGCAACGGTTAAAAGGTTCATAAAAATACAGAACAGAGTGTATTTAAAACCAGAGAATGATAGTTACAAGAACATCTATCCGCAAAGTGAGTGGACTGTTCAAGGAAAAGTGGTCGGAGTCATTCGTAATTTAGAGTAATAATTTAAGAGGGATATATGTCAGAGTTAGAAAAAACAAAAAATATAATAATAAAGAACATTCAAAGGCTTTGCGCACATTGTGTTAATGGTGTTGAACATGATTGTCCAGTGCGAAAGATTACAGAACAAATATCAGGGATTCGTGGAGTTCCTTTGATTGTAAATGATGAATTTCGTGGCGTAATTTTTAGATAACTATATGCTTTCAGAAGTAGATGAGTTAGTAGACGTTGTGGTTGTCTTTAAAAAGAACCTAGTTTGGCCAAAGCTTTTAAAGTGGAATGGGCGAGTATACAAAATTAAGAGTATTAATATGCGCCATCAAGCGAATGATGGCTCTTCTCTTATCCACTATTTTTCAGTTTCTGATGATTCTAATTTTTTCAAATTAGCTTTTAATACTAAAAGTTTGCAGTGGAAATTGGAAGAAGTGTATACAGAAGGTTAGAGTTTTAGGAGGAGTATGACAATACAAGATTTACCGAAGTTTGAAAGACCAAGAGAACGCTTAGAAGCGCTTGGGTGTGCTTCTTTGTCTTTAAGGGAGCTATTAGAAATAGTTATGGCAAAGGGAAGTGGTAATAGTTCTGTTTTAACTGTTGCTCAAGATTTAGTTTCTAAGTACCCAACCCTAGAAAGTTTGCACCAAGCAAGCTTAAAAGACCTTCAGCAGATTAAAGGTATTGGATTTGCAAAAGCAGCCCAGATAAAGGCGGGGTTGGAGCTGGGGAGCCGTTTGCACCTTGAAAGCAGCAAACCGCTTTCTAAGAGCATTTTTAATGTTCTAGAAGCGTACAGGCTGTGCATCGGGTACTTAAGACATAAAAAGAAAGAGCATCTTATGCTCTTTTGTCTTGATTCACGAATGCGTCTTTGTTCAGAGCCAGAAGTCATTTCAATAGGGACTTTGGTTGGTTCTTTGATTCATCCAAGAGAGGTCTTTGAAACAGCAATTAAAGCTCATGCTGCACAGATTTTGCTTGCGCATAATCATCCATCAGGTTCAAGCACTCCAAGTGATCCTGATATTGAAGTAACTAAACAGATATATGATGCAGGGAAGTTAATGGGTATTGAGCTGGTTGATCACATTGTTGTTTGTGCAGATGAATATACCAGTATACGAGAATTTGCACCAGACCTTTTTGATTAAGTCTGGAATTGTATATTACGTAATATTTCCTCAAGTTCTTTAAGAGAGTCAATCTTAACAAGCTTAGCTCTTAATTCAGAAACATTTGGCATACCTTTAAAATACCAAGCAAGGTGTTTTCTCATTTCAAGGATTCCATAATGTTCGCCTTTTATCTGAACCATTAGTTTTGCATGTTCAAGTGCTGTTTGAATTCTTTCTTCTAGAGTAACAGTTGGAATTGCTTCGTTATTTAGAGCTGCTTTGATTTCTCTGAAGATGAAAGGATTCCCTAAAGAAGCTTGGGCAATCATAACTCCATCAGCTCCTGTGTATTCTAATGCAGCTTTTGCTTTTTCAGCTGTGTTTAATCCGCCATTGATGATTAAAGGAATACCCAATGGTTTCAGCTTTTCTTTTAGTTGTTTTGCAATTTCCCAGTTTGGTTCACCGGTGTGTAATTGTTCATATGTGCGCATGTGAAGAGTTACATTTTCAAAAGGTGCCCCTTTTATACTCTCAATGAACTCTAGCGCTGAAATATTTTTAAAAGCCGCCCTAATCTTTATGGACGTTGGTTTACCATTGCTCGCTTTTTTTACAGCTTCGATTATTGCTATTGCTTTTTCTGGTTCACAGAACAAAGCAGAGCCGGCTCCTGAATTTACAACTGATCTAGCCGGACAACCAAAATTAATATCAAAGCCATCAGGGTTAAAGCGTTCGTTTAAGATTTTTGTTGCTACTTCAAAGTGTTCTGGAACATTACCAAAGAGCTGAATGATGTATGGTCTTTCTGTTTCTTCAAAACGAGCTAGATTAAAGCTTTTTTCGTTTTCTTTTTTGTAGAAAAGACTTGCTGCAGAAATGAACTCTGAAAATTCTAAATCAGAGCCAAGTTTTTTGGCCATTAGGCGCATAGGGGAGTCTGAGACCCCAGACATTGGCGCTAGTGCTACTACTGGTTTTTTAATTTGATTCCAGGAAAAATCCATAACTTGTTAATATTAGCGGAAAAACAGGGTATTTTCAAGGAAGTGGTTAGACTAGGTTGAAATTGATAATACTTTAGGAATAAACAAGTGTAGCCAAGGATAAGTAGGGGTTTACAAAGACTACCTTAGGGGTTTACAAAGAGCTATTCAATGGTTTACAATAAAGCTATGAAAAGAGATCCTAGTAAAATAACCCAGTTTGTATTGGATAATGTCGAAAGTCACGGAGCTGATATAGCTCCTCTTTTAGCTAAGGAATTTGGATTTTCTAGGCAAAGGGCTCATATTTATGTATTAAGAGAGGTAAGCAAGGGCAATTTGGTTAAAATAGGGAACACGAGATGGACTCGTTATTTTCTTGCTGATGGTAAACATATTGAGTTCAGTTTAAAAATACCTAAAGTAAAAAAGAAGTTAGATGAATATGAGATTTGGGCGAAATATATTAAACCTGTCGTTTTGCGTTTTCCTGAAAATATAAGGAGTATGTCAAATTACGCTTTCACTGAAATTGTTAATAACGCAAAGGATCATTCAACAGGGAAAGACATTTTTATTGAAGTGGACATCGGAGACAAAGATATGACAATAATAGTTATGGATAATGGTGTTGGTATTTTTAGTAAAATCCAAAAAGCATTGAGATTATCATCAATGCGTGAGTCCTTGCTACATTTGTCTAAAGGTAAATTTACTACTGACCCATCCCATCATTCTGGAGAGGGAATATTTTTTACATCAAGGATTTGTGATAGGTTTTCAATACTTTCTGATGATTTGTACTATACATTTAAGAATCAAGATTGGTTTTTGTCTTCAGAAAAACAAGAATCGTTTGGGAAAGGTACTTTGATAAAAATGGTATTTTCACTTGATTCGAAAAGAACAACAAAACAGGTGATGGACGAATATTCGGATCTGGAGATTGGGTTTGGTAAGACAATTGTGGCAGTTGCTTTGAGTGCAGATCCAAACGATCCACATAATTCTCGTTCGCAAGCAAAAAGGCTTCTTATGGGCTTAGAGAAGTTTAAGAAAATAATCTTAGATTTTAGAGGAGTCTCAGAAGTAGGACAGGCTTTTGTTGATGAGGTGTTCCGAGTATATAAAAATGAACATCCAGACGTAACAATTCAATATACTAATGCTAGCAGAGAGGTTGAATCTATGATTAATAGAGGATTGCTAACTGAACGTTAAAATCAAAAATATGGCTTAAGTAAGCCATATTTTTGTTAAGCGTGGCGTATACATTTTAGTTAACATATGTTAACTAAAATTATTGGACCAACATTAACATACGTATATTCTGATGTTATCTTTTGTATCAATGACTTTGTAACCAAGTTTTTCAATATCTTTTCTTAATTGATCAGAGAGCGTAAAGTCTTTGCTTGTTCTTGCAGCAAGGCGTTTTGTGTAGAGATCCTTTAAGTCAGCAGGGAATTGGTCTTGTTTTAACTCTTTTTCCGAATTAGAAGCGCTTTCTAAGCTAAGACCTAAAACTTCATCCATCTTGTAAATTGTTTGTAGTTTTTCATTGTCAGGAACTTTTGATTTAAGTAACTCATGGAAAACCGCAAGCGCAGCCGGTGTGTCTATATCATCATTAAGCGCATCTTTAAACTTTCCATGGTAAATATCATTAACTGTTCCAACATTTGGATCAAAGTCTTGAAGCTTGTTTTTTAAAAGAGAAACTTCCTTAAGAATGTTTTCGTATCCATTTTTCGCAGCTAGCAAGCTTTCTTTAGTTATATTTAATCTGCTCCTGTAGTGTGATTGTAAAACCAAATATCTCAAAGCAAGACCACCAGCGATTTTCTCTTCTTCAAGATCTTTTAAAACAAAGTAATTACCAGTAGATTTTGCCATCTTCGCACCATTAACCATAATGTGTTCTGAATGAACCCAGTAATTTACAAATGGTTTGTAGATTGGTTGAGCCTGAGCAATTTCATTAGTGTGGTGAGGAAATATTAAATCAACACCGCCAGTATGAATATCAGTGCCTTCAGGAAACTTTAGATAGTTAATTAAGCTGCACTCAATGTGCCATCCAGGATGTCCTGGACCTAGGTCTTTGTGTTCCCAGAATATCTTAGCGTTGTCATCCTCGTGTGCTTTCCAAAGTGCAAAATCAGAAAGATTTTCCTTGTCGTATTCATCAACTTTAACTCTCGCTCCAATCTTTTTACCTTCTAGAAACTTTTCTCCAACAAGATTTCCGTAATCACCAAAATCTTTTTGATATTTTTCAATACTGAAATATGTTGAACCATCATCAGCTTTGTATGCATAACCCTTTTTTATGAGGGCAAGGATGAAGTCTTGGATATCAGGAATTTTGTCAGTAACCTTAACAAAACTAATATCCTTTTGATTGACGTTTATCTTTCCCAAGTCCTCAAGAAAACCTTCAAAATACCTGGCGGTAAAGGTTTTTAATTGTTCTGTGTTTGCCTCACTGCCAAACTCTTTTATAGTGTTGTTTATGGTTTTGTCATCAACATCCGTAATGTTCATTACCCAATCAACAGCATAGCCATTAAACTCAAGGGTGCGTTTTAAAACATCGGCATTGATGTATGATCGTAGATTTCCGATATGCACATTGTTATACACGGTCGGACCACAAGTGTATAACTTTACCTTGTTTTTGTCTGATGGTTTAAAGTCTTCTACAGAGTGCTTTAAAGTATTGTAAATCTTTAAATTCATACCCCTATGTTATCACACAATTACTAAAGAATCTAAAGGTTAAAACCATTTTTTGGATTTGAAAAATGCAAACAAAGTGATTGATCCACCTACAGCGATTGCAAAGATGATCCAGAAACCATTAGGTGTATTTTCAAAAGGTCGTCCTGGAAGGTGAAGCGCAAAGAAGAACATAACAAAAGATGCTGGTAAAAACAGCGCAGAAAGAACTGTGACAATTTTTGTTGTTTGGTTTAGGTGATTTGTTGCAAGAGATGTGTTTGCTTCAGCAAGAGCTTCGATGGTTTCTTTTTGGATCGAAAGAATATCCCAAATGTTTTCAGCGTGTTCTAAAAGAGCATTGTAATATGATTTGTTTTCAGGAAAGACCATGTAAGCTTCTTTTTTGACCATAATTTTCTTCAAAACAAGGTGGTGAGTTTTCATTATTCTTCTGAAATCTATAATGTTTCTTTTCATCAAAGAAATCTTTTCAAGCATCGGTAAACTAAGATCGTCGAAGATATCTTTTTCTATTTCGGTCATATCTTTAGTTATATGATCAAGAATTGGAAAACTTCTCCTGAAAAGTGATTCTAATATTTGATACAAAAGATATCCAGAGTTTTTAGACATGAATTCTTGCCGTTCAGTCGCAATCTTGTGAACATTCTCAAAAATGTGCAGCATTGTGTACATTGATCCATCATGGACTGTAACAACGAAATCTTTGCCAACAAAAAAATCTACTTCAGAAGGAAGTATTTCTCTGGTTTTTCTGTTAAAAATAGGAAATATTAAGACGATATGCTGGTATTCTGGATGGCTTTCCATCTTGGCATGCTGAGAAGAAATCTGTATTTGCTCATAATCAAGAGGATGGAAATCAAAATTTGTTCTTAAGTAATTGATTTCCTCTGTTTGTGGTTTTACGACATCAATCCAACGAAGATTTTTAGTGTGGATTATTTTAAGGCTCATTTTTGTCTTAGCTTTGTTTTGGTTTCAGGAGCCTTCCTTAGCTCCTTTACATTTTTGCGTGTTTGTATTATAATCGTTTGTTAACGATATAGCAAATAAATGGTATAATTTAGATATATTTAGATATATAAAGATATGTCCACACCAGAACAACTAATTCCAGAACCAGAGAGAAGAGCAGAAAGTGCTTTCGAAACAGTCGAAAGACAGGGCGCTTCACAGATTCCAGGATCAGAACAGGCACCAATACCTGAAATGCCAGCAGTTACTACTGGTGATGTTTCAGTTACTGATGCTGTTGAACAAACCCCAGAGCAAATACAAGCGACTCAAGAATCTGTAAGAGTAAACACAGCAGTCCCTGATTTCTTGGCTGGAAAAATAACAGCAGGACAATTACTTGAAAAAAAGAGTACTGGTGAATTAAGTGCTGCTGATCTAGTAAATGGATTGATAAATAGAAGAGAATAGAAAACTAATCCAGAAACAAAAATAAAAACAAAATGACAGGGCAAAACATACTTTTAGGATCATACTTAGTTCTAGTTGTTCTTGTTGCAGCTTTTGTAGCTGTGTTTTTACATTATTGGCTAAGAAACAGAAAATATTCTAAAGATGTTGTTCCGAGAATAAAGAACTCGGTCTTCTTTGAATTGCAAATTCCTAAAGAAACAGCTGATCAGGAAAATTACAAAGACTTAGAACAAAAGAAACAGCTCATCTCTGTTGCTGAACAGATTTTCACAACACTTTCTGAGGCAGGATCAAAACAAACCTTTTTTGGTAAAAGCGATTATATTTCTTTTGAAATCGCTGCTTTTGAAAAAAAGATATCCTTCTATATAAACTGTCCGGCAACATTAAAAGATATCATTGAAAAACAAATTCATGCGCAATATCCAACAGCGCAGATTGAACAAATAGCTGGATATAACCCTTTTGTTCAAGGAGCAGTTCAAGCAACAACTGAATTAATCTTGCAAAAGAAATACGTATATCCTTTCAGAACTTACAAATTGATGGAAACAGATCCGTTGAATGCGATTACTAATGCAATGTCTAAACTAGATGAAAACGAAGGCGCTGTAATCCAGTTAATCATAAGTCCAGCTGGAGATCGTTGGCAGAAAAAACCAAGACATATGGCTTTGGATATTCAGCAAGGGAAAAACCCCGCAGTTGTTGAAAAGGGAATCATTGCTCGTGCTTTTCATGACTTAATCTTTAGAAGCAATGCTGGTAAGAAAAATCCAAGCCGTTCTTCAAGAGACCTTTCTGGTTTGGATAACCCTATAAATCTAACGCCAATGCAACAAGAGATTGTTAAGCGTTTAGAGGAGAAAGCAAGCAGACCAGGTTATAAAGCAAACGTTAGGATCATAACTTCTGCAAAAGACGCAACCAGCGCTGATGTGCACATGCGCAATATCATTGCATCATTTATGCAATATACCATCCTGCCGTTTAATGGTTTTAAGATCAAGAAAAGAAATGACAACAAAATCCTATTAGATTACATATTTAGAGCTTTCAATGATTATGGAAATAGATTCATTTTAAACACTGAAGAACTTGCAAGCATCTGGCATTTACCAACTCCATTTACTGAAACGCCAAACATTAAATGGCTGTTATCTAAGAGAGCTCCAGCACCTGTAAATATTCCAACCGAAGGAATTCTTTTAGGTAAAAATATTTACAGAAACGTAGTTACAGACATTCGTATTGCTCGTGATGATCGTAGAAGGCACGTGTATATGATTGGGCGAACTGGTTCTGGTAAATCAGAGCTCTTGAAAAACATGGCAATACAGGACATTAAAAACGGCGAAGGTTTGTGTTTAATTGATCCCCATGGTGATTTAGTAGAAGGGATTCTTGAACACATTCCAAAAGAACGTGCTGAAGATGTCATCCTCTTTGAACCATTTGATACAGACAGACCTGTTGGATTAAACATCCTAGAGGTCAGAAGCGAAGAACAAAAAGATTTTGCTGTTCAGGAAATGATCTCAATTTTTTACAAACTTGTTACTGACCCTTCAATGCTTGGTCCGATGTTTGAGCACAACATGAGGAATGCCATGCTAACTTTAATGGCTGACCAAGAACATCCGGGAACAATCGTTGATATTCCAAGAATCTTTACAGATACGGAATTTCAAAAGTACAAGGTTTCTAAAGTTAAAGATTTAGTTGTTAGAAATTTTTGGGAAAAAGAAATGGCAAAAACATCTGATTTTCACAAATCAGAAATGCTTGGGTACTTAATTTCTAAAGTAGGACGTTTTGTTGAAAACGCAACAATGCGCAATATCATAGGACAAGCAAAGTCAGGTTTTGATTTTAGAGATATTATGGATAACGGGAAAATATTGTTAGTTAATCTTGCAAAAGGAAAAACAGGGGAGATTAACTCAAAATTGCTTGGTTTAATCCTTGTTTCTAAGATTCAAATGGCAGCTCTTTCACGTTCAGACATTCCAAGAGAACAAGATCGTCGTGACTTCTATCTATATGTTGATGAGTTTCAAAACTTCATTACAGATGCTTTTTCTTCGATTCTTTCAGAAGCAAGAAAATACCGTTTGAACTTAGTCATAGCGCATCAATACTTAGGTCAGCTTGAACAACAAGCAGGCGCGCAAGGCGCTGGCAGCAAAGATATTAGAGACGCTGTCTTTGGAAACGCTGGTACAGAAATCTGTTTTAGAATCGGTGTTGAAGATGCAGAAACTATGGCAAAAGAATTTTCTCCAGTATTTAGTGATTTTGATCTTGTTAACATTGATAGGTTTAGCGCATACGTTAAGTTGATGATAAATGGGACAGGGTCAAAACCTTTTAATATGCAGACCATGCCACCGCTTCCTGGGGGTCAAAGAGAGACGGCTTCAGCAATAAGGGAGCTTTCAAGACTCAAGTACGGTCGTTTAAGAGAAGAGGTTGAAGCAGAAATTCTAGAGGCTAGCCAAGTCGCTGAATATATGGCAAAAGCAGGCTTTAATACAGAGAAAACCGTTTAACCACAGCAGGGGAAAACTATAGTGTGATATAATATATATAGTTAATTTCGATTGAAACAAAAGGTCATTAAATACAAAAATAAAAGTTAAGGGGAAAAATGGACAAATTAGCAAATTTGGCTCTTGCTATGCAGATGATTGATTCTGCAGAGAAGAACATCAGATCCGCAAAGCAACTTCTAAGAGAAATGCTAGGCGGTAGAGATATAACAGATAACAGCGCAAAGCTTTCAGAGAAAGCACAGATGCTTTCAGTAACTGAGGGCGGTAAAATAATCGAAGGAGTCTTTGACGGTCAAAACATGATCGGACCAGACGGAAAACAATATCCTGTTCCTGCAAACTATGCTTCAAAGAGCAAGCTTGTAGAAGGGGATGTTTTAAAGTTAACAATTTCAGAAGACGGTTCTTTCATCTACAAACAAATAGGACCAGTTGAAAGAAGAAAGATAATCGGATTATTAACAAAAGATGATACTGGTAATTACAAAGTAATTGCTGATAGCAAGACTTTTAGAGTTTTGCTTGCTTCATTAACTTATTTTAAAGCAGAAAATGGTGATCAGGTTACAATAGTTGTTCCTGCAGACCATGATTCTTCCTGGGCTGCAGTTGAAAACGTCATTAAAGGCGGAGTTCCTCAGGACCATGAAGTTGTAGGCGCGGTTTCTAAAAATGGAAAACCGGCAGAAGAACATGAAATGGATGAAATCTAATGAAATTTAGCAAAGTATTAATTAAACAAATAATCAGGTTTGCAATCGTTGGTGTCATAAACACAGGCGTTGATTTGGTTGTATTAAATCTTTTAATCACAGTAAGTCATGTAGGAGAAAAAGGCTTCTTCTACACGGTCTTTAAATCAATATCATTTGTTGCTGCTCTAACAAACAGCTACTTCATGAACAAGTACTGGACCTTTGCAGGCAAAGGAACAAGCAATAGAGTTATAGAAGTCAGTGAGTTCACCATTGTTAGTTTAGTAGGTTTCGTTATAAACGTTGCTGTTTCAAGCCTTGTTGTTAACTACATTCCACCAATCATTGTTTCTCCAGCAGTCTGGCCAAGTATTGGCGCTTTGTTCGGAACAGCCTTTGGTCTTGTTTGGAACTTCATAGGTTACAAGGTCATAGTTTTCGAGAAAAAAGGAAAATAATTGAAGACATTTTAAACCCGACAAGCGTCGGGTTTTTTGATATACTCTGGATATTAAAAGAACCGTATGATTAAATTAGTAGCTTTTGACTGGAACGGAACATTATTAGCAGACGCCGTTATTTGTTGGAAAATAGACAACGACATTTTTGAGGTCTTAAACAAACCATTTTTGCCTTTCAAGGGATATCAAGAGATTTTTGATATCCCTATTTCAAAAATGTTTTTAGCGCATGGTTTTACCCAAGAAGAGATAGATGAAAATGCTGATTACATTGTTCATGCTTTCCATGATGCCTATGAGGCCTGGGCAGTTAAAGCAAGAACCAGAACAGGCACAAGAGACATTTTGAAGTGGCTTAAAAAACAAAAAATAACCGTTATAATTTTTAGCAATCATAGCTTGGATGGTCTAGACAGACAGATGAAACGTTTGGGGATAGGGGAATACTTTGATATTTTAATCGGTAATGATGGAAGAGGTGGTTCTTTCAACGGAAGAAGCAAAAAAGATAAACTAGCATCATACATCAAAAAGAAAGGCTTCAAAGCAAAAGAAGTTTTACTTGTTGGTGATACTGTTGAGGAAATACAGATAGGGAAGGAGATTAAAGCTAAAACAGCCGCAATTATAGGTGGATATCACAGCAGAAAACTACTTGTTAAGCACAAGCCAGACTACATCATAACCAACCTTTTAGACCTTAAAAAGATCGTATTAAAATCATAATAATATCAATCGCCGAACCACCGGTTTTTTGATATACTCTATTCATGCCAGTCCTATACAGAGATTACAGACCAAAGTCTTTTTCCGAGGTTATAAACCAGGAGCACATAAAGACAACCCTGCAAAAAGCAATTGCAGCAGGTTCTTTTGCGCATGCCTATCTGTTCACAGGAACAAGAGGTACAGGTAAGACATCGGTTGCAAGAATATTAGCTAGGGCAATAAACTGCGTGAAACAAAAAAACGGAGAACCTTGCAACAACTGTGATAACTGCAGACAGTTTTTAAACAGCACTGGTTTAGATTTAGTAGAAATAGACGCAGCATCAAATACAGGTGTTGAAAATATTAGAGAAATTACGGAACATCTTAAATTCAGTCCAACAAGCGCTAAGTACAAGGTTTTCATCATTGATGAGGTTCACATGCTTTCTAAGGGTGCTTTTAATGCGCTTCTTAAGACATTAGAAGAGCCTCCAGCACACGCAGTCTTCATCCTCGCAACAACAGAGGTTCACAAAGTTCCTGCAACCATCATTTCAAGAACTCAGCGTTTTGATTTTAAAAAAATAGATAACGCAAGACTTTTAGAATACTTAGAGGAAGTCTCTAAAAAAGAGAAAATTAAGATCGATAAAGAGAGCTTAGAGCTTGTTGTTAATTCAGCAGAAGGAAGTGTTAGAGACGCGCTTTCAATATTAGACAAGCTTTCTACATTTGAAAAAATAGACCTTGCGCAAGCAGAAGCACTGCTTGGTATAACTAATGTAATTGCATCACAGAAATTTTTAGACCTATTAAACAAGAAAAATGCTGCTGATGCTTTAAACTTTCTTTCAGAGATCTTTAATTCCGGAGTAGATCCAATTCAGTTTAACAAAGACTTCCTTGAGTACTTAAGAAAGGTCTTAATGATTTCCCTTGGCGCAGACATGGATTTTGCGCTAGACCAAACTCAAAAAGAAAATCTAACAAGACAAGCCCAAGAAGTAAAACCACAACATTTAATGTATGTAATAAGGTTGTTCTTAAGAGCTAACAAAGATTTTGCAATAAGTCCAAACGTTGAGTTACCAGTTGAGATTGCTGCTGCGGAAGCATGTTTAACAGAGCAGGGTACTGCTGTAAAAGCACCTTTAGTTGTTACTGAGGCGGTTAAAGAAACAGAGAAAGAAGTAAAAAAAAAGCCATTGGTAGATAAAGCGGTATTAGAAGCTGATGTTTTCGCAGCTTGGCCAAAGATTTTGCTTGAGCTAAAAGAACAAGCAAGCACTCTTTTTGCTGTCATGAAAAACGTTTACTTACAATCTGCTGAGAATAATCATCTGGTTTTACAATGTGATTTTAAGTTCCATAAAGACGCGCTCGAGAATGCAAAGAACAAAGAAGTTTTGCTTAATATTTTAAGGAATACCTTTGAAACGGAGTTTTCCTTGGAAATGACACTTCAGAAAAAAGACACTGCACAAGGAGTTGATACTTCTGCTGTTGCATTTGAGGTGTTTGGTTCTGAGTTGTCTTAATTAAAACCTTGTAATATACTTTCCAAAGATTAATTAACTAAAACTATGGCACAAAAAGTAAGAAAAGCTTTAATTCCCGCAGCAGGTTATGGTACAAGATTCTTGCCTGCAACCAAAGCACTTCCTAAAGAAATGCTTCCTGTAGTAGACAAACCAGTCATCCAATACATTGTTGAGGATGCGGTTTCAGCAGGAGCTGAAGATATAATCATAGTCACAGGTTGGTTTAAGAAAGCATTAGAAGATCATTTTGATTACCCTTTTGAATTAGAAACAAGACTTTTAGAAGCAGGTAAAACTAAGGAATTAGAAAGCATCAGAAAGATTGCTGATATTGCTGATTTCTTCTATCTTCGCCAACGTGGACCATTAGGTAATGGTACGCCTGTTTTAAATGCAAAGGATTTGATTGGAGATGAACCATTTTTTTTGCTTTCAGCAGATGATATTTTTGAAGCAACTCCAACACGTTGTCAGCAATTGGTTGAGGTCTATGAAAAATACAATGCTCCAGTAATTGCAACTCAAAGAAAAAACGAGCCAGATGATTACAAGCGTTATGGTTTTGTAGAAGGCGAGGAAGTAGAACCAGGTTTGATTAAAGTAACAAAAATCGTTGAAAAGCCAGGACCAGGAAAAACAACCTCACAAATGGCGGTTGTTTTTAGCGGCATTTTTACTCCTGACCTTTTTCAAGCACTTCAAGAAGCAAGAACAGAATTTGATGCCTCTGGAAGAAAAGATGAGTTCGTTATCTGGGAAGGAGTAAACAAACTTCTTGCTCAAGGAAAACAGCTCTACGCAAAAGAAATTCAAAACGGTAAATACTATGACTGTGGCAGCAAGCTTGAATACATGAAGGCAAACATTGAGTTAGGATTAAAAGATCAAGAGCTCGGATCAGACCTTGCTGAATATATAAAAAACCTAAAAGTTTAATCATAACCCTATGATTGTACACCCACGAAACAAGAAGATATTGTTCTTTTCAGCTTTTTTGTTAATTGTGGGTTTTTTCTTTTTAATGAATAATAAAGCAACTGCTCCTACAGAACAGACAACGAATGCTTCTAACATTCCTTTAGAAAATGGGAAAGAGAGGATAACTAAAAAACCTTTTGGTATACAGATATCAAAAGCAACTTCACCGGTGCAACCCGAAAAGTTTAGTGGATATCACACAGGAGCTGATTTTGAAACATTTGCAAATGAGCAAAACAAAGACATTCAGGTTCGAGCAATCTGTGAAGGGGATCTGGTGTTAAAGAAGATCGCCACAGGTTATGGTGGAGTTGTTGTTCAGGCCTGTAATATCAAGGAACAGATTGTAACTGTCATATATGGGCATTTAAAGGTTTCCAGCGTCAAAGCAGAAGGCTCGTTTAAAACAGGAGATGTAATCGGTGTTTTAGGAAAAGGGTATTCTTCTGAAACAGACGGTGAAAGAAAACATTTGCACCTTGGAATCCACAAAGGAAATAGCATAAATATCTTAGGATATGTTCAGAAACAAGACGATCTAAAAAATTGGATTGATCCTTTAGATTTTCTTAAGTAGTTTTCTTTTCGAAGAAAAACTTTTTTATCAAGATTATACAAATCCAAGCACCAAAGATTACAAGGACATACTTAATGCCCATAATCTTTATGGCATTCTCACCAAGAGAAGCTACTAATGTTCCCCAGAAAGTATTCCAGAAGATAACTCCAAGCAGGGAATACAATAAAAAGCGTTTAAAAGGCATAAACAAAACCCCAGCCGCTGTTGCAGTAATTGAAGCTAGATTAGGTTCCCAGTAACTTAAGAAGATTGCGTTAAACTCATGTTTTATGAGTTTTATTTTTGCATCTTCAAGTGATTCTCTTAAACCAAACTTAACTAGTAGTTTGTACCAACCATATTTTCCAACAATGTAGTTTAGAGAATATGAGATTAAAAAGGATAACGAAACAATGGAAACAACTAAGACAACTCTTTTTAAATCTTGTCCTGCAGTAATGACTCCTAGAAAGATTATTAAACCACCCGGAAAGTACTGCCCTAAGAGCAAAAAACCTTCAATGATTGCACCAAAGAAGATAAGCCAAAGACCGTATTCAGTAAAGTAGCCTCTCAGAACTTCAAACAAAGCTTTGTCTGTCGGTAGATGGAATATTCTCCAGATCAAGGCAAGGAGAAGATATATCCCTAAGAGGAGCAAAGGGATAGAGAGAAGCTTGAAGACGTTTTTAGTTTTCTCTGGATTCATGATGGAAGCATAACAAAAAATCGCCAGACAGGCGATTTATGTGTTCGGAAGAAGCTTCTTTTTATCCGGTAATTTTCTAGCTATGTACAAACCAATTAGGATAAAGACTGTCATGCTAGCTATGGCTATCTTGTAATTCAAAGAATTTGTTTGTGTTACAAAAGCAACGATTAGTCCCCATGAGATAGGCCCTATCAAAGTTGAAAATCTTTCCATAAGGGTGTAGAAAGTAAAGGCTTGGTTTAAGTCATGTTCTGGAGTTAAATCTAGGACTATAGCTCTTGTAACAGACCAAATGCCACCCCACCAAAGACCCATAATAATAACGACTGCAAGGAAAGCATAAAAATTAGAAAGCACTGAGAGAAGAGGGAATATTACCGCGAACCCGATTAAAAGCCACATCAGAGTTCTCTTCCATCCATATTTATCTGAAATCCAGCCGCTGATTGGTGCGCCAATAGCACCTACGAATATTATGCCTACTAGCACCAGGGATTTTGTTGTATCGTTTACTTTGAAGACTCTTTCTAAATAGATTGCAAAATTATTTGAAGCAGTGATTATCGCGTCATTAAAAAAGAAGTAAGCCAGAAAAAAACGTCCTAGTCCAGGTAGTTTGAACATCTTTACAGTGGACTTAACTATGCTTTTGTATTCGGATTTAAGGTTTGCTTTGACTTCGAGTTTGGTATTTTTTTCTTTAAAGAAAATCAGCATTGGAAGAGAGAACACAAAAAAGAGGATTGCCGCTGGAATAAGGGTCTGGGCGCGTAAAGATGAGTGAAATAATATTATGGTTCCAGACGCCAAAGGTATGCTGGCTAACAGAGCGAATATTTGTCCTGTCTCGTTTCCAAAAATTCCCCAACCAGATGCCAATCCTTGTTTTTCAGGAGGGGCTATATCTGAAAGCAGGGGATGGTAGTAAGTAAAACAGAAAAGATAAAGATACATTGCTAAAGTTGCAAAGACTAAAGCAAGAACATAGTGATCAGGATAGAAAGCGGCTATTACACCGGTTAAGAAGAAGAATATAAAAGAAAGTACAGTTGTAATTCTTAAACCAGGCAATTTAACTCTTTTTTTGTCAGCAATAGAAGCAGCGACAGGAGCAGTTAGTACAAGTAGAATACTAGATGCTGTGAAGATAAAGTTGTACCAGAAATCTGAAACCCCTCTTTCTATTGTTAGCCATTGAGAAAAGTATAGAAAAAAGATAATCCAAATAATGGAGTTAGCGAAATCGTACATGCTCCACAGAAATAGTTTCTTTTTATCCATGCTGTTGTTTAATCTAAGTTTAATCCTTTTGTGTCTGTATCAACTTTAAGACTTGATCGTGTACAATCCCATTTGTAGCCAGGATCGTATCAGAATGAATAGCCCATGGTTTTCCACTACCATCAGTAACTTTACCGCCTGCTTCTCTGACTATGCATACACCAGCAACAACATCATGAGGGATGTTTATTAAAGAGTATATTTCTGCGTTTCCCATAGCTATTTGTGCAAACTCGTATGAACTAGAATCGATTATTTTAATCATCGCAACACTATTGACTAGCGCTTGGTTAAGAAGCATCTTCCCATTAAATTTACCACCAGAATAATAGAGGGTTTTCTCTAGAGGTCTTTTGGAAACTTCTATCTTTTTGTTGTTAGCAAAAGCCCCTTGATCTTTCGTTGCGTGGACTAATAGATTTAATGCTGGAAAATACAGAACCCCGAGTATTGGTACTCCTTTTTGGGCTAACCCAATTGATATGCCAAATAACGGGATGCTTCTAACAAAGTTCGAAGTACCATCTAGAGGATCAATATACCAAATGTATTCTGCAGATTCGTTATCTATTCCATTTTCTTCAAGGTGAAAACCATGGTCAGGAAAAGCAGCTTTTAAAATCTCCACGATTTTCTTTTCAGATGCTAGATCAGCTTCGGTAACTACAGATCCAATATCATAGCTTGAGTTTTTAAACTTTTCTTCAGTATTCCCGTAGTATGTCATCAAAATATTGCCGGCTTCTTTTGCTGCTTGAAGAGCGATTTCTAAAAAGTTGTTGTTTAAATTCATTGATTTATTTAATAGCTTTTATATCTTTTTTAATTATTGTTATAATCTCCGGGAATTTAGATATTTTGAAATTCCCGTTTTTGCTCTTGTATATAGTGATTTTTGCGTTTTTAAGTTTTTTAGAATATTTTTTGCGTGAGATACTGGAACAACATCATCATCAGCTGAGAAAAACAAATGTATATTGTTGCAGTTTTTTTCGAGAAGTGAAAGGTCGGATTTGATTTTGAATCCTCCAACCAAATCGTAGTTTGCTCGTGTATCGTCAAGTGGAGGGCAAGTTAAATACAGCGATAATATTTTTTTGAATTGGCAAGTTTTGGATTTTGATTATAAATTTCCGACATATTTGTTTAAAGATTATGAACTTTGAGATCGCTGTGCTCAACTAGGACTAAATTTTCGATTAGCTTTCGTGTGTAAGAACTTTTCAAATCTTTTTTAGAAAATACTTTATTATCAACTCTCAGTTCTTTAAGATCTATGAGCTCGAGCAAGATTTTACTTTTTCTCTTAAGCTCGGTTTTAAAAAGTTTATTGATGCGCAGACTAGTCATCTGGTTTGGGCCGGGCACTGAATAATTTCTTATTCTACGCCTTAGATTTACAGACTCTCCAATATAGTAAGAGGTATCTCCGTTGGCACGAGTAATACTCCAGCGATAAACACCGGGAGCCATATATTCACTTGGAATACTTCGCCATGATTCAAAAGAAAAATTTGGAATTATTCTATTCCATATATAATTAAGCTTTAGGGAGTGTGTGTTCATAATAATGTATTTTTTCGAGGCACATAGGTCACCTCGATACTTCCAACCTTGGCTGGACACCTCGGACTAGGATTTTTGAAAAGCTAGACCCCATAAGGGTTTTTGAGGCGTATTTTTAATCTTGATTTCGACCCTCCTCGGACAAAAGACTTTTTAAAATAAGACCGCAATAAGTTGTAATGCAAACCCTAATGTTAGTAACATCAATCCTACAAGACTAACCCTCTTTTCTACTAGATGCTTTTTCTGAGCGTATTCTCCCGTCTCTTTATTCATTGAAACGATATAGTCATCATCAACATTCCTAGTTTTCCTCAAATTCGGAAATAATAAAACAATGGCAGCTATTGTATTTAGAACCAACCCAACTATATTAAGAAAAATCGTATTCAAGGTAAGACCATTAAGGATTATCAATCCGGCAATCCGTAGAAACGAACACACTCTAAATATTTATAGTTAAAGTCTACCGAATTTCCTACGGCCCTATCACTTTCGGATGTCGGATAATAAACATAGCTATACTCTTTCTGAAAACAATCCTTACGAATCTCTGTTGGTCTCCACGAAAACCAATAGAAAGAAAGTCCCGAAATCAATATAATAGACAGGAATAGGATGTATAAATATTTATTGTTCATGTTTAATTTATTATATCAAAAACTAATCCTCCTCGGAAGCCGAACCTATCACGACTTGGCTGGGGTGGTAGGATTCGAACCTACGAATGGCGGCTTCAAAGGCCGCTGCCTTACCACTTGGCGACACCCCAAAGTTTATCAAAAAGCCCTAAAAGTATATAATATCTTAACAGTCGTGTAAACACACAAACTATGGAAGTGTACAAAGTAGAAGTAGTATCTAAAAAACAGCTGACCAGTAAAATCTATGAATTAAACGTTCGTTTGGTTAATTCAAGTAACTTAGAGTTTAAAGCAGGGCAGTGCGTTGGTTTCCACGTTCTTCCTGAGACAGAAGGTCCTGATCTTCAAACCAAAGAAAAGCGTTTGTATTCTTTAACATCATTACCAGAACATGGTAATGAGTTAAGCTTCTGCGTTGATGTTACTCCAATGGGTCCTGGTTCTCAGCTAGTGCTTAATTCAAAACCAGGTACTCAGTTTAACCTAGAGGGTCCATATGGTGGTTTCATTGTCTCAGACAAAACCAGAGACTTGTTGTTTCTTGCAACAGGTGCTGGAATTGCTCCGTTTAGATCAATGATAACAGATTTGTTAAAGAGTGGGTTTGATAAGAAGATCGCGTTATTTTTTGGAGTTAGAAACGAAGAGGATATTTTCTACCACGATGAGTTCTCAAAACTTGCAGAAGAATATCCAAACTTTACTTTCATTCCAATGCTTTCGAAACCACAAGCAGGTTGGACAGGGGAAACAGGAAGAATAACTAAATATATTGAAGAAAACAGCTCTAGGTTTACAGGATATTTAGCATATATCTGTGGTTCTCCTGAAATGATTAAAGATACAAGAAGATTACTCCTTTCAAAGGGCTGGGGCGTTCGAGACGTTAAGATTGAGATTTTCCACTAATTCGTATATTATTTCCTTAAATCAAGAAAGGGACACATATGGGAATGTTTGATAAGCTAAAAGACTTAAATTCAATGCGTCAGCAAGCTAAACAAATGCAAATGCAGCTTGCACAGGTTCAGGTTACAGGACAGTCTAATGACGCTATGATTCGTTTAATCATGGATGGGAATCAGGACATTAAAAGCGTTGAAGTTATGGACGGCGTTGTTGGAGACAGAAAAAAGATCGCTCAAGATATTAGAGAAGCGCTGCATGACTTAAATGAAAACTTTAAGAAAATGATGCAAGAAAAATACGGAAGTATGTTTCAATAAAAAAAGCCCCGAGCCGGGGCTTTTTTCTTTTAATGGTGTCTATGTTTTCCCATCATGATTGCAAGACCAAGGAAGATTAAGATCATTGGCCAGAAAGAAGCAACGTGTAGTTCTGGGAACATGTTATCCAACAAAACCATCAAACCAATTATAATCAAAAAGAAACCAAAGACGCCTCGTGTGTGACTGTAGTGCTGATCGTGTTTGTTCTTTGGCATTTCTTCTCGATTTAGATCTTCTTTTAATTTACCAAGTTCTTTTTCAACAATACTTGTTCTGTCGCCGTGTTCAGGTATAACAACTATGAGTAGGAGATAGAGGACAATACCAGAGCCTGCCATTAAAGTGATTGCAAGAAAGATTAAACGAACTAGTACTGGGTCTGTTTCAAAATATTCGGCGATTCCTCCGCAAACTCCGGCAACAATACGGTGTTCCTTTGATCTTCTTAAGCTTTTAATATCATTCATTTGTTTTTGTTTCCTTTTTGTTGATTAAAGATGTTTGTCTAATTCAGCTGTAATGCTTGCTTTAGGAGCAGCTCCAACTATTTCACCGACCTGTTGTCCATTTTTGAAATATTTTAAGGTTGGCAAGCTCATAACACCGTAGCGCATTGCAAGGTCGCCCTCTTCATCAACGTTTACTTTAACGACTTTTGCTTTGCCACTGTATTCTGTGCCAATTTCCTCTACTATTGGGCTAATTGCGCGGCATGGTCCGCACCAAGCTGCCCAAAAATCAACGATTACAGGCATTTCCGTCTGTAACACTTCTTTGTCAAAATTGTCTTTTGTCAGGTCCATTGTATTTCCTAATTATTTTAATGACCTTTTCATTTTATCCACAACAAATGGTGTTGTCAAAGCCCTCAACCTACTATATATTGAAAGTACAAAGAAAAATAAATTAATCCTTGCAAGGATTTAAAACAAAAACAAAAGTGCCAAGGAAAATAGCGCAAAATCTATCAATCCTAATCCCTGCAGTTGCATTGCTGTTGTTTGCTTTCAATTGGCAAATACCACAAGCAAAGACTGGAAAGGTTTTAGGTGCTACAATTAACGTAACATCTCCTGATACAAGTCAGGATTTTAATTTTTCTACCCCACTTCAAGGACCTATTGCTACTCCGCCAAGGGGAGGCGATGTTAATAATGAACAGGCTGTTAAACAAACTAATTACTCGGTAGTCCCTGATGTTAAAGCAAAAGCTTTCTTGGTGTATGATCCTGCTGTTCAAACAATTTTGTATCAGAAAAACATAGATGCTCAAGTAGCAATTGCTTCTTTAACAAAATTCATGACAGCAATCGTTGCTTCTGAAGATCCAAACTTTAAAGAGAGCATAACCATAACTCAAGAGGACGCTTTGAAAGTTAGTCCGTATCTTGGTTTAGTTCCAGGAGACAAAGTTTATCCTGAAGACTTACTTAAAGCAATGCTTCTTGGTTCCGCAAATGATGCTGCATTAACTCTTGCCAACCATTTTCCAAACAAAGCTGATTTTGTTTCAAAGATGAATGCAAAAGCAAAAGAGCTCGGGATGGAAAACACGCATTTCAGTAATCCAGTTGGTTTTGATTCAGAAGCAAACTATTCAACAGCAAAGGATTTAAGGAAGTTAGTTAATTATGGGATTGATATATTACCGTATGATCAGATCTGGAGTCAGCAAGCAAGTTATACTTTCGAATCGTTGTTAGGTAAAATATACAAGATTAAAAACAGTAATGATTTAGTTTTCGAATACAAAAATATTAAATCCATAAAAACAGGGTATACAGCAAAAGCTCAGGGCAACATGATTGTTGAAGCAGTGAATGATAACGGTAATAAAGTTATTGCGATTGTTTTAGGAACACCAGACAGAAACGACAGTACACTCGAAGTGATTAAATACGTGTTTGATAATTTCAGCTGGAATTAAAAAAAAGCAGCAACTGCTTTGATTGACGCTTACCCCGATGATCATCTTTGTCATCGGGGTTTTGCTTTCTTGCGGAGGGCTGTTGCTGATCTCAGGCGTCACGAACGAGCTGTGAGCCGATCCCGGCGAGTGCCGCAGCCAGAAGCCACGACGTGAAGGTAATGACCCGATAGGCCATCCCGGTCCAGAAGCCGACCTCCTTGATTGCGTCATGAGCGTTGATGTTGATCGCGAGGATCGAAGCTGCAACGAGCGCTGCAATCACGAGTGCGACCACGCCGATCACAGTCTCGATGTGCGCTGGCTTCGTTTCCACCGTTTCCACAGACATGCTTCCTCCAGCCATGGTTCCTCCGATTCAGGTGTGCTCGTATTCTACAGAAAACACATTTTATCAGCAAGAGCTTAGATTTAGAATATTACTCATTTTGTGGTATAATAAAAAGCGTAAAAACATATTATGATCAGTTATCATCTCCTAAAAGTTTTAATTTTGGCAGGGATTTCTTTTTTCGTTGCTTTAGCAGCTACTCCTTTGCTAACTAACCTTCTTTTAAAGTTCAAAATTGGGAAAAATATCCGTAATGATGGTTCAACTCCTGTGTATAGTCATATGCATGCTGGGAAGCAGGGAACACCAACTATGGCAGGAATCCTTGTTTGGGGAACAACATGTTTTTTAATCTCTTTGTTTTGGTTTTTAGATAGAGTTTTACATATTGAATATTTTCATATATTAAACTTTTTAACACGTAAAGAAACATTACTTCCTGTTGGAGCTTTGTTTGGCGCTTCTTTGATTGGTTTGTTTGATGACTATTTAGATTGGAGAGGAAGAGGTTACAAGAACAGAGGCATTCGTTTTAGATACAAGTTAATTTTCTATGCTCTAGTAGCAGCAGTTGGTGCTTATTGGTTCTATTTCAAACTCGGCTTTGACTATCTCTCAGTTCCTTTTTTTGGAAACCTCTATATTGGTTGGCTATACATTCCATTCTTCATTCTTGCTGCGGTTGGCACTAGTTTTTCTGTAAATCAAACTGATGGTTTAGACGGTTTAGCAGGTGGAACTTTGTTGACGTCTTTTTTAGCATATGGATTAATCGCATATCTAGAAGGACGTTATGAGTTAGCTTCTTTCATTGGAGTTATTTCAGGTGCTTTACTCGCTTTTCTTTGGTTTAATATTTTTCCGGCAATGTTTTTCATGGGAGACACGGGTTCAATGGGTCTTGGAACTGTTTTAGCTGTCATTGCCTTCCTTCTGCACGGTGAACTAATTTTACCGATTATTGGAATTGTTTTTGTAATTGAAGCACTTTCTTTGTTTGGTCAGATATTTTGGCGTAAAGTTTTTGGAAGAAAGCTGTTGCTTTCATCACCACTCCATCATCATCTAGAAGCTTCTGGTTGGCCTGAAGCAAAAGTAACCATGCGGCTTTGGATCATTTCAATGGTTTTTGCAATGCTCGGTGTAATTATTCATTTCGTTGGCATAAAGTCTTAATCAAAAAAGAGGGAAAAACAAAATGTATTCAAAGATCATAAAAAACGGGACAATAATTGACGGAACAGGGAAGCCTGCGTTTAAGGCTGATATTGCAATTGAACAGGACAGAATTGTTCAGATCGGTAATTTACAAAAAGCTAATGCAGAGGAAATATATGACGCAACCGGGAAATACATTGCTCCAGGGTTCATTGATATTCAAAACCACTCTGACGTCTATTGGACTGTTTTTGACAGCCCTAGTTTAGATAGTTTGGTTGCTCAAGGAATTACAACAGCAATCATTGGTAATTGCGGGGCATCTTTAGCGCCTTTGCTTTCAAGAGACGCTCTTCTTTCAATTCAGAAATGGCACAATTTAGAAGGTGTTAATTTTAATTGGTTAACATTTGATGAATATTTAAATGAGTTAAGCAAAAGAAACTTTGGGGTAAACATTGGGAGCCTTGTTGGATATTCAACGCTACGTCGAGGATTGGTTAAAGATGAGATTCGTCCTCTTCAACCAGAGGAAATGGTCATTTTAATTAAAGCTTTGGAACATAGTTTGAAAGCAGGAGCTTTTGGTTTGTCCTCTGGTTTGTCGTATGCTCATGAAGCTGTGATTGCATCAGATGAGCTTTTAACTCTTTCAGAAACATTGAAAAAACATCATGCAATGCTCGCAGTGCATTTACGTTCTGAAGGCGCTGAACTTTTGGAAAGCATTAATGAAGCGCTTGATTTAGCTTCAAAGACCGGTGTTAATTTAAAGATATCGCATTTGAAAGTCAGGAACAAAGAAAATTGGCATTTGTTTGATGATGCTTTACATAGCATTGAAACAGCGTATCAAAAAGGAAGCAATGTTCATTTTGATGTGTATCCATATGATTTTGTTTGGCAGGTTCTTTATACATATTTACCAAAGTGGAGTTATGAAGGCGGCAGAGAAGCAATGATGCGTCATCTTAAGGATCCAATTCAAAGAAACAAGGTTAAAGCATATTTGCAAGGAAAAAATATTGATTATGCTTCAATCTTCATTGCAAGCACAACGATGTCTTTAAATGTTAATGGAAAAACATTGGCTGAGATTGCTGAACGACAAGGAGTTGATGTTGAAGAAGCATTGTTAAATATTGTTGAGCGCGGTGGTAGTGAGATTTTAGTCTTTGAAAGAAACTTGGAACAAAAACAGGTAAATGAGTTGCTTTCCCATGCTTTAGGAATTGTTGCAACAGACGGCGCTGGTTTTCCAATTAAAGGAAGAGATTCTTTAGTGCATCCAAGATGTTTTGGTTCAATGCCAAAGTTTTTAAGCCTTGTGTTGAAAGAAAAGCTTTGTAGTATTGAACAGGCGATTCAAAAGATGACATCAATTCCAGCAAGTAAAATAGGGTTAAAGCACAGGGGGGTGTTGGCAGTTGATAACTACGCGGATATTGTCGTTTTTGATGAATCCGTTAATTCTAAGGCAAGTTTTTCAAATCCTTTCCAGCAGCCAACAGGTATTGATTTAGTTTTAGTAAATGGCAGAAAAGCGCTTGTTAATGGAGAATTAACTCAAAAATTAAATGGCAGAGTTTTAAGAAAACATAGCTAATGAATATTACAGACTTACAAGAAAAAAAGATTGGTATCTTGGGTTTTGGTATAGAAGGGCAAGCAGTTGCTGCTTTTTTAACTAAGAACGGCTTGTCTTTTGAAGTGTATGATCAAGATTCAGAGGTTAGAGTAAAAACAAACGCCAAAGATTTCTCAGAGATTTTTGATCGGGAAATTCTTTTTAGATCACCAGGAATTAAGCTTTCAGAGCCAAGTCTTTTACAAGCACGAGAAAAAGGGATTGTTTTAACATCACAATTGAAGTTTTTCCTACAAAACACTAAATCAAAGATAATTGGTATTACTGGTTCAAAAGGAAAGGGTACAACCGCGAAGTTGGTTTATGAAATACTTAAGAACTCTGGGTTAAAAGTTTTCTTGGGTGGTAACTTTGGTTCAGAGGTTTTAAGTTTGCTTTCTGAAGACGACGCATACATTGTTTTAGAGCTTTCAAGTTTTCAACTAGCTGATGTTGATGTTAGTCCACACATTGCGGTTGTTTTAATGGTTGTTCCAGAGCACCTTGACTATCACAAAGATATTTCAGAATACTATGACGCAAAGAGTCCCATTACTAAATTTCAAACCAAAAATGATTTTGCGATTGTTAACAGCGACTATGAGCAGGCGATGATCATTGGAAAGTTGGGAAGCGCGAAGAAATATTTTGTTCAGACATTGCAAGAAGAAAGTGTTGGTAAAGCAGATCCTTTCAAGATTTACAAAGCAGAAGAGTTTTTAAAGATCAAAGATGGAATATTTGCTGAAGAGTTAGAAAAGCATATATATCTTGTTAATGATTCAGAAACTCAGTTTTATGCTGATGCGAAAGAGTTTTCTTTGCCTGGTTTTCATAATCTTCAGAATGTTTGTGCTGCAATTATGGTTTCAAAGATTGTTTCTAAAGAAGAACCTGGTATTACTGATCAGGTAATATTGCAAACCATAAGGGAGTACAAAGGTTTAGAGCACAGGTTAGAAGAGGTTGGAACATTTAATGGTGTTCAGTTTTTTGATGACTCGTTTGGAACAACTCCTGAAAGCGCGCTTGCAGCTATGAAGGCGTTTAGTAAACCAGAAATAGTCATAATGGGAGGTGTTAACAAGGGTGCTGATTATGAATCTTTTGCATATGAGGTAACTAAGTTAAAACAGATAAAGGGGGTTGTTTTAATAGGGCAGATATCTGAAATACTAGAGCAAGCACTTTTGAAGAATTTTTTCGTTGGAAAAATATATACTGGTGCAAAAAGTATGCCTGAAGCTTTTGAGCAGATTAAGGAAATTGCTTTAGAAGGGGATATTGTTTTGCTTGCGCCCGCGACTTCAAGTTTTGGGATGTTTAAAGATTACAAGGATCGAGGGAATCAATTTAAAGAAGCTGCAAGAAAATATGGCAATAGTTAGGAATAGAATTAAACAAGCAACAGTTGATTACAAGCTGACAGCAGTTGTTTTGATATTGCTTGGCGTTGGTTTAGTTATTTTGTATTCTGCGTCAACTGTTCTTTCTTTTTCAAAGTTTGGTAATAACACCCATTATTTTTTTAATCAGCTAACTCAAGGAGTTTTGCTTGGGTTACTTTGTATGTATATTTTTAGTAAGATTGACTATCACAGATGGCAGAAGCTGGCACCCCTTTTAATATTTCTTAGTATTGTTTTGCTTGCTTTAGTTTTAGTCCCTGGTGTGGGTTTTAAGGTTGGTAATGCAAGACGCTGGTTGGATTTTGGACCTTTGTTTTTTCAACCAGCTGAGATAGCGAAGCTCGCCCTCATTTTCTATATTGCTTCTTGGATTGATAAAAGGAGGGAAGAGATTGATGACTTTTACTATGGCATTATTCCAACTCTTGTAATCATAGGAGCAATCGCGGGTTTAATTATCTTACAACCTGATATTGGAACAATGCTAGTTATTACAGTAACAGCTTTTATAATGCTTTTTGTTGGAGGTTCAAAGATTAAACATTTGCTCTGGATTTTTGTTGCTGGACTTGTGGCTATGGGTATTTTGATTAAATTAGAGCCATATCGTTTACAACGTTTAACTACGTTTTTAAATCCAGGAATAGACCCACAAGGGATTGGGTATCAGATTAACCAAGCAATGGTTGCGATTGGGTCAGGAGGATTTTTTGGTAGAGGATATACAGAATCAAGACAAAAGTATAACTATCTTCCTGAGGTTATGGGAGATTCAATCTTTGCTGTAACAGTGGAAGAACTTGGATTTCTGCGTTCTGGATTGATTATCGGTCTATTCTTAATCCTTGCTTTTAGGGGGTTGAGAATAGCAAATCACGCTCCTGATACATTTGGAAAAATGCTTGCTGTCGGTATTATCTCTTGGATTTCTTTTCAAGCTTTGATTAATATAGGAGCGATAATCGGAGTTTTGCCTTTAACGGGCATTCCGTTGCCTTTTGTTTCTTTTGGCTCCTCAGCCTTGGTTGTTTTGCTTTCTGCTGTTGGTGTTTTGTTGAATATTTCTAAGCATTTGGACGTTTAAGTTATGCAAGAAATTAAAAGACCGAAAAAGAATAGGTATGATGAGTTTCTGAAGAAGAAGGTTGAGAAACCTGTGGTTCAGAGAGAGTCTTTTGTTGCACCTAAAAATATTGTTTCAGGTCCTAAGATATTACTTCCAAGCAAAGAGGATTTGTTAGAGTCTGAAATATTTCCTGCTGATATTAATTTGTTAAACAAGCAAGTTGTTGCAAAATATCCAAAGCTCTCTGTTATACAAAAAGAAACACTTGTTTTTGGTGTTCTTGCCTTGCTTTGTTTTGTTTCTTTAAAAAGCGCTTCAATAGTTGCGTCGGGAATTCAAACCCGCTCTCAAGTCATTGGTACAGCCAAACAAGCTCTTAGTCAGTTAAAAGAAGCGCAGGTGTTAGCTTCTGAAAAAGATTTTGTTGGAGTACAAAAACAACTTGAGTTTGCGCAGAACAATTTTGAGCAAGCAAGAAAAGATATTAGTAGTTTGGGAGGTTTGGTTTCAAGCGCGATCAAGATTTTGCCTGAAGGACAAGCAGCTCAGAATCTGCTTGAAGCAGGGGCAGAACTTTCAGCAAGCGGTATTGCTTTGAACAACTTTTATGCGATGACATCGCAAATTCAGGTTTCTGAGAATGGCTTTAGTAGTCCTGATGGTTTGTATCAAACACTTAATGCCACAAAAAAATATTTGAATGACGCTGAAGATGGTATTAAGAAAGCAACAGAAAACTTAAGCAAGGTTGATTCAAAGTATTTGCCTGAGGATTTAAGAGATCAGTTTGTTAATTACAAAAATAATTTGGAGCAGGGAAGTGTTGCTTTAAGTCAGATTTCCTCAATCCTTAATCTCTTTCAGCAGTTTTTGGGACCTGGTTCTAAGACTTTGTTGGTTTTGTTTGAAAACAACAATGAGTTAAGAGCAACCGGTGGGTTCATTGGTACTTATGGTTTCTTTAAGTTAAACAATGGGAAGATTGAATCACAGAAAATATCTAGCGTCTATGATCTTGACGGACAGATTTTAGAAAAGATTGCGCCACCTGGACCTTTTCATGATTTAACAGATAGCTGGGGCTTAAGAGACTCAAACTGGTTTGTTGATTTTAAGGAGTCAGCGCTAAAAGCAATTTCTTTTTATGAAAAGGCAGGTAAACAAACTCCTGATGCTGTTGTTGCGATGACCCCAGATATGTTTGTTGATTTGCTTTCTGTGTTAGGACCAATTGATCTTCCTAAGTACAATGTTAGTTTAAATGCTAATAACTTTAGAGAGCAGGTTCAGTTAAATACTTCAATTGGTTATAACAAGAAAGAGAACAAACCAAAACAAATACTTTCTGATTTTGCGCCATTACTACTACAAAAAATATCTTTAGCAACACCAGAGCAAAAATCAGAATTACTGGGTATTTTGTTTAGTTCTTTGTCAAAGAAAAATTTGATGTTCTATGATCGAAACAAAAATGTTCAGGAGATTTTTGAAAGCTATTCCTGGGCTGGAAGAATTTTAGATACAGACAGAGACTATTTAGCAATTTACAATACAAATCTTGGTGGAAGGAAAACCGATTTAAGTATTCAACAAAGCGCGGTTTTAAATTCTGAAGTGCAAGAAGATGGCAGTATTGTTAATACAATAACTTACACAAGAAAACATCAGTTAAATTTGTATGAGCAAGCAAAGAACATTGATTATGTCAGATTCTTGGTTCCAAAAGGGAGCAAATTTGTTTCTGCACAAGGTTTTGTTAAAAAACCATATTACAAGTCAGATGGCAGTGGATACACTGCAAACTTAATTGATGCTTTGAAGAATCAGTTTAAAAAAGATTCTGATTTGTTAAAATATGATTCAGTTTCTAAAGTAGTAGATCAAACATCAGGAACAGTAGAGGGGATTGAAGCAGGGAAAACATATTTTGCAAACTGGATTGAGGTTTTACCAGGAGAAGAAGCTGTTGTGACCTTAAAATACAGATTACCTTTTAATCTAGATGATTCAAGAAAATATAGTCTTTTGCTTCAAAAACAGCCAGGAGCAAATCCTTTAAAGATTGATTATTCCCTTAAAACCAATGCTAAGGTTTTGTGGTACACTGGTAATTTGAAAAACTCCCTAGGAAAGATTAATTACAACTCAAGTCTTTCAGAGGACACATTCTTAGGATTAGTATTAGAAGGAAGATAATGAACGTTAATCAAAAAACAACCATCTTAAAATCAGCAGCTATTCTTGCATTTTTTACTTTGCTTTCAAGATTAGTAGGTCTATACAGAGACCACTTGCTTGCAGGAAAGTTTAGCATTGGAGAAACACTAGATACGTATTACGTTGCTTTTAGACTCCCGGACCTGGTTTTTAATCTTCTAATCTTAGGAACTCTTTCTGTTGCTTTCATCCCTGTTTTTACAGATTATTTCATTAAAGACAAAAAAGAAGCAAACAGTATTGCGAATACAATTTTGAGTGTTACTTTTTTTGGTATGTCTGTGGTTTGTTTGGTGTTGTATGTCTTTGTGCCACAGATAACTCATTTAATGGCGCCTGGGTTTAGTGGCAAGCAGTTTGATGACACTGTAATGCTAACAAAGATATTCTTGCTTTCTCCGATTATCTTTACAATCTCAAGTGTTTTTGGGAGTGTTTTAAATGCTCTTAGACGTTTTGTTTTAGTTTCTTTAGCACCTATAATATACAATTTTGGGATAATTTTTGGTGTTGTATACCTGTATCCAATATATGGAATTAAGGGTTTAGCTTATGGTGTGATCCTTGGAGCCTTGTTGCATCTATGTATTCAGATGTTTGGTGCTCTTGCTTCAGGGTTTAAATTAAAACCAAATTTGGATTTTAAAAACCCTGGAGTTAGAAAGATCGCGAAGCTTTTTGTTCCTAGGATTTTAGGGATTGATAACTCGCAGATTAGTTTGCTAGTCGCGTCTATTATTGGAACAACTTTGATGTCAGGAACTGTTTCTGGTTTTAATCTTGCTAATAATATACAGGCGGTTGCGATTGGGATGTTTGGTATTTCTTTTGCAACAGCGGCTTTTCCTGATCTTTCAGAACATTTCTCAAGAGAGGATCATCAAAAGTTCGGAGAGACTTTAAGTAAAACAGTTGTTAATATATTGTTTTTCTTAATTCCAATTTCAGTTCTTTTAATATTGCTTCGTGCTCAGATTGTTCGTGTGGTTTTAGGTTCAGGGAATTTTGATTGGCAAGCAACCAAGTTAACAGCGAACATGCTTGGAATATTTGCAGTCAGTGTTTTTGCGCAAGGTCTTTCACCACTTTTTTCAAGGGCTTTCTATGCAAGGCAGAACACATTAACCCCGGTTTTAGTTGGTTTGTTTAGTCTTGGGATGAATGTGCTTTTCTCAATTTTTCTTTCAAGAACTCTAGGCGCATATGGTATTATCTGGGGTTTTACAATTTCCAGTTTACTTAATGCTTTCTTGTTGTATCTTTTATTAACTTTCAAGGTTAAAGATTTTGATAGCTATTACATTTTTAAATCAAGCGCAAAGATTATTCTAGCGAGTGCAATGCTTGCTGCTGTGACATATATTTCTTTACAGGTCTTTGCTTCTCATTTTGGTAACAACACAGTCATTACAATATTCTCTCAAGGTTTCCTTGCTGGAATTGCTGGTTTAGCAATATATTTTGCAGCTGCTGTTGCTTTGGATATTAAGGAAGCAAAGAGCGCTTTGGGTGTTGTGCGTAGAAGGTTTTTAAGATAGAATTCAGGGATGCAAAACATACGTAATTTCTGCATTATTGCGCATATTGACCACGGAAAGTCTACTTTAGCAGACCGTCTTTTGGAATTTACCAATACTGTTTCAAAGAGAGAAATGAAAGATCAGATTTTAGATCAGATGGATCTAGAAAGAGAACGCGGGATTACAATCAAGTTGCAGCCTGTCAGAATGGATTACAAACTGGATGGAAAAGAATATATTTTGAATTTAATTGATACTCCAGGACACGTTGACTTTACATATGAGGTTTCTCGTTCACTCGCTTGTTGCGAAGGGGCTATTTTAGTTGTTGATTCAACGCAAGGGATTGAAGCGCAAACACTTGCAAACGTTCATTTGGCTTTAGAGCATAACTTGAAAATAATACCAGTGGTTAACAAGATTGATTTACCAAACTCTGATAGGAAGAAAACTGCTGAGGAAATAATTAAGATATTTGGATTTAAAGAAGAAGAACTCTTGTATGCTTCTGGAAAAACCGGTGAAGGAGTTGATGAGATATTAAAAACAGTTGTGGAAAGAGTTCCGGCACCAACTGGAAATCCTGATAGTCCTTTAAGAGCTTTGATTTTTGATTCAATCTATGACAATCATAGAGGTGTTGTTTCTTTCATTAGAATATTTGATGGGAGTATTACAAAAAACAAGTCCATCAGGATGATTGGAACAAACACTGAAGCACAAGCTTTGGAGATAGGATTCTTCAGACCTAAGTTTGAAGCTCAACCAGAAATTAAAACTGGGGAAGTAGGATACATTGTTACAGGTTTGCGTGATGTTTCAAAAGCTAGAGTAGGAGATACAGTGACTCTTAAAGAGTTTAAAGATGTAAAACAGCTTCCTGGTTACAAGATGGTTAAGCCAATGGTTTACGCAACAATCTTTCCAACTTCAGCAGAAGACTATCCAGAGTTGCGAGATGCTATGGAGAAATTAAAACTCTCTGACGCTGCTTTGTCTTTTGAACCAGAGAACATTCCTTCAATTGGTTTTGGTTTTAGAACAGGTTTCTTGGGTCTTTTGCACATGGATATTGTTCAGGAAAGACTTTCAAGGGAATATGGTTTAGACCTTGTTTTAACAGCGCCAAGCGTTGCATATCGCATTACATTAACTAATGGACAGGAAAAAGTCATTCATACTCCTGCTGAATGGCCTGATCCTTCGATTATTGGAAGTGTTCAGGAACCTTGGATGAAAGTTGAAATATTAACTCCTGCGGAATACATTGGTTCAATCCTTGATATTTCAATTCAAAGAAGAGCCATAAGCAAGGACATTAAGTATTTAGGACAAGACAGGGTTTTAATGGAATTTGAAATGCCTCTTGCAAATATTATTGTTGATTTCTATGACAAGCTAAAAAGCGTTTCATCTGGTTATGCATCTTTAAATTATGATTTCATAGATAGCAGGACAGGGGAGCTTTCTAAGATCGATATTCTTGTTTCCGGAGAGCCAGTAGAAGCATTATCAATGATTGCTCATAGGTCAACAGCTGAATCAGATGGGCGTGATTTAATAGCAAAGTTGAAAGATTTAATTCCTAAACAACAGTTTGAAATTGCATTACAAGCAGCAATTGGTGGTAAGGTCATTGCTCGCGAAACAATCAAAGCATACCGTAAAGATGTTACTGGATATCTCTATGGTGGTGACGTTACTCGTAAGATGAAGCTTCTAAACAAACAAAAAAAAGGAAAAAAGCGAATGAAAATGGTTGGCAGGGTAGAAATCCCTCAAGAAGCGTTTCTTGCAGTATTAAAGAAATAGCTATGAAAAAGAAACCAAAATTCAAAGCTTGGCAAAGAGTTTCTAGGAAAGTTTTGTATAAACATCCTTTCCGTACTTACTATCTTGATGAAATATATCTGCCAGACGGTAAAAAACATGAGTACACCCACGTTAAATTAACAAACGGTGTTTTAATTGTTGCGCTTAATTCCAAAAAAGAAGTTTGTTTAATTTCACAGTACAGGTATGTCTACAAAAGAAAGTTTTTGGAATTACCAGGAGGCGGAGTAGAAAAAAATCATACCCCTTTATTCACAGCCAAAAAAGAACTCTTTGAAGAAACAGGTTTGGTTGCAAAAAAATGGTCAAGGTTATGTATCTGTAACCCGATGCCAAGCCATACTAATTCAGAAACCCATATATATTTAGCTCAGGACTTAAAAAAACAAGGTTCTGGCTCTGATATGTTTGTAGAAGGAATCAGCTCAATGCAGTTTGTTCCTTTGAAAAAAGCTGTTTCTATGATTCTAAGTAGCAAGATTACGTTCACTAGCACTGTGGTAGGTATTTTGCTTGCAGCTAAAAAAATGAAGGCTTTGTGATATACTTAAATATATGTTTAGGAACAGAAAAAAAGCTCAGATAGTAGTTAACATAGTCATATTCCTTGTTGTTTTGTCCATGATTTTAATGCTTTTCTCTCAATCATCAGTATATTGAAACAAAAATGTTTTCACACCAACTTCATAGTGATGAACAACTTTTAGCGGTTTACAGAAAGCACGAGATTACACTTGTGCCTAAAGTTTTCCAGATTTTTCTTTTTATTTTCATTCCTTGGTTCCTTGGTTTAAAGTACGACTTCATATTTTCAACAACCACCCACGCTCAGATTTTCATTGGATGGACAGTTCTTGTTGCAATGTTTGCGTTGCATGCTTTTATCATTTGGTCAGTTAATGTATATATAGTTACTTCAAAAAGACTTTTACACATTGTTCATACTGGGTTGTTTAAAAAAACAGTTATTGAAACACCCCTTGATCGTATTTTAAATGTTAGTTTTAGAACCACAGGAGTTTCCTCAACCCTCTTTCATTATGGTGATGTTTTAGTAGAAGTGGTTGGGTTAGATCATTCTTTAATTTTAAGAGCAATTCCTAATCCTTCAAAGGTTAAAGACTATATCTGGAAAGTTCATTTAGAGTATGGTGCAAATTCAAGCACTAAGACTGCATACACTCAACCTGAGTTTGCTAAGGTTTTCATAAAGCCTAAAAGAAGTATTTAAGCTATGTCTAAGTTTAAAGATATAATCCAGAGCAGGGCGTTTGTAATAGGCGGATCAATATTCCTGCTTTTTCTTTTAGTTGTAAGCTTTGGTCAGTTTAGAAACAGACATAGCATTCAAAAAGAAATTGATGCTTTAACTAAACAAGCAGACCAGATTCAAAAGAATAACGAAGAGGTTAAGAACTTCATTGCATATTTGAAAACAGATAGTTACAAAGAACAAGCAGCAAGACAACAGTTAAACCTTAAAAAAGAAGGTGAAGTTGTGTATTCTTTCTCAGCCCTAAGTCCACAAACAGAAATTGTTAATCAAGAAGAAGCAACAAAACAAGAAAATGCAAATCAATCTAATTTTAATAAATGGGTGACATATTTCCTAAGAGGGGGTAATCCTTAAACATGTCTAAGAGAATAAAAGCAAAGACAAAAAAAAGAATCTGGTTTTTAATTTTAGGTTTAATTCTTCTTTTCATATTACAAGCATATATCTTGCCAGTTTCTTCAGTTTTGGGAAAAAAACTTTTTAGATATATTCCACTACCAGCAATGTTTGTTAACTCTAAAGTGGTAACACTTGGAGAATATTTCACGCGTTTTGATGTTTCTGAAGAGGTAAAGAAAACAAAGCTAAGCACAGAACAGAAAGGGCTACTCATAAATCAGCTTGTCTTAAACAAGATTGCAGATAGTCTTCTTTCAGCTAAAGGAATTACAGTTTCAAGCAAAGAGGTAGATTCAGCATACGCATTGCTTAAAGAGACAACACAAAAATCAGAGTTAGCAAAAGAATACAAACTCTCGGAAAGTCAGTTTAAGGATTGGTTTGTGTATCCAGATGTTGTTAAAACAAAGCTTGCTGTTTGGCTTGCTTCAAACAGAAAGTTAAACAAAGATGCTTTTTCAAAATATGACTTAATCATGTCCAAGCTGGATTCAGGAAGTGGGTTAGATGACGTAGCAATAGCATATAGTGAAGATGCTCTAAGCGCTCAGCTTGGTGGAGATTTGGGATATGTTAGTTACAAAGATTTAATTTCAGAATATTTCAGTGAGGTTGAATCAGCGAAAGACACAAAAGTACATACCGCATATTCTAGATATGGTATTCATATATTCAAGGTGCTTGCCAGTGATTCAAAAGGACCAAAAGACTCAAAGCGTTACAAGGTTCAGCAGATATTTATAAAGACGGCTGATTTTGAGCAATGGCTAATAGCGCAAAAACCAAGCTATACTGTTTTAAGGCTTGTTAGGTAAAATATACCTTGTAATCTTGCGGGTATGGTTCAGTGGTAGAACGCGACCTTCCCAAGGTTGAGACACGGGTTCGATTCCCGTTTCCCGCTCCAGAGTTTAAAGATTGCATAACGTTGTTCCTGAGAGTATTATTTATATAGATTAGCAACATTAATATTTTTACATTTATGACTATACCACCAGGTGAGGGAGGACCAAGACCAGAGGATGTAGGAGAAGGACAAGAGCAAAGACCTGAGACACCAACAGTTGAAGACTTAAAGCAGCAAAGGGTTGATTTAGAAGCACGTTTTGCTGAAATTAAAGCTCAGAAAGCAGCAAAAGTAACAAAGCAGGTAGGGGATCGTGAAGCAATGGTTGCTGAAGATAGGCGTTTGGTTTCTATGCTTGCAGAAGCTCAGAAAACATTAACTTTTTTTGAAGCCCAAGAACAGGGCGGATTACTAACTGACCCTAAAGATCAAGAAGATTTAAGGTTGCTAAAAGAGTTGATAATATCTTTGCAACAACAAAGAGAAGAGTCATTACAGAAATATGATGCAATTATGGGTATTCCCGAAGTTAAAGATGAAGTTTTGAAAGATGCATATGTCGAGCATGGAGAAAGAGGGTTGAGAAAAGAAGTTGAGCAGTTAAACGTTGAACTTGAAAAAAAGGCTGACGCTATTTATTTACGAATGGAAGCGCTTGTGCCCAAGTCTATGCAGGCAAGAGAAGAACAAGCAGAAGCTGAGCAAAGGGCGAGTCATGCCCGCGAGAGATTACGCGAAGTTATTGATCAAACCCGCAGATCATTCAGAACAGTTGAGGATATGACTAGAGTTTTGGAATCGTTTGATCAGCCAATGTTTCTTGAACGTTTAGCCGAGAAAAGAAAAAAATTAGGACTATTTGCTAGCAAAGATAAGGCTGCAATTGACTATGTAATAGTTCAGAACAGAGAAATAGTCGTACAAAATGAAGTAGCTTTAGCTGATTTAGAGAAAGCCAGGAAAGAAAGGGACGATTTAATAAAAGAAATGGATTCCTTAGAAGCAGAATATGGAGTATTAATAGCTGACGAATTTTATGCACGTGGAGAGTTAGTAACCAAAGTTGCAAGAGGTGAGAAGGAAAACGCGGTTATAACACGTGAAAGTTCAGTTATAATCGGTAATTTGCGTGGAATTAACACCAGGGTCCGAGATCGAGTAGAGCAGTTTGCGAATTTAGAAAGGTATGAACAAGGGACCAAAGGAATGGTGGGTAAATATAAAGGCTGGGACGATGCTTTTCAAGAGCCAAAAAATAAAACGATGTACAGTTTGTGGAATCGTTTACACGACAAGGAGCATGCAGTTCTATCTGAGCTAGAACGTATAGAACGAAAGAGATAATTAAATCACCCGCTTTAAAAGCGGGTGATTAGTTTGTACACAATGCAAAAGATATATCCTTCAAAATTAAAAAAAGGCGATATCGTCAGAGTTATTGCTCCAGCTCGTTCGCTTGCGCTTATTAGTCAGGAAGTTAGAGATATTGCAAAGTCCCATTTTGAAGAAATAGGGTTGACTTTAACATTTGGGGAACACGTAGAAGAAAAAAATGATTTCAACTCTTCCTCTGTAGCATCTAGAATTTCTGATTTACATAGCGCTTTCTTAGACAAAGACGTTAAAGTCATCATATCAGTAGTTGGCGGTTTTAATAGCAATCAACTGTTAGACTCAATTGATTGGGAGATCATAAAAAACAATCCTAAGGTTTTTTGCGGATATTCTGACATCACAGCATTGAATAACGCGATCTTTGCTAAAACAGGCTTAGTAACATATTCCAGCCCCCATTATTCAACTTTTGGACAGAAATTATATTTTGATTACACTCTTGATTTTTTTAAGAAATGTTTAATGAGTTCTGAAAAGTATTCAGTAACACCAAGCAAGGAGTGGAGTGGTGATGAATGGTACAAAAATCAAGACGAAAGGAATCTGCTCAAAAACGAAGGCTTCTGGATATTAAACGAAGGTAGTGCTGAAGGTGTTTTGTTAGGAGCTAATCTTTGTACCTTTAACTTACTTCAAGGCACAGAATATATGCCTGACTTAAAGGATTCAATATTATTCCTTGAAGATGACTCTGAATCTCAACCTCATCATTTTGACAGGGATCTGCAATCTTTAATTCATCAACCAGGTTTTGCAGGTGTTAAAGGAATTGTAATTGGTAGATTTCAGAAAGAAAGTCATATGACCCTTGATCTATTCAGACAAATGATTAAGTCAAAAAAACAATTAGCAAATATTCCAATAGTTGGAAATGTAGACTTTGGACATACTAGTCCAATAATTACTTTCCCTATTGGTGGAATTGTTTCCATGAACGTGAGCAAAGAAAAAAAAGAGCTGACAATTCTTGAACATTAGTTTTTATTGTTGAACATATTAGCACATATGCCACTAGCAAACCCTAGTGGTTTTATTGACTTCATTTCATTTTCCCCTTAACATACCATCATCAATCGCAGGATTCAGGTTGACCACACGGACAAGGGGGATAGCAGTGTATTACACGAAGAAACCCGAACGGAACATCGACAAGAAACACATTGCGCGTCGCAAGTCGATCCTGAAGGGAGCGAAACGTATGCATCCTGGAGAGAGCATGGTTTGGGTCGGTGGAGTTCTGTTCTTCTCGGATTTCATGTGGCGAGTGAAATGCGCGGCCCATGTGCCGAAGCCTGGGAAGGAGGCAAAAGGTCTGGATGCGAACCATGTTCGCGCTGAGAGGGTGTATCAGCGACGGCTCCGTCCAGTTGATCCTTCGCCCAGGCGTTTCAGTTCCTTCGGGTGGTAGCAAGACGGGCTCGCGTTGGCTTTTTAAGCAACGCGAGCCCGAGCAACACGCCGGCTTAGCTCATCTGGTAGAGCAGCGGTATCGTAAACCGCAGGTGGTCGGTTCAAGTCCGACAG
>JBBTQQ010000001.1:25576-153006 GCA_038065615.1 Patescibacteria group bacterium | reverse complement strand
TTTTTCTTTTCATCTTCTAGGGAAGCAACTTGTCCTTGAATCTCCCCTAGATCTGTTTGTGTTTCAGGGGTTGCATCTTGTTTTTGTATACCTAGTCTTTCTCTGACCAAACTAAGGTTGCGCGCATCTTCTTTTGCGTCCTCAAACCTTTTTATTAAGGCCGTTACTTTTTGGTCAGCGCTTCGTGTTTTGAAGGTTTCTGGTTTTTCTCCTCCATTTTTTCTAGCTGTTGGTTCGGGTTCTATTACTTCAGGCTTTTCTTCTCCTTCTAATTGTTGACGTTCTATCTCTTGATCTTCTGCCATAGTGATTATATTAATATTGAAGATACAAATAGTATATCAAAATGATGTATTTTGCGCGACAGTTATTAATTGACCCAACCCGAAATAAAGAGTATACTAAAAGTCTTGCTTCATATCCCTGAAGCATCGACATTTTAATCTGCATCGCTTTGGATATGAGTATTGCAGGGAAGGAAAAACATGACTGATCAACAAGTTCCAGCTACTCCGGTTGAAACACCAGCTGTAGAAGCTAATGTACCAAAGCAAACTGAAGCAAAAACTGAAGACACTAAATAGTCTTTGAAAAAACAACTCTGGAAAGAGTTGTTTTTTCTTTTAAGCTCGTTTGAAGAAACTTCCTTTTTGATCTTTTGGGATACCTGGTCTGCTAGAGCTTCTTCTGTGATGCTCAAACTTTGGTTTTCTGTTTCTATCGTGTGGGTTTGGTCTGCGTCCTTGAAACGGTCTTGCAGGATGATCCTCATGTTTAGGTATTGTTTTTTCAGAAAGAACAGATTTTGATACAGGTAAAGCTTTCCTTATTAATCTTTCAATGCTTCTAACATCACTGTGTTGATCTGGAGTTGCAAATGAAATTGCGCGCCCAGCCATTCCTGCTCGTCCGGTTCTACCAATGCGGTGGACATAATCTTCAGCGTTGTCTGGTAAATCAAAGTTAATAACTAATTCAATTCCAGTAACGTCTATACCTCGGGCGGCAATGTCTGTTGCGATAAGCACTCTGAATCTACCAATCTTGAAGCCATCTAAAGCAGCAATACGTTGGCTTAAGGAACGGTTTGAATGAATTTCTGTTGCAGTATGACCCAGATCTCTTACAATCTTGGTTATTTTTTTTGCACCGTGTTTAGTTCTTGAAAAAACAAGAATGCTTCCTTTGTATTGATCGAGAATACTTGCAAGCAAACGAAGCTTGTCCTGTTTATCCACAAAAAATAGTTCTTGACTAATTGCTTGCACAGAGGTTCCTGCTGGCGCAACTTCAACACGCAAAGGAAACATCATGTAAGAGTTTGCAATATTAACAATAGCTTCTGGCATGGTTGCAGAAAAAAGCATTGTTTGTCTTTTTTTAGGAAGGTGAGAAAGAACTTTTTTAATTTGTGGGATGAAACCCATATCAAGCATTCGATCAGCTTCATCTAAAACAAGAATGTCTGCTTTAGATAGATCTAAGCGCCTTGTTTCTAAAAGGTCATTTAATCTTCCCGGTGTCCCGATGATTATATGCGGATTTGCGTGTAACATCTTAACCTGTTTACCAACTGATTCCCCGCCAATTAAAATCGCGGTCTTTAAACCAAGAGAACCACCGATTTTTTTAAGAGTTTCGTTTACCTGTAAAGCAAGTTCCCTTGTTGGTAAAATAACTAAGCCTTTGCTTTTACCACCGCTTTGAGCAAGTCTTTGAATCATAGGTATACCAAAAGCAAGAGTTTTGCCGGTTCCTGTTTGAGCAATACCCATTAAATCCTTGCCTTCAATAGCAGGGGGGATTGATTGTTTTTGAATTGGTGTTGGCGTCTCAAACTTATTTCTAGCCAGGATATCCATCAGTTTTGGAGCGATGCCAAGATTGGAGAATCCGAATACTGGTTGAGATTGCATTACGTTTTCCTTAGAGGATTAAGTGAACAATGCACTAATCATAGCAGAAAACAAGGATTTTAGCTTGGTTGGTAAAAAACAAAAAACCTGGGAATATTTCCCAGGTTTTAGTCCATTTTTTAGTGTTTTAGAAATTCATAAATGTAGAACCCTAAAATTATTATCGCACCTAATACAATCGAAGCTTCAAGAGTACAAATGGATCTTTTAGTTTTGGATGCATCAACTCTTTTACTAGTGAGTTTGAAAAACAAAAAGAATACTATAAATACCAGTATTGATATCCAGCTTTTAGTTACCCAGTGATGTCCAGTAAAACCAGCTAGCCATGTTTTAAAAGAAGGAGAGAGTTCTGCGCCCAATGTAATCACAACAGTAAGTATTATGCTGATGGTTGCAGAGTAAGCTGAAGAATATATTGAGGAAAGTTTGTTCATATATTTATTAAATAGCGCCCCATCTTGCAGCAGCTGAGATTACAAAGCCCATTAAACCAAGGCTTAACCCAAGTACAGCAGCAATTAGTGTCAAATGAACTAATTCTTTACGAAGTCCTAAGTCTTTAAGCTCTTTAGCTTCTATTTTAGAAATGAAATATATAGTTACTGCCAAAGGGATGGCAAAAAGGAATATGTGCTCTTTAGCTTCCATAGCTATTGCGTGTGCCCAAGGTGCGTTTCCAGCTTTTATGATTGGTTTAACTAGAGGACCATAGAATTTAACGTAGTAATATCCGCCGATAATCCAAGTAAGCAGGTATCCCACTAATCCAAGTGTCGCAGCAATCAAACGGCGTCGTACAGTACCAGAATTAGCGATTGCCTCACCCAACAACCAAAGGAAGGCATCGATGCCTAATATGGCAAATCCTAAATGAAGACCTATCAACACCGGTTTTGCAGACAAAAGAGTTATGATATCCATATTTAAATACTAACAAAAAACACTAGCTTTAGCTAATGTTGTTTGATACTAGGTGAATCTATAAACTTTTTTAATTAATTCATTTATTCCTTGTCGGAGAATACTACTAGCCTTTGGGAATATTCTTCAGAAGATTTATCCCAAATTCCCTTACATGTAATGAGATTAAGATGTGCTTTTCCATCGGTCGAGGTGAATATGTCTTTGGTTTCCGCGTTTGATGCATACGTTCGGCTTTCACGCACAATAAACGTGGTAAGAGTTCCATGAATATCTTCCACCACAATCTTGTCTCCAGGCTTTAGACTGTGTAATTCGGAAAATACTGCTTTTGTTCCATCTTTCCAGTTGACATGTCCATCAATCACGGCGCTTCCTTTCTCACCAGGGACGAGCGCCCGGCTTATACCAAGCTGTATTGTATGGAAAACTAGGAACATCCATTGATCCATCGGAGGCAATAGCTACTTGTTCCACTATCGCATCTATCTTTAGATTTGGAATTTTGATACGAGCAGGCACACCGATTTCCTGTGTTCGGGCAATCTTTGAAAGCTCTGGTATATTAGTAGACTCGCGGGTATATTGAAAAACCAGAACTACAGATCCGACTAAAACTATTGCTAATAGCCCTCGTTTTAGGATTTTGTTGAGAATATCTGTTTCCTTTTTATTAAGATGACCATAAGTGCGACACCAACAAAAAGGACTACCGGAATTTGCAAAGGCAAGAAAGGCAAGTTTGTAGCACTGGGATTAAAACCAGTTTTTGGCAAAGTAGGAGTAACTACTGGAGTTGCAGCAGGTGTTGGAGTCAGTGTTGGAGTTGGAGTTTGCACTGGGGGAGGAGTAGGTGTTGGAGTTACTGCTAAGTTACAGACAGGCTTTGTTACAGAGTTAGTGTCGAGTGTAACCGCTCCGTTACGCGCAAGAAGACGACCGTTTATGGAAGCTCCTGTTGTGGCGGTAATCGAAGTTAAAGCCATAAGAGTTCCCAAGAAATTGGAATTAGTGCCAAGAGTAGCAGATGAGCCAACCTGCCAAAAAATATTGCAGGCTTGCGCGCCATTGATAAGACTTATATTGCTACCTGATGCTGTAGTAAGAGTAGAACCCATTTGAAAAACAAAAACCGCGTTTGGATTACCTTCACCATCTAGGGTTAAAGTACCAGTAAGACCAAGAGATGAAGCAGAATTATATACGCCCGGAGTCAAAGTTCGGCCTCCGAGATCTCCTGAAACTGTGACAGCTCCGGTTTGTCCGGAAGCGGCGTTATACGCCGTAACTAAATCTGTCTGTCCTTGTGCCGCCACTGCGTCGGTTATATGTTGGGAAGCACTAACAGTACCTGGTGGAAATCCAGTGACCGAAGTGCCTGGGGTCAATCCAAGATCTCCATTAAGAACTGTGGAACCAGTATTGGTAATTGTGGAGCCACCAAGAACAGCGAAATTACCTGCTGTGCCTAAGCTTATCGTAGTAGCTGCTAGTGTGGTGTTGGTGGCGGTAAACGCAAATGAAACAGCCAGCAAAACCATTAAAACTTTATTTAATATTTTCAAATTTGATCCTTGTGTTAATTGATCTGTAATAAATAAAAAAACGAGCAAAGCTCGGTCAAAAGTCGTAAATTTCTGATTAGATTTTGGAAGCAGTTTGCTTACTTAGTATAAGTATACTCCCAAAGAGGATTAAATATCAATAACGAAAAATGACCGCTTAGATTAAATTGTATATTTTTTCATAGCTATAACAATGAACGCTGAAAGTAGTATCAGAGTACCAATTAGTGTGGCAATATTCAGTGAGGTAGTTGGAGGAAAACCTGTACTTGGTAATCTTGGGACGACAGAGGCCACAGTGACAGTAGCAATCGCAAAATCTCTTACTGTCAGACCATTAGCTTCGCCACTCGCTGTGACAGTGTTTGTGGTAGTCTGCGTAATATTTGATCGGCATGTAAATGACTATGATTCGTTACTTTCAAGCAAGTTATTCTGATTAAGGTCTCCAGGGTGACCCACGACTCGACCTGGTAAACCGGTACATTTATCGTCAGCGACATTGATGTTACTTAATGGTGCGACACCAGGATTGGTTACAGTATAGGTATAGATAACTGTTCCACCGCCAGCAAGAAGTGCAAACACGTTTGGTTTTTTTACCACATGGATCAACGGTGGCATGATCTGTGTACCAACCACGACTGTTGCGCTTGCGATATCAGTTGCACTTATGCCGTTAGCCCACCCAGTCGCTACAACAGTGTTTGTGTGAGTCACAGAAAGTAGAGTAGAGCAACGGTACGTCCATGTTTCGTTTACATCGAGCTTAGAGTCGGCATTGCTGTCGCCGGAAACAAGGGTGATTGGGCTACAGGTATCACCAACCATTGTTACATTGCTCATTGGAACCGTTCCTATATTCTGAAGAGTGTAGGTGTATGCCACATTACCAGGACCCGCTGGTAGAGCCAGAGGACTTGGTACTTTTACCACGTCGATGAGTGGTGGTATAGGCGGAGCAACCACGGGTGCGCCGATATCGTTATTGGTGATGATACAGAATCTGTTGTCACCTGGACTTAGGTTCATACCACCATTTACATCGCAATCGCCGGAAAAGGTGCGGGTGTAGTTGGAATTAGTAGTTTCGGTTATGTCATACCGAAGGGCGGGTGCGGGAAAAGTATTAGTCACCCCAGAGGCGACCTGTATGCCATTGACGAATAGCGGAAAGTCAGCGATGGTCTTGGTTCCGCCATTGTCATTGATGACCGTTTTGACGACGTTGATCGTCGCTATCTGACGTGAAGCCGGTACAGAAGTAGTAGCACAGGGCGAGGTGATTAGGTTATTATCCAACGTTACTTGACCGATAAGCGACAAAGCCCGACCTTTCAAGTTCGCACCATTTGCTAGCGTGATATTGCCTGAGTTTGTAATGATAGTTCCTTCCATATGTGCTGTGGTACCGATAGTCATGATGCCGGGGATCTGTCAAAACACATTGCATGCAGTAGCTCCATTAACCAAACTCAAGGTTGCGCCGTTTGCGACTGTATAAGCGCCATTGCTACGGAAAATGTAGATGCCCGCGCCATCAAGGACAGTGGTGCCTGTTAATGTTTGCGTTGCGTCCACAGTCCAAACGCCCGGTGTGACCGTCTGAGGCGTGGATAGGTTTTTGGTTCCGTCTGCCCCCCAGACGTCTAACGCTGTGTAGGCTGCTGTAGCGGCAGTTTGTACTCCGGCTGCCGGACCAATCATTACTCCATCTACTTGTGATGCAATAAGGCCCGTGATGTTAGACAATAAATCAGCACCAACATTTCCCCATACATGAGTCGGTGCGCCAGTATTCGTTACTCCTGCCTTACCAAAGATTGCGTAAGGGTCTGCTACTCCAAGATTCGGTGCTGTCGCCGCAAACACAGGAATCGGGACAGAAAAACCAAATCCAAAGGAAATAACGAACAAAATTAGCAAAATTTTACTTAGTATTTTCATATATAGATGTCTCTTAATAGTTTGTTCCAGAGTCCACTTTATTAATATAGTATAGTTTGGGACTATAGGATAATTCAAAAATTTTGTCAATACACTAAACCGTATTGCCAAATCTGGACAAGACTATTAATGGTGGTTTTCCAGCCTTGATTTTTATATAAAATACCTCTTTAATTTAGGTATGAATATAATAAAAATCCGTAATTTAATAGAAGGGTTCATATACAGGACTATTTTGAAAAGATTGTTCTTTCAGTTTGATCCTGAATACGTTCATGACAGGATGGTCAATGTTGGTGTATTTATGGGGAGTTTTGTTCTCGGACGAAGTGTTACTAAAGTTATGTTTGGCTATAGCCATCCAGCTTTGGAACAGATAGTAGCTGGGCTGTGTTTTAAAAATCCAATCGGACTGGCCGCTGGGTTTGATAAAAATGGACAGCTGACTCAGGTTTTATCTTCAGTTGGTTTTGGTTTTGAAGAGATAGGTTCTGTTACAGGTGAACCATGTATAGGTAATTCTGGTCAGCGGCTTTGGAGACTTGAGAATTCGCAAAGTCTTTTAGTTTACTATGGTTTGAAAAATGACGGATGCGAAATAATCTCTGAACGCCTTAGTAAATTGAGGTTTGAATTTCCGATAGGGATAAGCGTGGCTAAGACAAATGATCAAAACACTGTTGATGAGGTTTCAGGGATTGCTGATTATCTAAAGGCTTATATGACGTTCAGAAACAAAAACATCGGGGATTATTTTACAATCAATATTAGTTGTCCAAATGCTTTTGGTGGAGAGCCATTCACTGATCCGGAAAAGCTAGATCGTTTGTTAAGTGAAATAATCCACAAAGATCCACATCCTGAAAAACCAATATTCCTTAAAATGCCAGCTGAATTACCTTTGGATGTGGTTGATAGAATAATAGAGGTGTCTAGGAAATACAACGTCACTGGGTTCATCTGCACTAATCTAGCAAAAAATAGATCAAATCCAAAAATAAAAGACCAATCAGTTCCTGATGTTGGAGGTATGAGTGGTAAGGTTGTCCAGGATCTTTCCGATAACCTAATTAGTTATATATACAAAAAGTGTGGACGAGAGTTTGTTCTTGTTGGATGTGGTGGAATCTTTACAGCAGAGGATGCCTATCGAAAAATAAAAAAAGGAGCAACGTTGTTGCAGATGATAACAGGGATGATCTTTGAAGGGCCGCAGATAATTGGGGAGATAAACGAAGGGCTTGTAGAGTTACTAAAAAAGGACGGGTACAACAATATATCAGAAGCGGTAGGAAGTGAAACTTAACTAAACCAAGGAGTGCAATATGTATGTGAGCTTATACAGCTATCCTCAAAACACCAAATGTTGATGCGTTAAGGGTAGGCGGTCTCAGAAAGAGGCCGCGTGCCTTGTTGGTATAAGCTTGTGGCTTACCCCTTCACTCCCTCCTTATAGTTTGTGTGGTCGTTGGTTAAAGAAGTGGTGCATGGGCGTTGCTCCTACAGCTCCGTTTGCATACTCATGGTCCATCAGCAGGTTGTTTGTCCAGATTTCGCATTCAAGCCTCATCTGCTGTGCGTGGACCCCTTTATCCTTGTACGGGATTTGATCGCATCGGAGGTCGCTTGTAGTTGTGCGGCAAACCAGCGGGCGCGCTGCGTAGATTCCGCAACTTCCGTCCTCCTGAAGCATTGGGCACGGTTTCCCAACCCAAGCTTGGGCAAGTAGGATCGGATTCCTGAGTTGTTCTTCTGCAACACTCAGGCGCTGTTTGAACCACTCAACCCACTTCTTAAGAATCGGCCGCGCCCGTTCTCTGAGACTCCTTCGAATCGGGCCTGCTAGCTTGTTGATGTGGTTTGTGATTTCCCGCATTTCCCCTGGAAAAACACAGACCATCTGGTGACAACACCAGCTACACCCGCGGCTACAAGCAACGACAGTTGCTGTAGCCTCGCGTTCAGCAGTCTGGTACTCATCCAGAGTGTCGTAAAGCGCCCGAGTGAAACTAGAGCGCTTAGCCCTTTCTTCGACAGCTCGGGTAAACGCTTCCCGTGTCATCTCAAGCGTCACATCTCCTCCTTGGAGTAGTTTTAGAGCTCATGTAATAGAACTAGGTATATTAATTAAATCATATAGTTAAGTCAATAAAAGAAAAAACTCCGCTTTAGGCGAAGTCATTCCATCTGGCTCGACATCGTGGAAGATATTAGAACTATCGTGTCTATCGCAACGGCACAAACATAAAGCCTGGAAACTCCTGTTTTAATATTTCAGTTTTTGATTTTCGTGTGATTTTCCAGACCGAGTTTTTTATCGGAATAATCATTACACCATTTGTTTTTAATTGTTTTATGAGGTCATTGGGTAAATACTCTGCTGCAGCAGAAACCAAAATGCGATCAAAAGGAGCTTCAGAGGGCAGTCCTATTTTTTTGCCACTTATCTCCATAGAAATATTTTTCAGTTTGTATTTTGCAAGATTGTGGAGGCCGAAATTTACAAGTTCCTTAATTTTTTCAACTGCAAAAACCTGACCTGTAGGTCCGACGGCTTTAGCGACTAGTGCTGTGGTCCATCCTGATCCTGATCCAACATCCAATATTTTTTGTCCTGGTTCAATATCCAGCAAGTCTAGCATAAAAGCCACAGTGCTTGGCTGCGAAATTGTTTGCCCAAAACCTATTGGTATTGGAAAGTCCTCATAGGCCAAAAGGGTATTTTCTTTGAGAACAAAATCTTTACGATCAACTTTCGTAAAAGCTTCTTTCAGGACATTGGTCTTTAAAAGACCTTGTTTGGCCAAATAATTTTTTAATTCAAGTTGTGGTCTCGTCATATTTCTAATATATCAAACAATCGCCTTTAGGGCGATTGTTAAGCTTCTGAATTTGGCTCGGGGGGTGGGATTCGGACCCACGACCAATCGATTAACAGTCGATGGCTCTACCACTGAGCTACCCCCGAATGGTATTTTTACTCGCATATTATTACACGAAATATTGCTTCTGGTCAACAAAACCCGATATACTAGGATATATGATATTAGAAGAACAAGGTAATCTTAAGGATTATGAGCTTTTAGATACAGGCGATGGATATCGTTTGGAAAAATTTGGGGATTTTGTGCTTCAAAAACCAGATCCTGCTGTGCTTTGGACGCGTTCTCTAGATGTTAAAGAATGGGACAAAGCAGATGCCGTGTATATAAAAAGCGGAGAAGAAAAGGGCAACTGGAAAGTATCAAACCTGAGTATGCCAGAAAAGTGGATTTTGGAATATCAGATCCCTAAAGCCAACGATAGCATTTCTTTCTATGCTAAACTCAACCCTTTTAAACACACGGGTATTTTTCCTGAACAAGAAGCAAACTGGAACTTCATTGCTTCCAAACTCACAAGCTCTAAGAACAAAAAGTTGAAAGTATTAAACCTTTTTGGCTACACAGGCATTGCAAGCGTTCTTGCTTCTAAGCTTGGTGCTGCTGTAACACACGTTGATGCATCTAAACCATCTTTGGCTGCTGCAAAAGAAAACATGCTTCTTTCCGGACTTCCTGAAGATTCAATTCGTTGGATTCTTGATGATGCTGTTAAATTTGTTAAGCGTGAAGTAAAGCGTGGTGCTAAGTATGACGCCGTTATTTTAGATCCACCAGCGTTTGGTAGAGGATCAAAAGGAGAAGTCTGGAAATTTAATGAAGGTCTCCCAGAACTATTAAAACAGTTGCAGTTGTTATGCTCTGAAGACTTTTCTTTCCTGGTTATAAACGCATACGCGGTTTCTGTTTCATCCTTGCTTCTTAATAATCTACTTGTTGATTTTTCCAAGAACCTTAAAACTAAAAGTGTTGATTACGGGGAGCTTGTTTTAAAGGAAAAATCAGCAGGACGTTTACTCTCTACAGGAATCTTCGCAAGGTTGTATTAAGAGTTAATAATTTTTTAATTTCAATATGGTATTCTAATTTTCCGGGGGCCAGTGACTAAGGTAGTCGGCACTCTTAACCAGGAATGCTAAGCCGGTTCGATTCCGGTCTGGTCCTCGAATTGACTTTTCTTTTCTCTTGATTGATAATATATGTATCTGGTTAAGAGTGCATCGGTATGAACCGATCTGGAAAAAACTTGGGGAAAACCTCCAAGTTTTTTCATTTCCTAACCAAAACTGGTATACTTTAAAGACAAAATGTTTACTTCAATTGATACAAAATGATTGAAATTGCAAAAAAGATCAACATGCCTTTAGCTCGGTTTTCTTTGTTCCTGATATATTTCTGGTTTGGAATACTAAAGATCGTTAGTGAAAGCCCTGCTAATCCATTAGTTGACGCTTTACTTAAACAAACATTGCCTTTCTTTACTTTCAATCAGTTCATAGTTTGTTTTGCAATCTTTGAAATGGTTATTGGTATTCTTTTCCTAATCCCAAAAGCACAAAAGATTGCTGTCACACTTTTCTTCCTGCATATGATAACGACGTTCTTGCCACTTTTTCTTTTGGTTGATCAGACTTGGCAGAGTTTTCTAACACCAACTCTAGAAGGTCAGTACATTATTAAAAACATAATCTTAATTGCTTTAGTTGTAAGCTTAATCTCACAGACTAAACAAAAAATACAAGGAGCAAAATAATGGTGGAGATACAAACAATTCAAGTTCCTGCTGATGTTCCAAAAGAAAAAGAAGCAGAGTACACAAAAAACATTGAGCTAGTAACTCACGGTTTAAGGAGAATGATGCTTTTTGCAGGTGATCAGAAAATAGAGCACTTAAACGATGATTTTGGAAGTGCCGACGCATCTCCAGAAGATGCTGATCCAGAACACATGTTTAAGATTGCAAGTAAAGCTAGAATTTCATGTTTTGCAACACAGCTTGGGTTACTTTCAAAATATGGCAGAGACTATCCAACTGTTCCGTACGTCATTAAGTTAAACTCTAAAACAAACATTGTTCCAGTAGAAGACAAAGATCCTCTAAGTGAGGAAATGATTACACCAGAAGAAGTTGTACAGTTTAAACAAGACAGCGGTTTAAACATTGTTGGAATGGGATACACTTTGTATCTTGGAAGTGAGTATGAATCTCAAATGCTTAAAGAAGCAAGCGAAGCAATCCTTAAAGCACACCAGAATGGAATGTTCTTTATTCTTTGGGTATATCCAAGAGGTAAAAATGTCTCTGATCCATATGCTCCACATATCATTGCTGGAGCAACTGGTGCTGCTGTAAGCCTAGGTTCTGATTTTGTTAAAGTAACATACCCAAAACTAATTGATACTAACGACCCTATTGTCTTAGCTGAGAAATTTAAAGAAGCAGTTTCTGCAGCAGGCAGAACAATGGTCATTGTTTCAGGTGGTAGCAAAATGGAAGTTTCAGAGTTCTTACAGCAATTACATAATCAAATTCATATTGCAGGAGCAGCAGGAAATGCAACCGGTAGAAACGTACACATGAGACCTTTAGAAGAAGCCGTTCGTTTCTGTAACGCAATTTCTGCTATTGTTTTTGATGATGCAACACCAGATGAAGCCTTAAAAATTTACGAGAGTAAAAATGTTTAATCAGATAAATCGTCCAAAAACTAAAATTCTGGTTGACGGGGGAGATCCTGAAGAAACCAAGCGCATCAAAGAATTAATCGGCTTTGTAGACGGACAAACAACTAATCCTTCCTTGATAGCAAAAAATCCTGAAATTCAGGAACTAATTAAATCAGGACATAAACTTTCCAAGGAAGAACAAAATCAAGAATACAAAAAAATTGTTCAAAGCATTTCACCTCTAGTTGGGGATGCTGGTGTTTCAATTGAAGTATTTGCTGATTTAAACACTAAAGCAGAAGAAATGTTTGCTCAAGGAAAAGAAATGTACACCTGGATTCCAAATGCAGTTATAAAATACCCATGCACAACAGAAGGATTAAAAGCAGCTGAAATGTCTGTAAAGCAAGGAATGCGTATTAATATCACTTTGGTCTTTTCACAAGAACAAGCAGCCGCCGTATACTCTGCAACTAAAGGCGCAACCCCTGGAACTGTTTATCTTTCTCCTTTTATAGGACGTTTGGACGACAAAGGGGAAGATGGTATGAGTTTAATACGGAATATTAAGGAAATGTATGCGAAAGGAGATGGACATGTCTGGGTTCTTGCAGCAAGTATCAGAAATCTAGACCACCTTTTATATTCATTTAAACTTGGCGTTGAATTGGCAACAGTTCCAACAAAGGTTTTAGAAGAATGGGCAAGTAAAGATTTTCCAATGCCTGATTTAAGCTATACATATACACCAGTGCAACCCCTAAATCCAATCATTTCTAAAGAATTAGATCTTAATGCTGACTGGCAAAGTTTTAATATCAATCATGAGCTAACAGATACAGGCATTCAGAAGTTTGTTGCGGATTACAAGGCAACACTAAACCAAGTTTAGATGTCTTGAAAAAATGCTCCATGTTTGCTAAAATTGTGTAGTTCTGTAATTTTCGAGAGCCCGTAGCTCAGTTGGATAGAGCGAGTGCCTTCTAAGCACTAGGTCGCAGGTTCGATCCCTGCCGGGCTCACCAGATTGATATATCATGCACACCAGTTGTTTAGACTGGTGTTTTTGTTTTAGACTTGACAGTAAAATGCCATATGATAGTATATAGGGGTATAGGGTATTTAAGAATTAAAACAGTTGATAAGTATGCAACACGCATTAGACCAGAAGCTTAAGAAACGAGCTATTCATCGAGCAAAGATTATAAGGGGGCAGCTAGAGGGTTTGATTAAGGCCATTGAAGCTGAACAGTATTGCCCGGTTCTTTTGGAGCAGTCTCTTTCCATTCAAAGGTCGCTTAAGAGCTTGGATGCTTTTTTGCTTGAGAATCACCTTAAGACCCATGTCACGCATCAGATTAAACATGAGAATCAAGAAGAAAAAGCTATTAAAGAATTAATTAAGGTTTACACCTTATCAAATAGGTAAAAATATGTGGTACAACTATGGTCATATGTGGGGTATTGGAGGAGGTATTATGATGTTAGTTTTTTGGGTTGTAATTATTTTGCTCATTGTTTGGGCAGTCAAAGAATTTGGCGGAAGTAACTGTGAAAAGTTCCATAAAAAATCAGCCCTGGATATCCTAAAGGAAAGGTATGCTAAGGGTGAGATTGATAAAAAAGAGTTTGAAGAAAAAGAAAGGGATTTAAAAGCTTAAATGTTAGATTAATTAACTAATAAAAATATGAAATTATCAAAAATAATGCATGTAGTTAGTGTTATCGTGGGTTTAGCAGGAGTGATTGTATTTATTGGCGCAATCTTAGGAGGATCCGATAATCTTGTTTTTGGTGTTACGAAGTTTGACGCTTTGTTTTGCGCCATCATCCTTATTCTAATCGCAATCTGGGCTCAGGTCGGAACGATCCATCACATGATGCTTGAGAAGCGCGGAGAAATCGTTTAATAACAAATATATGGGAAAACTATCATTATCGTCTTATGTTAAGAAGTGCATACTTGGTTCAGAAATAGTGTATATTGTTTGTCTATTAGGCGGGCTTTTACCTCTGAGAAGTACAAGAGCAGTAGAACTGCACCACACACTATTTGAAACCTTGCCCGGTTTTACTTGGTTAACCTTTGGAAGTTTTGTATGGGGCGCAATTCTTTTTGCCATCTTCGCATGGATATTCGGTGCTTACATGGTTTGGATGCATAATTCAAGTATTAAGACTGAAAAGTAGAAACAAATCTAGTATATGAATCATAATAATCATGATTCTAAAATGATGTGGTTGATGATGGCTTGCTGTCTCGCACCTGTTATTTTGATTCTCTTTTTTGGCGTAGGGGCTAAGAGTTTCGGAGTAGGCACATGGATTATTTTAGGTTTTTTGGCAGTATATGCAATATGGCATTTCATAATTAAGAAAAAAACAGGTCAAAACAAAGATAAAAAAGATGTGGAATCTAATTCTGATCATAACAGTTGTCATTAAAAAATATACTATGCATCACAAAATTAAGTCATTAATAAAAAAAATAACTAAATCTGGTTATTTTGTTAAGCCAACAAATGTTGGGCACAAAGATCCCGTTTGTGGTATGTCTGTAAATGACATGATAAAGACAGAATATCAGAACAATCCTTATTATTTTTGTTCTGAGTATTGTAAACAGCAGTTCGATGAAGACCCTGCTGCTTACGTTTAAATTTCTATGGAGCGATCTTTCATCGAAAAACCGATGCGCAATGGCGTAATTGCTACCCTGATAATGTTGATATTGTATTTCTTAGTAGTTGGTTTAATTTCAGACTGGTCGTTTGCCAAAACACAATTCGCAACCTATTGGTATTTTATCATCAGTCTAGCTTTAGGTTTTGGTATCCAGGTTGGATTGTACACTTATTTAAAAATATTAGTCGCCAGTGGTCGTGGTTCAGGAAAAGTCTTGGGAGTAACAGCAACCACATCGACCGCTGCCATGATATCTTGTTGTGCGCATTATTTAACCAATATCCTTCCCATTCTAGGAACTGTCGGATTGGTAACTTTTATTGCTCAATACCAGACGCAATTTTTCTGGGTAGGACTACTTTTTAACGTCGCAGGAATTATATACATGATTCATAAAGTACAGAAAGTAAAAGGAGTATGAGATACTTGCGATTGGTGGCTATTTTAATATTAATCTTTTTGTCCTATTATTATTTTATGGTTTACAAAGGGCAGAACAGGGGTAATCAGCAGGTGGTTGTAAAGCAATGGCAAACTAAAACTGATGAACAAGGTTCGGTGCTCGTTAAAGCAACACCGATAGATTTAGGAAAAAATACAAGTCAATGGAAATTCACAGTTACTTTTACTACCCACTCAGAAGAGTTAGATCAGGATCCCACAAAGGTTATAAGTTTAATTGATGATAAAGGGAATGTTTTTGAACCTTTGTCTTGGGAAGGACCTGGGTCTGGTGGTCATCATCGAGAAGGAACTTTGATTTTTAGAAGCATTAATTCAGTTCCAAAATATATTGAGTTGAGAATAAAAGATGTTGGTGGTATATCGGAACGATCATTAATATGGGATTTAGAATGAAGTGATCAATATTCATGAGCCACAACTAGTTTGGTTATTCTGGAGCTTACTTCTTGTCGTGATATGGGCGATAATTTATTTTTTTCTGAAAAATAGTAGAGCAAGGAAAGAAATGCTTATCATTAGTTTGTGGACATCTTTACTTGGATTTACTGAACCGATTTTTGTTCCCGCTTATTGGAGCCCACCATCACTTTTTGACCTGGCACACCGTACGGGTTTCGATATTGAGAGTTTGATTTTCGCCTTTGCAGCCGGTGGTATAGTCTTCTCTTTATATAGTGCGATATTCCATAAGATTGAAAGAAAGATTTCCAGTAATCACCATTCTTACAGACACCGATTCCATCGTGCCATTTGGTGGTCAGTACCTGTTTTGATAATCTTTTTCTTTTTCAGCACCAACCTCAATCCAATATACGATTTTATAATTGCGGGAACAATTGGCGGTTTGCTTGCTGCTTATTGCCGACCAGATTTAACAAAAAAGATGTTTATTAGTGCCGTGTTATTTTTCATCCTCTATTACTTCTATTTTTTGGTTCTAATTGCAGCATATCCGGGTTACGTTAGGCAAGTTTGGAATCTGGAAAACTTATCAGGTGTCCTTGTCACCGGCATCCCGCTTGAGGAGTTGTTATTTGCAATCATTCTCGGTTTTTATTGGTCTAGTGTTTACGAACATTTTACATGGAGAAGGTTAAAAAATTTATGACTATCTACCAATGCAAAATTTGTAAATTAAAATACACGGACGAAAAGACTGCAAAAGATTGTGAAGTGTGGTGTAGTACACACGATAGTTGCAATTACCTCATTGCTAAACTAGCCATTAACAAGGAAGAAGCAAAAAGTTTGTCTGTTGAAGACGACGAAAGGTTTAAGGAATAACTTATGGATTTACTTTCAAGCACATCAATAGTCGCGGCATTCATTGCCGGAATAGCTGCTCTGTTTGCACCATGCTGCATAACAGTTTTGCTGCCCTCATATTTAGGGTCAGTGTTTAAAGAACGATACAAGGTAGTCTTAATGACCTTTATATTCTTCCTAGGGATTTTGACAGTCTTCTTGCCAATAGGTCTTGGGGCTTCAGCTTTGGCTCAGGTATTTAATAGATATCATAATTTAGTTTTTACTTTAGGAGGATTAATGCTTTCTGGTTTAGGTATAGCGCTTCTGATCGGTATGGATATGTCATTGCCGGCATTCATAAAACCTTCGGTAAAGAAATATAGTGTCCTTTCTGTTTATATGCTTGGTATTTTTTCAGCTATAGCAACAACATGTTGCGCGCCTGTGCTGGCAGGAGTTTTAGCACTTTCAGTTACAAGCGGAAGCATTCTTTGGGGTGGTGTCTACACATTGAGTTATGTTTTAGGTATGGTAACTCCTCTATTCTTAATCGCTTTTTATTTGGACAAGATAAACTTCACACAAAAATTTGTTTCTTTAAGAAAACCAAGAACTTTAAAGATCAAAGATTTTACCTGGCGTTTTAACTTGGCTAGTGCTGTCGCTGGTTTTGTTTTTCTTGGTGTCGGTATATATATAATATATTTAGCTCTAGTAAACAGATTGGCGATGCAATCCAATTATCAGCTTTCTACTAATATCATTGTTGCTAATATCGTCAGTTCAATTCGCGGATTTACTCAAAAAGTTCCAGAGTCAGTATGGGCAGGAATCGTTCTGTTGATTTTCGTTATGCTAATAATTTATGCTATTAAACAATTTAAAAAACATGATTAATGATAAAATAAAGGGAATAGGTTTAGTCGGCTTAATTGCTATTGCTTTGGTAGTTTTAGGGTTAGCGCTATTAAATACCAGCAAGACTAGTGAACAGGAGCAGAAAGCAATAACAAGTACCAATAGTTTGATAGGCAAGCCTTTGCCTGATATGCAGCTTAGAGACAATACTGGGAATGTTTATGATTTTTCTAGTTTAAAGGGAAAGAATGCTGTTTTGTTTTTCAATGAAGGATTAATGTGTTATCCAGCTTGTTGGGATCAAATGGCAGCTTTCGGTACAGACAATCGATTCAACAGCGATGACATAATAGCCGATTCAGTAGTAGCCGATTCAGTAGCAGACTGGCAGAAAGCGATTGATAAAATGCCGGATCTAGCAAAAGTTACCACGTTATTCGATCAGGACGCGATTTCTTCTCGTCAGCTCGGAATTGTATCAATGGGGTCTTCAATGCATGCAGGGCAACTTCCAGGGCACACCTATATAATGATAGACAAGCAAGGAATAGTTAGGGACGTCTTTGATGATGCGAATATGGCTATAAACAACGACAAATTGTTTGAAATGATCTCAAAATATTAATAACTCACATGAATAATCACAATCATCAACAATCAAATACAATCTATACTTGTCCGATGCATCCGGAAGTAATAAGAAGTGCGCCAGGTAAATGTCCTGGTTGTGGCATGGATTTAATTCCTAAAGAAACAACTATCCCTCAAACAGAAAATATGCAGGAGATGAGTCACCATGATCACGAATCAGCAATGACTAATCCTGCTATGGCCAAGCATATGGAAGCAGATATGCGTAAACGATTCTTGATTTCATTTTTGCTTTCAATACCGATTTTCCTCTATTCTCCGGTTGGAGTTAATTTCTTTAAGCTTAATCTACCAACTCCAATTCCAATCAACTGGATTCTTTTTATTCTAACCACACCAATTGTCTTTTGGACAGGCTCTATCTTCATAACTGGTACATACTATTCCTTGAAAGCAAAAAAGCTTAACATGGCGGTCTTAATAGCAACCGGCGTTCTCGCTGCATATGCCTTTAGCGTCCTGCTAACCTTTATTGGTTCAGAAGAAACGTTCTATGAAGCAGCTGCATTGTTAGTTACCTTTGTGCTCTTTGGTCACTGGATGGAAATGCGTTCGCGCAAAGGAACCTCAGATTCTTTACAAGCTTTGTTTGATTTAGTACCTCCGAAAGCAACCGTAATACGAAACGGTTTGGAGTTTAATATTCAAAGCGCCGAGATTATACAAGATGATATTGTTCTAGTAAAACCAGGTGACAAAATACCGGTAGACGGTGTAATTACAGAAGGCGAAAGTACTATTGATGAATCATTAGTGACAGGTGAATCAATGCCAGTTACTAAAGTTGTTAACGACAAAGTTGTTGGTGGTTCAGTTAATGTTACGGGGGTTATAAAGTTTAAAGCTACAAAAGTGGGTTCAGAAACCGTACTCGCTCATATTATTAAAATGGTCGAAACAGCCCAGAACTCTAAGGCACCAGGTCAGCGTATTGCAGATCGTTGGGCAGGGAGGTTGGTTATAGTTGCGGTTGGTTCAGGGTTGGCAACATTTTTGAGTTGGTATTTTGGGGCTGACGCATCAGCACTTACTGCTTTGACCTTTGCCATCTCAGCGGTAGTTATTGCTTGTCCGGATGCGCTTGGACTTGCCACCCCAACGGTCGTTGCAGTAGGAACAGGTATTGGAGCAAAAAATAATATTCTCATTAAAGACGCCGCGACCTTAGAAAATACCTCACGTCTTACTGCCATTGTTTTGGACAAAACTGGTACTCTCACAGAAGGTAAGCCTAAAGTCACTGACGTTATAGCTTTTAATGGTTTTAGCGAAGATGACGTTTTAATATATCAGGCCAGTGTTGGTTTAGGTTCCAATCACCCGATTTCTAAATCAATTATTGATGAGTCTAAGAATCGTGGATTGATTCTGAAACAAGGAATTCAAATGTCTTCAATTGCTGGTTTTGGTATCAAGGGTGTCATAGACGGAAAGACTGTTTTTTCAGGCAATGAAAAATTGTTGCAGAACAACAACGTCGATGCTACAGTTGCAAGAGGTGAAATTGATAAGCTTGCAAACCAAGGAAAGACCCTTAGTATTTTGTCCATAGACGGCAAACTTGTTGGCATAATTGCCGTGGCAGATGCTATCAAACCGAGTTCCAAAAAAACAGTTCAAAAATTAAAAGAATTGGGGTTAGAAGTAATTATGATTACCGGCGATCATGTGAAAGTTGCTGAAGCAGTTGGTCAGGGATTAGGTATTGATCGCATATTTGCCGAGGTCTTACCAGAGGATAAGGTAAAATACGTAAAAAAACTGCAGGAAGAAGGAAAGTTTGTGGCCATGGTTGGTGATGGTATTAATGACGCTCCTGCTTTAGCACAGGCTGACATTGGTATCGCTATTGGCGCTGGCACAGACGTCGCGATTGAGACTGGTAATATTGTTTTGATGAAATCCGATCCATATGATATTGTTGCTGCTATACGCCTTTCTAAAGCAACTGTTACTAAAATGAAGCAGAATCTTTTCTGGGCGGCGATATACAATGTTTTGGCTATTCCTGTTGCAGCCGGTGTTTTTTACACCTCATTTGGACTAATGTTAAGACCAGAAATTTCTGCTTTGCTTATGTCTGCTTCATCAATCATTGTTGCAACCAACGCTGTTCTATTAAAACGGGTTGAATCTAAATTAAAAATATAATTAAAGCTTAAAAATATATGAAAACCGTTACAACTGTTTTGATTACATTGATATTGTTTGTTGGTCTTGGAATTTGGTTAATTAAGAATGACAAGACTCCAGCACAAGATTCTATTTTAAAAGGAGAACTTGTTGACTTGCAGTCAGCTACCCACATTGATGTTGGAGCAACTCACGAACCGTATAATTCTAATCCACCTACATCTGGACCGCATTATGCTCAACAAGCAAATTGGGGTGTTTATGAAAACCCGTTACCAGATGAGCAGCTGATTCATAACTTGGAACATGGCGGAATCTGGATTTCTTACAAAGACATCGATGAGCAAACTAAGAGTGAGTTAGAAATAATAGGACGTCAAAATCCAGGTTCTGTTGTCGTTACTCCTAGAGCTAACAATGATTCTAAGATCGCACTTGCTTCTTGGGGTAGACTACAAAAATTAGATAGCTTTAATCAAGAAGAAATATTAAGCTTCATTAAAGCAAATATAAATAACTCACCAGAAAAGTTAGCAGATTAATTAAGGATATTTTAAAAACGCTTTAAAACAAAAGCGTTTTTTGTATATATACTGGTAGCAAGTTCACTGTGCTTTTCCTTTTTTATCTATTAAATTAAAGGGAACCTAACTGTAAAAGTTGTTCCTTGTTTTGGAATGCTTTCTACAGAAATGTCTCCGCCGTGGTTCTGGGCTATTTTTTTGCAGATTGCCAAACCCAATCCTGTTCCGGAAACTTCTGATTTAGAAGTGCCGACTCTGTAGAAACGGTTGAAAATATATTTTAAATCTTCTTTTTCTATACCAATACCAGTGTCTTTAATAGATAGCACAACATGGTCAGTTTTTTGAAGCGTGATCGTAATTATTTTCTTGTTCGCTATGTACTTTATTGCATTGCTTGTTAGATTAGTAATCAGTGTTTCTAAAGATTCAGCGTTACCTAAAACAAAAACATCAGACTGAATATTTTTTACGATCTTGATATCATTTGTTTTACAAAGCACATCCAGGTACTCGATTATATCTTCAAGGAGAACGCTTAAGTTGATCCGTTCTTTTTTAGCGCCCATATCCTGCATTTCAATCTTTGCTAGTTTAAGGAGGTTGTAGATTAGACGAGATATTTCATCAACTGATTTCTCAAACTTCCCCAACTCTTTTATTGGTTTAGAGCGCATCTTAAGGAAATCAAGCTCTCCTTTAATGACAGTTAATGGAGTTTGTAGAGAATGTGAAATATCATTCATAAAGTTTTTTTGTTCTTGCTGAAGCTGTTGAATCCTATGGGTTCTTTCTTCAACACGCTGTTCCAGTTCATTAGAATATCTTTGAACCTCCCAGAGTAATCTTGCTTTTTCCAAAGAGACCCCAGCTTGTAATGAGAAAACATTTAATAGGTCAATGTCTTGATTAGAATATTGTTCGCCTGAAAGTTTCTTTGGAACAAAAGCAAGACCAATCACCTTTTGGGCTGCTAAAAGCGGAACAATTAGTTCTGTATCGTAATATTTAGCGCCAGATATTAGAATTTCATTACTTAATTCATCTACTAGAAGTATTCCTCTAATGCCCTGGATGTGTTCTGAGCTTAATAGTCCATTTTTTTGGGTATGTTCGGATAGGGCTGAATCAGGATTTGATTTTAGAAAAAGAAAATGAATTGTTTTAGTTTTAAGTATTTTCTGAAGAGTATTTTTACTTTCATTAACTAGTGCTTCAAACTCTATTTCTTCGTTTAATATTCTAACTAACTCTTGCACTGCTTTGGAATAGTCATAGCGTTCTTTGAAAAACACCTTGTCAGTTATTTTCCTTAAAATTCTTTCTAACAAAGGAGCACCAAAGATACCTAGTAAGGTGGTAATAATCGCGCTAACAAGGCTTGCGGTTTTTCCTGTTGGTTCAAAGTATACGGAACGAAGTATAAACAGAAGAAGGAGATAGAAGCCAACAACAAGAGCGATCAAAAGAGAGTAGATTACTCCTCGCTGAATGACTACTTTAATCTCTAAAAGATTATGTTTCGCTATTGCATATGCAGTGCTTAAGATTAAAAGAGCAGTACAAGCAGGCCCTAAAGCATATAGATAGTCAATGCCTTGAAGTGGTAAAAGGATATCAAAAAGTGCAGCAGCGATAATTGAAATAGTTGTGCCAATTAAGATGTATTTAATTTGAAGTCTTGTTCTAAGAGGAAGTGTTCCGTACTTCCACAGCAAAATAACATAACCAATCATGTAATATATGAGGAAGAGGAGTAGGTATAAAGAAAAGTTTCCGCTTAAAATTCCTCCAACAGGATGGTCATAACTAAAACCAATAAACGGGTCAGAAACATACACTTCGTTTAATGGAAATCTGTATAGATATATTGTATTTGCAAGAATAGGGAGAATTAGTGCAAGATATATTTTCCAATTTTTTCCTGGATGTCTGAACGAATATCCGAAAATAACGAAAAAGAAAACATAAAACAAAGCGCAGATTGAAGCAAGCTTTGTCCAGAAAACAAGCCCTGGTAAATCAGTGGAAATATCAGCAAAATATACAGAAAGAATCCACAGCCCTGCGCTTAAAATACTGAAAGAAAAATAGCCGACGTCTTTTTTACCGCGCCAGTGCATCAGCATGATAAAACTTAGACCTACGCAGAAGATGCCGATTAGTGCCGCAAAGATTTCAATGAGATATCTGTAATCCATAGTCCCTCTAAAAAGTATTTATAGTATATACAAAAACTATGTACTTAAAAAGGAGGGGCGCTTTGTATCAAGCGCCCTCCAAGTTGGTTCCGAAGATCTAGATGAATCAATCTGCCTCATAACAAATGAGGCATGCCCAGTTATTGCTCTGGGCATCAGTGAAGTATCCTGGAACCAGGCGCACGAAACGAACTCCGTCGACTGTCAGCAGAGCAGAGAGGGTCTTGTCCTTGAGTTTCCCCAAGAGAACATTTGAGACATACTCAGAAACAACTTTGTCAGAGCTCATACCTTTGTTTTCGGCGTACGTCGTTAGTCCAGGTATTCTGCAAGCTCCAACATACCTTGGTAAATGCAGTGAGTGTATTTGTTTCACTGCTGCTTCAAAAACAAATCTGCCTGCGCCTCGGATTGATGCTGAGACACTGACTCCGTAGAGAACATTTCCCTTCGGGTCGTGGGTTGTTCGGCAAAATCCATCTTCTGTTAGTTCGTCCCAGCTACGATTGTCTTTGTAGTCGCATACGTCAAACTCCCGTATCTGAGAGAAATGATGCCCACATACTTTGCCGCCTGTTTCGACTACGAGCAGTCCTTCCGGGAAAATCTCGAGCCATGTTAGGAATTGTTCTCTGTTGATGATTGGAACCTCGCTTCCAGTCCATGCGATGCGTTCGGCATCAGCAAATTCCTCGTAGTCACAAGTCCTAGCGTTCCGAACCTTGAATGTTGTCATAGAGCCCCCTAGGAGTCTTTTCGAGCCATGACATAGATCATGCCGTTGTATTCGTTTTTTCCGAGACAGTCGCGGGAACTGATCTTGATATTTGAAAAATCAAGATCACGAAGTGCTTTCCAAACATCTGTTTCGTCAATCGGAGTAGCAGGAAGAATCCGACCATGGATGTTGTAGGTGCTCGCCATACGCAGAGCAGTCATGACCAAACAGCCTCCTTCTGCAATTCTCTTGCTAATGTTTCGGAGCGCTTGTAGCCAGACAACCTTGCTTTGACTGATACACTCAATGCAGAAGTTTGAGCTGACCAGATCATACTCTTTTGGCGCTGTCGCGAAAAAGCGGTCTCTTAGCACATCATATCTAACCAGAGACATTTTTCGCTTCAGTTCTCGTTCTCTGAGCAAGACCTCCATGTTTGTTGGGGCTTTCCCTTGTTCGTATTGTAGCGCTGCTCTGATGTAGGAAAGCCAGCGCGTGTCATGTCCGGTTCTGATCCAATTCTCGACCGAATCTAGATTCGGTATGAGAAAGTCAGTAAAGCAAATCTTATCAACTAATCTCGAAAGGCTGATCAGTTGATAGATCGTGGGACCGCCTCCAACCTCAAGCATCCACAACCAATCTCTTGTGGGCTGTAGCTGCACTTGCGCATCAGCGTAGAAGCGTAAGAGTGTCAGGTTTTCTTCAGATACGTTCTGGAGCGTTTCCGCATGCCTAAAAATAGATGACTCAGGCAAGGCAGGGTAGTAAGTCCTTAGGTATTCTTCGGGTTTGAAATTCCCCGAAAGATACGGGTTTGGATTTAATTCTAGCCGCCTTGCACTCCAGTTCCGAAAAGCTCTCACTGTGCTTGTCATCCTTGTTCCTCCTTATAGTTTTTTTGATTGCCGTTTTGTTTCGTTAGTTGGTTAGTAATAAAAAAATAGCTAAAAGATGCTGAAGTTTAGCTAAAGAATATATAAAATATATATGAGGAGTTTAAAAAAGTCTTGTTTAAGGCTTTTAATTACACAAAACTAAGTTTGTACCCTCTGCCAGGCACTGTTTGTATAAGCTTTTGTTTGTTTGGGAGATCAATTTTCTTCCTCAGGCTTAAAATGTGAGATTCAATGGTGTTAGAAAAAGGGTCAGCATACATATCCCAAACATGTTCCATAATCATGGCTCTTGAAAGAACAATATCTCTGTTTTTTAAAAGATATTCTAAAAGCATGAATTCTTTCCTTGTTAAGTATATGTCTTTGTCGCCGCGTTTTACTGTTTGTCTTTTTGTATCAAGAGTTAAATCATCAACTTTGTAGATTTCTTCCTGAATACTTTGTGGTCTGCGCATCAGCGCCCTGATTCTTGCAACCAATTCTTCAAATGAAAATGGCTTTATTAAATAGTCATCAGCTCCTGCATTTAATAGTTCGATCTTAGTCGTGGTTTCTGATTTAACAGAGAGAATTATAATCGGCATTGTTTTTCCGGACTCGCGCAGTAGTTTGCAGATTTCCATTCCAGTTTTGCCGGGCAGCATCTGATCCAGAACAATCAAATCATAATCATGCTCCAAACCCATTTTTGCGCCAATGTCTCCATCATTAGCAACATCAACTATGAAGTACTCTGTCTCCAAGTTCTTTTTCAAAACATCGCTTAATCTGACTTCATCTTCTACAATTAAAATCTTCATTTTTTGTGTATCCTAAATATTTGTTTCCAAAATATATAATTATTAGAGCACAAAGAATATTCCTGTGCAAATGCTTTCTTCCCCTTTATTCTAAAAGTCAGTATAATGATAGTATAAACGGCATAAATTAATTCTAAAGTTTAAAGCCGAAAGAAAAGGAAACCATGAAAAAACTCAATTTGTTCATATTATTACTGGTTTTAGTAGCTCTTTGGGGTGTTCTTTCTTTTAACAACCTTGTAAGGGCGAATAAAGCAGTGGATAACCAATGGGCTCAGGTAGAAAACCAATACCAGAGACGTTTAAGCTTAATCCCAAACCTTGTTAACACGGTAAAGGGAGGTAGCAAACAAGAACTTGCTTTTGCAAAAGAAGTAACAGATGCCAGAACAGCTTTTGCAGCTGCATCTACAGTTGATGCTAAAGCATCTGCTGCAAGCAATTTAGAAACAAGCCTTGGTCGTTTAATTGCTGTGATTGAAGCAAATCCTGCAATTTCAACAGTTCCTTTGTACCAGGATTTAAGCGCTGAGCTTGCTGGAACTGAAAACAGAGTTGCAGTTGAACGAGGAAGATACAATGACAATGTAACCCAGATAAACATCGCGGTTAGAACATTTCCTTCAAACATAATTGCAAAGACTTTTGGTTTTCAAGAAAGAACATTGTTTAAAGCAGAAGCAGGAGCAGAAAAAACTCCTGAAGTTAACTTTTAATGTTCACTGATAGCAGAAAAAATTTCATTGTAACGCTTTTAGGCACGGTTCTTCTATTAACAGCGTCTCAAACTTTAGCGTACACAAAGCCGGGTAATCCATCCGGCTTTGTTAATGACTTTGCGGGAATATTCACAGCTGAACAAAAACAAAGTCTAGAGACGAAACTTTCTGCGTATGAACAACAAAGCACTAATGAAGTCTCTGTTGTAACAGTTAAAAATCTTGGTGGAGACTATATTGAAAATTATGCAGTAAAGCTTTTCAAAGATTTTGGTATTGGAAAAAAAGACAAGAACAATGGTTTGTTGTTGTTAATTGCGCTTGAAGATAGGGAGATGAGGATAGAGATAGGGTATGGTTTGGAAGGTGATTTAACTGACGCTGAATCCGCTTCTATCATACGAAATGTCTTAACACCAGCTTTCCAAAAGAGCGATTACTACGGTGGAGTTAATACAGCGACAGACTTAATCATTCAGAAGCTTTCGGGCGAACAGGTTGATATCCCAGTATCAAAACCAAAGGTTAATATTAACTTTAACTTTTTCTTTTTTCTTTTCTTTTTTGTCTTCTCTTTTCTTTCAAGTGTTTTCGCAAGATCTAAATCATGGTGGGCAGGTGGTATTGTTGGAGCCCTCTGTGGTGGACTTTTTGGGCTGTTCTTAGGAACTTGGGTATATTCATTAGTAATGGTTTTACTCTTTACTCCAATTGGTTTACTTTTTGATTACATCGTTTCTAAGAATTACGAAAAGGGGAAGAAAACAGGAGTTTTTCCTTGGTGGATTGGTGGAGGAAGATCAGGCGGATCTGGTGGTGGGTTCGGTGGGTTTGGTGGAGGATTTTCAGGTGGTGGTGGTTCAAGTGGAAGGTGGTAAATTATGACAATTGAAAGATTACAAAAATTTCTATCCAATGCAGGCATAGCTTCTAGAAGAGGCTCTGAGATTTTTATTGAAAGAGGAGAAGTTCGAATTAATGGCAACATCGCAAAGCTTGGAGACAAGGTAGATCCTGACAAAGATCAGGTTACTTACAAAGGTAAGTTAATCAGACCTGAGAAAAACTTCTACTACATTGCTTTAAACAAACCAAAAGCATACATTACTTCTCGTTTTGATCCGGAGAAGAGACGAAGCGTATATTCTTTTCTCCCAAAAGAACTTCAAAGCAAAGTTTGGACAGTCGGTCGCCTTGATTTCTTTACAGAAGGACTTTTACTTTTTACCAATGATGGTGATTTAACAGAACAGCTGGCGCATCCAAAGTATGAACATGAGAAAGAATACGAGGTTACTTTAAGCCAAGATATTTCTGATGGAGACTTACAAAAAATCAGAGAAGGCGTAGTTATCGGTGAAGATTACACAACAGCTCCTGCAGAAGCAAGGATTCGCAGCGGGAAAATCTACATGACAATTCATGAAGGTAAAAAACGTCAGATTCGAAGAATGTTCGACAAGGTTGGTTACAAAGTAAAGAATTTAAAAAGAATACGAATTAACAAATTAGAGTTAGGTGATTTACCTATTGGGAAGACCAAGAACGTTACAAAAGAAGATATAATTTAAAAACACCCTTTAAAGGGTGTTTTTTCTATTTCTTCCTTCTGTTATGAAACTTAGTGTGTATTTCCCTAAGTTGTTGGTTTGTAATGTGGGTATATATTTGAGTTGTTGTAATAGATGCGTGTCCTAACATGCTTTGAACACTTCTAATATCAGCACCGTTCTGAAGGAGGTCTGTTGCAAAGCTGTGTCTTAAGGTATGTGGAGATATCTTTTTCATAATCCCAGCAATGAGGGCATACTTTTTAATAATCCTCTGAATACTTCTTGGAGTTAATCCAGATGCGTTTTGTCCAAAGCTCGCGATTTCTTTTTCAACAGCAATACCAACTTGTTTGTGTGCAATGAAAAGAAACTTTGAATTGTCTTTTCTCTTCTTTAGATATTTCTGTAAAGCATCATTTGCTTCTGAAGAGAGGAATATTAGTCTTAACTTGTCTCCTTTTCCTCGAACTGTGAACTCGTTTCTCTTAAAGTTTATCTGGTCTTTTTTTAAAGAACAAAGTTCTGAAACACGAAGACCAGTTGCAAACAGGGTTTGTAAGATCGCATTGTCTCTAAGTCTTAGAATTTCTTCTTTTTCTTCATCAGTTGCTTCAAAGAGTCTTTGTACTTCATCGTAATCTAAGAATTCAACCATTCGACTTGGAGTTTTTGCAAGATCTAATTTTTCTGGGGCAAGAGTTTTAATATCACGCTTCATCATGTACTTAAGGAAAGCACGCACAGCAATGACATGATAGTTTTGAGTTATCTGCTTTAAATGTTTTCCTGATTCATCGATTAAACGGTTGATGTATAGCCTATATCTTCTAACTAATTCAAAATCAATTTGCTCTGGTTTTGAAACTCCTTCTGATGCGCAGAACAGGGCAAAGCGATTAAGGTAGTGAGCATAGTTACGAATGGTTAACATGCTTCTGTTTTTTTCAATTTCACAATACTCTAAAAACTCCCGGATATATTTGGTTAGGGAGTTTTCTAGGGTTTTTTCTTTGCTTTTGTTTTTTGTTTCTGTCATATATTGTGCGACATAGGTAGTATATCATATACAAAGTGTAGCCCCGTGCCACTTGACAGAAGTATATGAATATGTCAAAATATAGAACTAAATTGGGCAGAGTGCTTTAGCTATAATAATGATTATATCTGAAGCTCTTAGCTCACATCCGAGCAGAGCATTCCGCAAGGGATGGCAACAAACAACTCTCTGGAGGAGTAAGACGATGACGACACCGTCGATCACGTCGCAGACCCCAGTCGTGCCAGCCAACGATGAACAGATCGGGGCACTCAAAGGCCTTCTGGATCCAATCTTGCGGCGGATGAGCAAGCCGCAAGCGCAGGCCGTATTCGAGGCCGGCGGCAACTTGCAGGAGCGCTTCGGACTGGTGATCAACCAGATGGTCGCGCTGTTGACCAACACGTTCCTCGTGCTGATCAACTACGGTCGCAATCTCGCTGACATGATCAAGGCCGGTAACTACCGCTACGTCAACGAGAATATCACCGAGAAGAACTTCCCGTTCACTAGGAAGGGCGAAGTCAGCACCGAGATCGTTCTGGTGCATTTCGATCGGGAGATGGAAAGCGACGTCGTACTGGTAGAGCTCGACAAGCTTGGGCTTCGCGCAGCGATCCTACCGGAATCGCTCGCCTTCGGCGAGACGCACCCGGAAGAGCAGCGCAAGTTCCCAATCATCTGCCTCGGCTCGCTCTGGACGAGCGCTGATGGCGACCGCCGCGTGCCGTATCTCGACGGTTGGGGCGGCGGGCGCGAGCTTAACCTCGACTTCTTCGAGGACAGGTGGGATGGCCGCTGCCGTTTCGCCGCCGTTCGCAAGTAGCTCGGCTGCTTGGTGCTTTGGTCCTTCGTCTGATTCTTGGACTCTGCGTCCGAATCGTGAACCCGTTTCAGCTTGCTGGAACGGGTTCGCTTTTTTATATATTCCTGTTAAACTATTTTTGATAGATCATATCTGCGGTTAAGGCTTCGGATAATCTGTCTCGCATTATTAGATAACCAGAGTGCTGCTGACTAAGGTTTGCAGTAGAAGTGTTTCTGATAATTCTTCAAATGAAGATACTTGGTGTGGTATATTAGCGGATTTAAAGTTCCCGAATAAAATACAACCTCAAGAGTATATTCAAGAGGTGGTGGATTAGATGATATATTGCACATGAAGGCTCGATCTGGACGAACGCTGATGGCAACCGCAACGTGCCGTATCTCGACAATTGGGACGACAAGCGCAAGCTTAACCTCAACAACTTCGAGAACAGGTGGAATGACAACTGCCGTTTCGCCGCCGTTCGCAACTTTCTTCATGCTCCGCCTAACTAGGCGGAGTTTCTTTTTGCAGCTGTTTTCTCCAGCCGCCCATCATCCGTCCAGCTTCTGAAAGCGGTTCACTAAGCAAGGCGTACTTTTTATTATCAATTGCTTTTAATTCCCAAGCTATTTGCAGAAAGTATTTGAGCATATCCAGTTTAACTGATGCTCTTTGTACGATTTCGCCTTTACGATCTTTGGTAGAATATGTTGCAATTAAAGTCAGTTCAATTAGTTCGATGAAAAGTAAGTTTATTTTTTCACCCAAGGAGTAACGGGCAAGTCTTGGAATTTGTGGCAGCAGTCCATGCCAAAGTTTGTAGGCTGCTGTAATTTTTTGTAAGATTGGTAAGTCCGAAGCCGTTGGGGGGGGGTCGTTTTAGTAGAATTTTTATGCAAAGGCAATTCGTTCATAGTTATTCAGATGTTATTAGTATAGAAAACCTGCTTGCTGCGTGGCGCGAGTTTGCTTTGGGTAAATCTCAAAAGCATGACGTTCAAGACTTTAGGCTACATTTGATTGATAATATAATACAGCTTCACGAAGACCTTGCCAACCGGTCATATAAGCACGGCAACTATTATAATTTTGCAATTTCTGATCCTAAGCCGAGACAGATTCATAAGGCTTCGGTTCGGGATAGGGTGTTGCACCATGCGATCTATCGTTTGTTCTACCCAGCGTACGACGACCTATTCATTGCTGACTCCTTTTCTTGTCGGATCGCCAAAGGGACACATAAGGCTATGGACAGGTTTCAGACGATGGCTAACCGGGTCAGTAAAAATAATACCCAGAGCTGTTGGGTGCTGAAGTGCGATATTAAGAAGTTTTTTGCAAGCATTGACCACAAAGTCTTAATAGAGATTTTGCAGCGCAATATTCCAGATTCGGAAGTTTTATGGTTATTGCGGAACGTTATTGATAGCTTTTCAATTTATACACAGGGTAGGGGATTACCACTAGGCAATTTAACCTCGCAGCTATTCTGCAATGTATATTTGAACGAACTTGATCAGTTTGTCAAACACAAGTTGAAAGCTAAGAACTATATTAGGTATGCGGATGATTTTGTTTTCTTGTCGGAAGATAAACGGTGGCTGGAGCAGCAGATACCGAGGGTGCAGGAGTTTCTGACCGAGAAGCTGAAGTTGTCACTGCATCCAAACAAAATATATATTAAGTCTTTCGCATCTGGAGTAGATTTTCTTGGTTGGGTGCACTTTCCGAAGTATAAGACGCTACGCAATACCACTAAGAGGCGAATGCTTAAGAGAATAATAGATGTACCAAAAATAGAAGCTTTAGAATCCTATCTGGGTTTGTTGAAACACGGGAATACTCAAAAGATAAAAGAAAAGCTGTTAAATAATTTTTGGCTTAACCATTTAATACAGTAATTTTGGCTCAAATTTTTTCTTTACGTTTACTTGATTAAAAGCCCATAAACTGGTAGAATGGCATTAGAAATATTAATTCCACGATACTTTAGTTCTTTTAAAAAGAACTCAAATATTCGTGTAGACAGGCCTTGGTATCAAGGCATATTGTGAAAGGTCCCATGTTATCCAAAAAGGAAAAGGACGCGCTCATCAAGAAGTTCCAGACTCACAAAGATGATACTGGTTCTCCTGAGGTTCAAATCGCGATTCTTACCAAAGAGATAGATCAAGTTTCTGAGCACCTCAAAGTGCACAGAAAAGACAACCACTCCAGAAGAGGGTTGTTGCAAATGGTAGGAAACCGCAGAAGACTATTGCGTTACTTAAAAGCAGAAGATCAGAAGAGATACGACAAGTTGGTTGATAAATTGAAGTTGAAGAAATAATTTGGGAGTCCCGCAAACTAATTTGCGGGACTTTCTAAAATATATAAATAATTAACGGACGTTGTTGGCAGCCACGTCCGGCTTAAGCCCTTTTAGGTCGGACATGATTGCAAATGACGTCTGGAGAGAGAAAATATGGACGTTAAAAGAGTTTCGATAGGTTTCAATGATCCGTCTCAAGCGGATATAACATTTGAAACCGGTAAAATGGCAATGCAGGCAAATGCTGCAGTTTTAGCCAGGCAGGGTGATACTGTTGTTTTAGCAACAGCTGTCATGGGTCGTAAAAGAGAAGGTATGGATTACTTTCCGTTACTCGTTGATTACGAGGAACGCCTTTATGCCGCAGGAAAAATAAAAGGAAGTCGCTGGGTCAAAAGAGAAGGTAGGGCAACAGATGAAGCAATCTTAACAGGAAGAGTCATTGATCGATCAATCAGACCGTTATTTCCTGATGGCATGCGTAATGATGTTCAGGTTGTTGTAACCGTTCTTTCAATTGATGGTGTTCATGAAGCAGACATGCTTTCTGCAAATGCCGCTTCTGCTGCTTTAACAATTTCAGATATTCCTTTTGACGGTCCAATTGGTGTTGTTAGAGTTGGTAAAGTAGACGGACAAATGGTCTTAAACCCAAGCAGAGAAATATTGAAGAAATCTCAGATGGATTTAATTGTTTCCGGAAATGAAAAGCATGTCTTAATGGTTGAAGCAGGCGCAATGCTTGTTTCAGAAGAAGACATTGTTGCAGGAATTGAGTTTGCTCAAAAGTACTTAGCTGAAATCTGCAAGGTTCAGAATCAGTTTAAAGAAATGGCTGGAAAAACAAAAGCCGTTGTAGAAGTTATTGAGTTAAACAAAGATATTTATGAGCAGGTTAAAGCATTTGCAACCGAAGACAAGCTTGAAGCCGCAATTTATGTGGTTAACAAGGAAGAGAGAGAATCAAAGATGAATGCTTTGATGGACGTCACTGTTGAAACCATCACTAAAGCTCATATCACAACCAAAACAGAGATTGCTCCTGGAATTGAATCTGCTTTAGGACGCTTGGATCAAAGCCAGATTAAAAAAGAAGTCTTGGCATCTTTAGACAAGATCATGAAGAAATACATGCAGAAAAACATCTTGGAAAAAGAACGCCGTGTTGATGGAAGAAAGTTAGATGAAACCAGATCTGTCACCTGTGAAGTCGGAGTTTTACCTCGTACCCACGGGTCAGCCTTGTTTACTAGAGGAGAGACTCAAGTTTTGACAACAGTGACTCTTGGTTCAAAGGGTGATGAACAATTGCTTGATGGTATGGAAGATCCAGGAGAAGGAACAGCAAAAAGATACATCCACCACTACAATATGCCAGGATATTCTGTTGGTGAAGTTGCTCCGTTAAGAGGCCCAGGCAGAAGAGAAATTGGTCATGGCGCTTTAGCAGAGCGTGCTTTAGAACCAATGATTCCTTCACAGGATGAGTTTCCGTACACAATGCGTTTGGTTTCTGAAGCAATCATGTCCAATGGTTCAACATCCATGGCTTCAACTTGCGGTTCAACCCTTGCATTGTTAGATGCTGGTGTAAAGATCAAAGAAATGATCGGTGGAGTTGCCATGGGATTAGTTTTAGATGAAGAAACAGGAAAGTTTAAAGTCTTAACAGATATTGCTGGGATTGAAGATTTTAACGGTCACATGGATTTTAAAGTTACAGGTAATGAAAATGGAATTACCGCAATGCAAATGGATGTTAAAGTTAAAGGAATTACTAAAGAAATTCTTGCTCAGGCATTGCAACAAGCAAAACCGGGACGCTTGCACATCTTGGGTAAAATGAAAGAAGCAATTCAAGGACCAAGAGCAGACCTTTCCCCTTATGCTCCAAGAATTGTCTCCTTTATGATCAGCCCTGACAAGATCAGAGAAGTGATTGGATCTGGTGGTAAAGTCATAAATGGAATTATCGCAGACACTGGAGTCAAGATTGATATTGAAGACAGTGGTTTGGTGATGGTTACTTCAACTGATGCAGCTGCTTCTGAAAAAGCTGTTGGTATCATCAAAAACATTGTCAGGGAAATTAAAGCCGGTGAAGAATTTGATGGTAAAGTTACTAGATTAATGAATTTTGGTGCATTCGTTGAATTAATTCCAGGACAAGAAGGATTGGTTCATATTTCAGAACTTGCAAACTACCGTGTTGGTAGAGTTGAAGATGTTGTTAAAGTTGGTGATGCTTTGAAAGTTATGGTTAAAGAAATTGATGATCAGGGAAGAATTAATTTAACACACAAACCATACGCAAAACCCGCAGAACCAGGACAAGGAGTTGGTCCTAGTGAGGACAGGGGTCCAAGAAGAGACTTCAGAAACGAACATGGTAATAACGATCGGGGAGGCAGAGGATTCAGAGGATTTTTTAAGAAATAGATAAAGCCCCGAGGAATCGGGGCTTTAATTTTCGGTTTTCACCGGTGCATATCTTACCAACTGACTAAAGCATACACTACTTTTTTAAGATTATCAATTGGTGGACCCGACCGGAATCGAACCGGCTTAGCATAGTTGATAAGATATGCCGACTACCATAGTCACGGACCCATAAAAAAAGACATTAACACATTGAAATTAAATATAGATTAAATCTATGGAATATTTCGAGATTTTAAAAAAAGATTCAAATTCAAAAGCAAGATTAGGAGTAATTCATACTGCGCATGGTGATGTTTTAACCCCTTACTTTAATCCGATCGGAACAAAAGGCACTGTTAAAAGCATTACTTCTGAAGAACTGAAGTTTTGGGGCGCGGACATGATTCTTGCAAATACATATCACCTCTGGCAAAGACCGGGTGATGCTTTAATTTACAAAGCTGGCGGTCTTCACAAGTTTATGAATTGGAAAAACGCAATTTTTACTGACAGCGGTGGGTATCAGGTTTTTTCTCTTGCTAAAATGCGCCAGGTTATGGAAGCTGGTGTGCTTTTTCGTTTTGATATGGATGGAAAGTCTGCAATTCTTTCTCCAGAAAAATCAATTCAGATACAATCTAATCTAGGAAGCGATGTTGCTTTGATTCTTGATGATTTTCCAGGCTTTCCTTTTGAGTATGAAAGAACAAAACAAGCGATTGAACAAACAACACGATGGGCAGAACGTGCTAAAAAAGAATTTGAGAGATTAACTGAAACAGGAAGTTCAGTTAATCCTGGGCAAAAACTTTGGGGCATAGTTCAGGGCGCATCTTTTTCTGATTTAAGAGAAAGAAGTGCTAAAGAAATTCGTGCTTTAGATTTTCCTGGGTATGCAATTGGTGGAGTTGCTGTTGGAGAACCAACTGCGGAAATGTTAAAAGCAGTTGATATGACAATTCCATATCTTGAGGAAGATAAGCCAAGACATCTGTTAGGTGTTGGAACTCCATATGATATTGTTCAAGCTGTTTTAAGAGGATGCGATTCTTTTGATTGTGTCATTCCAACCAGAGAAGCGCGTCATGCCAGACTATACATTTCAGCAAGAGATCAGCAAGGACGAGAAGCTTACAAAACCATCGATATTCGCAAAGCAGAGTTTACTGAAGACTTTACCCCTGTAGACAATGAATGTGATTGTTATGGATGTTTAAGTCATACCAGGGCATATATTCGTCATCTTTTTGCTGCGGTTGAGCCACTTTCAATTCGTTTGGCAACAATGCATAATATCAAGTTTTACTTGAACTTAATGAAAAAAATACGAAACGCACTGGAAAATGAGTATTTTACCGAATTTGCAGAGGGTTTTAAAGAAATTAAAGAGTAGTTTCTAGATGAGTCGGTTAATGTTTGATATACTTTCATATATATATGAGCGACAACAACATGATGGAAAAATTAGTAAGTCTTTGTAAACGCCGTGGATTCATTTTCCCTGGTAGCGAGATTTATGGTGGTTTAGCGAACTCATGGGATTATGGTCCTTTAGGAGTTGAGTTAAAGAACAATATAAAGAAGCTGTGGTGGAAAAAATTCGTTCAACAACGAGACGATATGGTTGGTATAGACGCGGCACTGATGATGAACCCAAAAGTATGGCAAGCAAGCGGACACATTTCTAATTTTTCTGATCCTTTAATAGAATGCAAGAAATGTCACACTCGTTTTAGAGCAGACACTTTTGATCAGGAGAAATGCCCTAACTGTAAAGGAACTGAGTTTACTGCAGCAAAAGAATTTAATCTGATGTTTAAGACATTCATGGGTCCTGCAGAAGAAGAGGCTAACATTGTTTACTTTAGGCCAGAAACAGCGCAAGCAATGTTTGTTGATTTCCCACAAGTCGTTGAAACTTCAAGACAAAGAATTCCTTTTGGTATTGCTCAGGTCGGTAAAGCTTTTAGAAATGAAATAACTCCAGGGAACTATATCTTTAGAACTCGTGAATTTGAACAAATGGAAATTGAATATTTCATTCATGAAAAGGACTGGGAGAAGTATTTTGAGTATTGGTTGAAACAAATGAAAACTTGGCTTTCAGATATTGGTGTTGATTCAACAAAGTTGCATTATGTAGATATTGGCGATAGTGATCGCGCTCATTACTCTAAACGTACCGTTGATGTTGAGTTTGATTATCCATTCGGACAAAAAGAACTCTATGGTATTGCGTATCGTGCTGACTATGATTTATCACAGCATCAGAATGCTTCTAAAAAAGATCTTGAGTACAGAGATCCAGAAACAGGAGAAAAGTTTTTGCCACATGTCATTGAACCAACATTTGGAGTAGATCGAACCTTACTCGCTGTTTTACTTTCTGCATACACTGAGATTGAGGGTGGACGTTCTACAACAACAGAAGCCATTAAAGAAAGCGAGATTGTTTTAAAGTTAGACAAGAAGATTGCTCCTGTAAAAGTCGCTGTTTTACCACTCTCTAAAAAAGATGAGGTTTCAATCCCTGCAAAAGAGCTCGCAAACAAGCTTAGAAAATATTGGTATGTTCAATATGACGAAACTGGTTCAATTGGAAAGAGATACAGAAGACAGGATGAAATTGGAACTCCATATTGCGTGACATATGACTTTGATTCTTTAGAAGACAAAAAAGTAACTGTTAGAGATCGTGATACCATGACTCAAGAAAGAGTTTTAATTGATGATTTAGAAAAATACTTTAAAGATAAACTTGAAGATTAATGCAATTAACACACAAAACATTTAAAAATGGTTTGAATGTTCTTTTAGTAAATTTGCCTGACTCCAAGTCAGTGCTTTTTACAATACTTGTTAAAGTAGGCAGTAGGTATGAAAGCAAGGAGATAGCCGGAATATCACATTTTTTGGAGCATGTTTTTTTCAAAGGAAGTAAAAAATATCCAAAGCCAACAGATATTTCTCAGATCGTAGATGCGATTGGCGGAGATTTTAATGCTTCAACATCTAAAGAAGCAACCGAGTTTTACATAAAGGCGGAAAAACATCATTTTGATTTAATCTTTGATGTTCTTTCAGATGTGGTTTTAAACCCATTATTTAAAGAGACAGAGTTAAACAAAGAAAAGGGAGTCATAGTGGAGGAGATAAACCAGTACGAGGATATGCCGGCAAGTCAGGTTGAGAATCATTTGGAGGAAATAATGTGGCCAGACTCAACACTTGGTTGGGAAATCTTAGGAACCAGACAAAGCATTCGGAAAATGAAACGCTCTAATGTTTTGAAATACAAAAATGCTTTCTATCAACCCTCCAATGTAATTTTGGGCATATCAGGGAACTTTGATTTAAAGCAAGCTCTAGAGAGAATTAAAAACACCTGGGGTAAGTTAAAGAACAAGAAAACCCCAAAGCACAAGCACAAAGAAACAACACAGAAAAAATCAAACCTAACTGTAATTCATAAAGACACACAGCAAGCGCATTTTGCCCTGGGCTTTAAAAGTTTTGATCATGCGTCTAAGAAAAACGCGGCTACAATGCTTTTAGCAAACATCTTAGGAGGTAACATGAGTTCTAGGTTGTTTGTTGAAATACGAGAGAAAAGGGGCTTAGCATATCATGTTTCAGCTTCAAACGCCCCGTATCACGACACTGGAAACTTTACAATCCATGCAGGACTTCAGGTTGAAAAAACAAAGCAAGCTTTGATTGAGATATTAAAACAACTCAAAAGCGTTAAGAATAACTCAGTAAGTACCAAGGAATTAAAGCGAGCAAAGGATTTTGTCCGAGGCAAAATAGCATTAGCTTTTGAAAACAGGCATAGAAATCTTGATTGGTATATGGATCACTTTGCTTTCATAAACAAGTTAAAAAGTATTGATAGTTTTCTTGCAGAAGTTGAAGCCGTTACTGTTAAAGATATACATAATATCGCTAAAGAGATATTCCGAGAGAAAAATATGAGCCTAGCAATAATTGGACCATTCAAAGAAAGAGCTTCTTTTGAAAAAGAATTAAAGATATAGCCATGAAAATAGGATGCCATGTTTCAATAGCGGGGGGAGTTGTTAATGCACCACAACGAGCCCATGAATTAGGTTGCGAAACTTTTCAGATATTTACTCGTTCTCCTCAAGGGGGTAAAGCTTTGGGCTTAACCAAACCAGTTATATCAGAGTTTAAATCTCAGATGAAGAAATATGGATTTGAAGAATTTGTTGTGCATGCTCCATATTTTATAAACTTTGGGAGTGCGAACAACAGAACATTCTTTGGTTCTGTTTCTGTTGTTAGAGAAGAGTTGGAAAGATCCAGTTTATTAGGCGCAACATATTTAATGGTTCATCTTGGAAGTTTTAAAGACTTAGGACAGAAAAAAGGAGAAGAACAGGTCATAAAAGGGTTGAAAAAGGTTTTAGACGGTTACAAAGGCAAGACTTTGTTCTTGATTGAAATATCAGCAGGGGCAGGAGAAGTAATAGGTGATAGCTTTGAAGAATTAGCAAAACTTGTTAAAGCTTTAAAGAAATATAAAACATTTGGAGGAATCTGTTTTGATACCCAACATGCTTTTGCAAGCGGATATAATTTAAGAGATAAAAAGGCGGTTAAACAGACCTTTGCTAACTTTGAAAAAAAGATTGGTTTTAAGTATTTGAGAATGTCTCATTGTAATGATTCTAAGGTTGAGCTTGGGAGTCATAAAGACAGGCATGAGCACATTGATGATGGGTTAATAGGGAAAGAAGGTTTTACTGAAATACTTAGGTTTTTCAAAGAATTAGAAAAGAAAACTAAAGAGCAAAAGCTTTTGATTTTGGAGACAGAACATGATAAAGTGAGGGCAGATATACAGCTTTTAAAGAAGATAAGAAGGGGATTGTAATTACAGATGTTTAATAGAGAGACAGATATAAGCGTAGCTACATCAACACTTGTTAAGATCACTGTTCTTGGTCTGATTTTGTTTTTTGCATGGACAATAAAAGACATATTGATCCTGCTTTTGATTTCAATAACTCTAGCATCAGCTCTTGAACCTTTAGTGGAAATGCTTTTGCAGTGGCGCATTCCAAGAAGCGTTAGCGTTGTTGCGGTTTACATAATCGCCCTTGCTTTTGTTGTTTTGATTGGTTTCTTAGTAACTCCTCCTGTGATTCAACAATTCCAGCAGGTGACAAATAATGATTTTCTAGCAAGTGAAATTTCAAGCAAGATAGGACCAGGTAGTTTCTTAAGTGAATTTAATTTAACAGAAATTGTTAGCAAGAATGTTCAGTCGCTTGCAAATCAGTTTAATGATCTTTCAGAAAACTTTTTCAGCAGAACACTAGGAGTCTTTAATGGCTTCATTGAGATTGTTACAGTGTTAGTCGTTTCTTTCTACTTACTAGCTGAAAAGAACGGGATGAAGAATTTTGTATATACACTTGTTCCAAAAGAAAGTCAGCCAAAAGCCTTACACATCATCACAAGGATTCAAAAGAAAATTGGTCTTTGGATGATTGGTCAGATCATAGTCTCAGCAATCATATTTGCAATTACTTTCATTGCTTTAACAGTTTTAGGTGTTAAGTATGCTCTAGTTCTTGCAATCTTGAGTGGATTCTTTGAATTGATTCCGTACATTGGTCCTTTTGTAGCAGCAATACCTGCAATCTTCTTTGCTTTCTTACAAAGTCCAACTCTAGCTGTTGTTGTTATGATTACGTATCTTGTTCTTTCAAAGATTGAAGGATATGTTTTGGTTCCAAAGATTATGCAAAAAACAGTCGGTGTTTCTCCGTTAGTCATTTTAGTAGCAATATTAATTGGATTTAAATTAGCTGGAATCTTTGGTATTTTGCTTGCGGTACCAGTTGTTGCAGTAATGCAAGTAATAATCGAGGAATGGGATACTTTAAAGGACAAATCATAGCATGAAGTACTATATTACTACCGCGATTGACTATATAAACGGAAAACCGCACATTGGCCACTCTTACGAAAAGGTGGCTTCAGATGTTTTAGCACGCCTTGCAAGGCTTGCGGGTAAGCAAACTTTCTTTCTGACAGGAACAGATGAACACGGTGCTAAAATAGCAGACTATGCTAAAGCACAAGGCTTAGAACCGCAGGCTTTCGCAGACCAGACTTACAAATATTTTGAAGAGGCTTGGAAAAACCTTGATCTTTCTTTTGATCGTTTTGTTAGAACAACAGATCAAGATCACATTGCAGCTGTTTCTGATATCTTGGAGAAAATAAAAAAAAACGGATATTTGTACGAAGGAGAATACACAGGTCTTTACTGCACTGGACACGAAGCTTTTTTAACAGAGAAAGAATTGGTAGATGGAGTTTGTCCAGAACACCAAACCAAACCAGAATCAATTACAGAAAAAAATTGGTTCTTTAAAGTGTCTGTTTTTACAGACAAGATCAAAGAAAAAATAGAAAAGAATGAATTCAAAATTTGGTCAGAAGCACACCGCAAAGAAATCTTAAGTCTATTAGAACAAGGTTTTAATGACATTGCGATTAGTAGACCAAACGTTAAGTGGGGAATTCCTTTGCCCTGGGATGAGAATCAAACAGTCTATGTTTGGGTTGATGCTTTAATTAACTATGTTTCAGGAATCGGATTTCACGGCGACAAAGAACTCTTTAAAAAACATTGGCCAGCAACATGGCATGTTGTTGGTAAGGATATCATTAAATTCCACTGTATCATTTGGCCAGCACTTTTGTTAGCTGCTGATATTGAAATGCCAAAAGGTGTTGTTGCCCATGGGTATTTAACAGCTAATAACCAGAAGATGAGCAAGAGCTTGGGTAATGTCATTGATCCTAATGACTGGGTAAATAAATACGGAAGCGACGCTGTTAGATATTTTTTGATGAGAGAAATTGCTTTTGGACAAGACGGAGATGTTTCAGAAGAAAAGATAAAAGCAAGATACGACGGTGATCTAGCTAATGGTTTAGGTAACCTTGTTTCTCGTCTGACAAATATGATTGAGAAATATTCTCATGGAGAAATATCAGAAATAGTAGAACCACACGATAAACTAGAGGAAGTTTTAGAAATGATTGAGGGTTTTCGCTTTCATGAAGCTTTAGCAAGAATTTGGGAAGCAATTGCCTGGGCTAACCAGTATATTGATGAAACAAAGCCTTGGGATTTGGCAAAGGATAGTGCAAACCAAGAAAAACTTGATGCAGTGTTGTCAGTGCTAGGGGCTGAGGTAAAGCTGATTGGGCTGTCATTAGCACCGTTTATGCCTAAAACAGCTGATAAAATACGAAAAGTATTTGAAAGTGATTCGATTACAAAAGTCGAACCGCTTTTTCCGAGGATCGAATAGCCATGATGCCAGGAAACCGTAGTGAACATAACAGGATTGTCTCTCAAAGAGAGATACGTGGTTTACAGCCGCGTAAAGTATATCTTGACCTAGGTAACTTTGTTCATCCTTTTCCAGAAACAGGTTTAAAAGAAATTCCTGCGGATGAAATGTATGTCGGAGTTGATATAAAGTAGGAAATGCGAGGCTCTATGTATCCTGACAATTTTTATTTTGTCGAAGCAGATGGTAGAAATTTGCCAATTGCCGATGGTTCAGTTGATGAGGTTTACATAGGGAATCTTTTTGGAGAACCTGCTAGGAATCAAAATGCAAAATTAGAAATATTTCTTGAATTGAAAAGGATTATCTCTGAAAATGGTCAGGTCGTTGTTGTAGAAACATTAACTCCTAAAGCAACGCCGTTTAGTCTTGATGAGCTTCCTGCTCTCTTAGATCAAAATGGTTTTGAAATTGTTGATTTAGTTACTCAGGATGATGAAGAAAAATGGAAGAAAGAAATAGCTCAATACAATATTCACGCAAGTCGTGTATATACTCACGCACAAGTTATGGGAAAAAGATTCTTAGTTAGATTTAAAAAGAAACCAGAACAAGTCAATGAAACTGTATGATACTCACGCGCACGTAAATCTTGCCGCGTTTAAAGAAGACAGAGAACAGATAATCACACAAGCATTACTAGCCGGTGTGATTATTAATAACGTGGGGACACAAAAAGATACTTCTAAAAGAGCGGTTGATTTAACAAAAAATCATGAGAATGTTTACGCGGTTATAGGTCTACATCCTGTACATACAATTTCTCAGGAGATAGACGAAGAAGATTCACACTTCATTAGTCGTGAAGAGCATTTTGATTATGAGTACTACAAAGCACTAGCAGAAGATCCAAAAGTTGTTGGAATTGGTGAGTGTGGTCTTGATTACTATCGTCTTCCTGAAGATAAAACTTTTGATGAAGTCAAAACAATTCAAAAGCAAGCATTTCTTCAACAGATCAAATTAGCAAAAGAATTAGACAAGGCTTTGGTCATTCACTGTCGTACTCAAAACGGTTCTGTGGATGCTTACGAAGATATCTTAGAAATGTTAAAAAATGAGAAGCCTTCTCGATTTGAAATTCACAGCTTTACAAGCAATTGGGATATGGCACAGCGGTTTTTAGAGCTTGGCGGATACATTGGCTTAAATGGTATAATTACCTTTGATAAAAGCGGGGTTTTAAAGGAAGTAATAGAGAACTGCCCTTTAGAGCGGATTGTCCTAGAAACAGACGCTCCGTACCTTGCTCCACCACCATATCGCGGTAAAAGAAATCTGCCTGAATATGTGCGGTATGTAGCACAGTTCATCGCAGAGGTTAAAGGATTAAGCTTTGAAGAAGTTTGTGAAAAAACTACTCTAAACGCAAAAACTTTGTTTAAGATTTAAAACAATGAAAAAACTAACCCCAATCTTCTATCTTTTCTTTGTATTTCCAATCGCAATTGTTGATACATTTTTAATTGCGTATGGTACTGACTTAGGAACACTTTGGCATCCCAATGCTTTGTATTTACTCCTTCTAGTTATTTTCGGCGGGATTTTTCTTTTAATCGGTAATTTCGCGGTTATTACATTAGAAGATCATAGAGACTTTAAATGGAAATATCATTTTAGACAAAGTAGTTATGTGTATACACTGCTTGCTGCCTTGATAGTTATATATTCAAATTTTGATGTTTTAGAAACTTCCGCAGAATACATTTATGTTGTTGGTTTAATTCATATGTCTGTTTTAGCAATCCTGATGAATGCTTTTGCAGCTATGACTATCCGTCCGAAGAGAAATATTTAAATTATGCGGTACAATCCTGAGAAAATAGAGAAAAAATGGCAGAAATTTTGGTCTTTGAAAAAAGTTTACTATTCAAAGAATTTTTCGAAGAAACCAAAAAAATATATCCTTGTTGAATTTCCATATCCTTCAGCAGCTGGTTTACACACAGGACATTTAAGATCATACGTTGCTGCTGATGTAACGTCTAGATTTTTAAGAGCGCAAGGAAATGAAGTAATGTTCCCATTAGGTTGGGACGCTTTTGGTTTGCCAGCAGAAAATTATGCCATAAAGATGGGGGTGCAACCGCAACTTTCAACAGCGCAGAATATTAAGAATTTCAAAAAACAAATTAATTCTTTGGGGTTAAGCTTTGATTGGTCTAGAGAAGTTAACACAACTGATCCTGAATACTACAAATGGACTCAGTGGCTTTTCCTCCAGTTTTTTAAAAAAGGATTAGCATACGAAGCAACATTGCTAATTAATTGGTGTCCTAAAGACAAAACAGGGCTAGCTAACGAAGAAGTTGTTGATGGAAAATGTGAGCGTTGTGGAACTCCGGTTGAAAAGAAAGAAATGCGGCAGTGGTATTTAAAGATAACAAAATATGCGCAGAAATTAATCGATGGACTTGAGTCTTTAGATTGGCCTGAATCTGTTAAGTTGCAACAAGAAAATTGGATTGGAAGAAGTGAAGGTGCTGATATTGAGTTTGAAATAGCTGGTGAGAATCAAAAAGTGAAAGTCTTCACTACTCGTCCAGACACAATATTCGGAGCAACATATTTGGTTTTAGCTCCAGAGCACCCATTGCTTTTACAGTTACAGAAGAATATTAGAAACTGGGATCAAGTTTCAGAATACATTGAAGAAGCAAAAAACAAGACTGATTTACAGCGTTCTGCTTTAGAAAAAGAAAAGACTGGGTTTGAATTAAAGGGGGTGTCTGCAATAAATCCGGCGACAAAAGAACTAATACCTGTTTTCATTGCTGATTATGTATTCATCTCTTACGGTACCGGCGCGATTATGGCAGTTCCAAGCCATGATGTTAGAGATGAGCAATTTGCAAAGAAATACAAACTACCAATGCGTATTGTTGTTAATGAAAAAGGGAAGCTAATTAGCTCAGGTGAGTTTGACGGTCTTGATTGGCAAGAAGCAAAAAAAAGAATTACTCAGAAATTTGGAACAAGCAAGATTCAGTACAAACTTCGAGATTGGGTTTTTTCAAGACAAAGATATTGGGGTGAACCAATTCCTTTAATTCACTGTCCTGATTGTGGAATTGTTTCTGTTCCTGAAAAAGACCTTCCAGTTAAACTTCCCAAAGTTAAGAAATATGAACCAACAGGCACAGGAGAATCCCCGCTTGCTGCAATTGAATCGTGGGTTAATGTAAAGTGCCCAAAATGCGGAACCAAAGCAAAACGAGAAACTAACACCATGCCGCAGTGGGCCGGAAGCTCTTGGTACTATTTACGTTACGCAGATCCAAAGAATAAAAAGAGTTTTGCTGATTTAAAGAGTTTGAAGTATTGGTTGCCAATAGACATATACTTTGGGGGAATGGAGCATACCACTCTGCATCTTTTGTATTCTCGCTTTTGGAATCAGTTCTTGTTTGATGAAGGTTTGGTTCCTGTAAGTGAACCTTACAAACGCAGACAACCACATGGGATCATATTGGGTGAAGATGGTGAAAAGATGTCTAAATCCAAAGGAAACGTTGCTAATCCTGATGCGATAATTAAGCAGTATGGTGCAGATGCCCTGCGTATGTTTGAGTTGTTCTTAGGACCACACGAACAAACAATCTCATGGAATGAAAAAGGAGTTGTAGGTGTATATCGTTTCTTGCAGCGTTCTTGGAGCCTTGTTGAAAAAAATGCATCCAGCAAAAACAAGGATTCAGAAAAGGTAGAAGTTGAAATACACAAGTTAATCAAGAAAGTCGGTGATGCAATTAATGACATGAAGTTTAACACCGCGATTTCTTCTTTCATGGAATTCATTAATGCTGTTTTTGGAGAAAATATTTCTAAAGAAACACTAAAGAAATTTGCAATATGTCTAGCTCCTTTTGCACCGCATATTTCAGAAGAGTTTTGGAAAATGCTAGGAGGAAAAGGAAGTGTTACTGTCCAGAAGTGGCCTGTATATGACAAAGTCAAACTGGTAACCCAAACTTCTGAATATGTAATTCAGGTAAATGGAAAGTTTAGAGGAAATTTAGCAATATTAAGGGGCTCGCCAGAAGAAGCAGTAAAGGTAGAAGCTTTAAAGATTGAAACAGTAAGCAACGCAATTGCAAAAGCTAAGATTAGAAAAATAGTGTTTGTTCCTGACAGGTTGATTAACTTTGTTGTTTAAAGGGTAACGGGTTGCCAGGTGTGGCAACCCGTTATTTTTGATATACTTGGAATATGATTATCCTGAAATTAAGCAAAACCAATTACAGTAAAGTTTTAAGGTTTGCTGTTAGTTCCCTTAAAAAAGGAAAAACCGTTGTCTATCCAACAGACACTTCGTATGGTTTGGCTGCTTTAATTTCAAACAAAAAAGCAATTGAGAGGATGTATAAGATAAAGGAGAGAGGGTTTAAAAAACCGGTTCATATTTTTGTTCCTTCTATTGCTGTTGCGAAAAAATATGTTCAGTGGAATTCAGTTGCTGAAAAACTTGCTAAAAAGTTTATTCCAGGACCTCTTTCAATGGCCCTGCCTTTAAAATCAAAAAATAAAGTATTAAAAAAGTTAACTGCACGCACGGGATATCTCGGAATTCGTACTGCAAAGAATAATTTTGCTTTAGATCTTGCCAAAAAAGCTGGTCCAATCACAGCAACTAGCGCAAACTTTGCTTCTGAAAAAGGCGGTTTTGATCCATACTCCTTAAAAGACGTTCTTTCGCAGTTTAAAGACAGAAAGTTTAAACCTGATATAATTATAGATGCAGGGAAGCTTAAGAGGGTTAAGCCTTCAAGCTTTGTTAAGATTTCAAAAAAAGGTACTGGCAAACAAGAAGAAATCGATATAGAGGTGCTACGCCAGGGCCCAATCTCAGAGAAACAAATCTTTGCAGCGTTAAAATAACTGGAGATTTTAAAAATGAGCTAATTCTCAAAAAACTGAAAAGAAAGATATACAAAGAACCACAAGATTCTTAATTTTAAAATCCAATGAACTATTCAAACATTCAAAAACAAGATCCAGTACTCTACGAAATAATAAAGGAAGAAGAAAAAAGACAAAAACAAGGACTAGAGTTAATCGCTTCTGAGAACTATGTTTCAGAAGCAGTCCTTGAAGCAATGGGAAGCATCCTAACAAACAAATACTCTGAAGGATATCCTGGAAAAAGATACTATGGTGGAAATGAAGTTATAGATAAAGCAGAAACTTTAGCAATCGAACGTGCTAAAGAGCTTTTTGGAGCAGAGCATGTTAATGTTCAACCTCTTTCAGGTGGACCTGCAAACATCGCGGTGTACTTCGCGCTCTTACAACCAGGAGACAAAGTGCTAGGGCTTTCACTTGATCAGGGTGGACATTTAACCCATGGTCATCCAATGAACTTTTCAGGAAAGCTTTTCAATATAATCCCATATACCGTTAACAAAGAAACAGAGCAGATTGATATGGATGAGGTTGAAAGGATCGCTTTAGCAGAAAAACCAAAAATGATTATTGCAGGATTTTCAGCCTACTCAAGAACATTAGATTGGAAGCGTTTTAAAGAAATAGCGGACAAAATTGGAGCATACACATTTGCGGACATTGCTCATATTTCAGGTTTAATCGCAGGAAAACAACTAGACAGCCCAGTGCCATATTTTGATGTTGTTGCGACAACAACACACAAAACTCTTCGTGGACCAAGAGGGGCCATAATCATGTGTAAAGAACAGTTTGCCTCTGCAATAGACAAAGCAGTATTTCCTGGAGTACAAGGTGGTCCGCATGATCATATTAATGCAGCTAAAGCAATCGCATTCGCAGAAGCTTTAAAACCCGAATATCAAACATACACCCATCAAATCATCTTGAATGCTAAAAGATTAGCTTCTAAGCTTGCCGAAAAAGGGTATCGTATTGTTTCAGGAGGTACTGACAACCATCTGATGTTAGTTGATGTTTTCGGAAGCAAAGGAGTAACAGGAAAAGAAGCTGAAAAAGTTTTAGAGCACATTGGTATTTCTGTAAACAAAAACATGGTTCCGTATGACCAGAGAAAACCAATGGATCCATCAGGAATCCGTTTAGGAACTCCTGCGCTAACTACAAGAGGCATGAAAGAAGATGAAATGGACATAGTCGCTGATTTAATTGATAGTGCAATAACCAACAGGAACGACGAAGCAAAGCTTGAAGAAGTTAAACAAGCAGTAATTGACTTTAGTTTAAAATATCCGGTTCCTGGAATAGCTTAAACATATGCCAGAAAGAATTGGTTTTGATCCTAGTAAAGAACGACCAGAGGGAATCTTAGAACAACCGGAAGCAGTTGTTCCTTCTGAGTCTTCAGAAGAAGAAACCAACAATCAAGAAAGTCGTAGAGCATTTTTGAAAAAGATGGTAGGCGCCGGGGCATATTTGGCTGTTGGTTCTAAAGTTGACAGACTAGCTGGTGCGATTGAACCAGAGGTTGCCCCTAGCAATGTCGCTGAGAATGAAGTAAAGAAGCTGAGTGAGTATCCAACAGGTTCACTAGAAGGGAGAAAATTCCCTGCTAATAGCTTGTTTGCGTACTTTACTGGTATAAGCGGGGAAGTACCGAAGGTTGCTAAAATTAACTTTTACGATCAACTAGATACGCTTTTTGATAAAAAGGAGAGCTTTGCTAAAAGAAGACGCAAAACCAATACGGTTTTCAGACAAGCAGCTACTCAATTAAAAAAAGAATACACATCTAAAGATCCTCAGCGAACTGATTTAAGGGCATATCTTCAAACAGTAGAAGCGGCCATCCAAACAGTTGAGGCTAACATGGACTGGGAGAAACTATTTACGAGATTGGGTTTAGACAAAGAGGAAGCAGCACTTTTAAGAGCAATATCTAATTCTTTAGATTCAAAGCATTTAACCGCTTATGCTTTAACCGAATTAATGCCATCAGCAGATGGGGAGTTGAACAGAGATGTTTTTAGCTTCTTGTTAAAAAACGCAGGTTCTAGATATGTCTACAGTATTCCAGCAATATATGATGATATGACTTCTTTTGGCCCATATCAATTTACTTCCTATGCTCTTTATGAGACTTCTAAGGAAAAAAGAGGAGCCTCAGTGGTTGCTGATTGTGTTAAGAAAGAAATTATTCCTTCAAGCGTAGTTAAATTAAGAGGTTCAGAACATCACGCGGCTGCTTTTTGTTTCAGTATATACAATCTTGCAGTCTTGTTAAGGCAATGTTCTCCAAAAGAAAAACAGGTTTTAAAAAATACATGGCGTTCACACACAACTGATTTGGTTGAGTTTATTGCAACAGCGCATCACTTGCCTGGTGGCGCTATAAAATCGGCGAGACGTTGGTTAAATAACGGAGCAAAATTAGACTTTGAAGTTTCCTGTCCTAAGAATTTGCGTCAGTACGCAAGAAAAACAAAAGCTAATCTTAGAGCTTTAAAGAATGTTTAAAAAAACGCTGCTTTCTAAAGCAGCGTTTTTCTTTATCCAAAGAATATTGTCGCAAAAACAATCACAAGAAGAATCCGATACCAACCAAAAGCACTGAAAGTATTCTTTTGAATATATGCAATGAAGAATTTAATAGCTAGAACCGCGGTTACAAAAGAAACAACAAGACCAAGTGACAAAACTTTCCAGTCGCTGTTAGTAAAAGCACCCATGTTTTTGTAAATATCTAAAGCAGTTGCTGCAACCATTGTTGGAACAGCAAGCAAAAAAGAAAACTCAACAATTACTTTTCTTTTAACCCCCCAAAGCATTCCGCCGATTATTGTTGCTGCAGAGCGAGAAACTCCTGGTATCACAGCGATTGATTGAAACAAACCAACAATGAAAGATTGTTTGTAAGTAATTTCACTTAATCCCATACTCTCAGATTCATTAGCAGCTATTTTCTTTGCAAAAACCCTTTCAAATATAATCAATAATAAACCGCCAATAGCTAGAGCCCAGAGAACAACAACAGTGTTGCCGATTAAATATCCTTTTATGAACTTATAAAGCAGAAGACCAATAATCGCTGTTGGAACAAAGGCAACAAAGAGCTTTTTTATCATCGCCCATTTAAAAATATCTTTGTAATACAGGAAAACAACTGAGAAGATCGCACCCATCTGGATGATTATCTCAAAGCTTTTGTTAAACTCGCTTTGAACCAAATTCATTAAATCAGAAGCAAGGATTAAATGTGCTGTAGAGGAGATTGGAAGGAACTCTGTAAGCCCTTCGATAATTCCTAAAATAGTTGCGTGAATATATGACATGTTTGAATTATATATGTTTTACAAACACAGGACAATGTGATAAAATCAGGAAGTAATTTTCGAGCCGGTGTGGCGGAACTGGCATACGCGCACGACTCAAAATCGTGTGAGGTTACCCTCATGTGGGTTCAACTCCCACCACCGGCACCAGATAATATAAACACAAAAAATGTTTGATACTGAAAATCAAAACTTAAACACACAGGCTGCAAATCCGACTCCTACACCAAGTGCAGAGCCTAACGGTACGCAGTCTTTTTCTTTGCCAGAAATTCATAAAGATCCTGAACTAACAGAGCGTATTTCATATTCAGACGCATCAGTTCAAGAAGTTCCAATAGAAGACATTGTCGCAAACCCTTTTCAACCAAGAAAAGTTTTTAACCAAGAGCATTTACAAGAGCTCGCTGATTCCATTAAAGAACACGGGGTTATACAGCCACTTGTTGTTAACAAAACACCTGCTGGTTATGAATTAGTTGTTGGTGAAAGAAGATTTCGTGCTTCTCAGCTCGCTGGCCTTAAAAAAGTGCCTGTGATTATAAAGCAGGGGATGGCGGATCAGACAAAATTAGAGGTTGCTTTAATTGAAAACATTCAAAGACAAGAATTAAACCCGATTGAAGAAGCACAGGCATACCAGAAGTTAATGGATAGTTTTGGTCTAACTCAAGAAAAAGTTGCTCAGAAAGTTGGTAAATCAAGACCTGCCATTGCAAACACAGTTCGTTTGTTAAACCTTCCTGCTGAAATACAAAGAGCAATCATAGAAGGAAAGCTTTCAGAAGGACACGCTAGAGCAATCTTAGGACTTGCAGGAATGGAAAGACAGCTTGCATTATTCAAAATGATTTTGGATCAAGGATTAAACGTTAGACAAGTTGAAGCAAAAGTTCGTGAGTTGATGGCTCGTCCAAGATTAGAAGCAGCTGGTCCTGATCCAAACACCCTTGCTTGGGAAAATGAACTTAGAAGCAAACTTGGAACCAAGGTAAAGATTGAAAAGAAAGGACGTGGTGGAAAGATAATGATTGAATTCTTTTCAGAAGAAGAACTTCACGACCTTATGGACAAGATAGCAAATAATAAAAAAGACGGAACAGAATACTTTACAGTATAATTTAAAGCCCCGAAGAAATTCGGGGCTTTAAGACAGGTAGCGAAACAAACCTTACCAACACAATCGTATTTTATAAAATTCGTCCTGTCAAATGGTGGAGATGATGGGACTCGAACCCACGAGAAAAAATTGGTAAGGTTTGTTTCTCGCTAACCTGCCATCCCCAAATCAGATTTTTGCCTCCTAATATATATACGCTTGGCAGGTTAACTTTTAATTAAAAAGACATTAAAAAATCCCCCGATTCCGGGGGATTTAAATTGCAGTATAGATTTAGACGGCTGCTTTAGCTAGTCTCTTTGCTTTAGTTTTGATGCAGCTTGTGCAAGCCTTTACTCTTTGACCTTCGTGCTTTGTCCATTGTAGGTTAGGTAACAGTCTTTTTATGGAAGCTCTCATTGAGTGGCTGCGCTTTATTGTCTTGGAATATCCTTTACCGCAGATTGCGCACATTCTTGGCATATATCTTGTAGGGGGTTTAATAACTTCGATATATTAACATGTTTTGATATAATAATCAAGCATTGATAAATAACCGAATAACATGGATTTAATAATATCTTTAGCAGTTCTATTGTTTTCAGTAATATTGCATGAAATAGCGCACGGTTCTGTTGCTGAGTATTTTGGTGATGATACAGCAAGAGTAATGGGCAGAATTACAATAAACCCAATTGTGCATCTAGATTTGTATTTTAGCTTCTTGATCCCTATTGTTTTGTATATGTCAGGATCTCCAATAATCTTCGGTGCAGCAAAACCAGTTCCTGTAAACTATTCAAATCTAAAGAATTTTCGCTGGGGTGTTTTCTGGGTTTCAATTGCTGGGATTTTAACAAATTTTTTGTTGGCAATGATCTTTGCAATATTCATCAGGGTGTTTGCTTTGCCTGAAACTGTTCAGAGCATCTTTGTTTTAGTTGTACAGATAAACATATTCCTTGCTGTAATTAACATGATTCCAATACCACCGATTGATGGTTCAAAAGTTCTTGCAGCAATCTTTGGAGAAAACGCGATTAACTTTGTGATGAATATTGAGATGCGAGGTTTTGTTGGAATTCTTCCTTTTTTAATCTTAATCTACGTTCTTTTCTATACCGGTGCTTTTCAACATTTTATGTTGCCAATAGCGGGGTTCTTTTTCAGACTTTTTGGAATAGCTTAACATATTTTTTTAAATGCAGCGGCCCACTGTTGTCAGTGGGCCTTGTTGTTGTCTGGAGCGATGGGCTATTGCTCATCGCGCGGGGGAAGTCTCGCGCTCAGCGCGCCTTCGTTGAACGTCACTTCAGTGGCTGGGCGCCAGTCGATCTGGTTGGCAAGAGCCAGAAGCTGCCCCGCCAGATCCGGGTAGTGGCTCCGGAGACCGAAGAGGCAATGGGTTCTCGGTGCGTCGCCACGCAGCGCGTGAGCTAGGTCGCTGATCAGCCTTGCTCTGTAGCTGATAGAGCTGGCGACTTCGATGGTGAGCAGCCCTCCGCTGGTCTCCGAAAAGGTGAATTGGTCATTGGCGAACAAAGATCTTCCTACCATAGGCCCCCCGTGTGGTTGTCATCCTGTTCCTGCTATCTCACGCATTGTATACTAACTAATTTAAAATGCAAAACGGTCTTTTGTTGGGCTTTGACATTTTGGTTGGATGGTCATATAATTAGACACGTATATCATTTCGATATCAATTAATTAATCACTAAACACGGAGTAACCCATCGCACGGGTGAAAGAGTAGTGAGGTTCCAATCCCACACCACCGTCTTTAGAAAGGATAAGCAGAGTGCCTACAATCAATCAGTTGGTGCGCCGAAAACGCACCCCGCTCAAGAGCAAATCCAAAACTCCTGCTCTAGAACGACGTATTAACGTAATAAAAGGACAGACCGTATGGCGTCCAAGCCCTTTTATGCGTGGAGTTTGTTTAAAGGTCTATACAACCACACCAAAGAAACCAAACTCAGCTTTGCGTAAGATCGCAAAGGTACGTTTGACCAATGGTATGGAAGTTTTAGCCTACATTCCAGGAATCGGACATAATTTACAGGAACACTCTGTGGTTATGATTCGAGGTGGAAGAGTTAAAGATCTTCCTGGTGTTAGGTATCACATTGTTCGAGGAAAACTCGACACTCTTGGCGTTGAAGGTCGTAAACGCAGCAGAAGTAAATATGGAGTAAAGAAATCATAAACATATGCCAAGAAAAGCACGTTCAGTAAAGCGTCATCCAGCAAACCCAGATCCAAAATTTGGTAATGCTAAATACGGTAAATTCATAAATTATTTAATGCAACGCGGAAAGAAAAATGTTGCTCAAAAGATTTTTTACATGGCTTTAGAAGAAGTCTCAAAGAAAATGTCTACTGCAGAACAACCAGTAGAAGGTAAGCAGATCTTTGAACAAGCATTGAGAAACATTGCTCCTTTAGTTGAAGTCAAAGGCCGCAGAATCGGTGGTGCAAACTACCAGGTTCCAATGGAAGTTGTTGAACCTAGAAAAACCGCTATTGGAATGAAGTGGTTAATCGCAGCTGCTCAAGCTAGAAAAGGTGCTCCTATGCATCAGAAACTCGCTGCTGAAATTATGGATGGATACAACAAGATTGGCTCCGCTATAAAGAAGAGAGAAGATACGCACAGAATGGCTGAAGCAAACAAAGCTTTTGCGCATTTTGCTAAATTCCAAAGAAGATAACATATAAATAAATGCCTAGAGAATATTCAATAGACACAACAAGAAATATCGGAATTATTGCGCACATTGATGCCGGTAAAACCACAATCACCGAAGGAATCTTGTACCAGACAGGTGTTACACACAACATTGGCGCTGTCCACGAAGGTGAAACTGTTACTGACTGGATGGAACAAGAAAGAGAGCGCGGTATTACAATTACTGCGGCTGCTGTTACTTGTTTCTGGAAAGGTAACAAGATCAACATCATTGATACCCCAGGACACGTTGACTTCACAGTTGAAGTCGAGCGCTCTTTGCGTGTATTAGATGGCGCTTGCGTCATCTTTGACGGTAAGATGGGTGTTGAACCACAGTCTGAAACAGTCTGGAGACAAGCTGATAAATACGGTGTTCCGAGAATTTGTTTCATCAACAAAATCAACCAAACAGGTGGAGACTTTTACAAGTCGTTAGACTCAATTCATAAACGTCTTTCACCAAACGCATACCCGATTCAATTACCAATTGGTTTTGAAAAAGATATCAATGGTGTTGTTGATTTGATAAAAATGAAAGCATACACTTACGCTGATTTTCATGACAAGATTTTAATAGAAAGTGAAATTCCTACTGATATGCTTGAAAAAGCAAAACAGTACAGACATCAGCTCATTGAAAAACTCGTTGAATCAGACGATGTGTTAATGGAAAAGTATCTTTCAGGCGCTGAACTTTTTGAAGCAGAGATTCTTTCCGGATTACGTAAAGCAATCATTGCTGGAAATATGTATGCTGTTTTAGGTGGAGACGGCCGCGGAGTCATTGTTCATAAATTACTTGATGCGGTTATTAACTTCTTGCCATCTCCTTTGGAAAAGTCACACATCATTGGTGTTGATCCAAAAGTTAAAGAAGCAAATGTTGAAGCTGCAGACAAGATTATTAGAAAACCAAGCGACGAAGAACCATTCACAGCTCTTGCGTTTAAGATTGCAACTGATCCTTTCGTAGGAAAGCTTGCATTCTTTAGAGTCTATTCTGGTAAACTCGCTGCTGGTTCATATGTCTTAAATACTCGTTCAGGAAACAAAGAACGTGTTGGTCGTATTGTTTTAATGAAAGCAAACGACAGAGAAGATGTTAAAGAAGTTTACGCTGGTGATATAGCAGCTTTGGTAGGACCTAAAGACACATTCACTGGAGACACTCTTTGCGACGTTGATCATCCAATCCGTTTAGAAAGCATTAAGTTTGCCGAGCCAGTTATCTCTATGGCTATTGAGCCTAAGACAAAAGCAGACCAGGAAAAAATGGGCATTGCTTTAAACAAGCTTGGTGAGGAAGATCCAACCTTCCACATTAAAGGTGATGAAGAAACAGGACAAACAATCATTTCAGGAATGGGTGAATTACATCTTGAAATTATTGTTGATCGTATGAAGCGTGAATTTAAAGTTGAAGCAAACGTTGGTAAACCACAGGTTGCTTACAAAGAGAAATTCAAGAAAACTATTGAATCAGAAGGCAAGTTCATTAAACAGTCTGGTGGTAAAGGACAATACGGTCATTGCTGGATTCGTTTGGAACCAAAAGAACCAGGCTCTGGATTTACTTTTGAATCAGAGGTTGTTGGTGGATCTATTCCAAGAGAATTCATCGCTCCAATTGAAAAGGGAGTTAAAGAAGCTGCAGAAAACGGAGTTATTGCAGGCTTCCCAGTTATTGACTTCCACTGTGCAGTTTACGATGGTTCATACCACGATGTTGACTCTTCTGAAGTTGCTTTCAAAATCGCAGCTTCAAAAGCTTTTCAGGACGGCGTTAAGAAAGCAGATCCAATTTTGCTTGAACCAATCATGAAAGTTGAAGTAACAATTCCAGATTCTTTTATGGGAGATGTTATTGGTGATATTAACTCAAAGCGTGGACAGGTTAAGGAAATGAATGATCGAGGAAACTTAAAGATTGTTGACGCCTTTGTTCCGCTTGCTGAAATGTTTGGTTACGCAACAGCATTGCGTTCCATGACACAAGGTCAAGGAAACTATACAATGGAATTTGACCATTACGATGAAGTTCCTAAGAATGTTGCTGCCGGGATTATTGAATCAAGAGCATCGGTTAATGCTCGTAAGGGACAGTAACTAAAAATATTTAAAAAAGGGAAAGAGCCGACAGACGCGTAATGCGCTTGTCGGCTCTTTCGTTTCTTCTCATCACGTCACCGAATGCGGTGGCGCTGGTTTGTCCGGCGCTTGTTCAGGCACTGGCCGGCCGTTCGGGTAGATCTTAATCGGGGTCAAGAAATGCATAAAGACCCAGAACAACACCACGAACAGCAGTGCCGGTTTCCAGAGAAAGTGAATGAGCGGGAGAAAGAAGGTTTCCTTTTCCAGCTCCGGCACCTTATCGGCGTCGTGAGACATCTGTATCCTCCGTGGGTATTTGAGCGCATTATCTAAAAATGTGGGGCTTTTGTCAATTTGCAGGGAATAGCTCTTAGGCATAGAATATGCCCATGGATAACCTAAAGAAACTCATTGATATAGCTAAGGCTGACGGGGGGAAGTTCTTTGTAATTGATGAACAGGGCAACCCAGTCTTGGTAATTATGGGTATTGATGAGTATGAAAAAGTATTGTTAAAAAAGGTTCAAAACCAGCTTGAAGATATTGATGAGATAAACAGGAAGATAATCCAGGCACAGAAACAAGAAGATAAAGTTCAGACCGCAAGACAAACTGCTCAGGAAGATCTAGTTAGCGAAGTTATTGATTCAACCTTTTCTTTTGAACCAGAAGAAGTTTCTGCTACAAACATGCAAAACAGAGCAGAGCTGGAAGATATTTAAATTATGAGTTTTGGTATAAATATTGTATAATTAAGATGTATTAAATTATACTCATGACCGAAGCGCACAGTCCTGAGCATCAGCCACAAGCTGAAGCAAATGACACTGAAACAAAAAACAAACCACAAGTAGAAATAGACGAAAGCCTGGATATTAATAATCAGCCAGGGTTTTTAGAGCGCGTAAGAAACAACACTAAAGAATTTGTTTCTTCTGTTAAAACAACTGCTAGAATTGGAACAGTAGAGCGTTTGCAGACATGGTGGAACGATTCTAGTTATAAGAGACAAGACCAAAAGGCAGGAAAATTTTCTTCACAACATAATGATCATGATAGAGAGGTACATGCCCTAGAAGACCGTATTAGAAGACAAGACATTGCTGATGCTGACATGGAGCATAGATTTGGCAGTAGCCAAGAACGTTCTAGAAAATCCCAGAAAGATAGAGAAACTTTGATGCACAGAATGGAGCAAGTTAAAAATGAACGAGAGATAGCCCGATTAAATTTAGAAAGTGTTAATTACAAAAAACAAGTTTACGAGAAAAAAGTTAAAGGTATAGCAAGTGGAGTCGTCGAAAGAGTTAACGAACGTTTAGAACCACAGGAAGCTAGTTTAGAGGTTATGCGTGCAAGAAAGCAACAGCTTGATTCTGAAATATTAACGTTCCAATCAAATGTTGATGAAACAGAAAACATTCTTGATCAGATGGAAAGAGTTCAGGCAAGAGCCGGATTTGATTTTGACAAAGATGCATATGGAGAACAGATTAGAGAAATAAGGCTCCAGCTTAAGGATTATCAAAAGAACTTAGATCAAAGAACCAAAGAAGCAAAGCGATTGGGGAGTTCAATCGAATCTGTAACAGGGAAGGTTGTCTCTTGGCGAGCGAAACGAATGCAATATGAGAAGGTTTTGAATAGAGAATATAAGTACGCGCATCATGATGCTGATCAAGAAGACATGGCTGCAGTCAGAGCTAGGATGGACGCGTTTTCTAGAGAAGATAGAGAGAAACAGAAAAAACCAAACAAACTTGATCCAGAGGTTATGCGTAAGCTTTGGAATGGCGTGTTGGGGAATAAGCTGAGAATAACAGCGAAACAACTTGAGATGTTTGTTAATCCAAAAATAAAAGTAGAAGGTGTTAATTATCTGACTTTTAAATATATTGTTCAAGAACTTTCTGATAAAGAAATATCAGAGAGTGATTGGAATATTTTTGAGAGTGAAGTTCAGAAACAATTAAGATCAGGGTCACAAGAAGAAGAAACCCAAGAACAAACAGCAACACCGTCTCAGCTTGTGCCAGGAACACCACCAGAAGCAATTGCTGAAGGCGTAACTATAGAGCCATCTGACGGTATGCCAGGAGAAGAAGCACCTCAAGCTCAAGCACCCGAAGAAACAGTTGAAGCAGTTATTGAACCTTCTGAACCAGAAGCAGAACAAGGAACAGGACCTGAGGAAGGTGAAGAGGCCGCAGAAACAGAAGTGATAGAAAAGAAAGTAAGAAAGTTTGGTTACAACGGGTTTGATATAAAACACTTGGTTACTGCTTGGGATCAACGTTTTTCTGAAAAGTTTCAGTTGGATTTGAAAACTTTTTCAGAAGACGCTGATTCTATGTTCCCTGATAGAAAAAATAAGCACGTATTAAAATTAAGAGATTTTAAAAAGATCATTGAGAACCAGTTTGCGCATTTAACAGATGAATCTCTTGGATCTAAACCTGAGGAAGTAGCACAATTTAAAGAAGATGTTCAGAAATTCAAAGAGTTCTTCATTGAAAATCAAATAGGTAAGATGGATGGTTATGTTGATGAAGAAAGTGATGAGTTCTATGCTCAAGAAGCTGACATTGCAAGCCTTTGTGAACTTTGGAATGATCTTTCCGATGACGCTGATGATATAAGTCCAGAAAAACTCCAAGAGCATGATCCTGATATTTCAAGCGAAGGCAATACCACTTTAAGCACTGCTAGATTCATGGACGACACAGAACAATATAAAAGAACACACGAACCAAAGTTTGATAACAGGAAGAATAAAAAAACAGTTGGTTGGTTCAGCAGGCTATTGATAAAGCGCTGGGGTTTAAAAGAGAAAAAATAATTTATGGATACCACAACACAAGAATTAAATAGCTTAAGTGATAACCTAAAACAGGCAAATGCCCAGTTCATGCATAAGACTGCGGCGTTGATAGACGAGTTAGATAAGGATATTAGGGAGTCAGATGTTAATCTGGCGGCATTGAGTAAGGAAATGCAGCACACGGAAGCATGGGCTGATCGAGAGTTATCAGAGGCTGTGACTGAGCTAGAATAGCGACATTCCACAGGTGTGGACAAATCCTTGAGTTTTGACAAAAAGGGGCAAATTTGTTAATATCTTTACGCGTTATACATAATGCGTAATTTTATTTCCCCATAAAAATAATTAATTGTAATGCCCTGGAGAGCTGTAAAGCTCGGGCAGTAAAGGAAAGCACAATGGCAGAAGGAAAGTTTGAACGTAATAAGGTGCACGTCAACGTCGGAACCATTGGTCACGTCGACCACGGTAAGACTACTTTGACTGCAGCTATTACTACAGTTCTTGCCAAATCAGGCAAGGCTAAAGCTCGTGCATATGACAGCATTGACAATGCTCCAGAGGAAAAGGCACGCGGTATTACTATTAACACCTCTCACGCAGAATACGAATCTGATAAGAGACACTATGCTCACGTTGACTGTCCAGGTCACGCAGACTACGTAAAGAACATGATCACTGGTGCTGCTCAAATGGACGGCGCTATCTTGGTTGTTTCTGCAACTGATGGTCCAATGCCTCAGACAAGAGAGCACATCTTGCTCGCATACCAGGTTGGTGTGCCACACATTGTTGTTTACATGAACAAGTGTGATATGGTTCAAGACAAAGAACTCTTGGATTTAGTTGAAGAAGAAATTCGTGATTTGTTGACTAAGTATCACTATGACGGAAAGAGCACTCCAATCATTCGTGGTTCTGCTTTGAAAGCCTTGGAAGGTGACACCTCAGAAATGGGTGAGCCATCCATCGTAAAGCTTATTGAAGCCTTGGATACATTTATCCCAGACCCAGTCAGACAAACAGACAAGCCGTTCTTAATGCCTATTGAAGACATCTTCTCAATTGAAGGCCGCGGAACAGTTGTTACCGGTAGAATTGAGAGAGGTATGGTCAAAATTGGTGAAGAAATCGAAATCATCGGTATTCGCCCAACAAGCAAAACCACAGTTACTGGTATTGAAATGTTCAACAAACAGTTGGACGAAGGTCAAGCTGGTGACAACGCAGGTATTTTGCTTCGTGGTACTAAGAAAGATGAAGTTGAACGTGGACAGGTTTTGGCAAAGCCAGGATCTGTTACTCCACACTCAGAGTTTGAAGGTGAAGTATACATTTTAACCAAAGAAGAAGGTGGTAGACATACCCCATTCTTCAAGGGTTACAAACCACAGTTCTACATCAGAACAACTGACGTTACTGGTGAAGTTATTTTGCCAGAAGGTCAGGAAATGGTAATGCCTGGTGATACAGTTAAGATCAATGTTAAATTGATTACCCCTGTTGCTTTGGAAGATAAGCTCCGCTTCGCTATCCGCGAAGGTGGTCACACAGTTGGTGCAGGTGTTGTAACAAAGATCACTAAGTAATCTATGTAATTTAAAGAGACCCCTTGTTTTAGGGGTCTCTTTTAAACTCTATGAACAGAGAGCATCAAACAAATCTTGAAAAAGAGCTCAATACTATGCCAGCATTGAATGCTGAGCTAACAGAGAGTGATGCAATAAACGATGCAATTGCTAATTGGGAGAAAGATAACAAAAACGAAGAATTAGCCCATGCTATTGATGTTTTGGTAGACACAGGCGCTACCTGTGTAATGTTGAACTCGTATCTAGAGAACAAAGGGGAAGATGACATCTTAGCTAGATTTAAATATGTTGAATTCATGGGTTTACCTTTCTTAGAGCTCATTTTAGATGAAAACAAGCAGATTGTTGGGGTTAGAAGAAAAGCCCCAAAAATTGTTTCTTAGGGTATTTTCTGACCTCTTTGACAAAAGCAAGGCTTTAGTTTAAAATAAGCAAGTAATTAATCAACTAATCCCGCAACTTAACACAGCAAAAATGGACGCTTCTAAAAGCAAGATCAGAATAAAGATCAAAGCATACGACCACAAATTGATTGATCAGTCTGCAAAACAGATTGTAGACACCGCAAAGAGAAGCGGAGCAACTATCACCGGTCCTATTCCTTTGCCAACTGAAAAAACCAAGTACACGGTACTTCGTTCAACTTTTGTGCACAAGGATAGCCGAGAACAGTTTGAAATGCGTGTTCATAAGAGATTAATTGATATTACAGATCCAACACCTAAAACAGTAGATTCATTAACAAATTTGAATCTTCCAGCTGGAGTAGATGTTGAGATAAAGATGAATTAGATTGTCGGGGCTTTAGAGCTCAAAACAAAATAGAATGAGTTGTTACAGAATAGTTCCAAGTAAGGATAACTTCTGAACCAACAAAGTTCTAAGAGAAGATTAAAAACTTTCCCCGCAGCTTAAAAAGCTGCATCACAACGAAAACACTTTAAAGAACCAAGACGGTTCGTTTGCCGAGAATCAATAACTATTGATTCTTCCGGTCAAGTGGCTCGTCTTGGTTTTTTGTTTAAAAACAATGAAGTTCACAATAGCAAAAAAACTTAATATGTCTTCTTACTTCCTGGAATCAGGGTTAGCTATTCCCGTAACCATTTTACACGCTGGCCCTGTTATTGTTACTCAGATTAAGAGCAAAGAAAAGGATAAATACGAAGCAGTCCAGGTTGGATATGGAAAAAAGAAGAATCATTCAAAAGCATTGGCCGGCCACTTTAAGGGGTTGGGCAATTTTGCTGTTTTGAAAGAGTTTAAAGTTAAAGATCTTGCTCAGTTTGAAGTTGGTAAAAAAATCGATATTGCTGATTTCCAAGTAGGCGAGATGGTCCATGTAACCGGCATTATGAAAGGCCGCGGTTTTGCTGGTGCAGTTAAGAGACACGGTTTTGCTGGTATGCCTGCATCTCACGGACACGACAAGCCACGCGCTGTCGGTTCTATTGGTCAACGTTTTCCACAACACGTTCGCAAAGGTTTAAGAATGGCAGGAAGAATGGGTGGCGTTGGTGTTACTGTTAAAAACTTACAAATCGTTGATATTGATCCAAAGAGAAGCTTAATCGCTGTTAAAGGCGCTGTTCCTGGACACAGAAACGGTCTTGTTGAAATTGTTTCAACAGGAAAGATTAAGGATTTGGAAGTTAAGAGAACTGAAAAGAAAGAAAAGAAGAAATAGCATATGAAGACCACAGTATATAATCAGAAACTAGAGCAAGCAGGAGAATTGGAATTAAATCCAAAGATTTTTGAAATTACTCCTGTTGTAGAATTGATTCAGTTAGCAGTTAGAATTCAACTTGCTAATGCCCGCCAAGGTTCTGCAAACACAAAGACTCGCGGAGAAGTTCGCGGTGGTGGAAGGAAACCATGGAAACAAAAGGGAACTGGTAATGCTAGAGCCGGATCTATTAGATCCCCAATCTGGAGACATGGTGGTATTACTTTTGGACCTCGCGCAAATCGCAACCATGAATTAAAGATGAACCAGAAGCAGTGGAGAAAAGCATTGTACATGACCTTGTCTGACAAGGCTTCTGAAAATAATTTCTTAGTTTTTTCTGAATTAGAAATGAAGACCCCAAAGACTAAAGAAATGAGCGCTTGGTTAAACAATATTTCAAAGAATATATCAAAGTCTGCAAAGAAGTTCTTAGTAGTCATTCCAAAGAATGATGAAGGGATTGTTAAATCAGCAAGAAACTTAAAGAACGTAAAGGTAATCTTTGCAAACAGCTTAAACGTTGTTGATATCATGAATTCAGACGCGGTCATTACTTCGCAAGCATCATTATCAATAATTGAGAAGACATATTTAAAGTAATTTAAAAGCAATGGCAATATTTGGAAAAGACAAAACTGAAAAAGAAGCAAAGAAGCCAGAAACGGCTGATTTGAAAGTGTCTGAAACCAAAGCAAAGTCCAAGGAAAACACTGGCGATGCTTACAAGATTTTAGTTAAGCCTTTGGTTACAGAAAAAAGCTTCAAAGGAATGGAAAAAGGCCAGTATGTTTTTAAAGTCAACAAGAAAGCAAACAAGATTTCAGTTAGAAACGCAGTTGAAAAAGTATATGATGTTAAAGTTTTGCGCGTTAATATAATCACAGTGAAGGGTAAGATAGTAAATCGCGGAAAGATTGCGGGTAGAACATCTGATTGGAAGAAAGCAGTTGTAACATTAAAACCAGGAAACACAATTGCTCAGGCTAATTAGCCTAGAATAACTTAAGGATTATGGCAGTTAAACTCTACAAACCAACTAGCAGCGGACGAAGAATTCATTCAGTAACTGATTACTCTGTTTTGAACAAGAGCGCAAAGACTCCAAAGAATTTGATGCTCTCAAAATCAAAGAGTGGTGGAAGAAACTTCTCCGGTAAGATTACAGTCCGTCATAGAGGTGGTGGTTTCAAGAAAATCGTTCGTATTGTTGACTACTCTCGTGCTGATAAAATGGACATACCAGCAAAGGTATTAAGCGTTGAATACGCACCGGGCAGATCTTCTTTCCTTTCTCTACTTTCATACAAAGACGGAGAAAAGAGATTCATAATAACACCACATGGTTTGAAAGTTGGTCAGACAGTTATTACTTCAGTAAAAGCAGAACCACAGCTAGGCAACAGAATGTTAATTAAGCACATCCCTGCAGGATCTTTTGTTCACGATGTTGAACTCATTCCTGGAAAAAAGGGAGCCGTAGCAAGAAGTGCTGGTAGTTATGCAGTTTTACAAACAGTTGAAGATGGTTATGCTTTATTAAAAATGCCAAGCGGAGAAATTCGTAAGGTTTCTGAAAATAGCATGGCAACAATGGGTCAGGTTTCAAACACTGATTGGATGAATGTAAGAATCGGGAAAGCAGGAAGAGTTAGATTAATGGGTAGAAGACCAACTGTCAGAGGTAAAGCAATGAACCCTGTAGACCACCCACACGGTGGAGGAGAAGGTCATAACCCAATCGGTATGAAATATCCAAAGACCCCATGGGGCAAACATGCTTTGGGTGTTAGAACCAGAGACAAGAAAAAGCCAAGCTCCAAGTTTATAGTTAAGAGAAGATACCAATAATATGTCACGTTCACTTAAAAAAGGCGCATATATAGACGAAAGAATCTTGAAAAGATTAGTGGGTGCAAAACCTGGATCTAAGTTCAAGACCTGGTCTCGTGAATCAACTATTTTCCCAGAAATGGTCGGCTTTACTTTTGAAGTACATAACGGAAAAATCCATTTACCAGTTTTTGTTACAGAAAACATGGTAGGACACAAGCTTGGTGAGTTTTCTCCTACACGTAAGTTCTTCAGACATGGTGGTAGGATGGCAAAAGAACAGGAAGCAGCAGCAGCTCAAGCAGAAAAAGCAAAGATGCAAGAAGTAAAAGAACCAGAGAAAAAGAAATAACTGATATTTAATATATATGGCAAAGAAGACCACAGAAAAAAAGAATATTATTAAAACAGCTGAAGCACATGCTCGTTTTGTAAGAATTAGCCCACGCAAAGCACGCTTGGTAACTAACCTTGTAAAAAACATGTATGCTTTGGATGCTTTAGTTCAGCTTCGTTTTGTAAGCAAGAAAGCTTCTGCAGTCATTGCCGATGTTATTAGATCAGCAATTTCAAATGGTTCTAACAACTTTAACTTAAAAAAAGAAAGTTTGTATATTAAAACCATTACAGTAGATGGCGGACCAAAGTTAAAGCGTTACATGCCAAGAGCACAAGGACGCGCATCTGAATTAAGAAAACCTTTTAGTCATATTAATGTTCTTTTAGAAGAAAGAGATGGTAAAGCAAAACACACTATTGCAGGACTTGGATTCGAGAAGAAAGTAAAGGCAGAAAAACCAACAGAAGCAAAGACTTCTAAAGAAGAACTATCAGAAGAGGTTAACAAGCCAGGAGTTCGTAATCAAGTTGATAAAGGGGAGCAGGATATTAAAAAGAGCACTGTTACCCAAAAGCGTAGACTATTTAATAGAAAGAGCGGAGTTTAATTAGAAACATATGGGACATAAAATTTCCCCAACAAGCTTTAGAATGAACATTACTGAGACTTGGAAGTCCAGATGGTTTTCCAAGACTCACTTTGCGCAAACCTTGCGTGAAGATGTCCGCATTCGTGAATACTTAAACAACCTCTTGAAAAAAGCAGGATTAGTTAGAATTGATATTGAGCGTTTAAACGACGGAGGAGTTACAGTAATCATCAAATCAACAAAGCCAGGCATGATAATCGGTAAAGGTGGTAATGGTATTGAAGATTTAAAGAAGAAACTCAAAGCAAAGATCGGCTTAAAGAAAGACGTTAAAGTAAACATTGAAGAGGTAAGAGACATCAACCTTCAAGCAGCTGTTATTGCTCAAAACATTGCAGACTCTCTTGAAAAGCGTGTTTCCTACAGAAGATTAATGAAGCAATCAATTGAACAGATCATGAATGCAGGAGCAAAGGGTGTTAAGATTGCAACTGGTGGACGCTTGGGTGGAGCTGAAATCGCTCGTACAGAATGGCTCTCCCAAGGAAAACTTCCTTTACATACTCTAAGAGCTAATATTGATTTTGCAAAAGCAACAGCATTTACAACTTACGGAACAATTGGCGTAAAAGTTTGGATTAACAAAGGTGAAGTTTTTGAGAAAGTAAACACAGCAGAAGCACCAAGACCAGCATTTAGACCAAAGAGAGAAGTAAAGTAATTTATATAACCATATGATGATTCCTAAAAAACTTAAACACCGCAAACATCACCGCGGTCATACCAAAGGTAAAGCAATGGCAGGAAACGAAATTGCTTTTGGCGCATATGCTTTAAAAGCATATGAAAACTCTTGGGTAACAGCAAGACAGATTGAAGCTGCCAGAAGAGCTATGACCAGATACATCCAAAGAGGTGGTAAAGTTTGGATCAGAGTATTTTCAGACAAACCAGTTACAGTACACGGTAATGAATCTCCAATGGGTGGAGGAAAAGGTGCAGTTGACCACTTCGTAGCAGTTGTAAAACGCGGAAAGATTTTGTTTGAGATGGATGGAGTTCCTTTGGAACTAGCAAAAGAAGCTATGCGATTGGCATCATACAAACTGCCTATAAAGACTAAGTTCATAACTAAGAATGACTAATATGGATATCAAAGAATTAAAAGTAAAGAATGACGAGGAGTTGCGCAAAGACCTTTCAGCACTTCAGGAACAAAGCAGAGAAATGCGCTTCAAGCTTAATTCAGGTGAATTAAAGAATCACAGCGAGCTTTCTAAAGTTAAGAAAACTATCGCAAGAATTCTAACAGTATTAACACAACGTTCTAAGCAATCTAAGTAATTTAAATATATGGATCAAGTAAAAAGAACAAAAATTGGAACAGTGACTTCAGACAAGATGGATAAGACCGTTGTTGTTAAAGTTGACTCTTTGAAGCGCCACCCAAAATATAAGAAGAGCTACAAAGTTTCAAGCAAGTTCAAAGCACACTCAGAGAACAATGAATACCATATTGGCGACAAGGTTGAAATTGAAGAAACAAAGCCAATGTCTAAAGACAAGCATTTTAAAGTAATTAGAAAGATTAGCTAATAATATGTTACAAGTAAGATCATGGATAAAAATTGCGGATAACACAGGAGCAAAGATAGTTGCAGTGTTTTCAGTCAATGGCAAAAATGCTAGCCGCTATGCTCGCATAGGTGATATTATTGTTGGTTCTGTAAAAGAATCAGCTCCAAAAGGCCAAGTTAAGAAAGGCGACAAAGTCTACGCAGTTATTGTCCGTACCAGAAAAGAAGTTCGCAGAAAAGATGGATCTTACATTCGTTTTGATGACAATGCCGGTGTTTTGGTAAGCAAAGATTCAGTTGAGCCAAAAGGCACACGTATCTTTGGACCAATTCCAAGAGAATTGAGAGATAAAGGGTTTTCTAAAATTATCAGCTTAGCACCAGAGGTAATCTAATATGTTTACAGTCATAAAGAACACAAATTTAAAGAAAGGCGATAATGTTGCGGTTTTAGTCGGAAAAGATAAAGGCAAAACAGGCAAAGTCATTTCTGTTGATAGAAAAACCATGAGAGTAACGGTTGAAGCTATTAACATGCATACAAGATTTGAAAAGAAACACACTGGTAAGCCTGGACAGAAGATTACTTTTCCAGCACCAATGTCACCTTCTAAGTTAATCTTGGTATGTCCAAACTGTGCTAAAGGAACAAGAATTGGTCATCAGATTTTAGAAGATGGTAAGAAGCAGAGAATCTGCAAGAAATGCAAGAAAGCAATTTAAGCTTAAAGAATATATATGAATAGACTTAAAGAAAAATATAATAAGCAGATACGAAAAGAATTGCAGACCAAGCTCGGCCTGAAAAATGTTTTAGCAGTGCCTCAAGTAAAGAAGGTTGTTGTTAATGCAGGAGTTGGTAAAACTTTGAAAGATCCAAAGCTATTAGAATCAGTCATTGCAGACTTAAGAATCATCACAGGTCAGCAACCAGTTAAAACAATGTCTCGTAAATCAATTGCTGGTTTCAAGATTAGAGAAAATCAGGTTGTCGGAGTTGCTGTAACACTAAGAGGCGAGAGAATGTATGATTTCATCGACAAGCTGGTTAGCATTGCTTTACCACGTGTTAGAGATTTCCGTGGTTTAAACATCAATGCTTTTGATGGACGCGGTAACTACAACATTGGTATTAAAGAACAAACAGTATTTCCAGAAATTTCAGAAGAAGGATTAGAGCATTCCTTTGGTTTTCAGATTACGATAGCGACAGATGCAGGTAATGACATTAAAGGTCGAGAACTTTTAAAGAGCTTGGGTTTCCCATTTGCGGAACAAGAGAAATAATTTAAATATATGGCAAAGAAATCGTTAATTGCAAAAGCATTAAGATCAAGAACAAAGCCAAAGTATAAATCACGTGTTGTTAGACGTTGCTGGAAATGCGGCAGAAACCGTGGATATATGAGAGACTTTGATTTGTGTAGAATTTGTTTCCGCGAACTCGCTTCAAAAGGTGAGATCCCAGGTATTGTTAAGTCTTCTTGGTAAGATTAATTTAAATATATGTTTACAGACCCAATTTCAGACATGTTAACTAGAATACGCAACGGAGCAGCTGCCCACAAGACAGACGTTTTGATGCCGTACTCAAAGTTAAAACACAACCTTGCAAACATCTTGGCACGCGAAGGGTACATTGCCGGAGTAGAAGTAATTGAAGGTTCTCTAAAGCAGCTTTCAGTAAAGATTAAGTATACTTCAAACGGAGAAGCGGTTGTTTCAAGTATTCAGCGCGTAAGCAAGCCTGGTCAAAGAATCTATGTCCCAATGGACAGAATTCCAAGAACCAACGGTGGTTTGGGAGTAACCATTCTTTCAACCTCTAAAGGTTTGATGACTGACAAAGAAGCTCGCAAGCAGAAATACGGTGGAGAAGTAATTTGCCAAATTTGGTAAAGGAAATATTTAACACATATGTCACGTATAGGTAAAAAACCAGTTACAATTCCAAATGGCGTCAAGGCTGAATTAAAAGATTTAACCTTGAAGATTACAGGACCAAAGGGCAACTTAACAGTTGTCATCCATCCTAAGGTTTTGGTATCTGTTTCAGAAAATGAAATCATAGTAGATGTAGCAAACAAAGAAAATAAACTTGAAAGATCTCTTTGGGGTCTAACTAGAGCTTTGATTGCAAATGCAGTTACAGGAGTTGTTTCAGGATTTGAAAAGAAATTGGAAATAAACGGAGTTGGTTACAGAGGAACAATTGCAGGTAAGACAATTACCTTAGCACTTGGTTTTTCCCACCCAGTTATTGTAGAAGTTCCAGAAGTTTTAACCGCTACTATGGAAAAAAACGTCATAACTATCACTGGTATTGATAAACAGGCGGTTGGTGAATTTGCAGCAAAAGTTAGAGCTTTGAAAAAACCAGAACCATACAAAGGCAAGGGTATCAAATACTCAGACGAAATTGTCAGAAGAAAAGCTGGTAAAGTCGTTAAAGCTGTTGGTGGTAAATAATTAGAAATATATGAATAGACAAGAACTAAAAATTGCAAAAAGAGTTAGAAGACACAAGCGCGTCAGAGCAAGAATGTCTGGTGATGCAAAAAGACCACGCTTGGTTGTTTTCCGTGCAAACCAACATATCTATGCTCAGATCATTGATGATGCTAGCCAAAAGACGATTGTTGCTTCTTCTTCCTTGGAATTAAAAACCAAAGGAAAAAAAGCAGATCAATCTGCTGAAGTTGGAACTGCAATTGCAAAAAAGGCTTTAGCAAAAGATATTTCAGAAGTTGTTTTTGACCGCGGTGGGTTTAAATATCATGGTAGAGTAAAAGCATTAGCAGATGCTGCAAGAGCAGCAGGATTAAAGTTTTAAATATATGGCAAGAGATAACAAAAGAGAGAGATCAAACAGAGAACCAATAAAGCGCGACTTTGAACAAAAGGTTGTTGAGATTAAGCGTGTTACTCGTGTTGTTGCTGGTGGTAAACGCATGCGTTTCAGAGCCCTCGTAGTTATTGGTGACAAAAAAGGAAAAGTCGGTATGGGCTTGAGAAAAGGTGTTGACGTTGCTGAATCAGTAAACAAAGCAGTTAATGCAGCAAAGAAAAATATGATCATGGTTCCTTTGATCAACGGAACAATTCCACATCAGATTAAATTAAAGTACAAATCAAGCAGAATTATTCTTCTCCCAGCTCGTCCAGGTACTGGTATTATTGCCGGTGGTGCTTTAAGAAGCGTTTTGGATTTAGCCGGTGTTAAGAACATCTTAAGCAAAATGCTTGGTTCTTCTAACAAAGTAAACAATGTTAAAGCTGTCTTTGAAGCATTCAAGAAAATGAAAACAGCTGATCAATTAAGACAGGCAAGAAAATAATCATATGGTTAAACTACACGAACTAAAAGTATACAAGGGTTCTACAAAGCGCAGAAAGGTTGTTGGTCGCGGACTTGGTTCTGGACACGGCACATATTCTGGTAGAGGAGCTAAAGGACAAGGATCAAGAAAGAGCGGAAATGTTCGCCCAGGATTTGAAGGTGGACGCCAACCTTTAATTAGACAAACACCTAAACTCCGTGGTTTCAAGAGCCCACACGCTGAAGCTTTTGCGGTCAAAGTATCAAGACTTAACAAGTTTGAAAACGGAGCTAAAGTAACAATGGAATCTTTGTTTAAATTAGGAATCACTAGAGCAATAGATCAGAAAGTAAAGATTGTTTCTGGTGGTGAGTTAAAAAAGAAAGTTGAAGTGTTTGTACCAGCATCTGCAACCGCAAAACAGACAATAGAAAAAGCTGGTGGCAAAGTAAACGCTTAAACATCGTTTTTTCGGTTTTTGTGATAATATATACGTATGAATAAAATAGCCTTAATTTGGAAAACTAAAGACCTCCGCAACAAGATTTTGATCATGATTGGTCTTTTGATTTTGACTCGCTTTTTAGCACACATTCCAATTCCAGGATTAAGTGCAACATCATTACAGAACTTCTTTAACCAAAATCAACTCTTTAACCTTTTAGATATTTTTTCAGGTGGTGGTCTTTCCAACCTTTCAATTGCAATGCTTGGTGTTGGACCATACATCACAGCATCTATCGTCATCCAGCTTCTAAGCGTAATTATTCCTTCATTCTCTGAATTACAAAAAGAGGGTGGAGAAGCAGGAAGAGCAAAGTTAGCTCAATACACAAGATATCTAACAGTTCCTTTGTCAGTATTACAAGGTTACAGCACAATCCGTCTTTTCCAATCAGCGCAGGGCGGAGCAGCGATTGGCAACTTAACTTCTTTCCAGTGGTTAATTACATTAGTAGCGATTGCTGTTGGTACGATTCTTTTGATGTGGCTTGGTGAGCTCATCACAGAATATGGAATTGGTAATGGTATTTCTTTAATCATTTTTGCTGGTATAGTTGCAAGATTACCTCAAGCATTACAGCAAATGCTTTCCTTGTATGATCCTAGCAAGTTACCAATGATTATTGCTTTCATTGCAGCTGGTTTGTTAGTCATAGCCGCTGTGGTATATGTTACAGAAGCACAACGAAACATTCCTGTTTCATACGCAAAGCGTATGACTGGGAACAAGACATATGGTGGTGTAAGCACTCATTTACCTTTGCGTGTTAACCAAGCTGGGGTTATCCCAATAATCTTTGCAATTTCAGTGATGTTGCTTCCTGGTTTAATCGCAAATTTCTTCTTAACAGCAAAGAGCGCCATGGTTGCAAATGCAGCTAACTACATTGTAGAAATCTTTAGAAATCAGACTTTCTATGCAGTGCTCTACTTTGTACTAGTTCTGCTCTTCACCTTCCTTTACACAGCAATTGTTTTTAACCCAGACGAGATTTCAGAGAACATTCAAAAGAACGGCGGATTTGTTCCTGGTTTAAGACCAGGCAGACAAACAGCAGAATACCTTTATCGAGTTTTAAACAGGATTACAGTTTTTGGAGCGGTTTTCCTTGCTTTGATCGCTGTATTACCATATGTTTTCCAAGCATATACTAACACCCAGGTATTAACTCTTGGTGGTACAAGCTTGTTAATCGTAGTTTCTGTTGTCATTGAAACCATCAAATCAATTGAAGCACAGATGGTAATGCGGGATTATGAAACCATTTAATTTTTAAACGCCGCTCGCTAGAGCGGTTTTTTAGATGTATAATAACTACAACATGAACGCATCAACATATATATTCATAGGACCGCAAGGTTCAGGCAAAGGTACTCAAGCAGAATCCTTAGTTCAAAAACTCAATGCTGAGTTTGTTGAAATGGGTGGGTTGCTTAGAGAGATATCAAGCCAAGACACAGAGTTTGGTAAGCACGTTAAAGAGTTAATAGACAAAGGGGTTTTGCTTACTGATGATGATATTGAAAAGGTTTTAACAGAGAAATTGTCCCATATTAATTCTTCAAAAATAGTTGTCTTTGATGGTGTTCCAAGAAGAATTGGTCAAGCAAACTTTTTGTTTAAGCTATTAGGAGAGATTGGCAGAAAAGACTTAGTTACGATATATATAAGTTTGCCTAGAGAAGAGACGCTTCATAGGTTGAGTTTAAGAAGAGTCTGTGAAGTATGCACCACTCCAGCTATTTCAAATGGGGATCCAAACCAAGTTTGTGAGAAATGTGGAGGTAAACTAATAATTCGCAAAGACGATACAGAAGAAGCAATAAACAAGAGACTAGATCAGTATGAGACAGATACTTTGCCGGTTGTTGATTTTCTTAAGATCCACACCAAGCTTGTAGAGATAGACGGAAACCAGATCATTCCAAAAGTTACATCTGATATTAACGCGGCTTTAGGTATTTAAAATGAATCAACCCCTTAACATTATTCTTCTTGGTGATCCAGCAGCAGGAAAAGCGACTCAAGCAAGGTTCTTACTAAATAAATATAAACTTCTTGATTTAGACATGGGTCGCGAAATGAGGTTGATTTTAAATGGCAAAAGAAGCGCTTCAGTTAAGAAAGCTCTAAAAGAAACAACCAATAAAGGAAAGTTAGCTCCGACTGATATTGTTCGAGCAATACATAAACAAAAGATTCTTTCTGCACCAAAAAATAAAGGTATTTTGTTCGATGGCACTCCTAAAATGATTGGAGAAGCAAAACTTGTTTACAAATGGATGCAACAGGTTAAAAGAACACCTAAAAGCACAATTGCCTTGTATTTGCATATTCCAGAAAAAGAAGTGTTAAAGCGCGCTAAAAACAGAATAGAATATTTTAAAGGGAAGTTTTCAAAGCGCCCTGATGATACAATTGATTCTTTAAAAAATAGAATTAAATATTACAGAAAAAATATTGCGCAAGTTGTTTCTTTCTTCAAAGCTAAGTATTATTACAAAGAAATCAATGGTTTAGGAAGCAGAACAGAGGTAAAAAAGAGAATTGATAGAGCGATAACGGAGTTTTTAAAACATGCGTAAAACTCAAGAAGAAATAGACAAAATTAAAGAAGGCGGGAAAATCTTAAATCGGATTTTGTCACAAACGGCAGAGCTTGTAAGACCCGGTGTTTCAACATGGGAGCTAAATACTTTTGCAGAACAAGAAATATTTAAAGCAGGAGGCAAACCATCATTCAAAGGATATGGTAACAAAGGACATTTGTTTCCAGCAGGACTTTGTACTTCTGTAAATTCTGTAGTTGTTCACGGAGTCCCTTCAAAAGAAGCTATTTTAAAAGAAGGAGACACCATTGGACTTGATATTGGTATGGAGTACAAAGGTTTGTTTACAGACACAGCCATAACAGTTCCGGTTGGAAAGATTTCAGAGAAAGCCCAAAATCTTCTTTCACTTACTAAGAAAGCTCTATCAATTGGTATCGCGGAAGCAAAGATTGGAAACAAAGTCGGAGATATTGGGGCTGCTGTGCAGAAAGTTGCTGATGACAACAAATTGGGAATAATCAGAGATCTTGTTGGTCATGGAGTAGGGCATGCTGTGCATGAAGAGCCACAGGTTCCAAACTATGGTAAAAAAGGAACAGGTTCTGAACTCACAGAAGGTCTAGTCATCGCAATTGAACCAATGTTTACATTAGGTACTGATGATATTTTCATTGAAGATGATGGTTGGACTGTAACTACCAAAGATGAAAGTCTGGCAGCACACTTTGAACACACTGTTGTAATTACAAAAAGCGGTCCAGAGATCCTTACTTAAAACCGTGCTTAGAGTGTGATAATATATACCTGAGGAGACGGTTTATGCAAGAAGAAATAAAAGAAACAATAGAATCAAAAAGCATCAAAAAGCTAGGCAATGGCTTAATTGTTTCCATTGTCTTAATTAGCGTGCTTGGAGGAGCAATTTCAGGGTTTGCGGGTGGTGTTTTTGCGTCCAAAAGTAAACTCTTTGGTTTAAATTCAAAAGTAGCAGGCGTGGTTGCTCAGAATACAGAAAACAAAGCATCAACAGAACAAAAACAAGAAAATGTTCAAAGCTTACCCAATACAGTTGATGTCATAAAGAAGGCAAGTGCAGCTGTTGTTTCAGTGATTATCTCTGAAGATATTAACAAATACAATTCATTTAACAGCCCGTTTTTCTTTGATCCGTTCTTTCAGAACCAACAACAGCAAAATACAACTCCACAATACAAAGAAACAGGAGCAGGAAGCGGTTTCTTTGTAAGTTCTGATGGTTTGATTATGACTAACAAACATGTTGTTGCAAGCACCACTGCTAAATTTACGGTTGTAACCTCAAATGGAAAAAGATTTGATGCAACAGTTTTAGCACAAGACCCTTTAAGTGATCTCGCGATTATTAAGATATCAATTAAAGGCGCTACATATTTAAAACTTTCTGATTCATCTAAGATTCAGATTGGTCAGAGAGTCATAGCTATTGGTAATTCATTAGGTGAATACAGCAATACTGTTACAACAGGAATAATCTCGGGGATTGGAAGAACAATAACAGCAGGGGGTTCTGGAACATCTGAAACTTTAGAAGGAGTTATCCAAACAGACGCTGCAATCAATCCAGGGAACTCTGGTGGCCCATTACTTAATGAGTATGGAGATGTAGTTGGTATAAATACGGCGATGGCGCAGCAAGGACAGTCAGTTGGTTTTGCAATTTCTTCAAATGATATTTCAAAAGCTTTGCAGAGCTATAAAAAATACGGACGAATAGTTAAAGCATTTTTGGGTATTAGATACGCTTTAATCAATGCTCAGATCCAACAACAAAACAATTTGCCTGTTGATCATGGTGCATGGATCATAACCGGAACAGATGAATATGGCAGTCCGGTTTCTGGAGTCACTCCTGGAAGTTCTGCAGAAAAAGCAGGACTTAAAGATTCTGATATAATCACAGGGGTTAATGGTGTTAAAATTGATGACACGCATAGCTTGGCGGGGTTAATTAGACAATACAATCCCGGAGACACTGTTACACTAGATGTAATTAGAGACAAACAAAACATTAAGATTAAAGCTGTTTTAAGCGAAAGCAAATAATGTCTAGAATACTAGCAATTGACTACGGTGAAAAAAGAATGGGTTTGGCTTTAAGCGATGAAGAGCAAAAATTTGCTTTTGAGTTTGAAATTTGGAGCCCTGAACAAATCTTTGAAGATCTTCCAAACTTACTTAAAGAAAAAGATGTTAGCAAAATCGTCTTAGGCAATCCTTTAAATATGAGTGGAGAATCAACCAAAAAAACAGAAGAAGTGGTGGAGTTTAAGAAAAAGATAGAAACAATGTGTGGACTTGAGGTGGAGTTGGTAGATGAGAGATTGAGTTCAAAGATGGCTGAAAATATTTCAGGCCACAGCAAAAACATTGATTCTTTAGCTGCACAAATATTTCTACAGAACTATCTAAACAAACAAACTAACTAAAAATAAAATGCATCATCAACTGAAAAAGGTATTACATCCGAACCGATATTTCATATGGGCGATTTTTGCTTTGTTTTTTTCAGGCGCTGCGCTTCTTTCGTACATATATATATCTGGTTACTACTTTGACAGAGACTTTATCTTTGCAGAGTTAAAAACAAACAAGCTTTTCTTGGATAACCAATTTAATTACAGTGCTAGGTACCCACATAACTGGCAGCTTGAAAGAGACGAGGTGGGGAATATAGTTTTTGAGAACCCGCAAAACCTTTCTGAGAGCTTGGTTGTTGTTCCACTTAAACCAAAAGATGAAAAAGCTGTTCGTAAAGCTTTGACCATTATAAAAGAGAACAACACGGCAAGGGGTGATATAAAGATAGCGATAATAAAAGGAAGAATAGATGCAGATCCTGAGATCTACGATATTGCTTTAATAACCGATGGCAACAGCCTCTTCTATATCTACGGTCACTCTTCTTGGATCAGTCGTTTTGCAAGAAACTTTAATATCTACTAATGTCTCAATTCAGACAAAATCCAATATCTAAACACTGGGTTTTAATTGCACCTAACAGAAGCAAGCGTCCAGAGCAGTTTGCTCAAGAACCAGTGATTTCTCAAAATATGCCTGAGATTATTCCAGCTTGTGTTTTTTGTCCTGGTAATGAATCAAAGAACGATGATATTGTAAGATTCCCGAAAGGAAAAAATTGGGAAATCCGTGTCATACCTAACAAGTTTGAAGCACTTTCAGATGTTCCTTTAACAGCTGATAGAGAGTTCTATGTCTCAAGATCAGGGACAGGAGATCATGAGGTAGTTATTACAAGAAAACACAATGAGCCAATTGCATTGCAATCAACAACTACTGTAGTTAATACTTTAAAGGTATTACAACAAAGATATTTAGAATTAGCAAAACATCAAAACCTTGCTTATGTTCAAATATTCTACAACCATGGTAGAGAAGCAGGAGCATCTTTAATTCACCCGCACTTTCAGATAATTTCAACACCGTTTGTTCCGCATAATGTTCATGAAGAAATTTTGGGTTGCTATCATTACTATCAAGCACACAAAAAGTGTATTTACTGCGCAATAATAGAAGAAGAAAGAAAACAGAACGAACGAGTCATGTATGAGACCGAGGATTTCATCGTGCTTGCGCCATATGCATCAAGAAGCCCTTTTGAAACTTGGATTCTTCCTAGAAAACATGGTTCTAACTTTGAAGAGATTTCAGAAAAAGAAACAACACAGCTCGCGAATGTTTTAAAGATGGTTTTAGGAAGACTATATACAAAACTTTCAGACCCACCTCTTAACTTCTATATTCACACAATGCCGCTTGCACAAGCAGTTCACAGCGCGTACAAAAAAGAAACCTTCCACTGGCACCTGGTTATATTTCCAAGAATTGCCATTTGGGCTGGTTTTGAATATGCTACTGGTATACCAATTAACCCAATGCCTCCTGAAGATGCTGTAAAGTTTTTGAAATAACATGAAGAAACTAATAGTTGCAAATTGGAAAATGAACCCAAAGACTCTCAAAGAAGCTGAGAAGCTTGTTTTAGCTGTTTCAAAAACAAAGACACAAAATACAGTAGTAGTTTGTCCGCCTTTTGTGTATCTACCTGTTTTAAAAACAAAGCTAACACTTGGTTCACAAGATCTTTTTTGGCAAAGCAGTGGTGCTTTTACATCACAGATTTCAGCTGACATGCTTAAACAATTCAAGGTTAAATACGCCATAATTGGTCATTCTGAAAGGCGAGCTTTAGGGGAAACAGATAATGAAGTCAACTTAAAGGTTAAAGCAGCGATAGGGAACAAGGTAACGCCGATTCTTTGTGTTGGTTATGGTCTTTCTGCAATAATGGGTGAAGAAGAAGTAATGGAGCATTTACAAAACCAGCTAGAAGCAGGATTAACCAATGTTGATTCAAAAAAAGTCGTAGTAGCATACGAACCAGCTTGGGCAATATCAAATGGAGATCCTTACAAAACAAAAGCAGTTGAAACTCCAGACCACGCTGAAAGAATTTGTATGTTCATCAGAATTAAGTTTAAAGTTTCAAAAGTTCTCTATGGTGGAAGTACTAATGCTTTGAATGCCGAGAGTTTCTTAGAACGACAAATTGATGGTTTACTTGTTGGTGGAGCAAGTTTAAGACCTGACGAGTTTAATAAAATGATAACCATAAAAATATGATATACATTGGATCTGATCATGGTGGCTTTAAATTAAAAGAAGACTTGAAGAAGTTTTTAAAGCGTGCTAAATGGCAGTATGTTGATGTTGGTGCAAAAAAACTTGTTAAAGATGATGACTTTACACCATACACTACAAAAGTAGCAAAAGCAGTACAAAAAAATCCAGCAAAAAACAAAGGCATCTTAATTTGTCGTTCAGGACAAGGTGTTTGTATCGCAGCTAATCGTTTTAAACATGTTAGAGCAGCTCTTGCTTGGAATGAACACGCAGCTACTCATTCAAGACACGATGATGATGCAAATGTTCTTTGTCTTCCATCTGATTTCATTTCAACTGAAACCGCAGAAGATATTGTTTGGTTCTGGTTGACAACAAAGTTCTCTTTTGAAAAACGATTTGTTAGGAGAATAAAAGAAATTAACAATCTAAAATAATGGCTATTGTAGTTCCGGCTATCCTTGAAGATGACTGGGATAATTTTAGAAGTAAGTTAGAAACAATAATAAAGATCCCTGGTGTAAAACGCATCCAGGTTGATTTTTCAGATGGTCAGTTTACAAGTCACAAGGATTTACAGATATCAGAACTCGATATTTTAAATCCTGCTTTTGAATGGGAAGCGCATCTCATGGTCAATGATCCAAGAGCATATTTTTTTGAAGCAAAACTTGTTGGTTTCAAAACAGTTCTTTTCCATTTTGAAGCCATAAAAGACAAGAATGAGATTTCTCAACTAGCAGAAGAACTTAATGTTCTAAAATTAACTCCAGGCTTAGTTATTAACCCGGAAACAAGCATTACAGAGGTCTTGCCATATCTTGATTTTTTCAAACAAGTTTCAATAATGGGGGTGCATCCTGGTGATAAAGGACAAAAGGAACTCCCTAACATAGATGAAAAAGTTAGAGAATTGAGAAATGCTTACAAAAATGGTATATTAGAGGTGGATGGCGGCGTAAAAATATTGAATATTAAGGAACTTTCCGCAGCCGGAGCAGACCTTTTGATAGCTAACTCAGCGCTTTTTGATACCGGCTCAGAAGGTAACAAAACTCCTGCGGATAACTTCCAGGAACTGAGTCATGCAATTCTCTAGTTTTTGGCACAACATATCAGAGAGTATCAGCCGCACCAACAGACAGTTATTTGTTCTTTTACAAGCGGGGATACTTCTTTTTTTGTACGCCCTGCGTGATTTAGGGATAGCAGTAGCATTGTTTGCAGCAGGATATTTTGTCGCAAAAAAGAATCAACCAACAGGCTTGGTTTTAGAAATACTTTCATTGGTATATTTCCTGTTTTGGTTCATGAAATACAACGGCGCTTTGGGATTAGTCTACACATACCTTTCCCAGGGAGAAACAAAAATATTAGAAATATCTTCTAAAGCTGAACGTCTTGGTTGGAAGTTCTTCTCAAATTCTTTTGGAGCTGGAGTTATCCTGTTCTTTGGACAGGTTTTACTAGCTTGTCCTTGTTTCCTTGCAAGAAGCAACTTCATTTTTAGTCCTTTCCTTTTTGTTTATGAAGATCTTGATTGGAAAAGAGCCAGAGAAAGAAGCAAAGAACTTTCAAGAGGGCTTGCCTGGTTTGTTTTAGCAAGAACCTTAGGACTTCTTTCAATAGGGTATATTCTTCTTCTTGTTGCAATTGTTTTTCTCATCTCTCAGCAACTCATGCTAGGTTTTGTTCTTCTGGGATTAATAATATATCTGGGGTTGGTACAAAGTAATTTCATTCGCCTGTTCTACATTGAAATGCTTGAAGCAACAGAAGAGCAGAGAAACAGAGATATTGGTTCTCGCTTCAAAGTTTTAACAGCAGTTTCTTTAGTTATTGTTTTAATAATATACATAGTTTTTAAAGTCTTTCCTCACTAAAACAAAAATGCAAAAATTAACAACTCAACAACTTCAACTCAAAGCAAATGATATCAGGCAAGATATCATTGAAATGCTTTTAGAAGCTAAATCCGGACATTCAGCCGGACCTTTAGGTATGGCTGATGTTTTTGCAACCCTGTATTTTAATATCCTAAGACATGATCCGGAAAATCCAGGTTGGGTTGATAGGGACAAACTTGTTTTGTCTTGCGGACATATTTGCCCAGTGCTTTATGCAACTCTTGCAGAAGCAGGGTATTTTCCAAAAGAAGAACTAAAAACACTAAGAAAACTCGGTACTAGATTACATGGTCATCCACACAATTTAGCTCTTTCAGGAATTGAAAATTCTTCAGGACCATTAGGACAAGGATTGTCTCAAGCAGTTGGTATGGCATTGGCTTCTCGTATGGATAGGACTACGGGAAGAATCTATGCAATCTGCAGTGATGGAGAACAGGATGAAGGACAGGTTTGGGAAGCTTTAATGTTTGCCGGAAAAAATCGTTTGCATAATTTAACAGTCATTTTAGACAGGAACAACATTCAAATAGATGGGTACACTGAAGATGTTATGCCCCTAGAACCGTTGAAGGATAAATACGAGGCTTTTAATTTTCATGTAATTGAAGTAGATGGACATAACTATCAGCAGATCATTGATGCTTGCAATGAAGCAAAAGCAATCTATGAAAAACCAACTATGATAATAGCGCATACAATTCCTGGAAAAGGTGTTGGCTTCATGGAATATGATTACAAATGGCATGGTACGCCACCAAACAAAGAACAAGGACTAAAGGCCTTAAATGATCTACGAACATTAAGAGGCATGATTCAAGGAGAACACCAATAATGCCGGAAATTAATTTAGAACCTATAAAGATTTCTGAAAAAATTGGAGCAGAAGATATAGAACAAAAAGCAACCAGAGACGGATATGGTGATGCTTTGGTTGAACTTGGTGAAAAGAACCCAAACGTTGTTGTTCTTACAGGGGATCTTTCAGAATCTACAAGAGCTCAGGCTTTCCAAAAGAAATTCCCGGAAAGATTTTTTGATGTTGGAGTTGCTGAACAAAACATGATGGGTATTGCAGCAGGTCTTGCACTTGCTGGAAAAATTCCTTTTGTTTCTTCGTATGCAACATTTTCTCCTGGAAGAAACTGGGACCAGCTAAGAGTTAGTGTTGCTTATAGCCAAGCGAACGTAAAAATTGCGGGAGCACACACAGGTGTTTCTGTTGGTCCTGATGGCGCAACGCACCAGTCTTTGGAAGATATTGCTCTGACTAGGGTTTTGCCAGGGCTTGTTGTCATAGTTCCTTGTGACTATCTTCAAACAAAACAAGCAACCCTAGCTGCGGCAGCTTACAAAGGACCAGTATACTTTAGATTTACAAGAGAAAAATCACCAATCATTACTTCTCCTGAAACTGGATTTGAGATTGGGAAAGCACAAGTTATGCGAGATGGTAAAGACGTTGTCGTCATTGGCTGTGGTCCTGTTTTGTACAACGCATTTCTTGCAGCGAAAGATTTAGAAAAACAAGGTATTAGTGTCATGATTGTTAACAACCATACCATAAAGCCGATTGATAGTGAGACAATAATTGCAGCAGCAAAAAAATGCGGCGCAGTAGTTACTTTAGAGGAACATCAAATTAGCGCAGGTGCTGGTAGCGCAGTTTGTGAAGTGCTTGCGAGAAACTATCCTGTTCCTGTTGAAATGGTTGGTATGCCTGATTCTTTCGGAGAAAGCGGTCAGCCAGAAGAACTAATCAAAAAGTTTGGCATGGATTCAGAAGCTATTAAAAAAGCAATTCAAAAAGTAATACAAAGAAAGGGGAAAAATGGTTAAAGCTAAAAAAACAAAGTTTGATATTGTTTCAATAGGGGATTGCACCATTGATGCGTTTTTACATATTGAAGAAGCAGAAGTACATAATACAAAAAAAGGAAAGAAGCTAAGCTTTAGCTATGGTGACAAAATTCCTTACGAGAGTTTAACAATACTTTCAGCAGGTAATTGCAATAATATTGCAGTTGGTTCTTCTCGTTTGGGTTTGAAAGCTGGGTATTACGGAACAGTTGGTGGAGATCATAACTCACATGTCATTTTAAACAAACTTCAGAAAGAGGGTGTTAGTAGAGATTTGATGAGTATACAAAAACATGCCCAGACAAATTTTCACGTTGTTCTTTGGTACAAAAAAGACAGAACAATACTCATAAAGCACCAGCCATACACATATCATCTTCCTTCTGGGATTAATTCAACAAATTGGGTATATCTTTCAACAGTTGGTCCAAGAGGATTAAAGCTACACACGGAAATTGTTGATTTCTTGAAAAAGAATCCAAACATCAAAATGGCTTTCAATCCAGGAACATATCAGTTGCGATTGGGTCTTTCTAAATTAAAACCGCTTTTCAAACACACAGAAATTCTTTTTGTTAACAAAGAAGAGGCTCAGCTTTTAGTTGATGGAAAAACAGAAGACTTTAGAGAGCTTGCTAGCAGACTGCATAAACATGGGCCTAAAACCGTTGTCATAACAGACGGATTAAAAGGTTCTTACTGTCTCCACGGCAATGCTTTCTACTACATAGGCATATATCCTCACACTCCATTTGAAGCAACAGGCTGTGGTGATGCGTATGCTGTTGGTTTTACATCAGCAAGAGTTCACGGACTTTCAGTACCTGAGAGTTTGCGTTGGGGCTCTAGAAACGGCGCTTCTGTAGCAACCAAGATTGGTCCCCAAGAAGGATTAGTTAAATTCTCTCAGATGCAAAAAGATTTGAAATCACACAAAAGTTTCCAAGTAAAAATAATTAAATAACAAACAAAATGGAGAAAATAAACGTTGCGATAAATGGATTTGGTAGAATCGGAAGACAGGCTTTTAAAATTGCTTTAGAAAAAAAAGAAATAGAGATAGTTGCGATTAATGATTTAACCAGTTCAGAAGTTTTGGCCCATCTTTTAAAATATGACAGCAACTACGGCATATACAGCAAAGACGTAAGTTCTGATGAAAAACATATTATTGTTGATGGAAAAAAGATTCTTGTTCTTTCAGAAAAAGACCCAGGGAAACTTCCTTGGAGCAAGATGAAAGTTGATGTTGTCATAGAATCAACAGGAAGATTTAACAGCGCAGAAACAGCAGGCGCACACATTAAAGCTGGAGCAAAAAAAGTCGTAATATCATCTCCAGCAAAAGATGAGGGTGAAACAAAGACCTTTGTTCTTTCAGTGAATGATAAAGATTACAAAGGTGAACCAATAATTTCAAATGCTTCTTGCACAACAAACTGTATTACTCCAGTTGCTCAGATTCTAGAAGAAAAGTTTGGGATTAAGAAAATAATGATGACAACAATTCATTCATACACAGCAGAACAAAACCTTGTTGATGGTCCTCCTCCTGGTGGACACTCGACAGATCTTAGAAGAGCAAGAGCAGCAGCACAAAACATTGTTCCAACATCAACAGGAGCAACCATTGCTGCAACAGAAGCAATCCCAAACCTTAAAGGACTATTCCACGGTCTTTCAATACGTGTTCCAACAGCAGTTGGGTCTCTTTCAGATTTCGTTGCTTTACTGGAGAAAAAAACAACCAAAGAAGAGTTAAACCAGACCTTTATAGATGCTTCTAAAACAAGCCGTTTTAAAGGCATTTTAAGTGTCTCTAATGCGCCTTTGGTCTCTTCTGACATAGTTGGCAATCCAAGCTCTGCAATCGTAGATTTAGGGCTTACAGAGGTTATTGATGGGGACTTTGTGAAGGTTGTTGCCTGGTATGACAATGAATTCGGGTATTCCAACCGTTTAGTCGAAGAAGTGATCATGGTTGTGGGGAAATAACGGGATGAAGTTTTTAAGCTCCCAACAGAATTTTTCGGGGAAAACCGTGCTCTTGCGGGCTGATTTAGACGCGCCCAGAGAAGGAAACAAAATCCTGGATGATACAAGAATCAAGACTTCTGTACCAACGATTAAGTACCTAACAGATCAGGGAGCTAAGATTGTTGTTGTTTCAAAAAACGGAAGACCAAAAGGTTGGCAAGAAGAATACACTTTAAAACCAATTGCAGAATATCTTGCAAAGTTGCTTTCTAAAAACTTTGTTTCTACAAAAGAATATTCAGATCAGTATTTTAATGAAGTGGTTTTTTTTGAAGGAGATATAACCAAAGACGGAGCTGTTGATATTATTAAAAGACTTTCTCAAAAAAACATTGTAATTCTAGAAAACATTCGTTTCTACAAACAGGAGGAAGAACCAAGTCCAGTGTTTGCAAAACACCTTTCAGGTTTAGGAGAAATATTTGTTAACGATGCTTTTTCAATGATGCACAGGAACGAAACGTCTGTTTCACTCATCCCCAAATACTTACCAAGTTTTGCCGGTTTAAATGTTGAAAAAGAATTGAATGCTCTAAACAAACTTTTAACGCTAAAAGCAAATCCATTTACTGTAATTATTGGTGGAGCAAAGATTTCCGACAAAATTGGTGCCATAAAAAACCTGGGGAAGAGCGCAGAGCATGTTCTTGTTGGTGGTGGTCCTGCAAATCTTTTTTTCTTAAGCCAAGGTTTTGAGATTGGAGGATCTCTTTGTGAAAAAGAAGAGATTGATGTTGCAACAGATTTAATGCGCAATTACAAACAAAAACTTGTTTTACCTGTTGATGTTGTTGTTGCAAAAGCAAAGGATCACAGTCAAGCACGAGTTTGTAAACCAGATCAAGTTTCAAAAGATGAAGCAATCTTAGATATTGGACCACAAACAACTCTGCTTTTTTCAAAGATTGTTAAAGAGTCAAAAAAAATGGTTTGGAATGGACCAATGGGTTTGTTTGAAGAAAAGCAATTTTCGCATGGGACAATGAGTCTCGCCTTAATATTCGCTGTCCGCTGCAATGGTTATGCGTATGGAGTTGTTGGTGGTGGTGATACACTAGATGCATTAAACAAAGCTAAAGTATTAGACCAGATTGATTTTGTTTCAACAGCAGGGGGCGCAACATTAGATTTCCTGGCAGGTGAAAATCTTCCTGGATTGAAAGCGTTAGAATAACGGAACATATGGAAATACCACATTACAAAAAAATAGTTCTTCTGGTACTAGATGGTTTTGGTGTTGCTTCTAAATCAAGAGGAAATGCGATTTCTCAAGCAAACCCAGCGCGCTTAAACAACCTCCTTGCGAACTATCCAGCAATAACCTTGCAGGCATCAGGGCCTTTAGTTGGTTTGCCTTGGGGAGAAATGGGGAACTCAGAGGTTGGACATTTAAATATCGGAGCAGGCAGGATTGTTGCTCAAGACTTGCCTCGTATTACGGCAAGCATTCAAAGCGGAGAGTTTTTTAAAAATCCAATGTTCTTAAAAGCATGCGAGCATGTTAAGAAAAACAACTCTAAACTACATCTTCTTGGAATGGTTAGTCCTGGTGGAGTTCATAGTTACGATGAACATCTTTATGCGTTGCTTGGTTTAGCCGCAGAGCAGGGTATTCAAAACACGTATATTCACATGATTACAGATGGCAGAGACACAGAACAAAAGGTTGCTCTAGCAAGTCTTGAAAAGCTGCATAACAAGGTTGCTCAGATTGGTGTTGGAAAAATTTCGACAATTTGTGGAAGATTTTACGCAATGGATAGAGGCGGACATTGGCAGCAAACAGAAATGGCATATCAAGCAATGGTTAATGGCGTTGGGGAGAGATCGATCAGTCCAATGGAAGCAGTAGCTACAAATTATGTTAAAGGTATATTTGATGAGATGATTAAACCAACCGTCATCACAGAAGGAGATAGACCTGTTGCGAAAATTGAGAATAATGATGCTGTAATATTCTTTAACTTTAGACAAGATCGTGCAATGCAGTTAACAGTTGCTTTTGTTGCTCCTGAAAAAATGGATATACCACAAAAACATCAACCTTTAGAAAATCTTTGCTTCGTAACAATGACTTCATACATGCCGGACTTGAAAGCAGATGTTGCTTATGGACCAATTGAGATTGACAATGACATTGCAAGCTTAATTTCTAAAGCAGGATTAAAACAATTCCATGCCGCGGAGAGCGAAAAGTTTGCGCACGTAACATCATTTTTTAATGGTGGAAAAATGGATCCGCTTCCAGGAGAAGAGAGAAGTATAATTTCAAGCCCTGATAACACAAGCAACTATTCAGACAGACCCGAAATGTCTGTTGCTAAACTTACTGACACCTTAGTAGATCGTATAAATCACGGGGATGATAGTTTTTATGTCGTGAACTTTGCTAATGCGGATATGGTAGGACACACTGGAAACTTAAACTCAGCAATCGACGCTATTAAAGCAATTGATGAAGAGATTGGTAAAATTGCGGCCGCAATTTTACCACTGCAAGGAGCTTTGATAATCACAGCAGATCATGGCAATGCTGAATTGATGATAAATAACAACACAGGGGAGATAAATAAGGACCACACAACATCCCCAGTCCCCTTTGTTTTGATTGCTAATGAATTTAAAAGATCAAAACCAGAGCAGATAGACTACGACACGCTCGCTGGTCTTATGCCAGAAGGAGCGCTTTCAGATATTGCACCAACGATTCTTGAACTCTTTGGAATACCAAAACCAGAACAGATGACAGGAATTAGCTTGATTCCTGTTTTAGAAGAAGAGATTTTGAAAAAAGTTAGTAACATGTTAGGGAGTTAAGCTGGGCTCATGGTTTTAGGTATAGATTTATGTCTATGCTTGGAACTCTTAGCTCACAGAGAGCAGAGTATTTCGGTTTAGACTCGGCAACCTTGAGGAGGATTTACGATGACACTCGCGGTTTCGTCTGATGTTCCGTCTTCGCACGGGTCAGTAAAGGTTTGCCATCTTGGACTGGTTCGGCATGAGGCATTGGAGCCAAGGCTTGAAGGACTCACACCGCTTCATGCCACCGTTCTGGCTGATGCCTGTGAGGAATACCGAGACGCTTTCGACTTGCTGACGACTCGGTTCCTCGCTGAGCGCATCATCCCAGCGGCGATCGAAGACTGCAAGTTCAAGATCGTTGCTGGGTCGTCCAATCTGCAGTATGCGGATTTTCCCATCAACGAGCAGTCACTCGACGACGTGGGTCTAGCTCCAAACGGTATTCTTCGTTCGGTTCATCAGATTCTCGAGGAGTATCCGCTTGAAGCCTTTGCTTCTCCATTGACAGCGTTGCGCTACGCTGCGAGGTACCCAGAAGTTTACATGGTTGCTCCAATCAACGTGCTGTTCGCGGCCATGGGCAAGCTATGGGGCATGACCTTTCTGAATTGGCAGGGTTTGCACAAGATGATTGTGCGCCAGTTCTTCCTCGAAGCCCGGTTCGCTACTGGAGAGCGTTTCCTTGTTCTCCGACGTGGTCGTTAGCGCTGATGTCATCAAGATTCTGGGCCTTGTGCCCGAAGCTGGAGCCGCGTTTTGTTTGTCGAAACGCGGTTCCGCCTTTTCTAAAAACGATCTTTTGGTATGCTACAATGAAAATATGAATCGCTCATGGAAACTTAAGAAACAAACAGAAAAAGACCTTTTTGCCCAGCTTTTAGCAAATCGTGGTATTTTCGGGGAAAAGGAAATATCAGCTTTTTTAAGCCCTGAATATGATCAATTAAATGATCCCTTTCTTTTTTTAGAAATGCGTAAAGCAGTTGATCGTATCTGGCAGGCAATTGAAAAAAAAGAAAAGATTTTAGTGTACAGCGATTATGATGCTGATGCAATAACCGCAAACGCGGTTTTGTTTAGAATGTTTGAAGCACTAGGAGTTAATGTAGGTACATATATCCCTGATCGTTTCTCAGAAGGCTATGGTTTAAACTTAGATGCTTTTGAGAAGATAAAGGAAGGGGGAGTTGATCTAGTTATTACTGTTGACTGCGGAACAAACTCAATTGCGGAAGCTGAGTTTTGTAAAGCAAACAACATAGATTTAATAATTACGGATCATCATGAGATAACTGGGGAAGTGCCGGATGCTTTTGCTTTGATCAATCCAAAAAATCCAAAAGAAAAATATCCATACCACGAACTCGTTGGAGTTGGTGTTGCTTTTAAGCTTGCTTGCGCTGTGCTTTCAAAAAAAGGAAAACACAATCTTACTCCTGGTTGGGAAAAATGGTTGTTGGATTTAGTGGCAATTGGAACAGTTGCTGATTGTCATTCCTTGATTGGAGAAAACAGACTGTTAGTTAAGTTTGGTTTAAAGGTCTTGCAAAAAACTAAGTGGCTAGGATTAAGACTTTTGTTGCAACTTGCTGGAATGACTTCTAAAAATTTAGATACGTATACTTTAGGTTTCATTATCGCTCCTCGTATTAACGCGGCTGGAAGAATAGAGCACGCGTCTTCGGCTTTTGATCTTTTGATTGCAAATGAATATTCAGAAGCAGAAGAGGCTGCTAAAAATCTTGAAGCCTTAAATACAAAAAGACAAAAGATTACTGAAGTTGTCATTTCAGAAGCTCGTGAGCAATTGCTTTTAGTTTCAGAGCGAAAAATATTGCTTGCTTCGGGAGCAAACTGGCCAAAAGGCGTTGTTGGTTTAGTTGCTGGAAAACTTACCGAAGAGTTTGGTAAACCTGTTTTAGTTATGGAACGAGGGGAAACAGAAAGCACTGGTTCTGCAAGAAGCGTTGCTAACTTTAATATTGTTGAGGCATTGAAATTTTCATCCGAGCACTTAGTTAAGTTTGGAGGACACGCAGCAGCAGCAGGGTTTACGGTTAAAACCGAACATATTGATGTATTTTACAAAAATCTTTTAGATTTTGCGGATCAGAACTTGAATACAGAAGATCTTTCTAAAGAGATTGATATTGAAGCAGAAATTAAAGCAGAGGATGTTAATTTAAAGAACGCGGAAATGCTTGAAGCTTTTGAACCCTTTGGTGTTGATAACCTAAAGCCTAAACTTTTGCTTTCAGACCTTGTCATTAAAGATCAGAAATTAGTTGGTAAAGAGCAAAAACATCTGCAGTTAAGCTTAGTTTCTGAAACAGGGAAACTCTTGAAAGCAATTGCTTTTGGGTTTGGAAAATCAGCATCTGATTTGCTTCCTGGGCAAAAGATTGATATTGTTTTTGAGATGATAAAGGACGAGTGGAATGGTTTAAGTAATGTTAAATTAAGAATAATTGATTACAAAAAAAGAATATGAACATCACAGAAGAACCAACCCATTTAGTTATATACACAGATGGTGGAGCCAGAGGTAACCCGGGTCCTGCAGGTATTGGCGCTGTTTTTTACTTGGAAGATGAGGCAGGCAAAAGATTAGAGCTTGAAATTCTTAAAGAATACATTGGAGAACAAACTAACAACTTTGCTGAATACACTGCTTTGATAAAGGCGTTACAGCGAGCATCGGAAATTGGTAAGAAAGTTGTCCTTTGCTATTTAGACAGCGAACTCGTGGTTAAACAGTTAAATGGTTTGTACAAGGTTAGAGAAGAGTCTTTAAAACCATTGGTTTCAGAGATTTTTATATTAACGCATAAGTTTACGAACGTTAGTTTTACGCATGTTCATAGAGAGAAAAACGTCTTAGCAGACAAGTTAGTTAATCAGGCTATTGACGAAGCAGTCGGAAAAGTATAATATTATTTCATTATGATTTCTAATCAATTACAAGCAGTAAATAACGGAATGCCAAAGTTTTGGTATAACTTTACATACTCCAGGGTTGTTTCGCTGCGGTAATTTTCTATTCTTTTTAAAAGATTATCCCAGCGAGCCAATGCTGGGATTTTTGTTTTTGGTTCGGCGCACTTGGGACGCAATCTCAAGACTCAATTGGAGGATTGACAATGCTTGTACGTAGCGAAGAAGGGCAGTTTGGTCGTTTCTGGGGCGTGGTGTTCACCCACATCGATGAGCTTGGGGTCATGTATCGCAACCGCAGGGGAAAGGATCGTCGGCACTACAGTGATTTTGATATATACGAGAGTGTAGAGTTTCCTTGCGGTTGCAAGCCGCGGTCTGGTCAGAGCAGGCGCTTCCGTCTTTACGAAGACGGTGCGCTGGTCCATCACGGATGCTCGGTTGTTTTCGTAGGTCATGACAAGGAGGGGAAGCTCAAGCAGTCGATGCTTCAGAGGGCGATCTGGACTAAGAGGTCAATCGTTTTACAGCGCGTAACAAAGCCTAGCAAGCCATCACCGCGTGTTCCTCTCTACGGACCTTACGGAGGCCCCTACTTCGTGCGTTGAAGCACAGAACAAACAACAACGGTCTTAAGTCTCCCTTAACTGGGAACTTAAGACCTTGTTTGTTATCTAACCTTTAATAAACTAACTGTCCCGTTGTTTAACAAGAAAATTGTTTTTGCGTCAGAATCAATGTAGAATTTAGCTTCTTTGTTTAATTCTGCAAAAGTATAATTGTTTTGATAGTCCCTGGTGTCTAATTCAATGGCTTGTAAGTGGTTGTCATTTTTGAAAAATATCCAACCAACTTCGCTGTTTCCTGAAATGTTTGATATTTCTTGAAGTGATCTTGTAATTAGTTTTGTTTCTCTGCTAGCCATGTTGTATCTGTCTATCTCATTTCCAGTGTTAAAGAAAATGTCTTCATTATTCTCAATCTGAACTTCTTCAACGTGTTCAACGATTTTTTCAAGCTCGTCATTTAAAACATACAACGTCTTGTTTCCTAAAACAAAGAGTTGGTTGTTTTCTGTTAGATATATTTGTGCATCAACAAACGGAGGAATGTTTTCAAGTAAAATTGTTTCAGTGTAGTTTGGCATGCTTGCGTGAGCCAATGATCTTCTGATACCCAGAAGAGATTCTGCGAGTTTGATATAATATATTCCAGAAGAGTTTACTTCAAAAGCAAGCACATTATCTACAACAACCTCTTTTTCATTTTTGTCCAGATCAAGAAGATATATTGAACCTTCTAATAGCTGGTATAGTTTGTTGTCTGGTGAAAACTTAAAGGTATTTTCTGATGCTTGGAATGACGTTTTTGATGAAAAAGCAGCTTGTTTTGTGGTTAATTCAGTAATATCTGTTAGCGTATTGTTTTTAGTATCTAAAACAAAGTTGTTAACCCCGCTGTTTATTAAAAAGAAGTTTTCATCAGGACTTGAAAGGATTTTTCCTGCTTTGATGTTCTCTTTAAAATTAACAGAGGTTTGTTTTTCAGGACTACTGATATCTGCAAAACTTATTTTATCTTGTTGAAGGTAGGCAATTCTTTTTTCTCCAGCAAAGAAATCTAAAGCATTTTCAGAGAGCGTTTGCTTTTCTGCGTTTGAGTAGAAAAGAAAAAGGTTGTCCGTACTTTCAAAGTTCCAAGTAACAAACTGTGATCTGACAGTTAAACGTTTGTTCCAGTCAAAGTACCCTTGTTTTTTGATGCTTAGTTCATAATTACCTGGTTCTAAGAATCTAATGTTTTGGTTTGTTGTGCCGTGTGTTGAACCATTAATTGTTATGCCAGCGTTCTTTGGCTCTGTCTTGATGCCTAAGATTCCGGTTTTAACAAAACGGCCATTTTTAAAGTCGTACTTTTTGCCACTGACAAAAAGTACAATAAAAGGGGTTAAGATTATGAAAGCGAGGATTCCGCTAGCAATTAAAGAGTACCTTGGACGTGATTTCATAACAGTATTTTACTATGATATAATAGCGAAGTCTAATCATTATATTATCCTATGGCGATATACAAAATAACCGGGGGCAAAGAGCTTTCCGGAACAGTTACTGTAGGTGGTTCTAAGAACGCAATTTTGCCGGCAATGTGTGCCACACTTTTGGCCGAAGAAATTTGTATCATTAGAAATGTTCCTGAAATATCCGATGTATATAATTTAAAGAGCATACTTGAAAATCTGGGAGCAAAGGTTACTTTTGAAGACCATGTTTTAACGATTGATAATTCAAAAGTAGATTCTTACAAACCAGAACCAGAGTTGGTAGCAAAGCTTCGTGGTTCAATTTTGTTGCTTGGTCCCTTGTTAGCACGTTTTGGAAAAGTAGTAATGCCAATTCCCGGAGGAGATTTAATCGGTAAAAGGCCGATAGACGCGCACTTAGTTGCATTGGAAATGCTAGGTGCAAACGCCAAGATAAATGGAAATTTAGAAGTCTCTACAAAAAAACTTGTAGGAACAAACATTATAATGGTTGAGTTAAGCGTTACTGCAACAGAAAACGCGATTATGGCAGCAGTTACAGCAGAGGGTAGTACAGTAATTCATTTGGCTGCAACCGAAGGACACGTGCAATCTCTATGTCACATGTTGAATTCAATGGGAGCAATGATTTCGGGAATCGGAACGCATGATCTGGTTATTGCTGGTGTTAAAAAACTACACGGGACTGACTTTAAGATTATTTATGACAATGAAGTTGCTTGTAGTTTCATAAATCTTGCAGCTGCAACAAAGAGCGAGTTAACCATTCAAAATGTTCAGCCAGAGTTTTTAGCTGCTGCTTTCATTCAGTTTATGCAGATGAATGTTAATTTTGAAGTTGGTGATACTTGGGTTAAGGTTTTGAAACCAAAAGAACCATACACAGCTTTTAAGATTACTTCTAACATATATCCAGGGTTGATGAGTGATTACATTCCTCCTTTTGCGGTTTTGGCAACACAGGCTCAAGGAACAACTCAGTTGCATGAATGGATGTATGAAGGAAGACTAGGATATATTCACGAACTTTCAAAGATGGGCGCTAAAGCACACATCATAGATCAGCACCGCGCGGAGATTACTGGACCAACTGAACTTTCAGGAACAAATGTTAGCTCTCTTGATGTTAGAAGCGGAATGGTTTTAGTCATTTCAGCATTGGTAGCAAAAGGACAAAGCACATTGCATGAGATTCAGCATATTGAAAGAGGATATGAAGATATTGTTAACAAACTTAAAGCAATTGGAGCGGATATAGAAAGAGTGGAATAGTATGTTTTCTAAAAAAATCGGAATTGATCTAGGCACAGCAAATACACTGGTATATCTTCCTAAAAAAGGAATCATTTTAAACGAGCCAACAGTTGTTGCGATTACTCTTGACGACAACCGTGTTTTAGCGGTTGGTTCAGAAGCAAAAGAAATGCTTGGTAGAACTCCTGAAACAATTGTTGCATCTCGTCCAATGAGAGACGGTGTCATTGCTGATTACAGAGTTACTGAAGCAATGCTTCGATATTTCATAAACAAAGCATTGGGTAATGTTCATTTTTTCAGACCAGAAGTTATGATTTCAGTTCCTGGAGGAATTACTTCAACTGAAAGAAGAGCTGTCATAGATGCGGCAAAAGCAGCTGGTGCTAAAGAAGCCTATGTCATTAAAGAAACAGTTGCAGCAGCAATTGGCGCTGGTATTCCCATTGCTTCGGCAACAGGAAACCTAATTATTGATATTGGGGGTGGTACAACAGATGTCGCTGTGTTGTCCTTGGGTGGTATTGTTACGTCAACTTCAGTGCGTGTTGCTGGTAACAAGATGGATCAAGCGATTATTGATTATGTAAGAAGAAAACATGGCTTAGCTATTGGTGACAGGACGGCGGAAGAGATAAAGATAAACATAGGATCAGCAACGCTTGTTGATGAAGAAGAGTCAATGGAGGTTAAAGGGAGAGATATGATTCAAGGGTTACCAAGAAGTATCAGTATTTCAACTAATGAGGTTGTCGAAGCAATTCAAGATGAATTAAGGGAAATAATAAGAGCAGTTAGAACAGTGCTTCAAGAAACTCCGCCAGAGCTTGCTTCTGATATTATTGATAAAGGGATGGTTTTAACAGGAGGTTCCTCATTACTTAGAAATATAGATAAAATGATTTCCCAAGCAGTTGGTGTTCCAGCATATGTTGCTGAAGACGCAATCCTTTGTGTTGCTAAAGGAACTGGTATTGCTTTGGACAACCTTGAGAGCTACAAGAAGAGTATTTTAAGCGCAAGATAACGAAAAAAGAACTTTAACAGAGATTTTTTCTCTATGGTATACTCTAAGTATATGTGGAGCGTTAAAGGATATGAAAATCAAAAGCTTTTTTTAGATAATGCGCTTGTAAATAACAAGCTTGCGCATGCCTATCTTTTTACGGGTTCTGACAGAGAAACAAAAAAACAACTCGCTATTGAATTCGCAAGAATGATTCTTGGGGTTTCAGAGGAAGAGAAAGAACGAATCAATCCCGACCTCATAGTTATAGATCAAAGCAAAATGAAGATTGAAGAGATGAGAGATTTAATCTCTGAACTTTCATTAAAACCTTTTAGATATCAAAAAAAGGTAGCCATAATTCAAAACTTTGAGGACGTTACGGATGAAGCAGCAAGCAGTATCTTAAAGACTCTTGAAGAACCAAACAATAGTTCGCTAATTATACTTCTTTCAAGAAATCAGAAATCACTGTTACCAACAATTGTTTCTAGATGTCAAAGTATATATTTTAATATTCCAAAGCAGAAGATATCAAACGAAAATACTGAATCTTTGAAATCAATATTTAAATTTCCGATTGCTCAAAGAATTTTAAGTATAAAAGGATACGCTGAAAAAGAAACAGAAGAATTGCAGTCTTTGTTTGAGGATTGGATTAACGCAGAACGAGAAAGTCTTCTTTCCGGAGATGCTGGAAAATACTTAAACCTTCAGGTTTTGCTTGATTCTTTGGTTGGTTTAAAACAAAATTTAAACAAAAAATTAATTTTAGAACGTTTGTTCTTAAGTTTAAAATAAATGAAAAAAAATATAACACTTTTTTCCGCAATCTTTTTTCTCTCAGCCAGCTGTGGTATTTTTGGTAATAGCGGTATCTTAGGAACAATGAAGTCAACTGACGGAGGCAGTTCTTGGCAACAAAGCAACGCAACAGACAAATCAGCGGTTAATATTTCAGGGCTTTTAGTCGCGGAGATGGGTTTTGAACCAGGTAATCATGAGGTTATATACTTAGCTTCTGTTAACAGCGGTCTTTGGAAATCAAGTGATAGTGCGGGAAAATGGAAGCAAATACTTTCAAAAATAACCGCTTATGACTATTTTGTTGATCCTTCAAACACGCAGATTATTTTTGTTACTGGAATATATGGCGACCACGGCAGAATTATTCGTTCAAGGGACGGTGGTGTTACTTGGGAAGAAGTATACAGCGAAGCAAGTGTTAGTAACTCTGTAAATACAATCACTGCAAATCCGACAAACTCAAGAGAGATTTTTGCCGCACTTAATTCAGGCGTTTTAATTAAAAGCATAGATGGGGGAGATAGTTGGTTGGTGGTTAATGATTTTAATAATCAAATCTTGAAAGTAAGGTATATCAATAAAACAATATATGTTTTAACTAGATCAAAAGGTTTGTACAAGAGTTTAGACAATGGTGCAAAGTGGACAAGTATAACAGACTCTTTGACTGGTTCGGGTGGAATTTCTAGTTATGTATCAAGAATAGTTGAGCAATTTTATAAAATATCCATTGATGATCAAACCACAGGAGTTATTTACCTAACAACGAACTCTGGGCTGTACAAAACAACTGATGATGGTAAGAATTGGCAGTTACAAAAACTGCCTGTTGAAAGCGGTGCTCCAAGAGCAATTGCTTCAACCCGCGGCGGTATGTTAGCATATACCAGCATCGGTAACACGATTTTTAAAACGCTTGATGGTGGAAAGAGTTGGCAAACGCAGTCCTTAGCCACAACAAATGTAATCAATAAGATAATTATTGACCCGTTGTTGCCCCAGGTTACTTATGCCGGATTTATTGAGCCATAAAGGAAAACTATGAATAACGAAAAATTTGATAAAGCAATAGAACATTTTAAACAAGAGCTTGGTGGTTTAAGAACCGGCAGGGCAAACCCTGCTTTGGTTGATAATGTAATGGTTGATTCATATGGTAGCAAAATGCCACTTGCTCACGTTGCTTCAATTAGCATTCCGGATGCAAAAACAATCGCCATTCAACCTTGGGACAAATCAAACATTGGTCCAATTGAAAAAGCGATTCAAGTTGCAAACATTGGTTTAAATCCTGTTAATGATGGGATTCTAATTCGTTTAAGTATTCCTTCAATGACTGAGGAGCGAAGAAAAGAAATGGTTAAACCCTTAGGACAGATTTCTGAGAAAGCAAAGATTGCAATTAGAAATGCTCGTGAAGAAATCCTTAAAGAGTACAAAAAACAACAGGATGAAGAGAATTTAACTGAAGATGATCTTGCGGGAATGAAAAAAGATCTTCAAGAGGTTGTTGATAAATACAACGAACAGGTGAAGGAAATTACCTCTGCAAAAGAAAAAGAAATAATGACAATATAGTTTAATGATTGCTGTAATAATCTTTGTAATAATTTTGGGTTTGCTCGTGCTAGTGCACGAGTTTGGTCATTTCATAGTTGCTAAAAAAAGTGGCATGCTTGTTGAAGAGTTTGGTATTGGCTTTCCACCAAGACTTTTCAGTTTTAAAAAAGGGGAAACGAAATATTCTTTTAACCTAATTCCGCTCGGTGGTTTTGTAAAGATATTAGGAGAGAACAACAAAGAAGGCGAAAATCCAAGAAGTTTCATTAATAAATCTTTTTTCTCCCGCTTCTCAACATTGGTTGCAGGAGTTTTAATGAACTTTGTTTTAGCTTGGGTTTTGTTTTCAATTGGGTTTGGTATTGGTCTCCCCACCGTTATTCAAAGTGGAGAAACATTGCCAAAATATGGAACGCTTCGTTCAGAAGCTGTAACTATCTTAGAGGTTGCACCTAACTCACCAGCAGAAAAAGCAGGGATTAGAGCAGGTGATAACATACTCGGTGCAGATGAGTTTGTTTTAACAGGTCAAGGTGATGCCTCTGTTGATCAGTTCATTGTATACGTTAAATCAAAAGCTGGAACAGATGTTCAGATGCATGTGCGTAGAGGAAGTGAAGAATTGTATTTAACAATCAATCCAAGGTTAAATCCACCGCCAGAAGAGGGGGCCATTGGTATTGCTTTGGGTAATGTAGGTAAGCTTTCTTTCCCTTGGTACTTAGCTCCAGTAATGGGTCTTAAAGCAACAGGAAATGTCATTTCAGGAACAGCTAGCGCTTTTTGGAACTTAATAGCGCACGGCGAGGGACTTTCCTCAGTAGGTGGTCCTGTTAAGATTGCTTCTTTGACTGGTCAGGTTTCTAAGCTTGGTTTTGCATATATCCTGCAGTTTGCCGCGTTTCTTTCTGTAAACCTCGGTATTTTGAATATAGTGCCGTTTCCAGCACTTGATGGTGGAAGAGTTTTGTTTCTGATCATTGAAAAGATACGTGGTAAAAGAAATAACGAAACATTTGAACAATATGCCAATGCTATTGGCTTTGGTTTGTTAATTATGTTGATCCTTGTAATTACAGCGCGGGATATTAAAGGCTTGTTTTAAAAAACTCCCCAACTGGGGAGTTTTTTAATATGTTTTTGCAAAGATTATTCTTTTCTTGGATTCACCGGAACATTTAATGCATTTTCCGACTTCTTCTTTTTGATCAAGAGGGATACAGCGAGTAGTTGCTTGTAATTCGTCGTTAATTTCTTTTTCACAAGTTTCGCTTCCACACCAGTGACTGTAAACAAACCCAGAGTTTTCTTTTTCCTGGAAGTGCCTTTTAAACCCATCCCAGTTATCAATTTCATATGAGTTTTCTTCTCGAAACTTCTTTGCTTTTAAAAAGAGATCAGTTTGTATTTGACTTAGCAGGGTATTAACTTTTTCTTTAAGTTCAGGTGAAGCAACCGTGAGCTTTTCCATGGTGTCTCTTCTCGCAATTGTAACTGTGTTGTTTTCAAGGTCTTTTGGACCAAGCTCGATCCTTAAAGGAATGCCTTTTTTTTCCCACTCATTAAATTTAGATCCTGGAGTTTCGTAATCTCTTTGATCTAAGAGAATGTTTTCATCAACAGACCTTAGTTCTTCCTGTATTGTTTTTGCAACCTCAAGAACTTTCTTAGCTTCTTCTTCGTTCTTGTAAATTGGGATTATGACGATTTTAACAGGGGCAATCTTTGGTGGAACTATTAATCCAGCATCATCGCTGTGCGCCATGATTAAAGCACCAATCATTCTTGTTGATACGCCCCAGCTTGTTTGCCAGACGTATTTTTCTTTACCATCTTTGTCAGTAAATTTAACCTCAAAAGCTTTCGCGAAGTTTTGTCCGAGGTTGTGAGATGTTCCTGTTTGTAATGCTTTTCCATCTTGCATCATTGATTCAATGCTGTAGGTTCTTAAAGCACCAGCGAATTTTTCAGATTCAGTCTTAAGACCAGAGATTACAGGAATAGCTAGGTAGTTTTCAACAAAATCTTTGTAGACTCCAAGCATTTTTCTTGTTTCTTCTTCAGCGTCTTCCTCTGTTGCATGTGCTGTGTGTCCTTCTTGCCAAAGGAATTCAGTTGTTCTTAAGAAAGGTCTTGTTCTCATTTCCCATCTAACAACGTTTGCCCACTGGTTGATTAGAAGAGGAAGGTCTCTCCAGGAGTGAATCCATCTAGAAAAAGTGTCATATATGATTGTTTCAGAGGTTGGTCTAACAATGAGCTCTTCGGAAAGTTTTGATTCTGGATCAACAATGACTCCTTCAGGAGAATCTTTAAGTCTGTGATGGGTTACAATGGCGCACTCTTTTGCAAAACCTTGAATGTGCTTTGCTTCTTTTGTTAGCAGTGACTTTGGAATGAAAAGAGGAAAGTAAGCATTTTTGTGCCCCGTGTCTTTTATCATCTTGTCTAAAACTTTTTGGAAGCTTTCCCAGATTGAATATCCGTATGGCTTTATGACCATGCTTCCTTTAGTTACAGAGTTTTCTGCAAGTTCTGCGACATCAATTATGTCTAAGTACCATTGAGAATAATTTTGGTTTCTTGTTGTTATCTTTTTCATATTGCAATTATACCGAAAATATGGGTTTTGCAAAAGCCGGTTATTCAGTTAAAATATATTAGTTATGGCAATTTTAGACTCATTTTTCGCAAAATTCAGCAAAGACATAGGGATTGATTTAGGGACAGCAAACACTCTGGTCTATGTAAAAGGCAAGGGTATTGTTATAAATGAGCCTTCTGTTGTTGCATTAAACATCAAAACCAAGCAAATCCTGGCTATTGGCAATGAAGCCAAAAGAATGGTTGGTAGAACCCCACCTCATATAGTTGCTTCAAGGCCTTTAGTTGATGGTGTGATCTCTGATTTTGAGATAACCGAGCAGATGCTTAGGTATTTCATAAACAAAGTTCATCAACAGACATATTCTTTCTTAAGACGCCCAAGAGTGGTTATTGGTATCCCATCAGGAGTTACTGAGGTTGAAAAGCGTGCTGTTCAAGACGCTGCTTTAAACGCTGGTGCTAGAATGGCATTTTTGATAGAAGAACCAATGGCAGCAGCAATTGGGAGTCGTTTACCTGTTCAAGATGCTGCTGGATCAATGATTGTTGATATTGGCGGAGGCACTTCAGAAATTGCTGTTATTTCTCTTGGCGGTGTAGTTATATCCAAGTCTCTGCGTATGGCAGGAGACAAGATGAATGAATCAATCATTGAATACGCAAGAGACAATTTTAATTTGCTTTTGGGAGAAAGAACAGCAGAGGACGTTAAGATTAAGATAGGTTCCGCATATCCTTTAGAACAACCTTTGGAAACTTCAATGCGCGGACGTGATTTAGTAACAGGACTCCCTAAAGAAGTTTTTGTTAATGATACTCAGATTAGGGAAGCATTAGCTCCATCAGTTAGAGCAATTGTTAACAATATCAAAGCAGCGGTTGAAGAAACACCGCCTGAGTTGGTTGCTGATTTAATGCAAAAAGGAATCACCCTTGCTGGTGGAGGCGCTTTGCTTAGAGGGTTGGATCGTTTAATAGCAGAGATTACTGAAATACCCGTGCATGTTGCAGATGACCCTTTGACCTCTGTTTGTAGAGGCTGTGGTGTTGTTGTAGAAGATCTTGAAACCCTCAAGGATATCTTGGTTAATACAACCTTTGAAAGAATTCCGAGATAGTTAGAATATTTTCTTTAGGTCATCAAGCTTGCTTATTGTTTTCCAGGCAAGCTTTTTAATTTGTGAGTTTTTGAAAGTAATACCGTGATTGGTTTTTAAAAACAAAGACCTGTCATTATCACCATCTCCAACAGGGGCACAATGATCTGCTGTAATTTTTAAATCTTTGCAAAGTTTTTCAAGCATCAGTAGTTTTGCCTCTGGATCATCTGCGATTGTTTTTATCTTTCTTAGTTTAGATTTTGAATCAAAGACAAAAGTGTTGTTTGATAGAGCAAACTTTTTTGGAATGCCTAATTCTTTCGCAACAGTTTCAACTAATAGATTTATTGATCCAGTAATTATTCCAATGTGATACCCTTTGCTTTGTAAGTATTTGATTGTTTCTTTTGCGCCTTTTTTATATTTGTATCTTTTGAGGACAGAAATAACCTCTTTTTTAGAAGGTTGAGAGTTTTTTAAGTATAAACGGAGTAGTCGTTGAATCCAGGAAACATATGGAAGTTTTCCCTTGAGATAGTCGGAGACCATGTTTTTGTCTTGCTCTTTGGTTATTCCAAAGGCGTAGTTTAATCTCTGCCAAGAACTGTTCTTTATGAGTGTTTTATCTAGGTCAAAGACTATGAGTCTGATTTTTGATTTCATGCTAATATTATATCATTAAAGGAGCAGAACTATGCGCTCAAACAGACAATTAGGTGTTTTTTCTTTACTCATATTTTTAGGTCTTGTTTTGCTCGTCCTAAGTATTAATGGGCTTTCTAGACCTTTGCAGAGCACTGGCGTTCAACCAAGTCGTCCTTTAGTATATATATTTTCAGGAATTGGTAACTCATTCAAGAGCTTTTTTTCATATTTCTCATCAGTTAATTCTGTAAACAAAAAGAATGCAGAGCTTAGCGAACAGGTTAGAAAGCTACAGCAAGAAAATGTTGCTTTGCAACAATACAGACTTGAGAATGAAAAACTAAAAGATGAATTGGAATACAGACAAAAAACAGCGCATAATTTAGTTTCAGCAACAGTCTTGGGAAAAGACCCAAGTGGTTTTAGTCAGAGCTTGGTTTTAAATATTGGTAGTGGTTCAGGGATTAAAGTTGGTGCAGCGGTTCTTTCACAAGGGTATTTGATAGGGAAAATTATTAGTGTTGATAGCTTTACATCAAAAGTTTTGTTGGTTACTGACCCACAGAGTACAATTGATGCTCAAATTAGCGCAACAGGAGATAACGGGATTGTTCGTGGTTCTTATGGTTCCGGGATGATTATTGAAAATCTTTCTCAAAGCGCTGTGGTTAACACCAATGATCGTGTTATGACAGCAGGATTAAGTTCCGAGATTCCAAAAGGTTTGCTAATTGGTAATATTGGTCAGCTACAGTCTCAAAAAAGCGACCTCTTACAAAAAGCTACAGTAATTTCAGGCGTTGATTTAAAAAACTTAGAATTTGTTTCAGTCATAAAGGAGTAGCATGGCAAAGGTTGTCATATATACAATCGTAGTAATTCTCTTGCTTTCTTTAAGCATTGTTTTCCCAAAGATTGGCGCATCGGCTCCTAACCTTTTGTTTTTGTTGTCAGTTGTTTATGCATTTAGGAAAGATGATTCTGATTATCTTTGGTTAGCGTTCTTTTCAGGGTTAGCTCTTGATTTGTATACCAATACTTTTTTAGGGATATTCGCGCTCTCTTTTTTAGTCGTTGCTTTCATTATTAATTACACGACCAGAACATTTTTCAGCTCTGATTTAAGTTTTGTATACATTGGCGTGATTGTTACTTTAGCATATTTATTAGTAGTTGGTTTGGTATATATTTTAAACTCAATTTCTTCTCGTTTCGGTACTTCATTGCCAATCTCAGGAGAATACCTGACAGTTAAGATTTGGTTAGATTTGTTTTTAAACCTAGTATTTGTTGCACCAATGTACCTTCTTTCGTTATTTAATGACAGGATAATTAACTACTACTCAAAAGATGAAGGATCCTTTTAGCGTTTACAATTCAAATTTTGAGAAGAAAACCCATCGCCCAAAGCTTGATTGGGAAGAGGGTGCTTTGTTCCAGGCAAGCGAACCCGATGATTATTATGAAGGACAGAGCGAAGACTCACGAATTACTTTCTACGTAAGCATAGTTGTTGTTGTTTTTCTTGTTCTTTTTGGACGTTTAATAGTCTTACAAATTGTTCAAGGAGAACACTTTAGAACGCTTGCTGATCAGAATCGATTGAGGGTTCAATCGATTCTTGCTCCAAGAGGAATAATTTACGATTCTCAGGGAAAGCAACTTGTTGAAAATATTCCGAGCTTTGAGTTAGTTGTAACACCAGCTGATTTACCAAAAGACTATCAACCAAGCGTTAGAGCTCTTGCTGATTTAATGGGTTTTGAAGCAGATCCTTTGATTGAAGAAATACAAAAAAAGAGCTCAACGTCATATCAGCCAATTAGCGTGATGCAGAATCTTCCTAAAGACTACGCGCTTTTGTTTGAGTCAAAAGCAAGTCAGTTCCTTGGCTTTGCAATAGAGCATAACCCAATACGACAATATCCTGATCCACTGGTTTTTTCTCACCTTTTAGGCTACACAGGTAAAATTACTGATCAGGAACTTTCTAATCAAGAAGAAGGTCAATATGCCCGCAATGACTATATCGGTAAAACTGGTATTGAGGCAGAATATGAAAAATATCTTCGTGGTGTTTCAGGAAAAAAACAAGTTGAGGTTGATGCTAAAGGAAACTTAAAATCTTTGCATGGACAGATTGATCCTGAGCCAGGTGATTCTTTAATATTAAACATTGATACAGAATTACAAAAAGAACTTTACAAAAATATTGTTTCGCATAATGGAAACAAAAAAGCAGCAGCAATTGTTCTTGATCCGCAAAACGGTAAAGTTCTGGCTTTAGTTTCTTTGCCTGGTTTTGATAATAATCTGTTTTCACAAGGAATTTCCCAGAAAGACTATCTAAAATTAACCACTGATCCAAAAAAACCTCTTTTCAACAGAGCCATCTCAGGAACATATCCTCCTGGTTCTACAATTAAACCAGTGATTGCTTCAGCAGCTTTGCAAGAAGGAGTTGTTGATGAAAAAACAGTCATTTATGACAATGGTGATTTGATTTATGGTGGTTTCCACTTTCGTGGTTGGAAAGAAGACGGTTTAGGTCCAATGACTGTTCGAACCGCGATCGCGATGTCTTCAGATATATATTTCTATACAGTTGGTGGAGGACAGTCAGCTTTAAATATCGCAGGGCTTGGTCCTGAAAGACTTGCTAAATATGACAAGCTTTTTGGAATGGGTTCTCCTCTTGGCATTGATTTACCTTCAGAAGCAGCTGGTTTGGTTGCTGACCCATATTGGAAAAAGAACTATTTTGACACAAAGGAAATGCAGATTTGGTATCCTGGAGACACCTATCACGTCTCAATTGGACAAGGGGATATGTTAGCAACACCATTGCAGGTTGCTATGTGGACTTCTGTGGTTGCAAATGGCGGTACCTTGTATCGACCGTATATTCTTGATAGAGTTACAGATGTTGAAAACAAAGTGATTTTTGAAAAGAAACAGGAAGTCATTCGTTCAGATTTCATTGATGCTAAAAACATTGAAATTGTTAGAGAAGGTATGCGCATGACTGTAACTCAAGGAACCGCAAGGAGTTTAAGTACTTTGCCTGTAACTGCAGCTGGGAAGACTGGAACCGCGCAATTTGATTCTGCAAATCCTGCTGCAACACACGCTTGGTTTACAGCTTTTGCGCCTTATGAAAATCCAAGGATCGTTATTACAGTTTTAATTGAAGCTGGAGGTGAGGGTTCATCCGCAGCTTCGCCAGTTGTTAAAGAAACATTATTATGGTGGGCAGAACATAGAAACAAATGATTATAGATGGAAGAAAAATAGCAAGGGAAATATTAGATCAACTTAAAATAGAAGTTGCGTCTTTAGGTTTTAAACCAAAATTAATTGATGTTTTCGTTGGTTCTGATCCAGTTATAGAATCATACGTAAATATTAAAGCTAAAAGAGCTTTTGAAACCGGTATTGATTTTGAGATTAAGAAATACCCCCAAGATGTTTTAGAGGAGACTTTGGTTGCTGATATTAAAAAAATGAACAGCGTAGAAAACATTTGTGGTTTAATAGTTCAGCTCCCTTTGCCAAAACATTTAGACAAACAAGCAGTCATGAATGCGATTAATCCAGATATTGATGTTGATATGATAACCTCAGTTAGTTTGGGAGAACTCTTTACAGGGCAGCAAAAAATTATGCCAGCAACAGCCTCCGCCATTTTAAAGATGATCCAAGGTTTGAATATTGATCTTCCTGGAAAACATGTTTTAGTTGTTGGAGCAGGAGACTTAGTTGGTAAACCAGTTACTTTTTTGTTGATGCAAGCAGGAGCAACAGTTACAGTTGCAAATCAATCAACTCAAGACCTCTCAAGCCTTTGTCTTTCCGCTGACATCATCATTAGCGGAACAGGTGTTCCTGGTTTGATTAAGCCTTCTATGGTTAGAGCAGAAAGCATTGTAATTGATGCAGGGACAGCTGAATCAAACAGTGGTATTTCAGGAGATGTTGATTTTGAAGGTATCAAAGACAAAGTCTTTGCTGTTTCTCCAGTTCCAGGAGGAGTTGGACCAGTTACAGTAGCTATGCTTTTAAGCAATGTTGTAGCTGTTGCCAAAAGACGAAGAGCTAATTGACAATAGCCATGAAATCGCATAATATAATCCCAGCGCAAAAGCCGTAAAGCCCCCGCGCTTTTATATTTAAACCTACTCAAATGAGCTTAAGAAAATTCTTGTTAACCCCAGAAGGGTTAGAAAAACTAAATGAAGAATTAAAGGTTTTGATAAACGAGAAACGTAAGGAAGTCATTGAACGTATTCAAGAAGCAGTCGCGCATGGAGATCTTTCTGAGAACGCAGATTATGCCCAAGCAAAGGAAGAACAGTCTTTCATTGAAGGACGCATTCAGGAAATCGAGGACATGATCAAGAATGCTGAAATCATTGATACGCACGGCAAGCACAACACAGTCATGGTTGGTTCTACTGCAACAGTTTTAGTCTATGACGACAAAGAACAAAAAGGTGAAAAAAAATACACCATTGTTGGTGCTAACGAAGCAAACCCTGCTGAAGGCAAGATCTCGAACGAATCCTTAGTTGGAAAAGCATTACTTGGACGAAAGGCTTCAGAAAAGATTAAGGTTGCTACTCCTGCCGGTGAAATGACCTACGAAATTACACATATCGAATAGTTTAAACCCCCGAGAGCTCGGGGGTTTTAATTTTGCCCAAAAACCCTTAAATTGGTATAATTTGAAAGTATTAAATCAACAAAATGTCTGAAAGAATTGAAGATATAATCGAGTTTAGAAAGAAAAAACTAGCTGCCTTAAAAGCAGCAGGGATAGATCCATATCCTTCTTCAACAAAAAGAGACCATACTAACCAGGAAGCACTGGACAACTTTGACGCGCTAGCTGAAACAAAGAAGGAAATTACTGTTGTTGGAAGAATTAGAAGTTTAAGAACACAAGGTAAGATTACCTTTGCACATATTGAAGACGGAACAACAAAAATTCAGTTGTTTTTTAAGGCTGACAATCTAGCGGAGAAATTTGCTTTACTTGAGAATTTTGATCTGGGAGATTTCATTGAAGCAACAGGAGTTTTGTTTAAAACCAAGACTGAAGAAAAAACTTTGGATGTTTTAGATTTCAAAATGCTTGCAAAATCATTAAGACCTCTTCCTTCTGAACACTATGGTCTTTCTGACATTGAAATAAGGTTGCGCCAAAGATATCTAGATCTTTTAATGAACCCTGAAGCAAGAGAAATGTTTGTTAAGAAGTCTAAGTTTTGGGCAGCAACTCAAAAATATTTGGTTGATCAAGGATTTTTGCAGGTCGAAGCACCTGTTTTAGAATCAGTTCCAGGAGGCGCTGAAGCAGAGCCATTCATAACACATCATAACGCGCTTGATCGTGACTTCTACCTGCGTATTTCTTTAGAGCTTCCTTTGAAGAAGTTGATTGTTGGTGGATATGAAAAAGTTTTTGAGATTGGAAGAATATTTAGAAACGAGGGAATTTCAACAACCCATCTTCAAGACTACACCCAGATGGAGTTTTATTGGGCTTACGCTGATTTTGAAATGTTGAAAAAGTTTTTACAGCTAATGTACCAGTACATTATCCAAGAAACATTCGGAACCTTGAAAATTGTTTCAGAAGGACACGAGGTTGATTGGAGTGGTGATTGGGAAGATGTCGACTATTTTCTAACCTTCAAAAAACACACAGGATTAGATCTAGAAACAGCAACAGATGAAGATTTGGAAGCATATGCGAAAAAGAACAAGATTAAATTTGAAGAGTTTACTGGACGTGGTCGTTTAATAGACCTCATATTCAAGAAGATCCGAGCAGAGTTAGGTTTGAACAAACCAGTCTTCTTGGTTAACCAACCATTAGAACTAGAGCCGCTTGCTAAAAGAGATCCAAAGAATCCAAAGGTTGTTCAGAGATTGCAAGTCTTAGCATATGGCACTGAACTCGGTAAAGGTTTTGGTGAATTAAATGATCCAATAGACCAGAGATCAAGATTTGAAGACCAGATGAAACTTCGAGCAAAAGGGGATACTGAAGCACAAATGATTGATGAAGACTATTTACAAGCAATGGAATATGGAATGCCACCTTTAGCAGGATTTGGAATGTCTGAAAGATTGTTTGCTGTTTTATATGACAAGTCAGTTCGCGAAACAGTCATTTTCCCACCAATGAAGGATTAATATATGTCAAAGCAAAGGCAACTCGTTATTGTTTGTGCAATAATTACGAATGAGAATGGAGAGGTGCTTTTAACAAAGCGTAATGACCCTGGAACTAGCTGGCACGAAAAGTTAGAGTTTCCTGGAGGGAAAATAGACTTTGGTGAAGACCCTGAAGTGGCTGTTGTTAGGGAAGCTAAGGAAGAATCTGGATTTGATGTCGAGGTCGTCAGATTGTTACCAAAGATATACTCCAGTTATTATCCAGCTGAACCAAATGATAAAGAGTTTCCAGACACAGAATTACAAATCATCATAATTTCGTATCATTGTAAGATTATCGGTGGAAAGTTTAAACCTGATGATCGCGAAGTACTTTCTGGAGCTTTCTACAAAAGAGACCAGATTGATTACACAAATGCTTTGCGATACTGCAAAGAGATAATTGAGCTGTTAGATAAATAAAGGGAAAAACATGTTAGACATTAAATACATCAGAGAAAATCCGGATTTAATTAAGAAAACCGTTGCTGACAAAAAAAGCAAGGTTAACATTGATCGTCTTTTAGAAGTTGATGAACAACGTAGAAAGTTAAGAATTGAGATTGAAAATTTAAACCAAGAAAAAAATATCGCGGCAAAAGATAAAGATGTTGAAAGGGGAAAGTTAGTTAAAGAAAACCTGGTTTCTTTAGAGGAAAAGTTTGTGGTTTTAGATGCTGAATACACTGAGTTAATGTATGCTGTACCAAACATTTCATCTCCGCAAACACCGGTTGGTTTTGATGAGTCTGCAAATACAGTAATTTCTAAACATGGTGATGTTCCTGATTTTTCTTTTAAACCAAAAGAACACTGGCAACTTGGCAAAGAGCTGGGAATAATTGACACAGAAACAGCAGCCGAAGTGACTGGTGCGCGTTTTGCATACTTAAAAGGAGACATGGCTCTTTTAGAGTTTGCGGTAATTCAATTAGTGCTTAGCATTTTGACTGACGAGACAGTCATTGCAAAAGTAGCTAAAAAAGTTGGTTTAAATATTTCAACCAAGCCTTTTGTTCCTGTATTGCCTCCAGTAATGATTAAACCAGAGGTAATGCAAAGAATGGGACGTTTAGAACCAAAAGAAGAAAGATACTACATTCCAAGTGATGATTTGTATTTGGTTGGAAGCGCAGAACATACCCTTGGTCCAATTCACATGGATCAAACAATCCCAGAAGATGAGTTGCCAATTAGATACATTGGTTTTTCAACAGCTTTCAGAAGAGAAGCTGGTTCATACGGTAAGGACATGAAAGGAATTTTAAGAGTGCATCAGTTTGATAAACTGGAAATGGAAACATATACAACCGCTGAAAATGGAACAGACGAACAATTGTTAATAGTTGCTTTGCAAGAACACATTAATCAGTGCTTAGAGTTGCCATATCAAGTTATTGAGATTAGCACAGGAGACATGGGTGCTCCTGATTACAGGCAAATAGATATTGAGACTTGGCTTCCAGGACAAGATCGTTACAGAGAAACACATACCTCTGATTACATGACTGATTTTCAATCAAGAAGGTTAAGTATAAAAGTAAAAAGAAAAGATGGTAAAACAGAGTTAGTGTATATGAATGATGCAACTGCTGCTGCTGGAAGAACTTTAATTGCAATCTTAGAAAACTACCAACAAGAAGACGGCACAATCGTAATTCCAGAAGCATTGCAGCCTTTCATGCTTGGCAAAAAGAAAATTACAAAAGCTTAGTTTTAAAAGCAAATACATAATGGATACAAAACGCTTTAATCAACCGGAATATAAAAGCCAAATTCAAGGCGCTCGTAAATACAAGCGCGAAGTGCATAAAGCGCCAGAAGAACCGTTTAAAAAACTTTTGTACTACTTAGGCCTTGATACTTGGCAGCGCAAAACAATAGCCTCATTGATTTTTGTTTTTTTTGTATACTGCATATATTTTGCACCTTTTCTGAAATTAAATAGCATTGAAATATCAGGAACAGATCAACAAGCAGCCGGCAAGATTGAAGAGAACTTTAATGAATACACTCAGAAGTACAGGGTAGGAATCTTTCCTCGAAAGAACATTTTCTTTTTTGGAACCCGTTCTTTTACAGAATACCTTCTAGAGAACAACTATCAGGTTGCAGGAGTTATAGAGATTAAAAGAAAACCTTTACACAAGGTTGTGGTACAAATAGACCAGAGAATACCAGAGTTTGTTTTAGAGCAGGGTTTGAATAACTATGTGCTGAATTCAGATTCAACCATTGGAAGCAGTATTTTACCAGAGCAACTCCTTTCAGATTTCAAAGCATTCAAAAAAGTTAAAGACAGCGCAGAAGAAAGTGTTAATCCCGGTGAAAAGTTTCTTAATACTCAAAAAAATGATTTCCTGCAGTATTTAAATGACAACATTGAAAAGAAGATGTCGTTATCAATAGAATCATTTGAGATTCCAGGCAGAGCTTCTGACCAGTTAATCGTGCATTTGAGAAAAGGTTTTGTCGCATACTTTAATTCAACCACAGACTCAAAAATCTTCCTTGATCGTTTCTATACCCTTTGGATTCAACTAACACCTGATCAGCAAAATCGTTTAGCATATTTTGATCTTCGTTTTGAAAAAAATGCTTATGCTTGTTTTAAAGGGGATAGGTGCGCTAGTTCAAATATTAATTTAGAATCTAATTAATTAAAAATGAAAATGGCAAAAAAAACATTTGTTCTTTCACTTGGTGGTTCAGTTTTTGTTCCAGACAGTATTGATACAGGGTTTTTAAAGAAGTTTAAAGTTTTCATAGAGCAACAGATTAAAAAAGGAAACAGATTCATAGTCGTTGCAGGAGGAGGAGCAACAGCAAGAAAATACAGAGACGCAGGAGCAGCGGTTGTGCATAAAATGCCGATTGAGGATTTAGATTGGTTAGGAATTCATGCTACACGTTTAAACGCACAACTTTTAAGGACAATATTTAGAGGAACAACATATCAGAAAGTGATTAAAGATCCGACAAAAAAGCGTAATATTAAAGCGAATTTAATAATCGCAGCAGGGTATAGACCAGGAAACTCAACAGACTATTGTGCTGTTTTGATTGCTAAGAATTATGGCGCAAAGACTGTAATCAACTTAAGCAACATTGACTATGTATACACTAAAGATCCGAAATTAGCTGGAGCAAAAAAGATAGAGAAAATATCATGGCCTGAGTTTAGAAAAATAGTTGGTAATAAATGGGATCCAGGTTTACATGCACCGTTTGATCCGATTGCAAGCAAACACGCTCAGCAAAACAAACTACGTGTTGTAGTTATGAATGGCAAAGACTTTAAAAATCTTGAGAACTTAATTTCTGGTAAAAAGTTTAAAGGAACAGTAATTGAATAACATGGAAGAGACAATTGTCGATTTAGAACATATAGAAGAGAACAATGTCAGCGTTAAAAGCAAACGCTATGCGTATTTGTTTTCTTTTCTTTTCATGCCACTAGGGTTATTCATTGCTCTCTACTATTTTGTTTTCAGCGAAAAAAAAGACGCAAACAAAGTATCTCTTGTTTGCGTCTTAATCACCATATTCACAGCAGGAGCGTTTTTAATAATGTTCCAGGTGATTCTTTCATCATCAAATGTTTCAACAGAACAGCTTCAACAAACACCGGAGTTGCTTAATGATTTGTTGAATTAGCTTTGACAAAACAAGGCTCGAGGGCTATGATGTGAAACTAACAAGTGGGCTACAAGTCTTAGTTACGAAGAAGTTTGTATCTTGGGCTCTTAGCTCACTAACGAGCAGAGTATCCCTAAGGGGGTAGCATCATCACAATTTGCATGGAGGATGCTGACGATGACTATAACATCGCTCACGTCCGAACAGAAGCCTTCCAAGGCTCAGGCTCGCCGAGTGCGAACCCTGACCACGGAAGCAGTGGACAGTGTCCTGGACGAACAGGACACCTTCACGGGCGACCAGCTCCAAGCAGTCCACGCCAATGGTGGCGTGTTCAAGCAGGAGCTTGCTACAACCTATCGGGCATTCGTTCTGAGTTTTGCCCGCAAGATGTTGGGAATCGTGAAACCCGTTCGTGCCCAGGACACAGGTCTTGTTCCGCTTGGCTGGACAGTGAAGAGTGACAGTCTGGAAGGCGAAATCAATCTCGTCAACCTCGACTATTCCTCTTGCCCTGTTCAGGACGGCGAGACCTACGTCAACGGCGACACGATGATCGAGGGGTCGGCGGGTGCTTATGGCAGTCTCGGCTTCGCAGCCACACTGCTGAAGGCACAGGAAGACGGAAAGGAGATTTTCCCCGTCGAGTTCAGAGGTACGCATTATTTCGTAATGCCTCGGACAGTCCTGCTCGATGGCCACCGTCGTCGCCGCGTGGCTTGCTTCGACTGGGGCGGTAAGCGTTGGGTGCTCGACTTCCGTTGGGTCGGCAGCGGCTTCGACGGCGGCGTTCGGTTCGTTCGTCCCCGCGAGTTGTAGCTCTTGGGTGCTTGTGATCTTTGCCCTTTTGGGTTCTGGTCACTCGGCACTCCGCTTTGCCCCGCACTTTGACTTCGGTCAGGGTGCGGGGTGCTGTTATTTCACGAGATATTCATCAACCATAATCCAAGTTCCGGCAAAAGGTCTTACATCTTCCCAAGAATGAGCTTGTCCGATCTGTACCCAGTTTTGAGGAACTTCTGGTTTAACTCCTCCAAAAGCATTAGTCCATAGTATCCAGACAGTACTACCTTTTTCTACGCCTTTGTTTAAATCATGTATTAACTCAGCGTTTGTTAGAAGTGCTGTTCCAGAAAAGTGTGGTAATTGTTTAACCTCAGAAATGCCAGGAATGTATAGCAACGGTGATGTTGTTGATCTATTGTAAAATTTAAAATTAAAGAACTCAGAAGAAGAGCCAATTAGTAGACGGTCTCCTTCTTCAATGTTGTTGTTTAAATATGAGGCAACGGAAGCCATTCCAGCCTTGTGTTTAATATCCATTGAGCTCCAAAAACCCCACCAGTTAAGCAAAGATATGCCAACCATTAAAATATATATTCCGTACTTTAGTTTTTTGTTTGGTAATTCAAAGATGAATAAGCAAAGAAGAATGGTGTAGAAAAGAGCTGCAAAAAGAAAATATCTATCAAGGTATATTGATTGTTTTAATGAAAGAAGCAGTGCTCCTAAGAAAGGAACAATTGTTCCTAACAAAGCAAGCCATTTGTAAATGGACTTTTCTTTTTTAATGACTCGGTAAACAAGAAAAATAGTAAACAAGGAAGCAATAACCAAGAAAACTTTAGTTATTGGATTGTTGCTGTCTGCTCCAGTACCGAAGATCATCCTCCAGTTAGTTAGTGGTACTGACCATTCGTTCATTTTTAGAATCCAGTAGTTTTCCTGGACTTGTGTAAACTGGAATTTAAAGGTTTTAAGCCAAGGGATGTATAGCAGTAGGACGATGATATATGAAAAAACAAGCTGGGAATATTTCTTTAATTCAAAGCGGTAGTTTTTAAAGAGATAGTAAAGCGCGAACAAACCAATAGCGAAGATAGAGAAGAATAGGTAATAGTGGGTGTACATGGCTGCGCTGGTTGAGAGGATAAAGCCAAGCCAGTAAACAAATTTCTTCGTATCAAATGCTTTAACAAGAAAATACCCAGAGATTAACAAAAGAAAACTTCCTAAGGTGTACATCCTTGCTTCAGTAACATATTGAATTTGAAAAGGATTAACAGCAAGTAGAAGCGCTGTTGCGAGAGCTAGCGATTCTTTTTTGAAGGCAACCTTCATGAAACCATATCCAGCCCAGACAGTTGCAACACCAAAGAAAACAGAAAAACCTCTTAAAGCAAAAAGCGAGTGTCCAAATACATCAGACCAGAGCCTTAAAATGACGTAGTAGAAAGGGGGGTGCACATCTAATCCGATTCTGTAGAACATTTCCTGCCAGCTGTAGTTTACAAGCAACGCAGAGAAAGCTTCGTCATGCCAAAGAGAGATAGCAGTTAAATTAAATAGGCGTAGCAAAGCCGCGACCAATAGAATGGACCCAAGCAAAACATAGTGTTTTTTCATTTTGTTTAGTGGAAAAATTAATTGTTTTCTGGTATAATCAAAACCATGAATAAGGTATTAGAGTATACAAGAAATATTTTGTTTCAGATCGCTGTTAGCGCTCTCCTGAATATTATATCATGGGTTGTTATTATCGCCCAGATAAAGCCGAACGCAGAGCAGTTGCCTTTGCATTACAATATTTTCTTTGGTCCTGATATTGTTACTAAAGGCTACTATTTGTATACTTTGCCTTTAGTTGGATTGTTAATTCTTGTAGCTAACTATGTTTTTTACAGATACACAAAAGAACGGGAAGAGTTTGCTGCTAAGATAGTTGTTGCAGTAACTATGTTGGTTCAAGCTTTAATTCTAATCGCAGTCTTGTTTTTGAAGTCAATCATTGTTATCTAAACATGTTATTAAAAAAGAAGAGCTTTGTTGACCGTGTTTTTGAGATAATCCCAGGCGCGATGTTCTGGGCTACTTTGTTTTTTGCCCTTTTCTTTTCAAGGAACCATCCTGTTTGGGTTTCCGTGTTCATAATCCTTTTTGATCTATATTGGCTTTTCAAAGCAATCAACGGATCATTTCATTTAGTTTTTTCATACAAGAGGTATCGTTTTTTTGCAACTCTTGATTGGCGTTTTTTGGTTGACCAGCTACATGATTTTTCAAAGTACATTGAATATATTTCAGAACAGTTAAGACATGCTAAAACCAGTAGAGCAAGACACTATTTCAAGGATGAAATGGAAAGAATCGGTAAGCTTTTAACAATCGGAAGAAAAAGCGCCAATTATTTTGATTATTACCATCTTATTCTATATCCCTTTGTTGATGAAAGTGAAGAAGTTTTAGATACAACCATAAGGTCTTTGGAGCAAACTAACTATCCTAAGGATAAAATGATAGTTATACTTGCAAGCGAAGAAAGAATGGGCGAGTCAGCACAAAAGATTGCCAGAGCGATTAAAGAAAAATACGGTAATGATTTTTTCCGCTTCTTCATTACTGCTCACCCTGATGGCTTAGAGGGTGAGATAAAAGGGAAGAGTGCAAATGCTTCCTGGGCTGTTCAATCTGTTCTACCAGAGTTAGAAAAATTAAACATTGGAATTGATAATGTCATTGTTTCAAACTTTGATTCAGATACCATGGTTCATCCACAGTACTTTGCTAGAGTAATGTATGAGTTCTTAACTGCTGAAAAACCATATCGTTCAAGTTATCAACCTATCGCTGTTTACAACAACAACATTTGGGATTCCCCGGCATTTATTAGAGTTGTCTCTGTAAGCAACACTTTTTGGCAGTTCGTTGAATCTTCAAGACCAAACCGATTAAGAACCTTTTCTTCTCACAGTATGACTTTAAAAGCTTTGAAAGAAGTTGGTTTTTGGCGCAAAGATTTAATTAACGAAGATGGATATATTTTTTGGCAGTGCTACTTACACTACAATGGGGATTACAGAACAGTCCCTTTGTTTATGTCTGTTTCTTTAGATACTTGTTTAGCAGATACATATACCCAAACATTAATTAATCAATACAAGCAAAAAAGACGCTGGGCTTACAATGTTGAATACTATCCATCTTTAATTCCAGCTTTGTTTAAGTTAAAAGCGCCTCGTTGGGACAGGTTTTACAAAGCATTTCAGTACATTGAAGGAAACTATAACTGGGCAACAGCCTCCATCGTCATATCAGCTCTAGGTTGGCTTCCTCTAGTTATTGGTGGTGGTAATTTTGGAAACACGATTTTTGCGGTTAATCTTCCTTTTATGACTAGAATATTAATGACTGCCGCAACTTTCTTTCTAATTTTTTCAGTGTATATAAACATGTACTTGCTTCCTCCAAGACCAAAGAAGTACACAATCTGGAGAACTGTTAGTATGTATTTGCAGTGGATTTTTGTTCCTGTCATTTCAGTATTCTTCGGAAGTCTCCCAGCAGTTGATGCTCAGACTAGATTAATGCTTGGTAAGTACATGGGTTTTTGGGTTACTCCTAAATCAAGAAAGTCATCAGGAACTCCTGATGCAATGGCAGCAAACTTAATGGAATAATATGCAATATACATTTTTCTTTTTTCTTGCATTCCTCATAGCTTTGTTCATAACCCCAATGGTTAAGAAGCTGGCTTTTAAGGTTTCAGCAGTTGATGTTCCTAATCATCCAAGAAAGATACACACCACACCAATTCCCCTGCTCGGTGGTTTTGCAATATTTTCTGCATTCATGATTTCCCTTTTTATCTATCTTCGTTTCTTTGAAGTAAATTTGATTGTAATACCAATGCGATTTTTCTGGGGCATGATCATTGGCGGAACATTGTTGATGATCGGTGGGTACTTAGATGACAAATATTCCCTAAGCCCAAGACTCCAGTTTATATTTCCGATTCTCGCAGTCTTAGTTGTTCTTGCATCTGGGATAGGGGTGGGGATTAACTTCATTTCAAATCCTTTTGGCGGAGTTATTAATCTAAACTTTTTAATACTGGGTATTAAAGCATCTGGGATTTTGGTCTTTTTCTTTCTCCTAGGAATGATATATACCACAAAATTCTTAGATGGCATGGATGGTTTAACTTCGGGAATTTCTTTGATTGCGAGTTTAACGCTTTTTGCTCTTTCTTTAACAGGAAGAATTAATCAACCAGTAACTGCAAGCATTGCAATAATCCTTTGTGGGGCAATTGCTGGTTTCTTAGTTTATAATTTTAATCCTGCATCTATTTTCTTGGGAGAATCAGGAAGCACTTTCCTTGGTTTTATGCTTGGTGTTTTTTCAGTGCTTTTGGGAGGGAAAATAGCCACAGCGTTACTGGTTATGGGTATTCCAATCCTTGATGTTGCCTGGGTCATAGCTAGAAGAATTTGGTATGGGGCATCACCGTTTAAAGCAGACAGGAAGCATTTGCATTTCAGGCTCTTAGATCTTGGTTTTTCACAAAGACAAACAGTATTAAGCCTTTATGGCATAGCTGTTGTGTTTGGTGGTATTGCGATATCCATGCAATCAATGGGTAAACTAGTATCCCTTATAATTCTGTTTATCATAATGATATCCATTGCTTTAGGCACAGTATTTGCTTACAAGAGGAAATATCCGCATATTCCGGAAAAGTATTAAAACTTTATTAACAAAATCGCCAACAATGGCGCTTTTTGTTATGCTCAAAATACGGGTAATAAAATTAAAAAACTTTACGTCTATGTTGATGAAACTGGACAGGACTCAGGGAGTAATTTCTTTGTAGTTGTTAATGTCATAAGTGAAGATGATCAAGAAGCAATAAGGATAAAACTAAGATAACTGGAAAAAGAAACAAAGGTTGGTCTTAAAAAGTGGCAAAAATCCAGATCTCCTGAAAATGAAGAACACCTGAGAGAGGTTTTAGGTAATAACATCGCGGCTGGCAACATCTACTATGGCAAATATCAAAAACCAATTCCTTTCTTTCTGCCAATGCTCGAAACTATTGAAAAATCAATTAAAGATAAAATGGATTCTACCCGATACCAAGCAATTATTTACGTAGATGGTATTGATAAAAAGAAGGCATTGGAATTAACAAATGCTCTGCGCATCAGAGATATTAGCTTAAAATATGTTCGTAGCGCTCGCGACGAAAGCGAACCATTTATACGCCTGGCTGACCGTTGGGCAGGGTGTATTCGAGCAGCACTACAAAATAACAAAATAGATAAAGAGCTTTTAACAAAAGCGCAACGAAATAAATATATCAAAGCAATTTGATGTTGACCAAAACAAAAACCCCAACAGGGGCTTGTTTTGTTTCGACTATCCTAAGGTTTCCCTTAAGCCAATCTCCGCCTATAAGGACGGGCCTTTATCGAAGTTATCTAAATACTATTAAAAAGCAAGACTTTTGTCAACGATAATGCGTAATGCGAGCAACCCCTTGACATAAATAGGCTATTATGGTATTATATTTAATCTTGTCTCACTCCTGAGATAAGCTGTGGATCCGACAGAGATGTTTCGGACAATTTCACTCGTAGAGGAGGAATATCTCATGCCAAGACATGAGGCAGTCCGTCCCATGACCGATGGTCAAAGGACTGACATCATCACGACGCTTGTTCAAGCGTTGCCGCCGTTGTCGTTCGCCGACGCGAAGAACATCACAGCGCACAAGGGCGACTTCATCGCAGACATCCGAACCACGTTCGGGAAGTACTCGATGGAGTGGACCACCAACCAGAAGTTGGTTGAGTGGCAGAGCTTCTACCGCGTTCACTTCGGTCTCGAGCTCAGCTTCGCAAGTCTCCAGATCCCAGAGCGCCGCGAAGGCTTCGACAGGCTGATCGTTGTCGCCCAAGGCGTCACGATCCAGCAGGTTTTCGATAAGTGCGCCGAGAAGTTTGGCGCATGGAAGTACACGGATCAGAACCTCGACGAAGCAGTCCCGACCAACGATCGTGATGCGAGTCACGGCAGCTACGCCATCTGGGTCCGAGATGTAGTCGAAGCGGACGAGCAGTGGAAGAACAAGTCCGCGAACGCACTCAGTCACATCGGAGTGAAGGGCGAGACCCTTCTGGAGCGTTTGCTTCACGAGTTGAAGTACTACCTGGAAACGGGTGAGCATCTCGACATCGTGAACGTTACACTCTGCTTCGGTTCTCGCCACTCTGGTGGCAGTGTCCCGATCGTCGACTGGGGCGACGCTGGCAGGCTCAGCGTCCGCTGGTACAGTCCCGGCGGTGAGTTCGACGATCTGCGTTGCCGTGAGGTGGTTTCCACTGCGGCTGCGAAAGCTGCCGTGTAACCCTTCTCACTCTTGGCTTTACCCCTTGTGCCGATATGATCTCTGATCATGTCGGCACTTTGGTTTTTTGGAGCATTTTTTGCTAGAATATATTTGGCTAATACAACCGGTCTCAATGAGACATCGGTTTGCCCTAATACATGGAAACTACTTGTTCAGCTTTAGAGGAGGTTGCAAAGTGCATGCTTCGTAAATAATTCCGAAAAGAATCGGAGAACTCAGATGATTTTTAAAAAGGTCGTCGGTGCATGGGATGAGGTTGGACAAACAAAACGGTTCTCGCAACTCTGATGGCAATGTCCCGAACGTCTACTGGAACGACACTGACAAGCTCAACGTCAACTGGTACAATCCCGACAATGAGAACGACAATCTGCGTTGCCGTGAGGTAGCATCCAACAAAAAGTCCCGGTCACTCGGGACTTGATCGTGCTATTTTACATACTTTATCCAACCATTAATCATTTTGGATATTTCTTGCAGTTCAGCTTCTAGACCAATATATTTCTTGTTATCAATTATTTTTAATTCGCTGCTCAGTCTAATCAGTCTTTTTAATACCTCAGTTTTTGTTCTTGCCGTATTTAATGTCGGAAGTTTGTTCGTCTTAGATTCCAAAGATGCGGTAATCAATAAATCAATTAGTTCAAGGCAGTTATTTTCAATTTTAAGATAAATTCCAAAACGGTCTTTTTTCGGAATTTTGGACCTTAGTAAATATATTAATTTGTAGAACTCTGTAACTTTATGAACAACGGGAGCAGAACCGAGCATGGGGGGGGGGCGTGTTAATAGAAATATTTTGGGTCATGGAAGCTTTGAGAAAATAATTAGTTTAGAAAATCTATTTTTGGCCTGGCGTGAGTTTAAAAGAGGAAAACGTAACAAACCAGATGTCCAGAGCTTTGAATACAATCTGGAAGACAACCTGTTTAAATTGCACAACGAACTCAAAAGTAAGACATACGAGCATTCAGAGTATATCCCATTTTATGTAACTGATCCAAAGGTCAGGCATATACATAAGGCGTCAGTCAGGGATAGGGTATTGCACCATGCAATTTTTAGAATATTGTATCCTGTCTTTGATATTTCATTTATCCATGATTCGTATTCTTGTAGAAACAAAAAAGGTATTCATAGGGCTGTAAAGAGGCTTGAGCAGTTTGCGGTTAAAGTAAGTGAGAATAACAAGAAGAACATTTGGTCGCTTAAATGCGATATTAGTAAATTCTTTGATTCAATAGACCATGGCCTGTTTTTGGAATTACTGGAAAACAAGATTCAGGATAAGGATGTGGTTTGTTTGCTCAAGGTAATTTTGTACAGTTTTGAAAAACAGAAGGGAAAAGCAATACCGTTGGGAAATGTGACCAGCCAGCTATTCGCTAATGTATATCTGAACGAACTAGATCAGTTCGCAAAACATCAATTGAAAGAGCTGTACTATCTAAGATATTGCGATGATTTTATATTCTTAGCTAAAGACAAAGAGTCTTTAGAAACATTGGTCCCTAGAATTCAAGTCTTTTTAGACAAAAAGCTTAAACTCATTCTGCATCCAAGAAAAATAATATTTAGGAAGTATTCACAAGGAATCGATTTTTTAGGTTATGTAATACGTCCGTATCATACCGTTATTAGAATTAAGACAAAGAAAAGGATGTTTAGAAAATTAAAAGTTAAAATGGGAAACCAAGAATTTTTAAGTAAGAGCATTCCCTCGTATCTAGGAATGTTAAAGCATGCCAAATCAAGGAAGATCAAAAAACAACTACAAAATCTTCTGATCTCTGCAAATGTGCACGTCTAGTACAACTTTGTTGACGGTTTTTCGTTCTTTTGCTATGATTACCTCGGCTTTAAAAGCCTTTTTAATTTATATATCCCAATACAGGAAAGAAATTAAACAATGAATTTAGCAATTATAGAATCAGGTAGCAAACAGTACTTGGTTAAAAAAGGTGACAAAATACAGATTGAAAAGATTGCCGGTGAAGTTGGCAGTTTAATCAAGTTAGAAAAAGTTTTGATGGTTGCAGACGGTGCTAATGTTACTGTTGGTAAACCATTCATATCCGATGCTTCTGTTGAAGCAAAGGTTTTGAAACAAGCTCGTTCTAAGAAGATAATTGTCTTTAAGTACAAAGCAAAGTCAAAATACAGAAGAAAACAGGGACACAGACAAAACTACACAGAACTAGAGATTATCAAGATTTAAAAGAAGTTAAACAAGACCGCAAGTGCGGTCTTGTTTTTTGTTCGTGTATTTGGTATACTAGTGATACATAAGAGCTTTAAAAAGGGTTTCTAGTGTACCCTTTCCAAAAAATACACAGGGCAGAACAACCAAATATAAATGAAAAGAAAAACGCACAAACGCGAGTGCGGATTTTTGGTTTTGTCCTGTTAGTCATAATTCTCGCGGGATTAACGTACATTCAAAGGGTTAATCACAGAAAGAACATATTTAAAAGAACTGAGTCTTTGTCCGGGACACTAATCTCTGGTTTTCCAGAAGAGCTTTTGCTTGGTGCTAAGGATGTCAAGATTCTTCAAAGCTATTCTATTGATTATGGCAAGGGAGGCAAGCAATACACCACAGAGTTTACTTTAAAGTATGACATTGGTGTTGCTGATTTAAAATATCAGCGGTATTTAAAAGATAACAGATATTACATTTCTAATAATTTTGTTGATGACAAAAAACCCATTGCCAGTTTGTATGGCAGGGGTGTACAAGCTGATATGAATATTGTTTTGACAGGTTTGTCTGATAATAAAACGCTTGACGTAATTATTAGCTATCTTGTGAAAGGAAAATAGAAAATGTCCATTATTCAACGAATAAATAAACTTACGGTTTCAAATGTTCTTTTTATCATTCTAGCAATCACATTTTTGGTTTTTCCAGCAGGCAATTCAAAAGTTGTTAATGCGGCGGGTTGCGATTTAGGGATTTTAGTTCGTCCCTCATCACAAACAGTGGTTTCTGGATTAGCCGCAACGATAGCTTGGGACTCTGTTGGTTGTAGCAATATTACATTAACCGTGCCTAGAAGCTCGGATCAATCTGGTGGCGCTCCATATGTTACTTATGACAAATCCGCGTTTGGCAGCTACTCTACAGGCGTACTTACTTACAACGCCAACCCAACAACATACACTTACATATTTTCAGCTACTGATCTTGATGGTCTATCCGTGTCAAAGCCTGTAACTATTACAGTTACCCAACAAGCACCTGTTTGTAAGATAACGAGTTTCAGCGCTTTTCCTCTGACTATCACCGCTGGTAGCAACACGCAGTTATCATGGAGTTCATCTAACTGCACGGGTTTTACGCTTAGTGATTCTGCGGGTAATTCTGAAAGCATAACCAACACTAACAGTTCAACAACAAAAACACCATCAAGTACCACTACATATACTCTTACTGATGGCACACAAACAAACACAAGGACACAGGAAGTTACAGTTAGTCCAGCTACTACATGCCGGATTCTTTCTTTTTCTGCCAGTCCAAATCCAACTAACGTAGGTTCTAGCACAACTATTAGCTGGGATACTGCAAACTGCACGACTGTTGGTTTGTCAGGACCAAATTATCCAGTAGTCGGTGAAAATATATCAGGGTCTAAGATAGTAACACCCAATGATGGCGATACCTGGAATCTTTCGGCAGGATCAGATTTTGGTAATTTGAATGTTAGCACTACTCCTTTAGTGTTGCGCACACAAGCGCAATGTTCAATCGTTGGTTTTAGCGCAACTAATTTTAATTCAGGATCACCAACCACACTTAGCTGGACAACAAAGAATTGCACAAGCGTAACAATAAGCGGAGGAAACTTAGGTAACAATGTTCCTGTGAGTCCAATATCTTCAGGTAGTATTACTGACACCCCGTTTGCAACAACCACCTATTATCTTAATGCCTCGAGTTCTGTAAACGCTGCTACAAGATATATCGCGATTGCGACGATGAACGGAACAGTTAAGTGCAGTGTTGATCTTTCTAGAAGTATAAACTCCGCAGGGGAAACAAGCTTTGATCAGCATGACTATGTTGTTGATGTGCGTGGCATCGTAGCATTTAGTGTTAATGCAAACGATGGAAGACAAAACTTGTTGATTAATTTAGGTTGTGGCGAGGTTTATACATTTAAACTTGATGTTAATAGTACAAATGTAGCAGTATCATACAACGGTTTAAAAGGGTTTAGAGCAACAGGACATGCTATAAGTGTTACTACAATTTCCGGCTCAGTTATTCCCGTTGTCATTCCATTCAGAACTGATGCCAGACTAGAGATTCGTTAACTTTACATATTAGTCAGTAACGCTGTTTTTTCAGAAAGAGAAACCACAAGGGGGAGTTATGCAAAAGATACTTGCAGCTTTGTTGCTGTTTGTTGTTGCTTGTGGCAAGGGTTCAGACAGTAACTCCGGTATTATTGAACCGAAGCCCAAGTGTCAGGCTCAGGTGACTCCAAATTTGCCGGTCACTGTTGCCTACGGCAGCGCAGTTGCTTTCGGAGCTCCGAACAACGGGCATTGCAATACTGTATTTCTGGTGTTGGATCCATCAGAGACCATCCTTGCCGTGATTGATCCTTCGGGGACTGAGACGAAAGTAGTTTTGAAGGTCAGTGGGCTGTATCAGGTGAAATATTTGGCTGATGATATTGTGGTCGGTTCTGTTGCCGTCACAGTAATTCAGCCTCCAGCACCGAAAGCGCTCTTCAGCCAAACCTTTCAAGACAGTCTGGCGTTGAATACAGAAGTTCGTATCAAATACCAGGTAAGCAACTGTGGTAGTCTTTCCTCGGTTATTCTTCCGGGGACTCCGCAGAGAGCTGATCCAAAAACCGAAAAGATTGTTTTTTCGGTTAATGACAGTTTGCTTAAGACTGGTAGCACAATGCCAGTTGGCAAGTGGCAGCAAACCATTTTGTTGATCTGTACCGGGATTGACGAAACTAAGGCGGACACAGCAAGAATTAGCTTCATGCTGAAGGTTCCAAAGATTGAAGCTGACTCCTTGTCCCCAAGGACTGCAGTTGTCGGTATTTGGGGAACTCACTGCTTTTACAGCAAGAACCGAACCTTTGTATCAAATAATGGTGTTGATTTCAAAGGAACGGTTTCTGGTGGCAGTCGTGATGGAATTCCAGAGATGGATGAGCTCATTACAAATCCTGGCTATTTCTTTTCTCCAGAGAAGTTCTGCCATGGATACCTGCCTGGTTCGGACGGTGAAACCGTGGAGTACATCGCTAACAAGGAGCGGAGCGAAGGGCCGTATCCAAATGCGAGCGTCTCGCAGCAGAAACTGCGATTGTTTACGATCGTCATCAAGGACAAGTGAGTATCTTTTAAAGCAGAGCCGCCGGCAATTAATCATTGTTCGGCGGCTTCTGTTTGTATGGCCTCTTTTTCTGCTATTATATGCATATGCAAAAGGAATACAAAAAAACAATTCTTTTGAGTTTAATTTTTTTTCTTGCTGCTGCTTGTAATGCAAAGCCAGTTAGTACTAATGTAGCTACAACGAAACAAAATACCCCTTCTTTTATTAACGAAAGAATTCGTGGTGGTTTTGAAGGAGAACCTGTTGAAGAAAATATAGTAGAACCAATATCAGGTAATATTTTTCAAACACCATCAGAAACTAAGCTTAAGGTAACTCAACCGAACACAACAGTTCCAAAAATATCAGAGCAGGCTTGTAATTCTAATGTTTCGTGTTTGAAAAAAGCAGTAGAGAATAACTGTGAGAGTTTTTCTGCAACACTAAACTTTTCAGGAGAGCATCCGCTTGCTTCTGGTCTTGCAAGATACAGCACAACAAGATTCTATGAAGTAAAAGGTTCTGTTGGTTTAAAGTGTGAGATATATGAAAAATATATTAGTGGAAGCATGGAATACATTCAGAGTGCTTTAGATACTGAAATACAAAAAGGAGAGATAACTAGGGAGTATGCAGACCAGTTTAAGTCTTCGCAAGAAGATGCATACAAAAAAGCAGCTTCTAAAAGTGCAAGCTGCGTTCTTTCTGTTTCTGATTTTGAACAACATCTAACATATTACACCCAAGGATATTTGTATTCTGATATTCCAATCTTTGTTACTGTTTCTGAAAACAATGATCCGTATTCTTCAAACTGCAGTGGTGCTTTGTACAACAACTAACTTCTTCCTTGCAACGCTCTGGTTATAGTTATCTCATCAGCGTATTCTAAATCTCCGCCAATTGGTAGACCCCTGGCAAGCTTTGTAACTTTTAATCCTAATGGTTGGATTAGCTTTTGAAGATGGTTTGCTGTTGTTTCTCCTTCTAGGGAAGGATTGGTTGCTAGGATGACTTCTTTAAACTCGCTATTCGCTAACCTTTGCATTAGGGAAGCAACGTTTAGGTTATCAGGTCCAATTCCCTCAAGAGGGTTTAAAACACCGCCTAGGACATGATACAGCCCTTTGTAGGCTCCTGTGGCATCAAGTGCCTGTGCATCAAGTGGTTCTTCAACAACACAGAGTATGCTTCTGTCCCTGTTTTGGTCTGTACAAACAGAGCATGTTTCTGTCTCTGTCATGTTATGACACACTGAACAGAAAAGAACGTCTTTTTTTAAGTTTGAAACAGCTTCTGAAAGAAGCGTTAAATCAAGGTCTGGTTTTTTAAGTAAATACAAAGTTAGGCGACTGGCGCTTTTTGGACCAATGCCTGGAAGTTTAGACAGCTCGTTTATTAATTTTTCAATTGAGGAGGGGAGCCTTAGCATTACAAATCTAAGCCTCCTTCTTCAGAACTAGGTGCGATGATTTCTGCGGGTGAGGGAATTGATTGGCTGAAGTTTTTGTCGAGGTTTCTGAATGATGTTTTTTCACTGTCAAAGAACAATTCAATTTTTCCTGTTGGTCCGTTTCTGTGTTTAGCAATGTGAATTTCAGCAATGTTAGGATGTTGAGATTCTTTTCCTTTGTACATATCTTCACGATATATGAACATAACTACGTCAGCATCTTGTTCAATAGATCCTGATTCTCTTAAGTCTGCTAGTAAAGGTTTTTTGTCAGGTCTGTTTTCAACAGCGCGGTTTAACTGAGAAAGTGCAAGTACAGGAATATTTAATTCACGAGCTAAGCCTTTTAAGGCTCTGGATATTTCAGAAACTTCCTGAACCCTGTTTTCAGAGTTATGTCCTTGCATCAACTGTAAGTAGTCGATAACTATTAATCCAAGCTCTTGCTCTGCTTGTAAACGTCTTGCTTTGGTTCTAATTTCCATGATTGTAGAACCAGCAGCATCATCAATATATATTGGGGCTTCAGAAAGGCGACCCATTGCTTCGCCGATTCTTGCAAAGTCATTGTTTGGTCCTTCATCTGAAAGGTGACCTGTTCTTAATTTCCAAAGGTTAACATCAGCTTCTGAAGAGAGCAAACGATCAACCAATTGATCCTTGCTCATTTCAAGAGAGAATAGACCAACACCCATCTTTGAATTGACAGCTACATTTCTTGCAATATCTAAAGCAAGGGATGTTTTTCCCATGGAAGGACGAGCAGCTAATATGACTAAGTCTGATTTTTGTAAACCACCTAGTAGGTTGTCTAAATCAATGTACCCAGTAGCAATTCCTCTTAACTTGCCTTTGTTTTTGTGTAAGTCATCAAGACGATCAAATGTTTCGTGCAAAACCTGAGTAATTGGGATGAAGTTTTGTTTCAAAAACTTTTGAGAAACACCAAAAAGTTTTTGTTCTGCTGAATCAAGGATGTTTTCAATATCACCATCTTCTTTAAAACCCATGTTCGTGATTTCGTTGGAAGCATGGATTAAACGTCTAAGTGTTCCTTTTCTTCGAACAATGGAGGCGTAGTGAGTGATATGTGCAGCTGATGGAACTGAGTTTACTAAGGTTGCTAGGTATGAAGAGCCACCAACAAAATCTAATTTCTTTTGTTCATCCAAAAGGTTTGAAACAGTAAGGATATCTATGGATATGCTTTTTTCGTAAAGCTCAAGCATGACAAGATATATAGCTTTGTTGCGCTCATCGTAGAAATCGTCTGAATGAAGAATGTCGGCAATTTTAACGACTGCGTCTTTATCAATCATTAAAGAACCCAGAACGCTTGCTTCTGCTTCAAGGTTTTGAGGAGGTAGTCTGTCTATTTGTCCGAGATTTGGTATGTTTTCCATAACATTAAATATTCATTAAAAAGAGATTAAAACCATCTTAACAGATTAACAATGCAGGGACAATTTCCCCATAGGTGGACAAGGTGGATAACAGGGGAAACAGCAAAAGTTAATCAAAAATTAAGGTATTTTTAATGTCTTTTGCGTATTAATAGCATGAAGAAAATAATACACACAATCCTAGTTTTGAGTCTCTTGGTTTCTTTTCTTGGTATTCCTGTTGCAAAATCAGAAGTTTTGCCTGAATCACAATGTCGGGCATTTTTTACTAATGACGGGTATTTGTTTGATAACTATGAAAGACATGACTATACGAATGGATTTTTAGCAATTCATTTTAAATTGAAACCGGATTATGCTGACGGGCGCGGTTGGAATGGGAACCTTTTTCTGCATAAACCTGATTGTTCAACAGATAATAGAGTTGCGCTTGGGCCAAACACGCAAAACGGTGTACCTGCACGCGTGCTCAACTTTAGTTTGCGCTTTGTGACAGACAACAGAGTTGAGCTTTGGAATGATGAGATTGATTTACCAATGGAATGTGATACATGTCATTTTTTAATTGAGAATGCTTCGAGGTATTCAAGTATTAGCTATTTTGCTGGAATAGATGGCAATGGTTCTTTTTTGCACACTGGATCTTTTCCAATACGGGAAAATTTTGTTCCAAGAAATCCGGTCATATTGATTCCTGGTTTGTTGGGAACACAGTTAAACTCAACAAGTGGTGAGATTCTTTGGCCAAACATTGAAAAAACAATTGCCGAGCAAGCAGATCGTTTTATGGATCCTTTGGCTCTTAATTCAAACGGGAGTGGTCCAATTATTGCTATAGGTCCTGTTTTGCAGAACATATCATATCCCTTGGGAAGCTTTGAATATATGAGTAGGCTTCAGGGGCGCTTTGTTGCAGGTGGTTACACGTTGGATAACGACCTCTACCTTTTTAATTATGATTGGCGGCTTGGAATAACGGAAAATGCAGCAAAGCTAAGCAAGAAGATATCTGATGTCATTAGATATACAGGTGCATTGAAAGTAAACATTGTTGCTCATAGTTTTGGAGGTTTGATTGCCAAGAAATATATTTTAGATACAGGAGCTTCACAAAAGATTGATAAAGCAATTTTTGTAGGTGTGCCAAACTTAGGCACCCCTCAGGCTGCTAAGACTCTAATGTTTGGAGACAATTTTGGTTTTCCGCTTTTGAATCAAGATGAAATACGCAATATTGCTCAAAATATGCCAAGTATATATCAAGCCCTTCCTTCTAAAGAATATTTTAAACATCAGCCGGGGTATTATGATGACATCACAAATATTGCTAACTCTGGAATATTGGATTACACGAGAAGCAAAGCAATGCTTGTTTCTTTAAGTAAGAACAGTAGACTTCTAGATGAAGCTGAAGCGCTTCATGATGTTTTGGATAACTTTGACTACAAAACACTGGGAGTTGATCTTTACAATATTGTTGGTTGTGGAGTCTTTACTGTGAAAACCATAACTAAGATGTTTTCAGGAGCGCCTTCCCTAACAAAGAAATTTTTGAATCAACCTAAATACAGAATATTATCTGATAGCGGAGATGGAACAGTGCCTTTAGCAAGTGCTAAATTTTTGAAAACAGACAACCAAAAAACTCTTTTTGTTCTTGATTCAAAACATTCAACAATGTTAAGTCAGGACAAGAATTCAGCATATATTTATGCTCTTATGCATGGCATAAAGATACAGAATCTGGCGCCAGGGTATTCTTTCAAACCAGATTTTTGCGGGTTGCAAGGAAAGTTGGTTAATTTACCAAGTGATTTGGAAATTGTAGTTACAGATCCAGTAACCCAAAAAGATCTGTCAGCTGGTTTTGAATATACAGAAACACAAGTTGGTAATGATAATTATGTTTTTTTGCCGACTAGGAATACCCAGCAGTATTCATTAAGCGCAAGACCAAAAGCAACAAGCATAAGCCGTCCGGTTAGCGCAACTGTTAAGAATTACATAACTAACTCAGGGAACACGACTGAAACAACGAATAACTATGAGAATATAACCATTAAACAGAGATTGGTTTTAAACATCAAGGGTGATAATGGAATTTTACAGAATTATGATGGAGATAATAACGCGGAGGATATAGTACCGACATATCAACAGAATGATTCTGTGGAAGACCTTAATCCACCAGAGAGCAGTTTTAAAAGAGTTAGTAATAGCCAAACAACAACAGATGGCGATGTTGCGGTTAGTTTGAGTGATAAAAAGTTTCGTTTTAAGGTAAGTGATGATATTTCAGGAGTTTTTCAATCAGCATATTCTCTAGATTCAGGGGAAGCATGGAAAGCGATTTTGGATGATACGTTAGTGGATATTCCGATCGACACGCAACAACTGCTTTTTTACAGCAGCGACAAAGCCGGAAACATAGAAGACCTGCATGTCATAAACTTTACTTGGGATTATGGCAATCAGAACCAGCAGCCACAAAACACACCAATACCTCCTGCTCCAACAGAAAGTCCACAGCCACAAAACACACCAATACCTCCTGCTCCAACAGAAAGTCCACAGCCACAAA
>JBBTQQ010000001.1:0-25476 GCA_038065615.1 Patescibacteria group bacterium | reverse complement strand
ATATATACTATATTACTAATTCGTATGACAACCCAGTAGAAGACGGAGTCGTGGCTCAAAATGAAACCCTAGAAGATTTTCAGACAGAAGAGCCTGAAGTACCGAAAAGTAATGATCAAGAAACAGTTTCTTTTGCATACGAGTTACCTGAAATGGTTTTGGGTGCTCAGGACATACATATAACCTTGGAGCTTCCGGAAAGTTTGTTTTTTAGAGAAGTGGTTGTGGATAATCAAGAAGATCCAGCACTAAAAACAGAGGTGAAAAACCTTAAAAAAGGATTTTGGTCTGGAATTAAAGGCTTAGCTAAGAAGTTCTGGAGCTTTTTTACGAATTTAATATTTCTTTAATTCCTAAGGTGTATACTTATTTTACAAAAGAGTATTAATTTGGAGCGTGAATGAGAGTTTATGCAACAAACCTCATCAAAAGTTTGGCACTGTTTGACCTGCCAACTACAAAATATGGTCAGACACAGAATAAGTACCTAGAAAAGATTTTCAGGCAGCTCTTGGTTTACGACGGGCTTTCTGATAGTGACTTTGAGAGCGTCATTGCAGAGGTTAACCAAACCTCTGCAATACAGAATCCCGCGTTTGAAATATTTTTCAACCGGGATTTTGAAAAATACATCATTGAAAAGAGACATCATGCAAGATGGCACAAGATTATTCGGGACTACAATTACTACGTTGATTGGGAAACACGAAGAAGAAATAAAGAGAACCCATATTCACCAACAAAAACATTAACTATTGAAACAATTGAAAACTTACCAGATTTTAGTAAGCAAAGAAAAAATCATCCATATCAATTCGATCAATTATACTTGCAAGCAAAACAGCTGACAGAGCATCTTGATGAACTAACTAAAGACTACAAGGAAAAAGGGGACAAAGATCTGTTCAAGGTAAAAGTAAACAGCATCCTGCTTCCACAAAAGATAGTCTTTGCTTTAAACAGCAGTGAAGCAATGCGAGAGTTTGTTGAGGGGGAGATAGTTATGGTTAATCTTAAGATTGCCATGGATGCTCTAAAGCTTGCTGACCGCTTTCTAGAGAACATTATTAATTCACTGACTAAGATGACTTGGGATGCAGCCGGACAGGACTTGCAAATGATCGAGAAATGTCTGCATCTCTCTTTAATATTCAGTTCAGATCTGCATAAACGGATTAATGATAGCGAAAAGCTGTTTTTATTCTTCATGGAGTCAGAGATTGACGCCTAGGGGAATATACGGTATACTCTTCTCAATCATCCGTTTATATATTTTGTGAGACTTATTTGGATGATCGTAAGTCTTGTGTGAAAGGCCTAGAATGGCAAAATTGTTCGTAGGCGGTCTTCCTTGGGCTACCACCAGTGATGAGTTGAACCAATTGTTCTCTCAAGCTGGAGCAGTAACTTCTGCAACCGTTATTCAAGATAGAATGACCGGTAGAAGCAAAGGGTTTGGTTTCGTAGAGATGTCTGATGAAGACTCTCAGAAAGCAATCGAGATGTACAATGGTCAAGATTACGGCGGAAGAAAGCTCGTAGTAAACGAAGCTCGCCCAATGACCGAAAGACCAAAGAGATCATTTGGCGATCGCGGTGGCCGCGGTGGCAATGGTGGATTTGGTGGAAGAAGAGATAGCTACTAACTCTAAATCTTAAAAACTCCCCTCAGGTAACTCCAAGGGGAGTTTTTTTGTTGACATGATTTCTTGAGATGCTAAAATTAGTTATCGTGATTTATCGCGAATTGTGTTTCTCCAACGGAGGATTAATCATTGGCTAATATTGTCAGTGCGGTTTACGACGAGTTGTCGCCAGAGGATCAAGTTCTTATTCGCCAGCACATGCGTTCCATTATCTCGCATTACAGAAGGAAAGCGGTGATGAGTTTGCAGGCGATTGCGCAACTCGATGATTCAAGCCGCACTGTCGAGATGACTGCGATTGAAATGACCGTGTTCAGTCGGATGGTTCTCAATCAGCAACAGCGTTATGCGCTGTCGGGTTCGCCTTTGGAGATATTTCCTGACTTGGAAGATCTTCGGATCAACCCCGTAGACTTTGGCTGCCCTGAGGTCGCTGTCGAAGTCTTCTGAAACAAAAGCCAATAAGCGACGGGACGTCTGTAACAGGGCGTCTCTTTGCTTTTGTTTTTAAATTTGATATCTTTAAGGTGAACACTTGTTCACCTATGCAACAAACACAAAATTTTAAAGTAATTGCGCATATAGACATGAACTCATACTTTGCTTCTTGTGAACAACAGGCAAATCCTTTTTTGCGTGGCAAGCCAATAGGTATATGCGAACACCTCGGTGGTATTATCATTGCTCCTTCCATAGAAGCAAAGAAATTCGGTGTTAAAACAGCAATGCCTGTTTGGGAAGCAAAAAAGCTCTGCCCCCACATTCAGCTATTCCACACAGACCCTGATAAATACAGGGAAACAACTAGAAGATTCTTAAGCATTTTCCTTAAACACACTGAAAAGATAGAGAAGTACAGCATTGATGAAGCTTTCTTAGATTTAACAGACAACGTAAAGAACTTTAAAGATCCTTGGGCTGAAGCTTCAAAAATAGCTGAAGAGATTAAAAAAGAAATGCATACTTACGTTGGTGATTGGATTAAGTGTTCCATTGGAATTGGTCCTGACAAACTAATTGCTAAAATCGCAAGCGATCTTAAAAAACCAGATGGTTTAACTGTTGTTCGTCCTGAAGATAAAGAGAGTCTGTATGAAAAGCTTTCTTTAACTGATGTTCCAGGAATCGGTAGACAAACAGAAAAAGCACTAAACATCATGGGAATCAAGTCGCTCAGAGATTTAAAAAACTTTCCAGAATCAAAATTAGTTGTTCATTTTGGAATACAAGGTCATCACCTCTATCAAATGGGACAGTTAGAAGGAAGTTGGAAAGAAGATTTTGCTGAAGAGGGACAAGAAGACCAAGAAGCTCTTAAATCAATGGGGCATGCATACACACTTCCTGTTGCTAGTGCTGATGCAAAAATAGCTTTACAGGTGCTTTACAAACTTTCTGAAATGGTTGGAAGACGGCTTAGAGAAGCAAAGCTTTCTGGGAGTACCGTTCATTTCATTCTTACAGATCGAAAGAATGAATACTTTAACAAACAGAAAAAATTAGGTAGATACATCCAAGATGGAAGGGAAATCTTTCTTGAAGCAGCAAAGATCTTTGAAAGCAGTGAGCATTACAAAAAGAACTTTAAGTTAATTGGTGTTACAGTTTCTGGGTTAAAAGAAGAGGTTAACCAGCTTTCTCTGTTTGATATAGACCAGACAAAGAGTAGATTGGTTAAATATTTAGATAGGATTAATGATAAATATGGGGAGTTTACGATTAGCAGAGTTCCAGCTTGGGAGGCTAGGAGCTTAATTCGCGATTCTGTGGGTTTTGGACGAATGAAAGAATTTAAAGTAAAATATAAGACAGGGAAATAACCAAGAATATTTGAATGAAAGTATATCTCGTAAGACACGGAGAAACTAAATACAACCTTTTACATATCCTGATGGGTAGGAGAATAGACGAGACGTTGGATAAACACGGGGTAGAGCAGGCAAAAGAAATTGCCAGAAAGTTGGATCATAATGTTGATATTGTTTTTGCGTCCCCAATGAAACGTGCTCAACAAACCGCATTCATCATTAGCAATGAGCTAAAGCTTTCTGTACACACAAGAGATGAACTCGCAGAAAGAGATTTTGGTAAATTAACAGGGAAGTCTTGGGCTGAGGTTGAACAAATAACTGGAACAAGTCTCCCATACATTGAAGAGCATTTAAGCGTTGATTTAAAAAAATATAATGTTGAGTCTGGCAGCGCAATTAAAATGAGACTGTTACATTTCCTTAGTGATTTAAAAAAAGATTACCCAAGCAGATTTCCTTTGATTGTTTGTCATTCTGGGATTATAAATCTGATGTACCAGCTTTTTCCAGCAATAAAGAAACTTGACACTAAAAATGCTTCGATCCACGTTTTTGAAATTTAATGGCTGTTAAAAAATCAAAAAAAGAATTCTACGTTATCTGCCAAAACATCCGTAGCCTTTTTAATGTTGGTTCAATCTTTAGAACAGCTGATGCATTTGGTGTTGATAGGATATATCTAACTGGTATAACTGGAAGACCACCAAGAAAAGAAATTTCTAAAGTTGCTTTGGGAGCCGAAAATTACATTCCTTGGGAATATCATCGTCAGCCAGCAAGATTAATTAAATCTTTGAAAAAGGGTGGAGTAAGAATAGTTGCCTTAGAACAAGTTAAAAACAAAAGCATTGATATGCGTAAATGGAAGCCAAGGTTTCCTCTGGCATTAATTTTAGGTTATGAACCAAAGGGCTTACCTCAATCATTGATTAAATTGTGTGATGATGTTGTAGAAATTCCAATGTTTGGAGAAAAGGAAAGTTTAAACGTTGGAGTCGCTTTTGGAGTCGCTGCAAACCACATTGCAGGAGCTAAGTTTGCTTAAAGACCAAAAATTCAGTGAAATATTACAAAAGGTTGGGGATAACTAGCTGAAACAAAAATAACAGAGATACGTCTGTAACCGCCTAGAAAGGCGGTTTTTTATTTATTCTTTCTTTAAAACTACTAGATATTGTGGTTAGAATACATATTTTGACCAATGGGAGCAGGTGGAATATAATAGTTCTGTAGTGGTAAAAAGTGGATGTAAGTGGGGATAAGTGGAGCCTTATCCACAGACTGCGTTCCACCTATCTTTATCATCAATAATTCAGAACAAATGTTTATCGGCGAATATACACTAAGCATTGATGAAAAAGGCAGGTTATCAATACCGGTTAAGTTTAGAAATGACTTAAAAGGTAAGGCCGTTGTTACCCGCGGCTTGGATAGCTCTCTTTTTTTGTACTCTCAAAATGAATGGCTAAAGCTAGCAGAAAAGCTTGCTGCATTACCAATATCCAAAGCAAACACTCGAGCATTCTCTCGTTTAATGCTTGCAGGAGCTATGGATTGTGAAATTGATAAAGCAGGAAGAATAAACATCCCGGACTATTTACGAGAGTTTGCAAAGATCAATAAGAAAGTTGTTGTTGCAGGATTATACAATCGTATTGAAATCTGGAGTGAACAAGCTTGGACCAAATACAAGAAAGCTACAGAAAAGGACAGCAATGATATAGCTGAACAATTGGGAGAGATCGGAGTATAACATGGAAGCAAAAAAAAGTTTTCACATCCCAGTTTTGTTAAGAGAAGTTCTTGAATACTTAGACCCAAAGCCAGGACAAATAATTATAGATGGCACACTTGGTGGTGGTGGACACTCATTGGCTCTTGCAAAAGCAATTGAACCTAAAGGAATACTAGTTGGTATTGATTTAGATCCAGCTGCTCTTACAGAAGCAAGTGCAAAAGTAAAAGACGCAGATATAAAAAGTGAGATACATTTTGTTAAAGGGAATTACAAAGATATTAAGAAAATTGTTAGTGATCTTGGTTTAAAAGAAATAAATGCCATTATTATCGACATCGGTATATCAAGTTATGATCTGGAAGGATCTAATCGTGGATTTTCTTTCCAAAAGCATGAACCTCTAGACATGCGGTTTGATCCTGAAGCAAGACCAGCACACAAAGAAAAAGAACCGTTCACAGCTCGCTTCATAGTTAACCATTATTCTGAAAAAGAATTAAAGCAGACATTTGATCAGTACGGAGAAGAAAAGTTTAGTTCAAGAATAGTAAGAGGAATCATTGAACACAGACAAGAGAACAAAATAGAGACAACAGAAGATCTTTTTAACATCATTAAACATAGTTTACCAGCAGCATTCCGTTTCAGGGCAGGAGACAGCGCCAGAAGGATTTTTCAAGCCTTAAGAATAGAAGTAAACAAAGAGCTTGAGAACCTAGAGAAGTTTTTGCCAGATGCATTTGAAATACTAGCAAAGAATGGAAAGCTCGCAGTCATATCCTTCCATTCGCTAGAAGACAGAATTGTAAAACACTTCTTCTTAGAAAAAGCAAAAGGTTGTATTTGCCCACCAGATTTTCCACAGTGTGTTTGCGGCAAAGAACCACTAGCTAAAATCCTTACCAAGAAACCAATAACAGCAAGCGGAGAAGAACAAAAAGAAAATAGCCGAAGCATACCAGCTAAATTAAGAGTTATTCAAAAAATTTAAACAAAGGAACTAACAAAAACAAATGGGAAGATACTTTGCACTATCAATGAACTTACCAGCTCAACACCAAAGATACTCAAGAGAGAGTAGGGTTAAAACAACGAAGAACAACATTCTTTTAAACAACAGAACAGGAGTATTTGTTTTTGTTGCTTTGTGTTTAATGCTTTTAACATACCTAGTGCAAGTAAATAGCTTCTCAACAAAAGGATATGAGACAAAGAGCTTGGAAAGGAAAATCTCTTCCCTAAAAGAAGAACAGAAAATATTACAGATTCAATCAGCAGAACTTCAATCATTCCAGAGAATTCAGGGAGAAACATCAGTTATTAACATGGTTCCTGTTTCCACAATCACATACATTCAAACAACAGCACTTTCTGAAAGATAACAGTTAATCCAATTGCATGCATGAACAAAGATCAACAAAAAGATTTCTTTTTTAGAATCGTATTTTTAAAATTAGTTTTAGTCTTGTTCGCAGCCTTAATGCTTTTAAGGCTTTTTATTATTTCCGTAGGACAACACTCCTACTACATGGCTCAAGCAGAAAGCCAACACGGTTACTATCAGAAATTAATTCCAACTAGAGGTGAAATATTCATCCAAGACAAATATTCAGACAAACCGTATCCTGTTGCAACCAACTCTAAAAAGGATTTAGTCTATGTTGTTCCCCAGGACATTTCAAAACAACTTGAAACAGCAGAAACCCTTGCTAAAATAACCGGTCTTGATCAGACAGAGCTTTTGTTAAAGCTTTCTGACCAGAAAAGAAAATACGTTGTCATAAAGAAAAACCTTTCAGAAGAAGAATCTAAGGCTATAGCAGAGGCAAAACTTCCAGGTGTCTTCCTAGACCAAGAAAACACCAGATACTATCCTGAGGGGCAATTTTTAAGCCAGGTCTTGGGTTTTGTGGGCTACAAGGACAATGGTGATGAAAAAACAGGACTCTATGGTCTTGAAAAATACATGCAAAAAGATCTAGCAGGAATCCCAGGAGAAATTTCCGCTGATGTTAGTGTTAATGGTGCTGCTATACCAGGAACTCAAAAACAGTTCACTCCAGCAGTTGATGGAACGTCTTTACATTTAACAATTGATCGAGCGATTCAATTCAAAGCAGAAACCATAATCAGAGAATCTGTACAAAAACACGGTGCTGATTCAGGGACAATAATAGTTGCAGATCCAAAGACAGGAGCTATTCTTGCTATGGCAAACTTTCCAAGTTTTGATCCTAATGAATACAGCAAAGCAAAAACTCCAGCCGTATATATTAACGACGCAACAACAGAAAACTATGAACCAGGTTCAACAATGAAAACAATAACCATGGCAACAGGGATCAATTTTGGTTTAGTTAATCCATCTACAACATACAATGACACTGGTGTTGTTGATGTTGATGGTTACAAGATTAAAAACTCAGACGGTAAAGCACATGGCATTGTACCAATGACTAAGGTTATCGATGAGTCATTAAACACTGGAGCAATCTTTGTTCAAAAACAAATCGGTAATGAACGTTTCTACGAATCCTTAAAAAACTTTGGTTTCGGAACAGCAACAAACATAGAACTACCAGAGGCAATAGGGAACTTAAACAATTTAAAAACAAACATCACTGTTAACTTCTACACCGCAGCTTTTGGTCAGGGTATTACTGTAACGCCACTTCAAATGCTTCAGTCATATTTACCGCTTGCTAACAAAGGAAAGTTAATGCAGCCATACATCATTGACTCAAAAGTTCTTCCAGATGGTTCAGTTATAAAGACAGAACCTAAAATGTTAAGAGAAGTGGTTTCAGAAAAAACAACAACCTTAATCTCAGGGATGTTAGTTGATAACGTGGAGAATGGACACGGTAAACAAGCGGGTGTCAAAGGATATTACATAGGTGGCAAAACAGGTACAGCACAAGTTGTTTCAGGAGGTGTTTACGTGCAAGATGATAACATAGGGTCATTTGTGGGATATGGTCCTACAGAAGACCCAAGATTTGTTATGATAGTAGATGTAAAGCATCCAAGGGATGTTAAATACGCGGAAAGCACTGCAGCACCTGCATTTGGTAAAATGGCCGAGTTTATCCTTGGATACTACGATATTCCACCAACTAGAAAATAGCTATGAAAAAAATCTTTCAAAAAATACTTCTAAAATATTCCAGAGCAATACTGCATAAATACAAGCCGGAAATAGTTGCGGTTACAGGAAGCGTTGGAAAGACTTCCGCAAAAGAAGCTATTTATTCAGTTCTTCGTGCTAAATATCCAAACTCAGGAGTTGTTCGAAAGAACAACAAAAACTACAACAATGAGTTTGGTTTGTCTTTTACAATTATTGGTGTTGATTCACCAAAGAGAAATCCTTTTAAATGGATCTTTGTTTTCTTAAAAGCTTTCATTCTTTCAAGATTCTTTTCCCACTATTCAAAAGTTTTAATCCTAGAACTTGGTATTGATAGACCAGGGGACATGGACGTTTTAACTGAGATCATTAAACCACACATTGCAGTTTTAACAACCATCGGAGTTTCTCATCTCCAAAACTTTAAAAATGAAAATCAAATCTTTGAAGAAAAAAGAAAGATCTTTAAACATCTCGGTGTAAATGATTACGCGATTATAAACCAAGATGATGTAAAGGTCAGAACAGCAGCTAGTGGACTTAAATCAAAAGTTTTAACCTATGGTTTTGATAACTCATCTGATCTTTGGATTGATGGATATAACCCAATTTATGAAAAAGGAGGAATTTACGGAAGTTCTTTCACCTTAAAATATCTTGGTGAAAAAGAAGATATCTTCCTTCCAAACACAATCGGCATTCAACACGTTTCAGCAGCAACAGCAGCCGCGGCAGTTGGTATTGCACAAGGCATGGATCTTTCGCAGATATCTGCAGCACTAAGATACTACAAACCAGAACCAGGAAGAATGGGAATACTACCAGGAGAATATGGCACAGTAATCTTAGATGACACATACAATGCAGCACCTCTTTCAATGCACGCGGCTTTAAGAGAACTCGCAAGCTTTCCAGCAGCACACAAGGTTGCGGTTGTTGGAGACATGTTGGAACTAGGTCCTGAATCAGAAGCAGCACATATTAATATCGCAAACGAGATTAAAGAACTTCAATTAGATGCTGTTATTTTTGTTGGTCCAGAAATGCATTTAGCGTATGAACATCTAAAAAAGATTGATCTAGGTGAAAGTACTCAGTGGTTTAAAAGCTCAGTTCTCGCAATTCAAGCAGCAAGAAAATTACTTGCAGGAAATACAGCAATGTTGATTAAAGGGTCTAGAGGAATGCACATGGATAGGGTTGTAAGAGAAGTGATGAGAGACAAAGAACACGCAGAAAGCCTTTTAGTCTAGCATTGATTTAGGGCGCCAGAATTGCTAATATTATCGGGCTAATCAAATATTATGGCGCTATCGTCTAGTGGCTAGGACGGCTGGTTCTCATCCAGTAAACCGGGGTTCGATTCCCCGTAGCGCTACCAATTTCCTCAAAACTTAGAAGTTTGGTACAATTTAATCAAAGTAATTAACCAAAACTATATGAACGATGAACGAAGAGAAATACCCCCAGAGGTTGTAGGTGAGGGATTGGAAGCTGATAAAAATCTAAAATTCCAAGAAACTATCAAGAGCCCTGAATATCAAGCAAAGCTAGAAAAAGTTTTGTCCGAAGTTCATAGATTTGCTACTCGTGTAAAAGAACTAGCAGCCGGAAAACCAACAGATGCGGAAGTTGCTCAATTAAGAAAAGGATATTTTGATCTTTCAGACTTAGCGTTGAAAGAACATGACTCCTTGCCTAATGACACTACTAACGAAGCTCAGCACTCAGTTATGGGCATAGATGGCTCTTTTATGGCAACTGTTAGAATCAAAATGTTTGAAGATTTGGGCGATGGAGATTATAGCGGTCAAACTCCCGCAAGAAAATTATTTGAAACAGTGAACCCAGGTTTCGGTTGGGGCTTGTATGATGAAACGATCAAAGAAAAAAGACAAAGATTAGCAAATTGGCCCAAAGGCATTGGCATGAACTTGTTTGTATTAGTCACAGATTATTCTTCTTCAGAAGAAGTTAAAAGAACTTTTCTTTTTGATTTGCAAGATAACTACCGCAGGTACGTTCAATTTGCTCAAGGATTAGGAATGAACAAGGACGATGTAAGATATAAAGTTAGAGAAGCTGCTATGGCATCTCTCAAAGATCGTGGTGGGTCAATAGATTATCAACAAAGAATGACAAAGAGCATAGATGAGCTAATGGGAAAATTGGTTTAAAAATATTTAAGAGGCTTGGCAGAGTTGCTAAGCTTCTTTTCTTTGATTACAGCGTTTAATATTCTTTATTTTCTTAACTAAGTAGTTCAAAAAAAATAAAACATTTGGTTACCAGACCATGACCTTCAAAAACATTCCTTTCGGTTCTCTTGAATCTTTTAATGTAATTCTAGAGATCCCGAGAGACTCTCCTCTGAAATACGAATACGATCATGAAAAAGATGCCATCATACAAGACTTTGTCTTTAAAGATGGTTTTCTTTTTAAATACAACTATGGTTTCATTCCTGAAACAATCTGTGGTGATGGTGATCCTCAAGACGTGATGATTCTAAACAATAAACCTTTAGAACAAGGTAAAACATATCAGTGTAGAGCAGTAGGTATAATCGAGCTGCTTGATCGTGGAGAAGAGGATAACAAACTCCTCGCTGTTGTCATAGATGATCCTGAAGCAAAAGATATTACAGACATATCATCTCTTTTAGAAAAAGACTTTCAAGATTTTAAAGACTTCTATGCTGAAATTGCTAGACAAAAAAACAAAACCATGGAGATATTAGGTTTCCATGACAAAGAACGTGCTTTGTCTGAGCTTCAAAAAGCACATCAAGCATTTACTGCTTAATTAGGATATAATAAGGGTATGGAGATAATTTCCTTACCTATCTGGGTAATCTTCTTTTTAATATTTGGAATTCTAGCGTTAGTGACTGCACTAACTGCTTTATTTTTCCCAATTTTTTCTAGACCTAAAAAATATACTAACAGCGAAGTTCCTGCTGTTGATTCAGAGGACTTTCTTCAAGCGTTGGCTGGCGTTGCAAACGCCCCGGTTCAAAGCGGGGGACAAGCAAAACTTTTAAACAATGGTGAACAGTTTTTTCCTGAAATTCTAGAAGCCATAAACAAAGCTGAAAAAACAATCAACTTCATGACCTACATCTGGACCAAGGGAAAGATGAGCGATCTTGTTTTTGAGGGTTTAATAAACGCTCTTCATCGAAAAGTAGAAGTTAGAATTGTTCTAGACGGTTTTGGTGGAACTGGTGTTGATGATGAAAAACTAAAGCTCCTTGAAAAAGCTGGTGGAAAAGTCTGTTGGTTTAGGCCAGCTCACTTAGGAAAGCTAACTCGTTTTTACAGGAGAAACCACAGAAGAGCAATTATCATGGACGGTTTTGTTGGTTTCATTGGTGGTGCTGCGATTGAAGACAAGTGGCTTGGTAACGCAGAAAACCCTGAACACTGGAGAGACTCAATGGTTAAAGTAACAGGTTCAATGGCTGAGAACTTACAATCAGCATTCATTCAGGTTTGGACTGATACATACGGTGAATTCTTAGTTGGTAGAAAGTTCTATCCGCATCAAGGCAAACACGAAGGAATAACAGACTCGACAACCTCAAAGCATGTTTCGATTATTAGCTCACCATCTTCGGAGTTCCACCCGATTAGCAATGTTTTTTGGCTTTCCATAAAAGCGGGGAGAGAAAAGATATATTTAACATATTCATATTTTGTTCCAGACAAAACACTAAGAAATATCCTTAAGGAAAAAGCAAAAGAAGGAGTTGATGTAAGGATCCTCCTCCCAAATGACTATATTGATGGAAACACCATTCGTTGGGCAAGTCATCGCTACTTTGAAGAGTTGCTTCAATCAGGAGTCAAAATCTACGAATACCAGCCAACAATGATACATTCTAAGACAATTGTTGTGGATGGTAAGTTTTCAATCGTTGGTTCTGCAAACTTTGACATACGATCAACAGAATTAAACAAAGAGAACATCCTTTGTATTGTGGAAAAAGACTTTGCTTCTGATTTAGAAAACACTTTCTTCCAAGACTTAAAACATGCTAAGCAAATGAAGCTCGGAGCATGGAAAAAACGCTCAATATTAAGGCGTTTAAGAGAACGATTTGCTTCGTTATTTGAGGAACAATACTAGATATTAAAGTGTTTAGAAAACATAGAACTGCGTTTATATAACGCAGGTCTATCGTTTTGACTTTAGACAACTTGAGAATCGTGTTACTAAGCTAGAGGACAAGGTTGGGGTTTAATCAACAGCTGGAATAGGTGTTTCTTCAGGATGTGGTATTTCAGGAAGAGAAACCTTTTTAACAAGTTCTTCAAAGTCAGGAAGCTCCTGGTTATTTTTTAAACCCATGTGTTCTAAGAATTCAAGCGTGGTCTCGTAAAGGATTTGTCTGAAATCCTTTGGGTTAGGTGTTTTTTGAACCAAACCACGGATTGATAAAGCTCTAAGGCTATATTGGCAGTTAACCCCTCTTATTGCTTCAATCTCTGCTCTGGAAATTGGTTGTCTGTAAGCGATGATTGCAAGTGTTTCAATTGTTGCATCAGAGAGCTTTTCTCTTAAGTCAGCATTCAAGAAGTTTTTAACGACAGTGCTGTTTTTTGCATTTGTTGCTAATTGCCATGTGCCGTTTGATTCTAGAAGGACAATTCCTGAATCAATGCGGTTTTTTGATATTTCCTGAAGCGCTTTTTCAACTGCTTGAGTCTCCTGTTCTAAAACCTTGGCAATGCTATGAGCGGATAGTGGTTTAGATGCTACGAAAAGGATGCTTTCAATTGTGCTTTGGAGTTGGTCCATAACTTTAATCTTGGTTTTCTATTTTCTTAATAATGATCTCGGAAAAAATTTGTTCTTGTTCTACTGTTAAGATACGCTGCTTAATTAATTCGAGCAAAGCAAGGAAAGTAACAATCACTTCTGTTTTGTCCTTTGCTGTCGCAATGAGGTCAGACATCTTTGTTTGAATTTTTTCAGTAAGCAGATTTTGAAGAGAATTAATCTTTTCTTGAATTGAGATTACTTCTTTAACAGTTGCTTTAGGGAGGTTATTAATTTCCTCTAGAGACTTCAAAGTATTTAAAATGCAGTTTTTTAAAGTATCTGTATTAACATCAGAGTCTGGATAGAAGGAAATTTTTTCATCAAAAGAAACCTCTCTTTCAAAAGATTGTTTTCTTTTGTTATCCAAAGTCTTTAAATACTTTGCTGCTTCCTTAAACTTCTTGTAAAGTAAAAGCTTTGCTTCAAGATCAATGGCAATTTCTTCCTCTTCTTTTTCTAATTCAAGAGTAGGAAGAATTGCTTTTGATTTAATAACTAAAAGCTTTGCGGCAACAGAAAGATAGTCCGCAAGAGAAGTTGGGTCTATGATCTCAAGTTGTTTGATGTGTTGTAAGAACTGTTCTGTAACAGTGGCCAGAGCAATTTGTGTAATGTCCATCTTCTGCTCTTCAATGAGTTGAAGGAGCAAGTCTAAAGGACCATCGAATTGTTGTATTTTTATTTTCATTAAAGAGCTAACTATTTTTTCTTGAGAATATCAAGCTTGATGTGAACGTCTTTGAGCTGTTGCTCTGTAACTTCTGAAGGCGCGCCAAGCATCGGATCTTCAGCTCTGCCGTTTTTAGGGAACGCTATAACTTCGCGGATATTTGGTTCATCCCATAAAACCATCAAAATACGGTCAATTCCAGGAGCATTTCCAGCATGTGGAGGGGCACCGTATGAGAAAGCTTCAATCATGTGTCCAAACTTAGAATCTACTTCTGCTCTAGTATATCCTGCAATCTCAAAAGCTTTGTACATTGTTTCTGGTTGATGGTTTCTAACAGCACCAGATGAAAGTTCAAGACCATTACCAACTAGGTCATATTGTTGCGCAATTATTTCATACGGATCTTTAGTTTCAAGTGTTTCAATTCCACCGTATGGCATTGAAAAAGGATTGTGTTCGAAATCCAACTTATCAAGCCATTTATTCCATGAGTACATTGGAAAATCATAGACCCAGCACCATGCCATGATGCTAGGGTCCTTAAGGTTTAGAATTGAGCCAAGCTCGTTTCTTACTTTACCTAAAACTTTGTTTGCAACCTCTGCTTTGTCTGCTGCAAAGAAAATTACATCTCCAGATTGTGCCTTTACTTCCTTGATTATTTTCCCGGTTAATTCATCACCTAGAAACTTTGCAATGGGGGATTTAACCTTATTTCCTTCTAGGACAATGTACGCTAAACCCTTGGCGCCTTCTTCTTTTGCGATTTCTGTTAACTGGTCAATCTGCGAACGACTAAATGAAGATGCATTTGGAGCAACTATTGCTTTTACAATTCCACCATCTGTTATTGCTTGTGCAAAAACACTGAAGCCACAATCACGGACAAGTTCTGTAATATTTTGTAGCTTCATTTCAAAACGAAGATCTGGTTTATCCGTCCCATACATATCCATTGCATCAGCATACTTAAATCTTGGGAAAGGGAATTGCTGAATCTTTTTAGTTGAAAACTTTTCAGTTACTTCTTTAAAGAGGTCTTCCATTTCAGCCCAGACTTCTTCCTGAGTTGCAAAAGACATCTCCATGTCTAGTTGATAGAACTCACCTGGGGAGCGATCTGCTCTTGCATCTTCATCCCTAAAGCAAGGAGCAATTTGGTAGTATCTTGGAATTCCACCAACCATCAAAAGCTGTTTGAATTGTTGAGGAGCTTGCGGAAGAGCGTAAAACTTACCCGGATGCAATCTTGAAGGAACCAAAAAGTCACGAGCGCCTTCAGGAGATGAGTTTGCAAGAATTGGTGTTGTAATTTCCCAGAAACCTCTTTCATCCATGAAGTTTCTGATGTGTTTAATAACTTGGGCTCTTTGTTTTAGATACTTTTGAATTTTAGGTCTTCTTAAATCAAGGAAGCGATATTTTAAACGAATATCTTCATTTGCAACATCTTCATCTCTAGCAACAGGGAATGGTGGTGTTTTTGCTTGTGTTAAAACCTCAATGCTTTTAGCTTTTATCTCTACCTTCCCAGTTTCAAGGTTTGGGTTAATGAGCTCAGGAGCTCTGTTTTCTACAGTACCAGTTACTGCTAAAACCCATTCATCTCTTATCTTTTCAGCCACAGACAAAACTTCAGATCCTGAAAGATCTTTATTTACCGTTATCTGAACTAGACCTGTATGGTCTCTTAAGTCTATGAAAACAAGGTTGCCGTGGTCTCTACGGGAGTGAACCCAGCCTTTTACCAATACTTCTTGTCCTTCCTTAGATCCAGTATCTGCTGCTAATGTTCTGTGCATAATATATTCTTTCAATTAAAGTATTAGAATTTTACCAGAAAACGGTGAATTTTTCAAAGTTTTGCTTTGTTTGGTGTATAATCTAAGATATGCAAAAAGTAATTTTAGCTTCAGGGTCAGAACTACGAAAGAATTTGTTTTTAGGTCTTAGTATTCCTTTTGAAATACAGATTGCTGATATTGATGAAAAAACAATCCGCGACCCTGATTTAAAAGTTCAAGTAGCAAAAATAGCTAGAGCTAAAGCAGAAACAGTTGCTGCAAAACACCAAGGGATTATCATCGCGGCTGATACCTTTGTTGTATGTGATGGAAAAGCTTTAGAAAAACCACAGGATTTAGACGAAGCTCGTGCAATGCTGAAGCTACAGCAAGACAGAATCCTTTTCGTGTACACAGCGCTCTGTTATCTTGATCGCGAAAAGGACATTGATTTTTCAGAAGTCTCAATTACAAAATTAAAAATGCGTCAGCTAGATGATTATGAAATTAATGCATATGTAAACAATGCTCCAGTTACAACTTGGGCTGGTGCTTTCTCTACAAGCGGTATATATGGTGCAAACTTAGTTGATTACACTGAAGGTTCGATAACTGGTGTTGAGGGTCTTCCAATGGAGTTATTAATCCCGCTTTTAAAAAAATCTGGATTAAAACCAATTGCAACAACTCCGTGATATACTTTTTATATAACAAAACAAATGCCGATTAAAAAAATCGTTTTAGATTTAGAAACACAAAAACTATTTGAAGAGGTTGGTGGAAGAGGAAAGAACCATCTGTTGAAAGTTTCAGTTTGCGGGATCTGGGAATCTGCAACTGACAAGTACACAATCTTTTCAGAACAAGAATTACCAAAGCTCGCGGAGTTATTACAGGGCGCTGATCAGATCATTGGTTTTAATATCAAAGATTTTGATTTCGAAGTATTACAGCCCTACTTAAACTTTGATGTTCATAGTCTTCCTTTTCTGGACATTATGCAAGATGTTCAAAGACACCTCGGTCGACGAGTAAGCTTAAACTCAATTGCTGAGGCAACTTTAGGTAAGGGTAAAAGCGGGAATGGTAAAGAAGCAATCCTTTTTTGGAGAAATAACCGTTTGGATTTGCTAAGAAAGTATTGTTTAGATGATGTTAGAATTACAAGAGATGTATATAATTATGGTCTTGCTAACGGCAAGATCCTTTATAAAGATTTTTTTGAAATTAAAGAAATACCAGTAAAATGGACAGACCCAGAACCAAGAGTCGCAATGCAAAAACAAATATCCCTTTTTTAGGTTCTAAGATAGCGAGTTTTCCTGTTTTGAGCCAATCTTTTGAGGTTGGTTTTTTCACTGTTAGATATTACAGTCTTTTTTTTGTTACAGGAGTAGTGTTTGCATACTTCATCGCTAAAGCACGAGCATTAAAAAAGGGGATTAATGAACTTGTTTTTGATGAGATGATTTTTTGGGCAATTCTTTTTGGATTTGTCTCAGCACGTATTTACTACGTTCTCTTTTACTTCGACCAATACAGTAAAAATCTTTCTGAGATCTACAAAGTTTGGCATGGTGGTCTTGCAATCTATGGTGGTTTAATTGGCGGAGTTATTATTCTTTACTTTCTTTCAAAGAAACATAATGTTAATTTCTTTTCACTAACAGACTCAATTGTTTTTGCGCTTCCTTTAGCTCAAGCAATTGGTCGTCTTGGCAACTATTTCAACTACGAAGCTTTTGGAAAGCCAACTGATCTTCCTTGGAAAATGTTTGTTCCAAGTAATTTCAGACCAGGTGGTTTTGAATCCTCAAGTTATTTCCATCCAACCTTTGCTTATGAGATATTGTCAAATCTTTTTGTTTTCTTTTTGCTTTGGAAAATATCAAAGAAAACAAGCAACCAAGGGATTTTAACTGGAGCTTACTTAATCCTTTACAGCATTGGTCGTTTTTTGATTGAATCAATACGTTTAGACAGCGCTTTCATTGGAATCTTTAGAGTAGATCAGCTTGTCGCGCTATTACTAATTTTCGCTGGTTTGGGTATAATAATAAACAGATATGTCGCACAAACTAGTAAGTAGCATAATCGCTTTACTTTTCCTCGTCTTGATACAGTCATTTGGCGGGGTTTTTAGGTTTTTACTCCCAGTAATGGCTTTGTACACGCTGGGCTTCCTTGCTTACAATTACTGGTATTTAAAGAAGAATAATGTCTTAAATCACTGGTCTTTGATTCGACCAGTTCTGTTTATCTTTTCAATGATTGGTTTGTACTTTGTTGTTCCAGATGGATTTTTTAAAGGACTCTTTTTAATCTTTTCAGTCATAGTCATATATTTCCTAGAGATTGGTTTATTGGTGGTTTCAGAACAAGTAGTTTTTTTAGAAACTCTGGTTTCGTACTTTGCTTTAAGTACAGCCATATTTGCTTGGAACTTTTACCTTCTTCCAAAGAGCACAGTTACACTGTTACTTTTAGGTGTGACAACATTTTTAATTGCCAGAGCATCATTTGACTATGTTCCGCAAAGTAATCAAAAGAAAAACTTTTGGTCCGCGTTAATAACTCTTTGTGTTTTAGAGGTTAGTTGGGCGTTAGTTTTCCTGCCTTTTCATTTCACAGCATTATCAGTAATTCTCTTTAATGTTTTCTATGTTCTTTGGATCATTGTATATTACTACCTCTTTCATAACCTTAATCGACAGAAGATTACTTTTCACGTCATATTCTCTTCAATTTTGATTATATTAATAATATTAAGCACACCTTGGAAAGCGTAAAGTCCATGAATGAAAAAATCTCTGGAAAATTAATAAGTATAATAATCTTAAGCTCATTAGTTGTTGGTGGAGTTGGTGGTTGGCTTTTCAACAGATTTTTAATTCCGAAGATAAATACAATTCCGTTTTTGATGAAATACAACCTTAGCCCAGGTGGATCACCTTTGGTAATTAACACCAAACAAGAAATTCGCGTAAATGAAGGATCTGATACTGTTGCTGTGGTTCAGAAAGTCAGGCCTTGGGTTGTAGGTGTTGCATATGGAAGCGATTTTAACAACGCAGATTTTAGGGGATCAGGAATAATCCTTACATCAGATGGATTAATTGCGGTACCAGCACAAAGTCTTTACTCTCAATCAAGCAAACTACCGTTAAAAATTGTTTTTGATGATGGTAAAGTATTGCCCGCAACATTAAAAGCAATGGATACAGATTCAAATCTCGCTTTTGTTAAAGTAGATGCAAATAATCTTCCAACCGCATCTGTTGGCCTTTCGGCTGATTTACAACTAGGACAAAGAATAATCATTGTTTCAAAAACACTAAACGAATTTAATCCAAACATATTTGTTTCATTCCTTTCATCTCAAACCCACAACCATCCAGCTCAAAGCTATTTTGCAGATGATTTTAATCAGGTTTTTAAGTACAGTCCTGATGAAGCGCCGAACAACTCAGTCATATTCTCGCTAGAAGGAAATATTATTGGTCTTAAAACCAGAACTGGCATTGTTACAGCAGAGGCTTTAAAGAATGCGCTTAACTCATATTTCAAAAACGGAGCTATAGTTAAAAACGTTTTTGGTTTCTTCTACTTGCCGATTTCTCTTTCAGACGCAACAGCGTTCAACGGAACTCAGGGAGCATGGGTTCACAACACTGACTATTCCAGAAACTTTTCAATAATCGAAGGAAGTCCTGCAGGTAAAGCCGGTTTGCAAGAAGGTGATATTATTACAGCAGTTAATGATGACAAGGTTACGTTACAAAACAGCTTTGAAGATTTAAGCTTAAAATATTCTCCTGGTGATGTAATTAGATTAGAAATAAAACGAGGGAAATCAACCAAAACCTTAAACTTAACTATTGGAGCAAAGAAATATGGTACTGGTCCTGGGTTCTAAAGGAATGCTTGGCAGTGAACTTGTGCGTCAGCTAAAAGCAAAAAACATAGAAGTTGCTGGTTTTGATAGTGATTTGGATGTTACAAACAAAGAAGCATTGAGTGCAAAGATTTTAGAATTGAAACCAGAAGTAATATATAACTGTGTTGCATACAATGCTGTTGATTTGGCAGAACAGGAAAAAGAAAAAGCAGAAGCTTTAAATTCTCAAGCAGTTTTAAATATCGTAGAGAGTGCTGAGAAAGTCGGTGCAACTTTAGTTCACTTCAGTACTGGGTTTGTGTTCGATGGAGAAAGCACAAAAAGTTACAAAGAAACAGATCAACCAAACCCACAAAGCGTTTATGCAATGACAAAGTATCAGGGTGAACAAAACGCTAACAAATGTTCAAAACATTACATTGTTCGTTTAAACCTTTTGTTTGGTAGATCAGCAGAGAGTCAGAATGCAAAAAAAAGCTTCCCTGAATTAGTACTTGAGCTTGCAAAAACACAGAAAGAATTTGCTTTTGTAACAGACGAGATAAGCACACCAACATATTCAGTTGATTTAGCAAAAGAAGTATTAGAATTAGTCGACAAGAAATACCCTTACGGTATTTATCATCTCCCAAACGAGGGACAGGCATCGTGGTTGGATTTTGCCGAAGAAGTGTTTAGAATACAAGGTATGGAGGTAAAACTTAACCCAGTTCTAGCAGACAAGTTTATTAGGGCAGCAAAACGACCTAAAAACTCGGTTATTGCTAATACCAAGTTTCCTAAGCTTCGCCCTTGGCAGGAGGCTTTAAAAGAATTCTTAAACAGTATTAAAGAAAAACAATGAAAGGCATCATTCTATCAGGAGGTAGTGGAACCAGATTATACCCCTTAACAAAAGTTACTTCAAAGCAACTTTTGCCGGTTTATGATAAGCCGATGATTAATTACCCTTTGCAGACTTTGCTTTCAGGAGGGATCACGGACATTTTAATCATAGTTGCGCCTGACCATGCTGGTGATTACTTAAAGTATTTGGGTTCAGGAAAAGATTTTGGTGCAAGATTTACATATGAAATCCAAGACAAACCAGAAGGACTTGCACAAGCGCTTTTGATCGCTGAAAGCTTCATGGATAAAGAACCTGTAGCTTTGATACTAGGAGACAACATATATGAGGATGATTTTTCTGAGATTATAAAAAACTTTAAAAGTGGAGCGCAGATTTTTGTTAAAGAAGTTCATGACCCAGAAAGATTCGGAGTTGTTAAATTTGATGAACAAATGAATGCTTTGGAGATTGTTGAGAAACCAAAAGATTTTGTTTCAAACTACGCACAAACTGGTTTGTATCTCTATGATCACACGGTATTAGAAAAAGCAAAGAGTTTAAAACCTTCCCCAAGGGGGGAGCTGGAGATAACTGACTTAAACAACCTTTTCCTTAAAGAAGGAAAGTTAAAAGTAGGAATTGTTAAAGGTGAGTGGATTGATGCCGGAACGATCGATGCTTTGTACAAAGCAAATGAATTAATTTACAAAAAGAATCAAAAGAACCAATGACAGAACCAAGAGTTTTTTCAAGATGGCATAAGTTAGTTGCAATTGGAGTAATCTCTTTTATTTCTTTTGCTGGTCTTGAATCCTTGGCATACATAAGCAATCTATACCAGATGCAGCTGTATCTACAAGCAAGCGGCATGATTTATTTCTTCATGATCCTTTGGTTGTATTTTCTTTTCGATGTTCACTACAAAGAACAATCTTTAATATCAAGTAATTTAGCGCATTTTGTAGTATTAAGATTTAAACATTTTCTTAAATGGGAGCATCTTAGATATTTTCAAAACTATTTAATTCTTCCTGGAATATTGTATTGGGGCGCTGTAATTTTAATTGGAATTAATTTTCAACAATACAAACTCCAACAGTTTATCATTATTGCAACTTCAATCTCTTTAATCACTTGTTATACTTTTTTCAAAGAAGTTTTTCATAAACGAGAGATAAACACAAATCATTTCATAATACTTACATACGTTAAGCTTTATGCTTCTTGGTTGATTTACGCAGCGAGCTTAGGCATCATTTGGTACTATTGTTTTACTCCAACCATTTTTTATCTTGTCATTTTTCTTGTTACTTTCATGCTTTTGTATCAAGCTTTGTTTCAATTTGCAGAGCTTTCATTAAAACATGTGTTTTATGTTTTCATAATATCAGCGCTTCTTTCAGCAGCCTCTTACTTTGTGTACAAACTTTGGAACGTAAACTATTTCTCAGCGGGTCTTTTCATGACCGCTGTTTACAACCTTCTTTGGAATCTTTTTTACAACAAAATAAACAACACTCTAAGCGCTAGAGTGTTGGCAGAACAAGTAACAATCTTTGTCTTAATCGTTGTTATGGTCTTAGGAGTAACAAACTTTAAGGCACGAATAGAACGTTGTCAGTTCTAAAAAAAACGCCTTGTTTAAGGCGTTTTTTAATGCCACCAAGAGACAAGAAGCAGAGTACTAACAACCAGAAACATAAGGATTACATTTGACCCAATTCTCAGCTTATCAATATCTGAGAATTGTTTGTTTCTCAAGTGCAAGGCATCAAGGAGCATGAAGAGAATAAACAAACCACCGAAAACAACAACAATATATTTAAAAACATTGTAAAGATCAGGAGCAGCAGCTTTTTCAGAAACGTCTCCTAGTCTTTTAGGATCTTCTGTTTTTGGAAGCGGGTATCCTTTTAATGGAGCCTCGATTTGGGTCGCTAGTCCTTTTTTGTCCTTAGCTTCAATAATTAAATTGTAAGACCTGTAATTAAAATACTTTTCTAAGGTTAGATAACCTCCGTATCCAATGCCGGTTGCATTAAGAGGAATAGTATTACTTTCTAATGTTGCAGTTACAGAACTTGGTTTACCAAGTACTTTAACATATATCCCTATTTTTAATTTTCCATTTTCAATACTTGGATTAATCAAGACACTGTTTCCATCAATTTCAACAGCGGGTTTTTCAGGTGTTGTATCTGGTTTTGGTGTTGGAGCAGGGTGTGCTGTTGGAGCAGGAATTGTTTCAACAGGTTTTGGTGCTGGTTGAGTTACAAATTTTTGTGTGACTTGAGTGCTTGGTTGAGCACCAAATGTATTTGCAACAGCTATACTGTACTTTCCACCATTTCCATCAGCAACGCCAATGCCTTGATCTTTGTAGTCAGTATTTAAAATATTTGACCGGTGTGTTGGGCTATCAATCCATGCAGCCATCAAACCTTCGGTGTCAAAAAAATCAACAGCAAGATTTTCGCCAAGAACTGTGTATGGTTTGTATCCCTCTTCAGCAATTTTGTCCCAAATGTATTTTCCTTCAGGATCAGTATGGGAAAAATAGCTGCGGGAGATCATATCATGTGCTTTGAAGTCAGCCGCAGCTGCAAGTCTTTGGTTGTAAGCCAGTGTCGAAATATTTCTCTGAGAGCGCTGTTTGTTAACCGCGCTTGCGATATTATCAGGGCTTAAATCTGTAGCTGAACTAAAATTAAAACCCAACCCAATTCGCAGGGTAAGGAGCAAAATAATGGCTAAAATTGTGGTTTTCTGACCAACCGGTCTTTGTAAAGCCATAGATAATCAATTCGTAAATATTATACCTCTCTTAAGGCGTTTTTACTAATATAGCTCATATTTTAAAGGGACTTGACAAAATTAAACTTTGAGGTTATAATAGTTAGTCTTAATAAAAATATATGGAATTACCACAAGGCACACATGACCTATATCAACATCTAGGAGCACACGGCCATAACGACCAGGATGCTTCTTCTGACCATGCTTCTGAAAAACACGAAGAGCATGATGTTGAAGCCAAAACAAGTCCTTTAATTGAACATAATCCTGAAAGTAGAATCACTACAGTCAGGGTTTCTCAGATACCTGTTGCAAAGATCTTAAAGAAGGTAGCTCCATATGCTATTGTCTTCGTTGTTGCAATCGGTTTGTTCTTGTTGCTCTTCACAAACTTTTCTTTCAAGTCATTGTTTGGTAATTCAAACACAACTAAACCAAAAGTAGTTACTCAATATACCAATCTTGAAGGCTACAGCAAATGGATTAGCGGATATTTCTATGAAGTAACTGATAGTTCAATTCTTGCGCCAGACTATGATATTTCTGGAAACGGTTTAACTAACTATCAGAAGTTCATTTTGGGATTAAACCCAAAACGAAAAGATACTTTGGGCTTAGGAATTACAGACACTCAAGCTTTGATTAACGGAATCAATCCGCTAACAGGAAGCGCTATGCCAGAAGAACAAAAAAAGCTTGTTGCTCAATACATTGATTTAGAATCTGTTTCTAACAAACTTTCACTTGCAGCTGCTCAAGCAAGCGGAATGGTTGCTGGAGCAAGTTCAAACATTTCAGAAACAAGGAACAATGTTGTGATAAAGCAAACAGAAAACGGTTCATTAAGTATTCCTGCTTTAGGTATTACAGTTCCTATTGTTTGGACAAGTGATGTTAAGAACTTTGACAGAGATTTACAATCAGGCGTAATTCATTATCCAGGAACAGCAATGCCAGGAGAAATCGGTACCTCATATATCTCAGGTCACTCTTCAAATTATGCTTGGGCAAAAGGTGACTACAACAAGATCTTTGAAACTCTTGCTAACTTAAAGCAATACGACTCTTTCTCTATAACGGTTAACGATGAAACCGGAAAGAAAATAATCTTCCATTATGTTGTTACAGGCTCTTCTATTTACAAGGCTGATGATCAAGCTCAGTTTGCAAGCCAAGGTAAGTCAATTGTTGCACTTTCAACATGTTGGCCAATCGGAACATCTTCAAAGAGACTAGTTGTTTTTGGAGAGCTGAGTCAGACAGAGAGATAACCTGACAGCTTAGATCCTTTGTGGATCAGCTCGGATTTTTTACAGCTTAGAAAATCCTAGCTGCTTTACAAGAAAAGTAGCAGGCCAATAACCTACCAAACGGGTGGGCTGGCAACAATTCAAACGCGGAGGACGCGTGAAATACGTACGGATGTTCCTCGTGATGGCACTGTGCACGCTCCCCGCGTGCTACAAGACCATCCAGGTCCAGAAGCAGCGGACCCTTGCTGTTAAGGTGGTGCGTGATAGCGCCATCAAGACGGTTTGGGCTTCAGCTCGCAACTGCCGGATCCAGGCACCGACGCTCGGGCAAGCTCGCGATGTCAATCTGCTCTCACAGCAGGAACTCTCCGAGATCGCCCGCAAGTGTGGCGCGGTATCGGACGAGAAGTACTCGGAGTTCCGCAAGGGCTACGACAAGCTGGTCGACAGTTTGAACACCTTGACGGCACCAACGGGCGGCGTCAAGCAGATGCTTCACTGGAAGTCGGATCGGATTGGGTCGTGGCTGCAGGGCGTGAGAACGCTCCACGCCACGATCAAGTCAGAGCCCGATCAGTTCACCGTGAAGGTTACAAGCGGCTTGGAAGTTTACGGCGCAGGTTTTGTGCCGAAGATGGACTCTGGCCTCTTGCACAACCGCACTGACGCTGGTCTGTTGCGGGTTTGGACTCCTGGGAGCCGGTTTTTTGACGACGGATTCGTCAACGGAGCTGACTTCTTGGCCAAATCCAAGGACCCGAAGACGGTGCGATGCCTCACACTCGACGGTGGGATGTCGCCTGAGCAGATTCGGGATTATGTTTCCCGGAACTCCAGTGGCGGTGCTCGCATCGTCGACCTGTCGCAGTATCCGAACCTGGCGTACAACGCCACGTGTTCGGAGCAAGGCAACGCTGGCTTAAACCAGCGGTATGTCCCGACTGACCCGGGCAAGAGCATCAAAGCTGGGCTGGTAAAGCTCGGCGATGGTGTTACGATCACAACGCTTGGCTACTGCTTCAACGCTGCTCTGCCGCTACAGGCGATGTTCGCCGAAGCGAACGGTGGCCTTGGAACAAAGAAGGTGCTGT